>JALGSV010000070.1 GCA_029821755.1 Candidatus Zipacnadum vermilionense | reverse complement strand
AGCCCGGCGCCCCTGGCCCGCCTGGCCCGCCTGGCCCCGCCGGCCCGCCCGGCCCCCAGGGCCCGCCCGGTCCTCCCCCTGACCGCGCCGAGATCGAGCGCATCGCCCAGGAGCTCGCCGAGGAATTCGGGACGGAGCTATCCACGCTGCGCCAGAGCTTGGTGGACCAGTCCGCGCAGATCGTCGACCTCAACCGCCGCCTGGACCTGCGCCGGCGCCAGTGCGACTGGGGCGGCCTGATCGAGTACAAGATCGGCTACGCCGGCCCCAGCCTCAAGAACTGCAACCTCTTCGATATTCTCATGACTGAGCTGTCCTGGGAGTGCGTGGAGGACCGTAGCCGCGCTCGCATCGTCCTGCGCTACAAGGACACCGCCGTCCCCCTGTCCGTGCTCGGCGGCCAGGGCTCCGGCTTCGACGCCGGCGAGCAGCCCCGCTATATCAGCACCCCCGGCGACAACGAGAACGGGTACGGTGACGAGGCCCTCTGGCTCTCCGAAGCCTGGTATGAGCGGATTATCGACGAGGGCCGATGGTGGCGGGTCGGCCGGCAGTTTCAGCAGTATGGCCTGGGCATCCTTGCCAACAACGAGCGTCGTGCCCAGCAAGGCCTCCGCATCCACTATGAGCGCCTGTTGAATAGCAACCTCGCCTGGGACTTCTTCTGGGGCGGATCCGAATACGACTGGATCCTACATCGCCTGGAAGACCCCAGCCTGGCCCTGGACCTCGGGGATCAGTACCTCTTCGCCCGCGTGGCCTTCCAGAGGCCCCGCTACTCCCTGGCCCTCAACTGGCTACCCAACGGTGTCGGCGGCGAGCGGGCCGCCAGCGGCGATATCTCCTGGCGCTGGAGCGGCGACAAGTACCTGCGCTACGAGTATGCTCGCCAGTTCTACCACGCCAACCGCCCCAACTGGGTCGGCAAGAACGACCCCGACGCCCACATGGCCCTGCTGGATGCCTACAAGTCGCGCAAGACCTGGCTGCAGTTCTGCTACTCCAACGTGGACGCCGAGTACGACATCCAGTACTCCATCCTCCACCCCTTCTACGAGCCCTTCCAGAGCTTCCATCCGGTGGTGCCCGACCCCAACGGCGGCGTCAAGGACGTCCTGCTGGAGTGGGAGCGCTGGATGTACAACCCGCCGGCCATGACCAACCTGATCTTCACCGGCTTTAACGTGTGGAGCAAGATTGGCAGCTTCCCGGTACGGGGCACCTACTATCACGTGAACACGCGCAGCGGCTTCTGGTACGACAGCCCCATTGCCACCACGCCGGGGGGCACGCCCGCTTACGACAACCTCTGGGCCGTCTGGGTCTACATTCCCGCCAACCCGACCGCCAATGTCTACGTGGTCTACGGAGAGCAACTGCGCTCCGGCGGCAGCTTCCCCGAGGCCCTGCAGCCCTTCGGCAAGCAGAAGCTGCTGATGCTGGGCACCGACGTGAACTTCTAACGCCGGCCCCCGGCTGCTCTCACCAGCGCTAGGCCTTACCAGCCCCGGCCGCCTTCCCGCCGCCGGGGCTTTCCCTTTGCCTAGGGAGGACATGCCGACTCCCAGGAGGAATTCCTTCCCGTCTCCGCTCGCGACTCGCGACTAACCAACGACCCTCAACCCTCAGGAGGCCCCCACATGTCCTACGGACTCATCCACTACAACGCTCCCGGCGATACGCTCGAGGAGTTCCTCGACTTCGTGGCTGACGCCGGCTTTGACTGCGTAGAGGTCGCCACCGCTGACGTCTGGCCCCAGGACGAGGTCAGACCCGAGGCCCGCGCCAAGCAGGTCGCCCAGATGCTCCAGGACCGCGGCCTGGTTGTCTCTGCCCTCACCGCTGGCAACAACTTCTGCCAGGACAAGGAATCGCAGATCTTCACTCAGATCGAGCGCATGAAGCGCGTGTGCGAATGCGCGCAGATTCTGGGCACCGACACCTTGCGCACCGACGGCGGTTGGCCCGGCGACGATCCCCGCCCCACGCTGGAGTGGGTCCCCTGGATGGTCGAGTGCTTCGGCCGCTGCCTCGACTTCATCGAGCCGGCCGGGATCAAGCTGGCCATCGACAACCACGGCTACGTCACCAACGAGTGGCCGGTGCAGCTCATGATCTACGAGCAAGTCCAGTCGCCCTTCCTGGGCGCCAACCTCGACACCATGAACTATCGCTGGTTTGGCCACGAGGTGGAGAAGCTGCACGAGATCTACGAGGCCATCGCCCCGTACGTGATGCACACCCACTTCAAGGACGGCACCGGCTCCCGCGCCGACTACCAGGGCACGGTCCTGGGCGCGGGCGAGATCCCGCTGGAGTGGGCGATCCAGTGCCTGAAGAAGGTAGGCTACGACGGCCCCTGGACGGCCGAATACGAGGGCCCGCGCGACGACGGCACCGGCTATCGCCAGTGCCTGGCCTGGCTCAAGGAGCACGTGTGATTCACCCTCAAACCAAGCCAGGAGGGGCCGGATAGATGTCTGCCCGCGTCGTTTGCGGGCAGACAGATTCTATCCGGCCCGGCGGTTGCGTGGGACCCACCGGGCGGGCCGGATAGGTTCCGTCTGCGTTTGCTGCGCAAACGCATCCACCTATCCGGCCCCTCCTTGATATGTCAGGAGGCTCTCCGCTCTCCCCATGGAGACAGCGCCATGCGCCTCACCGTCAACCCCGACCTCTGCACCCTCTGTGGAGCTTGCCTGCTTACCTGTCCCGCCGACATGATCCGCGAGAAGGCGGGCCGCATCAAGATAGGCCGCGTGATGTGTATTGACTGCGGCCACTGCGTCGCGCTGTGTCCCGAGGGAGCCATCTCCGTCGAGGAAGGCGAGCCGGGCGAGTTCTGCGCCGCGCCGCCGCCGGGGGTGGAGGCCGACGCCCTGCGCGCTCTGGTTGTCCGCCGCCGCACCATCCGCCAGTACCAGCCGCGGCCGGTTCCGCGGGAGCTGCTGAAGCAGATGCTGGACGCCGCCCGCTGGGCCCCGACCGCGGCCAACTGCCAGTGCCAGGCCTTCACCGTGCTTACCGACCCCGAGCGCCGCGACGCCCTCGCCGCCCGGGTAACCGATTTCTACCGCACTTACGCCGATATCGTGGCGGACCAGGAGCATACCGCCGAGCGCCTCGCGGGCCTCGGCCTGGACCCCGCTTTCGGGATGCATCCGCACATGCAGGCGGCCGTCCCGGCTTTCGTCAAGCACGTAGACGCCGGGCGCGACCGGCTCTTTTTCGGCGCGCCCGTGGTGATCGTGGTCCACGCCGACGTGAACGAGGTCCTGCCCGAGTCCGCCGGGGCTTTCGCGACGCTGATCCTGGCCCTGATGGCCGAGAGCCTGGGTCTGGGGACCTGTATCACCGCCTATGCCTCGGAGGCCCTCCGGGCCCTCCCGGAACTGCGCGCCGACCTGGGCCTTCCCGAGGCCCACCAGGTCCACTACGTCCTGACCGTCGGCCATCCCGCCGAGGAGTACCGCCTGATCCCGCCCCGCCGGCCGGCGCAGGTGAGCTGGGTGTAGGGGCGGCTCCCCTCCGCGTGGGGCGGGCTTCCAGCCCGCCGCGGGAGCCGCATCCTCATCGGAGGGCGGGCTGGAAGCCCGCCCCACGCGGAAGGAACAACGCCCGCCGCCAGCAGATACGGAGAGAAAACCATGACTTCACGAGACCTCATCCGCCGCGTCCTGGAACGCGATCATCCCGAGCGCATCGGGCTGGGCTTCAGCGACTATGAAGGGCAGCCCCGGGTCAACGACCTGGGGGGGATGGGCATGGCCCCCGCCCCCGGCTTTGAGGAGCGTCGCTGGGAACCTGACGGCCGCGGCGGCGAGACCACCCACGACGAGTGGGGCCTGACCTGGCGCCGCCTGCCCGGCCGCACCACTCAGGGCGAGGTCATCGACCCGGCGCTCAAGACCTGGGCCGACCTGGACACCTACCAACTCCCCACCCACGATGACCCTGCCCGCTACGCCCACAACGAGAAGGCTCGCGAGGAGCAGGCGGACAAGTACGTTCTGGGTGGCATCGCCGGGTGCGCCTTCAATCAGGCCCGCTACCTGCGCAAGCTGGAGCAGTACCTGGAGGACTGCGCTGCCTACCCCGAGCAGATTCGGCGGCTGAACACGATGGTCAACGACCTGGCCATCCGCCAGGTGGACCTGTACGCCGACCTGGGCGCCGACGGCGTGATGTACTGTGAGGACTGGGGCACCGAGGACCGCCTGCTGGTCAGCCCGCGCATGTGGGACGACCTCTTCCGTCCCGGTTTCCAGAAGCTCATAGGCCGCGCCCACCAGCGGGGTCTGACCGTGTGGATGCACTCCTGCGGCTACGTCAAGGACATCGTCCCCCGCCTGGCCGACCTGGGCATGGACGTGCTGCAACTCGACCAGCCGGAGCTGAGCGGCCTGGAGTTCCTGGCCGACTACGGCGACCGGATCACCTACTGGTGCCCGGTGGACATCCAGAAGATTCTGCCGACCGGCAACCGGGAGCTGATTGAGTCGCGGGCGCGGGAGATGATCCGGCTGCTGGGCGGAAGGGGCGGGGGATTTGTGGCGAAGGACTATGGCGACAACAAGTCGCTGGGCTGCGATCCTCTCTGGCAACACTGGGCGTATGAGGTGTTTGTGGAGGAGGGAAAGTACGAGTAGACAGTGTGCCATGTGGAACAATTGTTTCACGTGAAACATTCCGGGGAGGGGCCGGGGAGCCTCACCCCCCCCGCCCCCTCTCCTTGCAGGAGAGGGGGAGCAAAGGACGGACGCCATGACCTCACGCGAACGGATCCTCGCGGCCGTCCGGCATCAGTCGGTCGATCGGCTGCCCTGCGATATCTGGGCCACCGGGGAAGTCTGGGACTCCCTCCGCGAGCACTTCGGAGAGGAGGACCAGCATAAGATACGGGACCGGCTGGGCATTGACGGCATCTGCGGAGCGGGCGCGCCCTATACGCGGGAGCACCCCGAATCCCCCGAGGGAACCCCGGTCGGTCTGTGGGGAACGTGGGGGCGGCAGATCGTCCTGCCTACCGGCGGCAGCTACTGGGAGCAGGCCTACTATCCCCTCAAGGAGGTCACCGACCCGCGCCAGCTCGACGACTTCGACTGGGAGAGCCCCACCGACTACGACTTCGCCGCCGCGCGGGAGGCCTGCGAGAAGCTGCGGGGGCGGTTTATGGTGGAGGCGGGGTACATGGCGCCCTTCGTGGATCTGTGGACGCTGTTTGGGCAGGAGACGGCGCTGCTCAACCTGGTCCTGCGGCCGGAGCTGATCGAGGCAGTGCTGGAGCGGACCATGGCCTACCGCCTGGCGCAGCACCGGCTGCTGTTTGAGGCCTGCCGCGGGGTGATGGACGTCACCCAGGTCACCGACGATTTCGGCTGCCAGAATGGATTAGTCATGAGCAAGAAGACTATCCAAAGTATCTTCTGGCCGCACTACCGCCGGGCGATCAAGCTGGCCAAGGAATATGGCCTGATCGTCTTCCACCACGATGACGGGGGGATGTTCGAGATCATCGGGGACCTGGTGGAAATGGGGGTAGAGGTGCTCAACCCCATCCAGTGGCGCTGTGCGGGGATGGACCGGGCGCGGATGAAGGCGGAGTTCGGCGACCGACTGTGCTTCCACGGGGCAGTGGACACGCAGGCGATCATGTCCTTCGGCAGCGCGGACGACGTGCGGCGGGAGGTACGGGAGAACATGCGGCTGCTGGGAGGGGACGGGACCGGCTACATCGTCGCGCCCTGCCACAACATCCAGAGCGGGACACCGCTGGAGAACGTGCTGGCGATGTATGAGGAGATAGGGGAGGGGCAATAGTCGGTGGTCGGTGGTCGAGGGGGGGAGGGGACACGGCTCATGTTCTGGTCAGCAGCGCGGCGTGAGAGCGGGCAATGGGGGATGTGGCGGCGGAGGCGAAGCCGTGCTGCCGAGCGAGATCCAGCTCTCTCGCGAAATCATCAGCGGACACCGGGCCCTTCGTCTCGGCGAACAGACAGACCGCGTCGGGCTTGAGGAGGCGCGCCAGTTCCGCGAAGAAATGGGCCGCGTCGGGCATCTCATGCACCACGGCAAAGGCCAGCGCGGATTCCACTCTCCCCTCGAAATCCGCCAGCCCCAGCGAAACCGGCTGGGCCAGGCGCAGGACCAGCCGGTCCTCCAGATGCGCCGCCCGCGCGCGCTTGCGTAGTCCCTGCAGCATCCCCTCCTGTACGTCCACGCAGACCACCCGCCCCTCCGGCCCGACCATCCGTGCCAGCGGCAGGCTGAAGAAGCCCATGCCGGGGCCGACATCCAGAACGGTCATGCCGGTCCGGACGAAGGGTCCCAGGATTCGCTCAGGTTTGTGCACGAGCCGCCGCCACGGCCCGGACAGGAGCCCTCCGGCCCAGGCGGGGAAGACGTGGTTGTGGGGCATGGGCTCACCTTCCTCTCTTGCGGCCCGCACCGGCGAGACGCCGGTGCCACTGGGTCATTTCACCAGCGTCGTCTTGCTCCGGGTGTATTGCAGTTCCGGCTCGACCCTCTGGCCGGCCAGCAAGCCCTGGACGATCTCGAGGTCTTCCTGCGCTTCCTCCTCGCACAGGAGACCGATGCAGACCATGTCCGTGGGCTTGAGGGTGTTGAAGACGAAGCTGAGTCCGGTGACCGGGTTGATCCGCCCGGCGCCCAGCGGTTTGATGCACAAGACCGGCTTGGGCGTGCCGTTGATCACCCGCGCCACCCAGTCCGTCTCCACCGAGCAGAGGAAACCAATGGCGTTGTACGGCTGGATGTAGGTGGCGATGTCATACCCCGCGCGGTCGCCGACGACGATGGTGTCGGGGCGGTGGGTAGAGAGGCCGGGGATCATCCCGCAGTCGCGGATGTGCGCCGCTACGCGCTCGTAGTCGGTGATGGTATTGGTCGCCGCGTGTACCCGGGGGTCGGTCCAGGAGACGTGCGGGAGGCAGAACTCCGCGTCCAGCTCGGCGCATTCGTCGATGTGCTTGAGTAGTTCGTCGGTGGTCGCCCCGCCGGGGGTGGTGAACCACTTCAGGTGGTGCCCGGTCTCCTCTTCGTGACGCTGCTTAGCCTCAGTCATGCGCGGGTCGCCGACGCTGACCAGCGCGTTCATCCCGCCAGCGCTGCAGACCTTAAGCACGGCGACGATGTTGTCGACGGTCTGGTACCGGCGCAGCCACCTGTCCCGGGCGGCGGTCTGGTGGGAGTAGCCGAGGAACCAGTTGGTGCCAATGACGAAGCGGGCAATCTCATGGCCTTCAATGCAGGTGCCAGGTAGTTCGTGGTCGGTGGGCAGTGGCAAGATGCCTCTCCTTGTGGTATGGTACAGTCGTCGGCCAGGGCCGGCGCACGGGCCGGTATTCTCCGAGCACACCGCGCTGACCTCCGCGGCCGAGGGGTCACGAGAGAAGAGGGCCGGATTCGCCACGCACTTCGAGCGCAGCTCCTTGCGGCGCCTCCTGGAGTCGCAAGGCACATCACCGACCACGGGAGGCCACATGCAGGGCTCGGCGGGGTTTAGCCACGCGGGCTTCGGGGTAAAGTACTAGAGCGTTACCATAAGTTAACATGGTTTTGACCTGCTCCCCCCCGGAAAGGCCGATGTATGATGGTATCGGCACCTCTGAGGGGGTTTTGTATTATGAGTACCAGAACGGCACATGGTGGTCGGCGAAGAGGCACGATTCTGGCCCTGATGACCGTGGCGCTGGTGGCGCTGCTCGGGATAACGGCGTTCTCACTAGACATCGGGCGCGCGATTCTGGCGGCGCAGCGGGCGCAGAACGTGGCCGATGCCGCCGCGGTCGCCGGCACCTCTAATATGGTCAACGACGAGCCCGCGACCACCTTGGCCCGGATCAGTGACACGATCAGCGCCAACAACGCGGCGGGGAGCCCTGCGGTCGAATGGTCCCCCACCGAGGTGACCTTCTTTGACAGCGGGCAATACGTGGAGGGATACGGCACACTCAGCGCCTATGAGGAAGGGGTGCGGGTGGTCACTCGTGTGCCCGTGGAGTACTACTTCGCGCGGATATTCGGGATGACCGGAACGACGGTGACGCGGCCGGCGACCGCCGTACGGATCTTCGCGCTCGGCTCCCCGATCTGCCCTATGTGGATCAGCTATGAGACCGACCGCCAATACGGCGACCAGCAGCAACTGCTGATAGCGACTGGTCCGGACGATGCCAACATTCCGGGCAGCTTCGGATTCCTGTGTCCGCGCACGGGG
>JALGSV010000038.1 GCA_029821755.1 Candidatus Zipacnadum vermilionense | reverse complement strand
TTGGTGGCGGTGGCGGCCAGAGCGTACTGCCCCGGCGCCAGGGCCGCGGTGTCCACATCGCCGGCCAGCAGCAGGCGCTGGGCCGGGTCCACGGTTGCCGACGACTGCGGCAGGACCTGCGCCCCGCCGTCCGGAGCGATCAGCGCCACCTGCGTGACCCTCCACCCCGGCTGGTCGGCGTCGGCCAAGAGCTTCCAGGAGAAGGGCTCGCCCTGGGCGGCCGCGACGGTGGAGGTAATCAGCTCCCCGCCGTAGCCGCCGGGATTCATCAAGCGCGCCTCCGCGAACTCCCGGGTGACCGGACGGACCGCCGTTCGCCCCTGGTGCCAGATGATCTGGTGCAGAGGGCCGTCCTTGCCGTCCTTACCCTGGTCAATATCGGCGAGAATCGCAGCGAAGAAGATGCGATCGCCCGCCTGCGGCTGCCAGCCTAGCGCCGCCCAGGGGACGGAGGCTTCCACCATATACCCCTTGTCCGACAACGTGCAGCCCCACTGGCTCCCCTCAGGGAGAGTCTCGGCGGCGAAACGCTCAGTGCTGGGCGTCAACTGGATGATCGGCTCCGGCTGCCAAGGGCGGGTCGGGATAGTGTTGTAGCGGCCGGTGGAGACGTTGGTACCCGGCACGTCCAGGTAGAACCCCATCCCATCCTGCTCCCAGAACTTGCCCGGCACCCCGGACTTCTTCTCCAGCGGCCGCACCGAGCCGTCCAGCACGGACAGCACGACGTAGAGATTCTGCAGGTCGTAGGCGATCCGCACTCGTGCTGAGCAGTCCCTAACACCGTCAAAGTAGCCCCCAACATAGCCTTTGCCAGTATGCTCGGAGTCGATGGTGATGGCCGTACCGATGTCTCCCCACTCGTTCAGGTTCCCGTCCACCTTGACGGTACCCGCTTTGAGTTGGGGCCAGAAGTAGCGCTCCGTGTCCGAGGCCGAGGCCGCCAGGGCCAGCGCGCCCAGCAGCGCGAGGATGAGAACGCCTGTAACCAGTCGTTGCGGGTTGAAGTTCATGGGATTCCTCCGATCAGAGTCCTTCTTCATCGAGACCGGGAGGGGCCGCGATGAGCGGCGCACGAAGTGCGCGGCGAATCCGGCCCGTCTCCGCTAGCCGGCGGGCCGGATTCTCGGCGCAGACGCCGTTCATCCGGCCCCTCCCGATTCGTTAACGGCTACGCTCTCACCACCACCCGCACCTCATGCCGGCTGCCTGTCTTCTGCAGGGGGACGAGGTTGTCCGCCAGTTCCGCGCCGTCGAGCCACACCGTCACTCGGTCGTCGCCTTTCTGTCTGCTGATGGCGATATCGTATGCCGCACCCCGGAAGGTCCGCTGCACACGCGCTTTCTTCCACGCGGCGGGCAGTTGCGGATCGATCCGCAGGCCCTCCCACTCGGCGCGGATACCCAGCGTCATGGTCAGCGCCGTCCGCTGCCACCAGGCGGTGGTCCCGGTCATGGCCGAGTGGCTGGACTTGCCCTCGTGCTTGCCCATCGCCACCCCAAAGAACTGGTTGGGGATGTACGTCGGGATCTGCCCGGAGCGGCGCAGGGGATTGGTGCCCCAGCCGGTCAGTAGCGTCCGCAGGATGCCCCACGCTTCCTCCGGCCGCCGCGTCAGGTAGAGCGCGTAGGCCAGGAAGGTCGCGGCGTGGCAGTACACCGACCCATTCTCGCCAGTCCCGCCCTGCTTGAGGCAGATTTTGCCGATGTCCTCCTGCATGGTGGTGAAGGCCGGGTGCAGCGTCATTGGCCCCGAGTCGGTCATCAGATAGCGGTTGACGGCAGCCATGATCTCATCCACACGCTCGCCCGTTGCCGCCCCGCAGATGATCGCCCAGGACTGAGCGTTGACGAAGATCTTGCCCTCTTTGTCAGTGTGGACCCCAAATCGTCGCCCGGCGTCGGTGGTGCCGCGCATGTACCACGCCCCGTCCCAGGCGTGCTTGTTTACCGCCCGGCGACATTTCTTCCCCTCCTGGCGGTAGCGCTTGGCCCGCTCCGCGTCGCCGACCTGCTCGGCCACCTCAGCCCAGACGTCCAGCGCATAGGAGAGTGCCTGGGTTAGCCACACCGACTCGCCCTTGTTCCGCCAGCCGGCCATGTTCAGCGGGTCGTTCCAGTCGCCCTCGCCGATCCGCGACAGCCCCCGCTTGGTCCGGTCGGCCAGTAGCCACTCCAGCCCGCGGTGGAGGTGTTCGTACAACGTGACCGGGGTCGGGTCGTCGCTGGAGCGCAGCTTCTCGTCAAGAATCCCGAGGTCACCCGTCTCCACCAGGTAGAAGTACAGCGAATACGGCCCCCAGACATTCATGTCGCGGTGGGGGATGGTGTTGATTGGTGAAGTCTCCGCTTCGGGAACCATCTTGACCGAGTGCGGTAGCCAACCGTCGGCCTCCTGCTGGGACCACGTCACCAGGAAATTGCGTCGAGCGGTGGCCGGGTCGTTGAGCACGATCCCCATCGAGTCCTGGATGATGTTGCGCCCGCAGGCGTCCATGTTGAAGCGCAGCGCCCGCCCGTTCATCAAGTTCTGGAAGGGCAACCACACGTTCAGGTAGGCGTCCAGGTCGGCGTCGGGCGTCTCCACTCGATAGGCCGGCTCGTATTTGGCGTAGAAGGCATTGACCTTGTCCAGGGCCTTGTTGATGGCGTCGGGGGCGAGGTACTTGCGCTTGAGCCGCAGCATCTCCTTGCGGTCATGGGCCGGGGCGAAGACGAGGTTGACCGTCCACTCCTGTTCCGGCTTCAGCGTCTTGGACCACTGGAAAACGCAAGCGCAGGGCTCCTGCTTCTCGTAGCCCTTAGCCAAGCGTTTGCGCTGGAGCCCCGCGGGGTCGGCCAGGCCCCCCTCCCCGGAGAAATCGGCCGCGCTCATCTCCCACGCGGTCGGCGCCACATCCGGCACGCACATCGTCTCGTTCTTCAGCGGCTGGTACTTGTAGTAGTCCTCCACTTTCACGTAGTAGGGGAAGGCGTGGTAGTTCATCCCGCCCAGCGCCGAGTCGAACCGGGCCTCCCAGGCCATGGCGGTGGCGCTCTCCACCGGGAAGTAGCTATAGAAGGAGAGCTTCCGGGGTCGCCCGGAAAGGTTGCGCACGGAGGCCGTCCATAGCTCGGCGGCATCGTCGCGGGGGATCACCACCCGCAGCGTCACCTCCACCCCGTGCTTCACCACTCGCCACTGCAGGTCCCCGCGCCCGATGGAGAACTCGAACTCCTCGGGCTCGGCCTGCACGGGGTCAAAGGGCACTGACCAGAACTCCCCGGTTTCCTCGTCGCGCACATAGAAACACCGGAAGGCCCCGGCGTAGGAGGTCAGATTCGGCTGCATGTACCAGGCCTGACACCGCCCCCGGTGGTCCATCTGCATGAACATCTGGTCGTTCCACAGGTAGGCGTCCGCGCGGTCCATCAGGTGCGCGTCGCGGACCACATAGCGGGTTCCGTCGGGAGTGAAACCGGAGGGAGGTTGGGCCATGGTGGCAGTACCTTTCATGTGGGGAGACAGGAGAGAATTGCCCAAGCATTCCCCTCCGCCGGCCCTCAGACCTCCAGCGGCACCAACCGCATGGCGTTGCCGGAGTACAGCTTCTCCAGCACCTCCGCCGGCAGGTCCAGGCTTTCCAGGGCCTCTCGTTGGCGGTTGTCGAAGAGGTCGCGGGCGTAGCAGACCCGGTCTTGGAACTCCAGCAGGAAGTCCTTGCCGAAGGCAGGGTCGCGGGTGATGCCATTGTGGCCGGAGCCCCCGGAGAAGTCGCAGTAAAGGTTGGGCAACTCCCGCATCATCTGCGGCAGCTTCCCGCCGGGGACGACCTCCCCCTGCGGGTAGTACTCGGTCAGGTGCCGGTCGTCGCCGGAGATGGTGGCCCAGAAACCGGGGCCGTGACCGAAGAAGATCGTCTCCGGACAGGCCGCCACTGCTCGCTCGAGCGCCTCCACGCCCCCGCCATACCAGTAGTTGGGCCGCGGGTAGCGGGCACCGGAGCTTATCTCGTAGTCGATGTGCACGATTACCGGCAGCCCCTTCTCGCCGCAGTAACGGAAGAGCCTTAGTGCATCCGGGTTGTCGTACATCATCCGCAGCTTCAGCTCCCCACACACACGTACCTTGTGGACCTCGACGGCCACCTCCATCAGGTCCAGCGCCTCGGACCGGCGCGGGTCGGGGCAGTAGCCGGCAACAAACCGGTCCGGGGCGAACTCCCGGTAGCGCAGAACCTGCGGCAGCACGGAGATAACGCCCTCTCCCGCCAGGGGCAGGAAGGCCCGGTGCGCATGCTGGTCGTACTCGTCCTGCGGCCCCTCCAGGGACAGCAGCCAGGTGACGTCAATGTGGTACTCGTCCATGTTGGCCAGCACGCCGTGGACGTCCAAGTCGAGCCAGTCAGGGTGGTTGTGGATATCGATGATCACGGGAACCTCCAGTGCTTCTCGCGTGGCGCGGGCTTTCTAGTCCGCGCAGGGCGCCAAGGGCGGGCTGGAAAGCCCGCCCCACGCGGACGTCAGACTCCGTACGCGCCCTCCACCTTCCGCAGTATCTGCGCCGCGTCCGCCACCTCCTGCTCCTCCCAACCCTCGTGCAGATGGAGGTTGAATGTGGTGTCCATCGTTTCCTCGGCATTCGGGCAGAGGAACTGCCGATCACGGTCGCCCTGATACTCCGGGCTGGCCCACGGATACCCGCTATCGCCGAAGACGCGGCGCTGGACAAACCACTCCATATGGTGCGGCAGGGCCGCACGGTAGTCGGGGCTGATCGGCAAGCCCTCCGCCGCCAGGGCCGCGCAGAAGGTAGCCTTGTCGCAAGTGATCCGCTCCACCCGCACCCGCCCCCGCAGCCACCACCAGGAGGGCTCTACCCCGTCCAGTGCGTCAGGCCAGGCTACGCTCGCCAGGTCGGCCGTGGCCTCCCGCAGGCGCGCGACCACCTCTCGCCGCCGCGCCACGATGCCAGGGAGCTTCCTCAGTTGCGCGCGCCCTACCACCGCCGCCAGCTCGGTCAGGTTGAAGTTGAGGGTGGCGATCCGGTTGCCGGCGGCGGCCTCCAGGTTGAAGGGCTTGCCGCGATCCGCCGCCCGGCGCGCGCGCCAGTACAACTCCTCGTTGCGGGTGTAGACCAGCCCGCCCTGTCCGCCCGTGGAGTGGTGCTTGCCCCACATCGTCGAGAAGGCGGCCACCTCGCCGAAGGTCCCCACTACCTGCCCGCCCAGTTTCGCCCCGTGGGCCTGGGCGCAGTCCTCTACCACCGGCAGACCGTGCCGCCGCGCTACTGCCATGATGCCCGGCATGTCTGCCGGCTCGCCGCCGATGTGGGCGACGACGATGGCGCTAGTACGCGGGGTGATCAGATCCTCGACCTGTTGCGGGCCGCTGTTGTACAGGCCCGGCGCACAGTCCGCGACCATGGGGATCAGGTTCAGGAGCGGGATGGGCATCATCCCACCAGGGTCGGTCACCGCCGAGACAATAACCTCGCTAAAGGCCGGCAGATCCAGGGCCCGCAGCGCGACGTACAGGGCGGTAGTACCGGAGTTGACACCATCCGCGTAGCCCCCGCCCATCTGTTCGCAGAACTCCTGGCAGTAGGCCTCCTCCTCCACGCCGCCATAGCTGATGAAACCGGGCCCGTCGATAACCGCGTCCAGGTAGGCGTCCACCGCCGCCTTCTCCTCCGGCCCGATCAGTCCGCGGCCCGGCCAGGGCGTCGTGCGTACCGCCGAGCCCCCGTTGAATGCCAATTCTGTGCTCATCTAGCTACCTCCTCAACCTCGTCATAGGGCTTGCTTAGGACTTCCAGGATCGTCGCCCCCGACTTGCGCCCGCGCTTGACGTGCCCCTCCAGGTCGCTCTTCCAAGTGACGACCATGTCGTAGGGGGGGGCCAGACGGAAGAGGGGCAGCTCTTCCCGGCGGGCGATCCCCTCCTGCACCGCCTCTGTGATCAGACCTCGCGCCACCTCCGGGTGCAGGTGGATAGCCGCGGCGCGATTGAGGCCCTGCTTGACCGCCGCCGTGGCAATACCGGGGACCAGCGCTGCTGCTTCCCGACAGGCGGCCTCGTCGCCGCTGAGGGCAACCGTGGGGACGCCGTACTCCCCCGCCAGCAGCATCATCTCCCCCATCTCTCCCACGGAAACCCCGTTGATGGTGCAATCGTACCAATCAAGGGTCTGCGTATGGCAGAGGTGGCCGTCGGCGGTACCGGCCTTGGCGTGCTGGCCGATGATGAGCTGGCAGTAAAAGCCCCGGTCCAGGCCGAAGGGGTAGCCGCTCCGAGCCAGCAGCTTCGCTCCCGGATGGAGCTGTAACGGATCTATCGCCCCCACGCCATGCCCGTCCACCACCAGCACTTCCGTAGCCCCGGCCAACAGCGCCGCCTCCACCGCCGCGGAGACCTCCCCGGTAGTGAGCTCCCGGCCGGTCTCGTAGTAACGGCCGTCGGGCGTAACGAAGTCCTCGAAGCCGGTGACTCCGGCCACACCCTCCATGTCGGTCATGATGTACACGCGCATTTGCTGCACCTCCCACGCTCCTGTTCCATTTCTATGGATGGTCGATGGGGAATTGACGTCTCTACCCAGAAATTCCTCCTTAGACAAAGAAGGCCTCTGGGCATGAGAGGCGAAATGGTGTAAGCTATCCGGTCATTGACCAGGGGTCCCCGGACACCCAAGGTCGCCATGCCGTAGGGGGGTCATTCCCAATGTCAGCCGTACCTCGCCTTACTTTCCTGATAATCGCGGCCTGCCTGCTTGCCTTATTGGCGCCAGGCGCCGTCTGGGCCGCGGAGGCAGAGGCTCCGCCCTCGACTACTCCGGTGACGCCGCTGGTTACCCCGCCAGCCGCTGCCTTGAAGGGCGTGGTCACTGACCCGCAGGCCACTTTCGAGGCCCTGCCGCGCTTCGGAGCGGGGCTTTTCGCCGAGTCCGGCACGGCCCCCGCCGCGGTCAGGCCCGCCGTGGGCGCTCCCCCCCCGCCAGGGTATCTCCTGGGACCGGGCGACGCCCTCTCCCTGCGGGTGTGGGCCAAGGGCTGGGAGCAAGTCAACCAGAACGTCACCGTGAGCGCGGAGGGGACCGTCGTCCTACCCGAGCTAGGCAACGTCCCCGCCGCTGGCCAGACCTTGGAGCAGCTCCGTCAGGCGCTGACCACGCTATACGGCAAGCTGTACAAAGACCCAACGATCACGCTCCTCGTCCCCGAGCAGCGCACCATCGAGGTCTTCGTCACCGGCGACGCTACCCGCCCGGGCCGTTACACGCTCCCCGGCATGGCTACGGTTCTCACCGCACTCTACGCCTGTGGTGGTCCCTCCCCGGTGGGCTCCTTCCGGCAGGTTGCCCTGCGCCGCGCAGGACAACTGGCGGTAAACGTCGACCTGTACGACTACCTGCTCGGCGGGAGCCGCAACAGAGATGTCGCGCTGATGCCAGGCGACGTACTGTTCATCCCCCCGGCGGGCACCCAGGTGGGCGTGGGCGGCGAAGTGCTCCGGCCGGGGCGGTACGAGATCGCCGCGCAGACTACGGTGACCCAACTCCTGGAGCTAGCCGGGGGCCTCAAGCCCAGCGCCTATCTCCCGGTTGCCCACCTATGGCGCTCCGTGGACGGGCGCAGGTGGGAGCTGACCGCGATCAACCTGGCGCAGAAGGACGCCGGCAACGCCGGGTGGGTTCTGGCCGACGGCGAGATACTGCTGGTCAAGGGACTGCTAGCTGACGGGGTCAACGCGGCGTTGGTGCAGGGCGCGGTCAAGCGGCCAGGGCTGCACCCCGTCGTCCCCGGCGCGCGAGTGGCTGATTTGCTGGCCGCGGCGCAAGGCCTGGCCGGCGATGCGCACATGGGCACTGCCCTGCTCCGCCGCCGAGACGCCGAGCGACATTACGAGTTCTTCACTTTCGACCTCGCCCGCGCCTTGGCCGGCGATCCAGCCGCCAATCTGCCCGTACGAGCGCACGACCTGATCGAGATCTACCACCAGAAGAACGTGGAAGCCGCTTTCGAAGTGACCGTCGAGGGAGCGGTGGTGCGGCCGGCCAAGTACGAGTGGGCGGCCGCTATGAAGCTCAGCGACCTGCTGCGCGGGGCCGGGGGGCTAGTCCCTGGCGCCTATCCCGAGCGGGCCACACTCCTACGTCTCACACCGGAGCACGACTACGCCACGATCTCGGTCAGCCTGACGCACCTCGCCGAGGAGCCGGGCACAAACCTGATCCTGCAGCGAGGGGACATTCTGCAGGTGCACCTGCGTTCGGAGGTGGCACCGGAAGCCAAGGTCCGCATTGACGGTTTCGTCAACAAGCCCGGCGAATATGAACGGCCTGAGGAGATGAGGGTCAGCGACCTGATCTTCGCTGCGGGTGGTTTGGCACCCGGCGCCGGGCCGACCCTCCAACTGGCCCGCGGCGGCTTCGAGGGCACGCCGGACCACACGGTCCTGCACCTGGAGACCGGCCCGAATGGCTTCACCGTTACGCCAGACAGTCTCCTCCGTCCTGGTGACGCGGTGGGCGTGGCCGGACGGGGGGAGTACAAGGCCCAAGCCGAACTGGTGCGCCTGGAGGGGCGGGTGCAGGCCCCGGGCAGCTACGCCTTGCGACCTCATTCCAGCCTGCGTGGGTACACTGTCCGCGATCTGCTCGAGGACGGCCGCGGCCTGCTGCCCGACGCCAACCCCGACGGCATGGTCATCTACCGCCGCTACGACGATTCCCTCCAGCGCGCCCAGACCGAGGACCTGGCGCGGGTGCTACAATTCGTCAACGCCGAGACTCGCCAGCCGGCGCTCCAGGTTACCGCCCAGGAGCAGTCGGCCGCCATGGGCAGCGCGGTGGGCCAGAGCCTGCAGTCCGTGCTCTCCGGCTCCCACAGCGTCAGCATCGTCCTCCCCCCGCGTCCGATAGGCGCCGGGGACCGCGTGGCGGCAATTCCCATTGACGGGGCGGGGGTACTGTTCGAGGGCAATTCGGCGGCCAACCTGGAGCTGGAGCCCGGCGATACGCTGGTGGTGCCGCGCAAGTCCAACCTGGTGACGGTCCTGGGGGCTGTGCCGCGACCGGGGTCCATGCCCTATATGGCCGGGCAGACGGCCCAGGACTATCTCAACAGCTCCGGCGGCTACCGGGAGGACGCCGCCTCCAACCGCATGATCGTGGTGCACGCCAACGGGGCGGTCAACCCGCTGCGTGCCGGTGAGGCGCCGCAGGCGGGCGACGTGATCGTAGTGCCCACCAAGTACGTGGTGCGCACCGTCCAGACCGACGAGAGTTGGCGGGGCTGGCTCCGGGCTATCCTGCCGGCCGTGGTGGCAGCGCTGATCCTCTAGGTGGAATTCGTATGGCCGAGATACACAGCCGAACCTTACGCAAGCTCGGGCGCTCCCGCCACCTGACCGCCTGGCTCATCTTCCTGGGCAGCCTGGTAGGAGCCGCGGCCGTGGCGGCGCTGGTCTACTTCTACGGCAGCGCCTCCTACCAAGCCACCAGTTCGCTGCTCTTCCCCGCCCACGCCGCAGCAGCCCCCGCTTCCTCTGCCGCCTCCATGGAACCGGCAGGGCAGACGGGCGCGGCTCCGGCCTCCGCCGAATCCCCCCCCCTGGTGGGTGCCGACAAGTTCATGCTGCTGCTCCAAAGCCGTGCCCTGCAGGACGCGCTCATCCGCAAGTACAACCTCCAGCAGCGCCTGGGCCTGGACATGGGGCTGACTCGGGAGACGCTGCGCCGGATGCTCAAGTTCGACCTCAGCCCCGGCACCGGGCTGACCGTTGTAGTCACCTTCCAGGGCTGCCGGCTCCCGATTCCGGGCTCGTGGATCATCCCGGCGCTCGACCAGGAAGACGCTCGCGTGCTCTCCGCCGATCTCGCGAACGGCTGCGTGGAGCAACTCAGGGCCCAGGTGACGGCCATTAACACCGAGGAGGCCAAGGACAATTACGACTTCCTCCGCGAGAATACCAGCCAGGCCCGGAACCGCCTGCGCGAGGTGGAGATGCGTCTGGAGAACCTGCAGAGTCGGGAGCACTTTCTGGACCCCCAGGGCAAGGCCGCGCAACTGGTGGAACGCCTTAAGACCATCGAGAACGCTCGGGACACCAGCCAGGCGCGGGAGCGCGAACTGTCGCGGTCGCTGGCTGAGGCCCGGTCCAGGCTCCAACAGGCCGACGCCTTGGCCGTGGCCAGCAGGGTGGAGACACGCAATCCGGTGATCGGGAGCCTGGAGCAGAAGCTGGCGGAGGTGCGCCTGGCCAAGGCCACGGCCCTGGCCCAGGGCAAGACCGAGCAGCAGCGCGACGTAGCGCTGCTCACGGCGGAGATCACAAGCCTGGAGCGACAGATCGAGAGCCTGCGCGAGGCGGTGCTCAAGGAGGTGGCAACCTCGGCCAATCCCGAGTACACCGACCTGCTGCGCAGCGTGACCAGCCAGCAGGTGGAGCTGGCCGGGGTGCAGGCGCGCGAGCGGGCCTATGCCTCTCTGCTGGCGGCAGCCAACCGCAGCCTCGCCGCCCTACCGCCGCTGAGCCGCCAATTCGCCGCCCTGGCCCGCGAGCGGGATACGCTTGCGGCGCTCACCGTCGGCCTGCAGGGGCAACTGGAGGAAGCAGCCCTGCGGACCAAAGGTGCCGCCCGCGATCCCTTCTACATCCTGGACCGCGCCGTGTCCCCCGAGTACGGCGACGGGCCCTATGTCGGCCGTGCCGCCTTGATCGCCTTCGTGGCCCTCTTCGCGCTGCTCTGGCTAGTCACGGCTATTCGCCGCGGCCTGCTGGACTTCTTCCGGCTATAAGCGTTGCCGTCGACTTGAGTCTCACCGTGGGTGCCTGCCTGGTCATGCATATGCGGTTGGCACCTTGGGCTTCCTGGCCGTGTCCGCGTTCACAACGCTTACGATGCCAGCCCCGACCTGATCCGGACTCCCCACCTCGCGCGCCGTCCCACGCAGCGCCCACTGCCAGGCGCCGCTAGAGTTGCGTGGGAAGGCCGGCGAGCCGGAGCACGCGCAGAGCGCCAGTCGCCGCCGGGGCCGCTCTTGGACCCCTCAGTACTGCCGTTCTTGGGGTCAGGGGGTGCAGCGACTGCTGGGGCCTGGTCCTACCACCATCGTGCGACAAACGGCGGCCTGCGCACACCCGATAAGGGCCAATGGCGAACAAGGGGCCAGCCGATGCCCCACAGCAATCCCATGCCCACGCAGGCAATGACCCCATATCTCCGGTGCGGCGCCTTACTCCCGCCGCCGGACACTCTACCCCCAGGCGAACACCATCATCACAGGCGAGCTCTGGCAACTTCACGACCACGAGACCTTGGCCCAACTCGATGAGGCGGCGGTGCGTCTGCTCACCGGCACCGGCTGCCGGATCGAGCATGAGGGCATGTTGCGCATGCTGGAGGGCGCCGGCTGCCGTGTGGACTACTCCGCCCGCCGCAGCTTCTTCCCGGAGAAGCTGCTCCGCGAGGCGCTGGCCCACCTCGCCCAGCAACCTGCCTCCGGCGTGGAGATCCCTGGGGGTTGGTCGCCCCAGCTCCATCTCTATCAGGGCGGCAACTACCCCCACCTGCTGGAGTGGCCCTCGGGCCAGCGCCGCCTGGCTACCCCTCAGGACGTGGTGGACATCGCCAAACTGGGGCACGTCCTGGATGAGTTCAGCACCGTGGGCAAGACCCTGACCACCAGCGCCGTCGACCAGCGCGTCGAACCGCTCTGGTCCGCGCTCACCCTCTCCCGCATCACCGACAAGCCTCTTTGCGGCGGGGAGATCTTCTACCCGGAAACCGTCGAACCGTTGGTGCGGATGGGGGAGGTCATCACTGGCGCCCCCGGCGATGCCCTCCTGGTCGCCTCCTGCGACTTCTTCATCTCCCCGCTGATCCTGGATGGCAAGCAGGCCGCCTGCTTCCTGGAGAAGCGCCGCGTCGGCCTGCAGAACGTCCCCGCCACCATGGCCATTTCAGGCATCAGCAGCCCGGTGACGCTGGCCGGCACGGTCACCGTGGCTCTAGCGGAGATGATTGCAGGCTGGACGATTGGCTATGTGGTGGACCCCACCCTCCCTGCCGGTGGCATCACCGCTACCGGGTCCCTCGACATGCGCACCATGGCCGCCTGCTTTGGTAGCCCCGAGGCCCTGCTCCAAGACGCCACCATTGTCCAGGCCGCTCGCCGGCTCTACGGCCTTCCCGTCCGGGCGGCCGTTGGCTACGTGGACTGCAAGCGCCCCGGCCTGGAGGCTGTCTTCCAGAAGATGCTCCCCTTGGTCGCCGCGCCCCTGGGTTTGAGCCGCTTGCCGGCAGGGGGGGGCCTGCTCCCGGCGGGCCAGGACTACTCGCCGGTGCAGCACCTACTCGACGCGGAGATGACCCAGGCGGTGAACCGTTTCTGGGGGAGCTACGAGGTCGACGAGGACACGCTGGCCTTGGAGCTGATCGAGAAGGTCTGCCGTGCCGGCAAGACCGACTTCCTCAGCACCGACCACACGCTGGCACACTACCGCGCCGAGCAGTGGTACCCGCGCTGGCTCGACCGGAGTCCGTGGCAGAATACCGAATACGAGACACACGCCGAGCGGGAAATGCTCGAACGCATTGACCGCTACTGCCGAGACGCGATCGCCCGTTACGAGCCCTCGGACCTGGATCAGGAGAAGCTAAGCGAGCTCGAGCGCATCTTCCGGGCGTATGAGCGGCAATTGCTGGGGGAGAAGGTGACGCCGCTGCTGTAGGGCACGGGCTCGGGTTGCGTTCAGAGAGACGTTCTTCTCCTCCGCGTGGGGCGGGCTTTCTAGCCCGCCCTCCGATGAACATGCGGTTTGCTGCGCGGGCTAGAAAGCCCGCGCCACGCGGATCACTTGCCCACCCCAAACTCCACCTGCCCCCCGGCCGGGACCGTGACCGTCTCGGCGAACGCCGGCACCCGATCATACCCCGGCCCGGATGTGCTTGGGTTACAAGGGGCCCTCCCGCGGGAGACGTCGCTCTTGCCGCCTCGGCTACCGGATAGTTGACCCCAGGAACTTCTCCGACCACTTGCCCCACCCCGGGTCTGTCCAGTACGGGGTGACCTTGGCCTCGCTCTCCAGTGCCGTGCCCGTGAAGACTACCACCTTGCCCAGGCCCGCCTTTCCTACCACTAGCAGCGGGTCCTTGCCGCATTGCAGAACCACCTGCGCCTGCGGCTTGGCGACCGTCTTATGTACCCAGAAGGACCCGGCGGCCGTGCCGTCGTAGACCGGACAGCCTTCGGGAACCGGACCGGCAGCGCTGAACGCGCCGCCCTCCTTCAGATCCCAGGGCGAAACCTCCACCGGGTAGATACCGTCCAGCGCCGTGCCCTTCGTCAGGCCTTTGCCCAGAACGAACGGTCCGCCGGTCACCAACAGCGTCCCGCCCTGCTGGACCCAGTCCCGGAGCAACGTCCCGCCGGCGAAACGCAGCAGGATCGGGTCAAAGTCGCTCAGCAGAACGACGGAGTATTGCGACAGTTCCTCCCACGTGGTGGGGAAGCCGCGCATCGACCTGGCATCGACCTCGACAACCTGGTAGGGCAGGTTCAGTTGTTGGATCCCCGGGGCGAAGGGGTCGATCTCATGGAACAGTCCCTGCACCCAGAGCAGCTTGGCTGGGATCTGGCCCAAGGGCTGGGTCGCAACTGGCTGGATACCGAACAACTGCGCCAGCTCCTGATCGGTCACGTCACCGACTCGCTCGGAGGTGATGGTGTCCACCGAGACGTCCGCGTGGCCCCGGTATCCCATGTAGTAGAAGAAGTAGCCGTCGTCACCACGCACCGTGTCGACCGTGAAATCCTGGTACTTGTTTGGCGCCGCGAAGTCAGTGCCCTTCAAGACATGATGCACGGATTCGTGGGGATCTCCGCCCCACTCCACCCCGCACCCCACGTCGACAACGTTGTCCTCGACCGTGTTGTCGGAGCATTTGACGCGGAAGGTGATCCGGTACTTGCCAAAGCGCTCGAAGGTGCTGAAAGTGCCGACGGCCATGTACCAATTCTCGGTCACGCCCGCGCGCGCCTTCAGGGCGAACCCGCTGCGGGTATCCGGGTCCGGAACCTTCTCCGTCGTGGCCGTGCGGCCCTGGAAGAGACCGGCGTCACTGATATGCGTCAGAGCGTTGTCCGCCCCGACCCGGGTACTGGCGACCCAGGCCGCCTGCGCCGCGGGATTGAGGTCAGCCTGGGCGGCTTCGGTCGGGGGCGGCGCCAGGGTCTCGAACACTTGGGGACCGGCGGGCTTCCACTCGAAGACGACCACGCTCCACAGATCGACCTTGGGTACGACCACGCGAACCTTGCCCCCGGCAGTGGTGGCCGGGAGCACGGTCAGTGCCTCCTCCTTCTCCGGCTCGAGCAGCACCGCCCGCAGGAAGGTGCAGCGTGGCGGGATGTTCACCAGCATCGGGACCGACTCGACCGGGCTAGGCAACTCGTTCTTCGGGTTGGCGTGCATCGGGTACAGCGGCGGGTTGATCAGATGCATGACCGTCTGGATCTGGCCCTGGTCGCCCTTCCGCACGTACACGAAGTCCCTCCACCAGAGCGGCCGGTCGGAGTGAACGGCAATCTGGGTCCCGGGTTTCTCCACCGGTCGCATCGTGTTGTCATAGACCAGGGCCGAGTAGCGGGCCACGAATCGGTTGAAGCTCTTGACGCGCCCGTACGGATTATCATTCATGGGGTGTACCCCGCTGGCCATTGCCAGCAGGTTCTGGTACTCCCACGACGCCTCGGCGGTGGTGTAGGCGGGATGGGCGGGATCGGCCGGGTTGGGATCGGGGACGTCGTGGTTGCCGAACACGATCATCTGGTAGTGACCGCCCTGGGCCCAGGCAGCGTTGCGGGCGAGCCGCAGCGTCTCCACGCAATCCGTCCACGGTCGGGTGCGGGGAGCCCCCGGGAGTTCACTGTAACCCAGGGCGGGACCTGTGATCTCTTCCATTACCATCCAGCCCTTAGCGGCCACGTGCTGCCAGCCCGGGGCCGGAATCCAATCGTGTGCCGAGTAGCCGAAGTTGTGCCCCACCAGGTACTGGGGGCCAACCTCTTTGGTCAGGCGTTCACGCATGTGCTCCAGGGCCCAGACGGTCTTCTCCCCCGCTTCCTGCCGGGACTTGGCCACGGGGTGTCCCTGGTAGTCGTAGTCGTCGGGGTTGACGTAGATGCACGTGTTGTCGAAACGCGTGCCATCGAAGCCGTAGTCCTTGGCCGTTTTCACCAGCTGGTCTATGAGTACATCGACCACTTGGTGGTTGGCGAAGTTGATGTTAGCGTAGGGGCCCGAGACCCAATCCGCGTACGCGGAGGCTATCTTCCCTTCGCGCAGGAGCGCCATCTGCTGGTGGCCGAAGGAGATCTTGGGCGCGCCGGTCCTGTCGTAGGTGAACCAGTCCGGGTGCTTCTGGAACATCTCGATCGCTCGCCGTCCCGCGGAGTAGGGGTTGAGGTACAAGACAGCCTTTAGCCCCGCCTCGTGGATCGCCTCCACCATGGCCTTTAGACCGCGCCGCGTCATCAGATAGCCGAAGGTGCCGTTGCGCCAGAGCTCGGGACTACCCTCCGCGGGCACCAGTTCAAAGTAATCGTCAGGCGCCGCGGCAAATTCGAGGTAGTTGGCGTAGTAACTCCGGTCCGCGAGTCCGGCCTTGAAGTCCAGGAAGCCCTGGTAATCCGGCCTATCGTTGTAGACCTCGACATCGAGATTGCGCGCGAAGAAGCAGGCCAGACTGTCCCGCGCCACCTTCCAGGTGTTGTCAGTAATGCTGAAGAATGCTTCTTTCTTGTCCAGCAGTGCAGTCCCAGCCTGGTCGAAAACGCTCACCCGTGCGGCGTGGCCGAAGTCGTGGCGGCCGGTGTTCCAGGATAGGTTCAGTGTGTCGGTCGCGTTGGACCGAGGGCCACGGCCTGCCGAGCAATTTCTTCCTTGCGGTCCAGTTCGCTCATCAACTCAAAGACCACCGTCACGTTGACGGGAGCCTCACCTGCGTTCTTCAGGTCGACCTGTAAGACCGCCGGCGAGTTAGGCGCATAGACCATCTTGTCCGGCCAGACCCGCTCCACGCTAACCGCGGCGCGGAGCGGAAGAGTCCCGACTAGTAGGAGCAGCACGCCCACTGTCCAGCGTGAAGCTGTCGTCTTCATGAGGGCTCCTTCCATCTATCCTTATTCCGTGATGATGGTGAACGTGTGACTCCCCGCGGGCAAGGCAAGGGTGAGCAGCGCTCCGGCGTCAGTCCCCTCACTTGCCCACCCCAAACTCCACCTGCCCCCCCGCCGGGACCGTGACCGTCTCGGCGAACGCCGGCACCCGATCGTACCCCGCCCCGGACTTCACCGTCGTCGCTAGCTCCTTGTCCGTCGGGTTCTGCGCCACTACCTTCACCCGGTCCGGCCCCTCCTCCAACACCCACAGCCTCATCGCCGGCTGGTTGCAGGTCACTAGATTCCCGATGTAGACGTCCGCCGGCCCCTTGTCCAGGTCCACCGAGGCATACCCCACGCCGTCGCCGACGCCGAAGGGCTCCAGCGTCTTGGCCTGCCGATCCCACACCGCCGCCGACCAGTTGGGGTTGAGGCCGTAGACGCGAATCGGTAGCCGCTGCGGCAGCCGCCGGGTGGTAGTCTTCTGGAGAAGCCCCGTGAACCCACCTTCCTGCGCCTCCAGATCCAGGAACAGTCGCGTATCCCTAACCTTTCCCTGTTGCGCTTGCACTTCGTAGGCCGGCTTGCCGGTGACACCCAAGCTCTCCCGTACCCACTCGATCTCGGCGTTAGTCGCCGGGCCGTCATAGTCGCCTACCAAACACAGGAAGCGGTATCGCAGCACCGTCCCCGCCGTGATCTTCTCGCCGGGGCGCGATTGGTTGACGAAGCCCCGCACCCAGTTCTCCGCACCCTCCACGCGCATGCTATAGCCCTCATCCAGCACCATCAGCCCCTGCGCCCCGGTCAGGCAGGGGTAGATCGCGTAGTACGACCCCGGCGGGACCGGCCCGTCGAAGGTGAAGGGCTTGTCCTTCGCAGGCAGCAACCCGGCGATCGTCCGCACTCCCGGCAAGGAGAAAGCGAAGTGGTCGTACTCCCCTGCCCTCGGCGTCGGCCACATCTGGCCCAACTGCAGGCTCGCCGCCGCCTGCGGGTCGAAGACGACGTCGCGCTTGAACCGGAGCGTCCCCTCCACCACAGTCATCGAGAGGTCATACGCTCGCTTGACCAGCGCCACCTCGCGCACCTCGGCCGTGAACGGCTCCAACGGCTGGAAGGGTATGTAGGGGGTCAGGTTGATAGTGGCCGGCAGGTTCCCGCCGGGCACGGGCAGGTATTCGTTCTCCAGTCTCCAGTTCTGGATTATCACGTCTTTGCCGACCACGACGCTCCCCGTACGGCCGAAGTAGAACCCCTGCCCCTTCCAGCCCTCCAAGGCTACTGTGGGCGTCGCCCCGAACCCCGACCACCCGAACCCCCCGTCCCATCCCGACAACCCCATGTACCACCAGTCGACCATCGGGCGTGCGATCAGGTTGGGCCAGCGCCCCTTGTCCTGCATGGTCGCCGGAACACCCATGATGACCGGCCCGCTCTCCTCGCGGATAATCGAGTTGGGCATGGTGTTGTTGCGATCGCCGCACATCTGCAGCCGGCCGAGGAAATCCACGACCAGGAGGCAGTGCGTCACTGCCTGTCCGCCCTGCTGATCGGTCACCACCGCCACCAGCCGCCGCGAGCGGTCGTGCAGGCCGGCCACCGTCAGATCGCACTCCGGGCCTTCCGGCAGGTAGCGCGCGTAGAGCTCCGTTCCATCGTAGATGCGGACCTCCTTCAGCCCTGCCTCCGCCCGCACCTTAAGCCGCACGCGCCAGCGCTCCGTCCCTGGAACATAGTACTCCCCCAGTGTCGACCGGGTGAGGTTGTAGCCCTCCCACGCCTGAATTCGGGGGCCGTCGGAGACGTAGCTGGTCGAGGGGCGCCAGTTGGGCTCATTGAACCAGTTGCGCGCCTGCGCGGCCGAACCGCGCAGGTATGTCCGGAAGAACCCGCCGGACTGGCCCAGCTCCAAGGGGTCGTACATCAGGTTGACCGCTACCGGCTGTAGCTCATTCTCCTGTTCCTGGTCAATCAGATAGCCCTCCAGCGACTCGTCAATAGTCTTGCCACGCTCTCCGGTGAAGACGGAGAAGGTACTCAGGAAGCGATACGACCACGGCGGATGGGGGTTGGTCTTGACGCAGATCGGGGTAGTTGGGGCCAGGTTCTGGCTGAGGCAGAAATTCTGCGCGTCCTTGATCTTCTTTCCGTCCGCGCTCAGCCACTCCTGCGGCCACCAGCGCACGCTGGTGCCGAACTGCACCCAGCGGTTCCCCCCCACGTCGTAGATCTCGATTCCGGGCACAGCCAGGAAGTCATCGTCCGTCGCCGCCTTGCAGTCCTCCCGCAGCTTCTCCCATTTCGGCTGCGTCATTTGGGTAAAGTCTTCGGTGAAGGCCAACCAGTCCAGCCCGGCCGCCTGCGCCGCCACTGCCCACTCCGCCACCGTACCCTTCCCGCCCCCCGCGGCCGTATGCGCGCCAATCATCCCCACCAGCGCCTGCGATTGCTCCCCGATCTTGACCCCAGCCCAGTCGATCGGCTTCACCTCGCCCCAGTCGCTCGGTAGCTTCCCCGCCTCCGGGGGTGGGGCCGCGAAACCGCCCAGGTTGTCCGCCTGAAGCGACGGCTGGGCCAGCCAGCCATACAGGTTGGACAGCAGCTTCCCCAGGTCACTGGGGGTCACCCCGTCTCCCCGGCTGATGCAGATATCCTCCGCCGCCGGATGCTCCTGCCACAGCAGCGACATGAAGTGGCTGATCCCCGAAGCCGCCATGCGCCCCTCGCCCATTTGCCGGGTGGCGATCAACGGCGGAGCGGTGGGATAGGTCCCCGGCGTCGCCTCCAGGAAGGACGGGGCGTGAATCGCCCCCGGATAGCTCGGCCCATGGCTGGCCGCCGAGTCCATCCCCCGCACCAGCACCTGCCACTCTGGACTCACCTTGAGCGCCGCCGACACCGGGCTGTACATGAACGCCTGCTCCGGGTAGTACACCGCCCCCAGCCCCTCAGTGAGCGGCGATTCGGCGAGGTTGGTCGTCCAGCCGTAGCGCCATGCGATCTTGCGCGGCTGCACCCAGGAGTGCTTGGGGTCCAGAACCTTCTCGAAGAGTACCTGTCCGCCGGCAGGGGCCAGCAGTTCGTTGACCAGGTGCTGCGTCTTCGCGCCCCCGACCGTATCGCCCCCCTGCGCCGAGCCCATTAGTAGCACGCCGCCGCCCTCCGCGACGAACCGCGTCACCGCTTCTTGCCACACCGCCGCATGTTGCGGCCACAGCACATTCGGGCCCGGATGCGTCCCTTCCGGGTCAATGGGGAAGTCCGCCACCAGCAGCACGTTGAACTGCTGGAGCAGGTCCCAGGTCAGGTCCCGCGGGCTCGCGAGCACCTGCACCTCGTACCCCTGCTTCTGCAGTTCCTTCATCCAGGGCCGGCCCTGTTCTGCATAGACCAGCGCGGCGAGGATGGCTGGCTTCCGGTCAGCGGCGTGCGCGGGCAACGCGGCCAGTGAGGCCGCGAGTAGAATGGCGATCGAGAGCGAACAGAGCAGTCTGGTCATGTGGAAATCGTCTCCCTATCGTGATGCCGGGCGAGCCGTCCCTTCTCTCTGTCTCCCCCTCCCCTGCAAGGGGAGGGGGTAGGGGGTGAGGCTCCGCGGTCGGCGACGCACTTGCCAACATGAGAAGGTCAGTGACTCAGTCTTTGTCCTGCGAGCCTACCCCGGCCTGTCCTTCCCCCGCGCCGCCACTATCTCTTCCTCCGTCGCCGCTCGGCTCCACCAACGCAGGCCGGTCAGGTCCCCCGCGTACAGACTGCCCATCTTCCCGTAGTTACCGATGCTGATCGCCGGGTACCACGAGGTGAAGTTGATCTTCCCGCCCATCACTTTGTCCTCGGCCAGGTTGCCGTTCACGTACAGCCGGGCATGACCATCGGGCGAGATCGTCGCCGCCACATGGGCCCATTGCTCCGCTACGATCTCAGGCTTCGAGAGCAGTTGGGTGTATCCCTTGCTATCGTCTCCACACCCGAAGATCGCCTGGAAGTTGTCTCCGTTCGCCTGCAGTTGGATAATCGGTGAGTTCCCGTATCCCAGGATGGCCCCGCCCGGCATCTTGGCCGTCGGTCGCACCCAGGCCTCCAGCGTCAGTCCCTCCTGCTGGTACGCCCCCTTCTCCCCCGGCTTCAGCTCCGGCGAGGGCAGCGGGACGTACGCCGCCGAGTCCTTGCCATCGAAGTGTAGGGCCCAGCGGTCCCCCGCCTTGACCCAGGTCACGGAGTGCGCCTTCCCGTTGTTGTTGTGCCCGCTGGCATCCCATAAGGACTGACCGGCTCCCTCGGTGCAGGGCAGGTCCAGCAAGAAGTCAGCTGACATCGTCTCAGAGACCGGCAGCGCCCCGCCTCGCTTCTCGGCAACCTGCTCGTCGTCGGCCAGCGGCCTTACTGACCAGTCATCCAGCCACACCGTCCCCACGCCCCGGCATTCCAAGTTGAATTCGCTGGAGTCATAGGTCTCGGCGGTGATCACCGGCACCGTGGTGATGAAGGAGAACTCCGTCCAGTCGTTGTCTCCCACCAGTCCCGTGTCGATGATGTCCTTGTGGAGTTTCTCATTCCAGGGGTACTGCAGCACCGCCACAGGCGCCGGCCCCCTTACGCCCTTCGTATTGAGCCAGAAGGTGCACAAGTAGCGCTGGGCGTTCCCGTCTATCATGTGGTGGTAGAACTGTCCGTTGACCTTGGCGGGACCGTCGATCCGCATCGAGTACCGGTCCGTCCGGCCCACCTGCCGCTCGTTGTCGTAGTCCCCGTACCACTGCCACCCGATGTACGGCACCCGGGCGTCGTAGAGCTTGTCGAAGCTGGTCCCGGCTGGCTCCACCACGGGGTAGGACAACTCGCTGGGGACCTGCAGGAAGCCGAAGTGCTTGCCCTCGGGCTCAGGATTCTCCACGGCTGGGTGTAAGGTGGAAGCCAGGAACAACTTCTCCCCCTCCGCGGGGGTGTATCCGGTCATCACGTAGTGGACGGTGTACTCCTCGCCTGGCTGGAAGGTCCGCTGCTTGTCCCAGCCCCAGTAGACGTACTGGTGCCAGTCATAGCCCCAGTGGCAGACGCCGATGTTGCACTTCATCTCCGGCGTCAGGTGCTCCCAGGCGGGACACACCGCTCGATCCGGCGTCAGCACCCAGTAGGAGTGTCCGGGGTTGGTGTACCAGTTGTTCTGCCCCTCCATGTTCAGGGACTGGGAGATCGGGTGCCGCCGGATGGTGTCGTCCTCGTTCAGGAAAACGCCCCACTGGTGCCCCGCGGGCAGCCACCGGTACTTGTTGCTCAGCCCCGGCTCCTTGTTGTTATAGGTTAGCGGGTCACAGAACTCCAGGAAGGGCATCTTGGCCTCTTGTAGCCAGGTGATCTGGTTCACCATATCGTGCCGGTAGGTCCCTCGTACCGCGTCGTATGTAAGAGTGTCGGTGTTTACCGCCTTCATCGTCCCCCCGAGCTGGGCGGTGTTGAAGGTGATGGCCAGCTCGTCGCTGTTCTCGCCGGTGGTCGCGATGTCGTCCACGGTCCCGACCAGCGCGTTTCCGGAGCTCTCCGGATAGTCCGGCCTGACCCCGACCCACGCCTGGTACATGGGCCGATACCCCGGTCGCAGCTTCACGAAGTAGTACGAGAGCATCTCCGTGCAGTACCCCGGCTCCGGCTGGGGGCGCCCCTTTTCCAGCAGCACGATCGGCTCGCCTCCGTCGAAGATCCACCGCGTCCCCCGCCACTGCCGCGTACTGAAGTTCGCCTGGTGCTGGGGGGTAGCCGGAGGAGGGGGAAGGGCGGCTACGCTTACGTTGTCGAAGGCTGCCGTCGCCTGATACGCCCCCACCCCGATCTTCCCGGTCAGCGTCGGCAGGCACTCATGCCAGTAGTCAATCTTCTTCTTCCCGTTCAGGAGCACCTGGAGGTGCGGCCCCTGCGCCAGAATTTCCAGCTTGTACGCCTTGCCCGGCTCCACCTTGCACGGAACCACGGCCAGATACCCACCGATCCCGTGCCACAGGATCATCTCCTGGTACTCGTTGGACAGTTGCACCCGGTAGCAGTTTTCCCGGTCCTGATAGCGGAACCAGACCCCGGCGTCCGAGCCCCAATCAAACTCCCCGGCGTAGTAGCGGAAGCGATACTGCCCGGTGTGGTCGCACAGCGGGGGGAACCACTCTCGCGGCAAGTACCGGTCCCACTCCGCGTGGAAGATCGGGAAGTCCGACTTCGGCCCAGGCTTCTGGATGGTCACCTGCGCCGAGACCTTATAGTCTCCCCAGGTCGCGTCCCCGGCGGTCCGGATGGTCCACGGTTTCGCCGTTCCCGTAGCGACCAGCGCGCCCTGACCCACCTTCCACTCCCCATTACCCGGGATCGGCCCCAGGGCATCCACCGGCGGCAGCAAGGCCCAGTCTCGCAGGGACCGGGAAGTGCGGAAGTCGTCCTGGAATAGCGGCTGGTCGGCCGCCCAGGCGCCGGACACCAGCAGCGCCACGCACACCGTAGTCATGAGTAGCAGATAGGTCCAGGACACGAGGATCACTCCTTAACATGGCACCCTAGGGCGCCGTAGCTGCCGCTGCCGCTATCTCTGCTGCGGTCGCCGCCCGAGTCCACCACCGCACCTCCGCCAGGTCCCCGGTATAGTAGTTCCCGTATATCTTCCCATACGTCCCCAGGCTGATCGCCTGGTACCAAGCACTGTACCCAATCTTCCCCGCCAGTACCTGCTCCGCCACCTGCTTGCCGCCTACATACAGCCGCGCCACGTTGTCCTCCCCCACTGTCGCCGCTACGTGGGTCCACTGGTCAGCGGGGACCGTCGCCGGGGCACTGAGCGTCGCGCCCTTGCCCGCTACGGTTACGGCGAAGTTGAGCGTGAACTTGTCGCCGGCAGCGCTTAGGTAGAGCCACGGCGAGTTGAGCATCCCGACAATGCTCCCCCCGCCCTTCCCCGCCGCCGGGCGCACCCAGGCGTCAATGCTCAGCCCCGCGCCCGAGTACAGACCGTCTTTCTGAATCTGCAGCTCCGGCGACAAGTTGGGGATGAACGCGCAGGCCTCATCCTCAAAACGCAGCACCGCTCGCCTCCCGCTCTGCACCCAACTCACGCCGTGCAGCTTGGCGTTGTTTCCGTGCCCGCTGCTGTCGAAGCAGGATGTCCCCACCCCCTCGTCCGCCCGCAGGTATAGCAGGTAGTCAGGCGACAGGACCGGCTGGGTAGGGGTGGGTGTGGGCCGCAGTTCCCTGGGTTGCTCATCGTCAGCCAGAGGCCGCACCGACCAGTCGTCGAGCCACACCCTACCCGTTCCCTCCAGACTCAAGATAAAGTCCGAGGAGTCGTAGGTCTTGATCGTCGCGATCGGTACGGTGCTCACAAAGGCGACTTGCGTCCAGTCGTTGTCCCCCGACAGTCCCAGGTCCAGCGTGTCGCAGGGCTCCGGACCGAAGGAGTACTTCAGCTTGGCCACCACATGCCCCTTGACCCCCTGGGTCTTGACCCAGAAGCTACACAGGTAGCGCTTCTCGTACGAGTCCAGCATGTGGTGGTAGAACATCCCCGTCACCGAGGCCGGGCCGGCCAGGCGCAGCGAGTAGTTGTCTCCGTGCCCCACTTCGCGGTCCATCTCGTAGTCGCCCGTCCACTGCCACCCCACGTAAGGCTTCCGCGCGGTCTCCAGTTCCTTGAAGTCGTTCCCCGCCGGGTCACACACCGGGAAGGCATAGGCGCTAGGGACGGTGAGGAAGACGTTGCGTTTGATGGCCTCGGGGTCATCGCTTTTGGGGTGCAGCTTGGACGCCAGGAACAGCTTCTCCCCCTCCTCCGGCCGATAGCCGGCGAGGGCGTACTTGACGGTGAAGGTATCCCCAGCCTTGAAGACGCGCGGTTCCGCGTTCCACATGAACCGCTGGTGCCAGTCGTATCCCCAGTGGCAGACCTCGTAGTAAGTCTTCTCTCCCGGCGTGGAGGTCTCAAACACCGGACAGACGGCGCGGTCGGGGTAGAACATCCAGAGGGAGTGGTCCGGCGTACCGTACCAGCTGTTGACCAGGGACACGGCCTGCGAAATGGGCATCCGGTACAGCGTGCCGTCCTCCCCCGTGATCACCATCCACTGATGCCCCGCGGGTAGCCACGTGTACTTGACCCCGCGCCCCGGCTCCTTGTTGTTATAGGTGAGGGGGTCGAAGAACTCCAGGATGGAAATGGTCGTGTCCCGGACAAAGGCCAGGTCGCTCTGCAGGTCATGCCGGTAGGTACCCCGAATGCGATCGTAGGAGACCACGTCGGTATGGTGCACCTTGAGCGACCCGTCCGGCATGGCGGTGTCAAACTGCATCGTCAAGCGGTCCGTCCCTACGCCCGTCAGCTTGATGTCGCTCTCCTCGCCCTGCAGTTGCGTCGCCTGGCCCCCGATCAGCGCCGCAATCCAGCATTGATATTCCGGCCGATACCCCGGCCGCAACTTCACAAAGAAGTAGAACAGCGAGTCCTTTACGTAGCTCTCGAGATCCGCCCGATTCTTTTCCAGCAGCGTGATCGGTTCGTTGCCGTCGAAAAGCCAGGTTAGCGTCCGCCAAGGGCGCAGGGCGAAGCGGGCCTGGTGCGGGGGCTGGGGTCCAGCGGGAGGCAAAGGCGTCACCGCTACGTCTGAGAAGGCGACGGTCGAGTTGTAGGCCGCCAGCCCAATCCCGCCCGCCAGCGTGGGCAGCGCCTCGTGCCAGTAGTCAATAGCTCGCTTCCCATCCACCAGCACCTGCAGCCGCGCCCCCTGCGCCTTCACCCGCAGGTCATACGCCTTGCCCGCCTCCAGTTTCCACGGCACCACCTGCAGGTATCCGCCCACGCCATGCCACAGGATGATCTCCTGGTACTCGGTGGACAGTTGCACGCGGTAGCAGTCGTTCCGGTCCCGGTAGCGCACCAGCACCGCCGCCTCCGAGCCCCAGTCGAACTCTCCCGCGTAGTAGCGGAAGCGGTACTGCCCGGTATGGTCGCACAGCGGCGGGAACTCCTCCCGCGGCAAGTAGCGGTCGAACTCCCCATGGAAAACCGGGTAGTCGGCCTTCGGCCCCGGCTGGCGGATGGTGACTTTGACCGCCAGTTGGTAGTCCGTCCAGTCGGGATCCCCCGCCGTCCGCACCGTCCACGGGGCCGCGGCGCCGGTAGCCACCAGCGCCCCTCTCTCTACGGCCCACGCCCCATTCCGCGCAATCGGCCCCAATCCGCTCATGGGCGGTTGCAGCGTCCACCCCTCCCGGGACCGCGCCGAAGCGAAGTCGTCTCGGAACAGCATCTGCTCGGCGGTCAGGCCGGGGACGGCTAGCACAATCAGGACGGTCACGAACGAGGCAAGGCAACGGTTCATCAATTGGCTCCTGTCTACTGTTCTATTCTCCCTCTCCCGCGAGCGAGAGGGGGTCAAGCGCACGCCTGCGTACGCGGGGCGAGGTTAGAGACTTCCCTTCTCCGTCAGCACCTTCCCGTCATACGCCAGTCTCGTCCCCTCCAGCAGCGTAATCGACCGATTCCCGGCTCGGTCGCGGATCACGGCATACCGTCCGCTGAACTCCACACCGCCCTCGTTGTAGGTCACCGGGACCGGGGAAGCGATGACTATGTCTCGCCCCTCGCCGTGCTCCACGATGCACCCCCGCCCGCCGAGGATGGAGGTCACCTTCGGCTCCGGTTCGTTCGGACGGCGCGGGTAGAGCACCGCCAGCGTATCCTCGTTCGGCCCCCGCGGCGAGCGAATGAACCAGTGCTCCACAATGGGGAACATTCCCAGGTAGTCCTCGTTGATGGTCCCCTTCACCTTCTCGATCGCCGGCGCGGTCGGAGTGACGAAGACAACGTCCAACCCGACGTTGAACTCCGGCTTGCGGATACCCGGGTAGCGCACCGTCGGTAGGCCCCCGACCATCTCGACAGTTGGCTCCTCGCTGTGCACGTCCAGATTCCAGATGGAGTCGTCTGGTCCGCTCATGTGGTCAGCCACTACGAAGTACTCTGCTCCCTCCGGGTCCGGCGACTTAATCAGCATAAGATCGCGGCGCCAGTCGGTGGTGTGGAGCTTGGACACGACGTACTCGGCCTTGCGAGTTCTCTCCTTGGCGAAGAACCCCGCCGCCCAGTCCACCACCGGCGACTCCAGGTGCCCCACAATCTCCCCACCACGCGGCGTCACCCAGGCGTCGCCACTCGCCTCCGGCTCGGGAATCTCCACCATGTTATGCACGTTGGGCTTGGTGTACCCGATTAGCTCCATCCCGTCGCAGGCTAGGGGCACCCCCTTACCGTACATGTGGAACGACCCCTCATCTCCGTCGTGGTGGTAGAAGAAGTTCCCGCACTTGAACGACATGTAGGTCTCTTTGTCGCTGGGGAAGTGGTTGCGGAAGATGTAGCCGAAGGCCTCCAGCGGCTTGCTCTGCAGCGGCGGGGTCTTGGCATCAAAGGTCGGGCTGGCGTAGAACATGTTGAAGGGCACCAGGTGGTGGTGGTCGGCCGGCTGCCCTGACTCGAGCCACGCCCAGTGACTCCAGGCCGACAGCTCCGGCTCGATCTTCTCGAAGGTGTTGGCGTTCCACTCGTGCAACCCGAAGCCCGGCGCCGAGTACGGGTGATTGCCGATCGGCGGCAACATCCGCCGCGGCTGCTCAAAGCGGACGTCCCGGGGGGTCAATACGTCCAGCCAGAACCGCGCCCCGGCCAGGTACTTGGGGTCCTGCCGATAGTCGGCGATGCCCCGCTCGTTGTAAAGCCGGATGAGCTGCGTCATCATCCGCCAGGCGAAGGGATAGTAGTTGCCCACGTTCTCCGCCCCCACGCCGTCCGGGGAGATGTGGTAGTCGAACTCCTTCTCCAGGTAGTAACGCGAGAAGTCGATCCACTTCTGCGACTCTGGATGATTCTTGAAGAACAGCCCCGCCATCCCTACCCCGTACCAGCGGCAGGTGTTGAAGTTGGGCAGGTAGGTCGTCTCCCCTCGCACATAGGTGTACTGCCAGTAGTCGTCATCCGCCAGCAGGTACGTCCCCGCCAGCGCGAACCGGCACATGCGCTTCCAGTCCCCCGCCGACATCCCCGGTGCCACGATGTCGCAGAACTGGATCATCCCCGGCACGTACTGCCCGGTGCTCAGCACGTAGATGTACGCGTTGAACCCTTGACTCAGGTTCTCTCTCACGCAGCCAATTCCGCTGAAGGGATCAAAGGGCGGCTTGTACTCATAGTTGCCCGTCTTGAGATACTTCAGATACTCCGACGAGTTGTACATCTGGTCCCAGTGCTTCTTCAGCCCCGGCAACGCCTCCACGTTACGCAGTACCGCCTCCCGGTCCCTGGCCTCGGGGAACAGGTTCGGGTGATCGCCCTGTGGCTCGTCCCAGTCCAGGATCCAGTCCTTGACCTTGTTCAGCGGCAGGTCGCCCCACTGATAACGCAGTTGCCACAGGTAGCAGGTCTCCGGCTCGATGCGGTCGGCGAAGAAGCTCATGTTGCTCTTCTTCTTTTGGGCTCCCACCCAGACCGCGTCTTTCACGACCTTCTCCTTGGTGGTGACCGCCAGCAGCCAGTGACGCTCCATCCGCGCCAGCGGCAAGCGGAAGTAGGCGCCCCGGCCCGGCTCGTTAACGAACATGATGTCCGTATCACGCCCGGGCGTCCCCGCGGTGAAGTGCGCCGAGTTGTCCGGGTATTGCCAGTGGCTAGCGTCCACTCCCACGATCCCCAGCAGGTCCTGCCCCTGTGTCGAATACGTGGCAAACCACCCGCCGTTCATATACGGCAGCGTCGGCCGAATCGCCGTATTTACCCGCAGTTGGTCGGGCCTTAGTGGGTGATTGACAAAGGCCGTGCTGAAGACCAGGTGCGTGTACATCCGGTCGGCCTTCCAGTCCTTATCGCAGTTGATGAGGAAGTTGTCCGCCGGGCAGGGCACGGTGCGGATGTTGCTGGTGTCCTCGGGATCGGGCAGAATCGTGGTCACGTCCCGCACCATCGGCTGCAAGCGCAGCGGAAAGTCGCTTTTCTCGGTCACCCGGCAGAAGTCGCGGCCCGGGAAGAGCTGGAAGCGCATCTCGTAGTACGGCCCAACCTGCGTCCCGCCCGTCCCCGGAGGGGAGGCGAACTGTATCCGGCAGGCCACGGTCGTCCACAGGGACCCCTCCTCGACGACGCGGAAGGAGTGCGAGACGACTGGCGACTCCACCATCAAATCCCCGGCCCCGCGCCAGACCCCGTCCGCTCCCTTCCATCCCCGTAGCGGCCCGCCCACCTCTGAGGCCCGTTTCGGGGTGGCGAAGTTGGCGTTCCCCGCCAGCCGCAGGGAGAAGACCCCGTTGGTCACTTCCACCGTCTCGCCCCCCAGAAGGTTCCACTGGATCAGCGACCTCTCAGTCTGGGGCGCGCGGAACTGCCCCGAGCGCCCCCCATACAGCGTGTAGGTCCGCTGCCCCATGGCCGGAAGCTCGTCCACCCAAAACCACACCTTCGCCGAGAGCAGCCCCACCCCAGCCGTGTCGGTCTCGACCTCGGAGAGCTGGAACTGCACCTCTGCTCCGCCCAGATCATCAACCAGCCGCAGTGAGTCCTTGCGGCACTCCCCCGCGGCGAAAGTCACGGGGAAGCTGACTAGTTCGTCGCTGTAGTTGTGCTCTAGCCACTCGTGTAGCGAGAAAGTCCGCGTAGCCGGCCGCGCCTGCCCGTCATCGAAAGCCGGGGGAGCGGCGAGTACGGAAGACACCGCCAAGACGAAAGCCGCAGCGACCAACCCGCGCGAGTGCTTCATCAGATCATCCTTTACGCAAGTAGGGGCGCAATCCACTGCGCCCCTTCGGGACCAATTGACCCGTTCCCCCTCCACCGACTTCTGACCCTCGACTCTCAACTTCCCTTTGGCGGGAGGATGTGGGAGTCGAACCCACCCGGGACCTTTGCAGACCCCACACTGGGTTTGAAGCCCAGGAGACCCACCGGGACCCAAATCCCCCCGCTCTATCTCCTCACATGCCTCTCCCCTTCACGCCTCGTCAGGTTGATACTGTCAAAATGCTCCAGCAGCGCCAAGGCATATTTCCTTGACACTCCCAGGCCGTCGCGGAGCTCCGCTACCGTGACGCCGCCGCGTTCCGCCAGAGCTCGTTCTACGGCCTCCCGCGCCGCCCGGTAGTAGTCTCGATGGTAAATCACCCGGTCCCCCACTCGCACCAGCCGTTCGCCGTCTACCAGCAACCCCACCAGGCGCTCCCACGCGTCCGCCTTCACCGCCAGCCGCTCTCGCACCTCCTCCTCCGCGGGCGGCGTCAACCCGCCCTCGCGGAAGGCGCTCTCGATTCGCTGCAGCATCTCCCCCTCGCCCGCCGGCAGCTTCACCCGCCGCTTAGGGATTGACACTTTATTGCCATCGAGCTTCAGCCGCCCCTCCCGTTCCAGGTCCATCATCACCGCCCCCACTACTACCGCCTCAGCCTCCCAGCGCAGCCGCGCCTGCAGGTCCGCCGCCGCCATGCACAGCCGATACGGGTTCTCCCGGAAGAACCCCTGCAGCGCTCCCAGCAGCGCCCCCAGCGCCCGGAAGGCCTCCTCATGTAGGTACTGCGCCTCCTCTCCGCCCGCCGGGAGAGCCACCAGACTCCCCGCCTTTGCCAGACCCTCCGCCAGCGCCGCCACTTGCTCTCCGCGCCGCGCCGCCCGCCGCGCCACCTCCCCGGCGGTGGGAGCCGCTGACGCGGCCAGTCGGAAGAATTCCGCCACTACCTCATCCGGCGTCCCCTGCAGCCGCTGCAGCGACTTCAGCACCGCCTCGTTCTTCCGCCGGTGCTTGTCCGGCCTGGCGTCCAGCACCACCCCGCCCCCCACCGTCGCCAGGGGCGAGAAGGTCCGCACGGCAAACCGGTCACCCGGCAGCGCCACCGTCGGCGCCTCCAGCAGCAGTTGCACCGGCGCCGACTCGCCCGGCGCCAGCTCCTCCCTATCCAGCAAGGCTACGCGACAGATGATCTCATGGGTCCCCACATGTACCCGCAGCCGCGCCCGATTCTTGAGCGCCTCCCGCCGCCGCACCAGTAGTCGCATCCTCACATCCAGTCGCTGCGTCGGTCACCACGCTCCCGGCGCTGCCACCGTCTGCCCCCGGTGCAGCGCTTCTTTCGCCACCCCCTGCAGGTTCAGCGCCGTCCGCAGCCCCGCCCGCGAGTCCTCCACGGACTGGTGATGCACCTGCACCCCCCGCACCCGGGCCACGAGGCCGGCGGGTAGCACCTCCACCCGGTCCCCCACCCGCACCGTCCCCGACAGCACGGTCCCCGCGACTACCGCCCCAAACCCATGTCGCGCAAAGACCCTATCCACCGGCATCCGGAAGACCCCGTTGTCGGGCCGGGAGACGGCCAACGCCGTCATCTCCACCAGCGCCTCCCGCACTTCCTCCACATTCTCCCCTGTAACCGCCGAGACCGCCAGCACCGGTGCGCCCTCCAGAAATGTCCCCTCCACCAGCGCTTGCACCTGCCCTCGCACCTCCTCCCTCCGCGCCTCTTCGGGCAGATCCGCCTTGGTCAGCGCCACTAGCCCCCGCGGCGTCCCTAGCAGCTCCAGCAGGTCCAGGTGCTCCCGCGTCTGGGCACTGACCCCCTCATCGGCCGCCACCACCAGCAGTGCCCCATCCACATGCCCCGCCCCGGCGACCATAGTCTTGATGAAACGCTCGTGCCCGGGGACGTCGATGAAGACGATCTGCCTGTCCAGCCCCGAGTCCTCGAGGAAGACGAACCCCAGCTCAATCGTCATCCCCCGCGCCTTCTCCTCCGGGAGCGTATCCGCATCCACACCCGTCAGCGCCTTGACCAAGGCGGTCTTGCCATGGTCAATATGCCCGGCGGTGCAGATGATCACGTGGGGTTTGTCGAGGGGCATGGTTGGCGGGGGAATGAGTCTCTATTCTCTCCGCGTGCGGCCGCCCGCCCATCGCGTAGACATCGCTCACCGAGTTGGCCGCCGCGACCTGCCCGAAGGTGTACGGATCGTCCACGTTCGGGGTGAACACATCCACGGTCAGCACCAGCGCCGGTCCCTCGTCCATCCGGTACACTGCGGCGTCATCGCGTGTCTCGGCACTGACCACCACGTGCGGGTCGGCCAGCGGCGGCAGGCCGGCCAGCACCCGCCGCAGGTCGTCCTGGCTGATCTTGGAGGCGCACCCGGCGTTCTCGACCAGCGCCGTCAGGCGGACCTGCTCCCTCGGCGGCTCCTCCAACCGTTCCCCCGCGCACAGGCACACGCTCTTCTCCCGGAACACGTCGCAGGGGCACGGCTTCTTGGGGTTGCAGATGCAGTGTCCCAAGTCCATTGACCGCTTCATGATCCGCGCCCGTTTCTCCAGGTCGATCATGGTTTGGTCTCCTGTGGGATGGTACTCACCCAGCGAGCCGTAGGGGCGAATGTTTCGCGAGGCCGTATCCCGCGAAACATCCGCCCGCGGCCGCGGGAAGCCCTGCGGACACCCAGGTACTCGGCAGTCGCGGGCGGATGTTGTGCGCTCAGAAGCGCCCAACATTCGCCCCTACGAAGGCACCCGCACCTCTTACACCCGCTCCAAAAGGCAAGAATACGCTTGACTCACCAAGCGTCTTCTCGTGTCACTGTCCACGGAAAAGGCCAGCGAGGGATCGCTGGCCTTCGTGTTGATAGATGAAGGTTATTGGCTACTTGTCCGCTGGCTTGCGCTTGCCGTCCTTCTTTGCGGGCTTGGGTGCCCGCAGGACCACCTTCAGGGCGTTCTCGAACTTCGCGAACGGTGTCGCGCCCTCGGTCGGCGGAACGGTCATCTTAGGTGCAGTCATCATCTTCCCCCCCGTCGCCCCCCGCATCAGTTGGAGCTACCTCCGTCATCACAAGTTGGCTTATGTTGGGCTCACAGATTACCAGCCCATCTATCTGTCTGCTCTTGGGAATGAGCCCTCGTGACTTCCTTGCGCCGTCGCGAGTGTGCATCTCGGCTACATAGACATCAACTGCGGTCGCTACGTGAACCGCATCTGCGGGCTTGATAGTGGGATGAGCCCGCATGATCTGCCGCGCTTTTGTCGCAATGGCTTTATCCAACTGGCGCACGCTGATGAAGGAACTGTCGAAGAACCCCGAGATCGCCGGGTCATCTCGCGACAGAGGCGTCGTCGGGTCGGCCTTGCAGGTTCGCGCCACCTCTACTAACGTGAACGCCGATGTCACTATATGTACCTTGCCGCTCTGGGCGTCACCGATGAGCCCAGAGAGGATCGTTCGCCAAGCCGAAACCTGCTGGATGGCGTCCAGGAAGATACAACTGTCCCAGTAGATCAGTTTCGTCTTACTCATCTTCACGTAGCGTTTCTATGTAGTCGGCGGGGTCTACGCCCCCGGTAATATCTATGGGCGGGCCCTGGAAGAAGAGGGTCGGATATGCATTCGCTTCCTCTAGAGCCGAGAGTTTCATTTCCTTGGGCCGACCATCCCGATGATACGTCATGCTTCCCGAAACGATGACCCTCTTCCCGATATGGTCATGGACGGAATCCCATTGCTCATCAGCGAATACGCCGCGAACTCCCTCTCCGGTGAGAATGTCGTAGATCTTGAATACTTTCTCCTGCGGGTTGTGGAGGTTCACCAACTGCAATACCCCCTCAATGGTCGCGTTCGTCTCGTAAGGCCTAATGACCTCGTTCACGTTAGCGACTATCCTCGCGGTGGGAACCACCACCAAGTCAGAACTCTCAATCTCAATCATCGCAAGACCATCCAGAGCCGATACCATCTTCTTGAGCGCCTCCATGTGGGGTTCATTCAAGTACCGGGGCGGTAACGCTGCTTGGTCAAGCGACCTAACATCGGCAGCCAGACCGCACATCACATGGTCCGCCCTCGCGCCGTAGCCGGGCGGTGCGCCGATAGTCAGACATAGGGGGCTGCTCATGGAAACAGACTCGATGTGCCACTCGATCTTTCCTTCTTGGCTACCGGCAATCACGTCGTCTACTCCGCGAAGCAGCGACAGCATCGAGCTAACGACGGTGGCAAAGGGTGCCAACGAAATGGCGGCATCGCCTCCGGTTACCCTTATCCCCATTTTGCCCTGGTCCATAGAACAGCTCATTTCTACTGCCCGACGACGCCTGCCCCGGCGCTGGCGAGTGAGCCCGCCGGTGCCTCAGCCCCTATCAGGTCCTTATAGGTCAGCCGCTTCCCGACGATTCCCTGTCCAGGTAGCGGAAGAGATGGGCTGGGTCAATGCTGACATAGGTCCCGCTCACGCACCGCTTGACCAGAGACCAGTAATTCTCCAGACAGTTGGTGTGTACCTTCCCTCTGACGTAGAACTCGGCATGATTGATCGTCTCGTGGGTTGGCTCCCCTGCCTCCGGTTTCCCCGGCCATGCACCGGAATCCTGT
>JALGSV010000069.1 GCA_029821755.1 Candidatus Zipacnadum vermilionense | reverse complement strand
GCCACTACCATCAACTCCGGCCAGAACTCTTGCGTAAGCTTCGCGAGGATGACCGCCACCATCTCGGTAAGCTCCTCGTCCGTACCAAGTCGCTCCCGGCCTAACCAGTAGTCGCGGGCGGGGTCGCGTGGCTGGACCAGCTCGCGCACCAGGAGCCCGACCAACCTGGCGAACCCACCCCGCGTCATGGCGGGATTACCGCGGAAGGTAGCGTCGGGAATACCAATCACGACGCCGAGGTCTGTCAGTTTATAAATGGCGTAGTAGGTCCAGGAGTCGAACGGCACTCTCTCGTCCATTCGCGCCACCGGCGCGTGGAGCAGTTCCTGCGCCTGCACGTGGAACCAGTGCCCCTCGGGGAACCGCCACAGCAGGCGCCGCGCCTCCCCGTTCCAGTCGCCCGACACGTCCATCTCCATCCAGAACTCCGCCACCAGCTTCCCCAGCATCGGGGCCACCTTCGGGCCGCTCTCCGGGTCGCGCAGCCGCGCCCGCGCCGCCGACGGATTCGCACCCTCGCTCGGAGCGAGGTCCCGCATCACCTGATCCACCAGTTTGCCGAACTCCACCCGCGTCAGGGCCGGGCCTGGCCGGAAACCCTCGATCGGCGAAGCTGGCAGCCCCTCCATCGCGTCCCAGACTCCGCACAGGGCGTCATACGCCCAATGGTCAAACGGCAGCTTCTCCTCCGGCTTCGCCTCCCCCCACGCCGCCCCCGCCGCCACCATCAGCGCAATTCCCGCCATCAACAGTCCCATCGCCTTCATCGCCCTCACCTCCGGTCGGATTCCCCACTCGCGACTCGCGACTCGCGACCTCCCCTCACACCCCGTGCTCCGTCCTGCGGATCATATCCTCCTGGAACCTCGCCTCCAGCGTCACGAACCGCGCGCTAAAGCCTCCCACTCGCACCAGCAGGTTCCAGTGCTTATGCGGCTCCGCCTGCGCCGCCCGCATCTCCTCGGCGCTGGCCATGCTGATCTGGAGATGCTGCCCGCCCCGCTCCAGGTACCCGCGCACCAGCGCCACCATCCTCTCCCGCCCCTCCGGGCTGTGGCCTAAGTCCTCCGGGAGGCGCAGACTCAGCGCCAGAGGTCCGTGGGTACGCTCGTGCGACAGCTTCAGCATCGAGTTGAGCGCTGCGGTTATCCCTTGCCGATCGCGCCCCTGGGCCGGGCCGGCGCAGTCGGCCAGCGCCTCGCCCGCCCGGCGCCCGTCGGGCGTCGCCCCGGTCCGCTCGCCAAAGATCATCGCCCCCGACCAGCCCACGATGTCCAGCCCCCACGGCCCCCCGAAGTACGTCCGTTGCGCGAACAGCCAGTCGTTGAGCCGGTTCAGCCACCGCACCACCGTCTCATCGGCCTCCGGGTCTTCGTTCCCGAACTTCGGCGCCCGGTGCAGGCAGTACCGCCAGAGGTCTTCCGCGCCTTCCCAGTCCCGGTCCAGCACCGCCGTCAGCTCGGGCAGCGTTACCCGCTTCTCCTCATACACCACTCGTCGGATCGCGGTCAGCGAGTCGGCCAGCGTGGTCAGCCCCACCACATCCACCATGCCCTCGTGGTAGTCCGCCCCGCCCGCCCGCCAGTCGAGGCCCCGCTCCACGCACGAATGCGTGGACAGCGACCGCAGGTAGTCCGGCACGTGCTGCGCCCCCCAGCGCCGCCAGGCCGCGGTCGCTGCGATCCCCAGGCGCAGCAGGTGCTCCGCCTGGGCCCACACCGCCGCCTCCAGCGCCTCGTAGCCGGTAAGCGCCTCCGGTGGGGGACAGGCCGGGCCGATCTGCTCCCCACTCCGCTCCTCCCGGCCACCGTGCAGGGCATAGGTCAGCGGCTTGGCGGCGTTGAGGATCAGGTCCTCGTAGCTGCCATACGCGCGTCCCGAGGGGATGGTCTGCCCGCAACCGCAGAAGGTGTAGTCCCGCGCGTGTTCCGGTTGCACGCCCCGCCGCAGCAGGCCGGGGATCATGGCCTCGTCGTTCACTAGCGAGGGAAAGGTCGCCCCGCTCGCCAGGCTGTCCACCGCCCCTGCCAGCAGCGCCGCCGGCGTCTCCCGGTGCCAGCGCAGCGCGGTCCGCGGCGACAGCAGCCGCAGCCGCCGAATGCTGTTGAGGCACAGCCACGTCAGCGCGTTGGTTGCGTCCCCGCCCTCCGGCGACTGGCCGCCCAGGGTGGCCCCGTAGCAGACGTGCTCGGCCAGCATCACGTACAGGCAGTCGCTGATCTCCTGGGCGTCCTCCCAACTCAACCCGGCGGCGAGGTCCCGCTCCAGCGCTGGCCACAGGTACTGATCCATCCGCCCCGGCGAGTCGCTGCCATTGAGCAAGAACAGCGCGTAGAACAACTGACATGCCTGCCGGAAGCAAGCGGGCGCCTCCCCGGAAGCTAGCGCCGCATAGTCCCCAGCCAGCGTCGCCCACTCCTCGCCTACCTCCGCGGCACAGGCTTCCGCGAAGCGGCCCAGGTACCCCGCCACCCCCTCCAGCGCGATCTCCGCCGCTGCATACCACTCCGCCGCCTCCGGGCGCCGGGGTCGCGCCTCCGCCAGTTGCCGCCGCAATTCGTTCAGTCCGCCCGCCAACACCGGTGCATAGTCTTGCGTCGAGTGGCAGCAGATGCCTGCCATCCATAGCGCGTCGTCCAGCCCCGGCGCGTCTGTCCCCGCCGGCAGCTCGGGCGCCGGGCGCTGCGTTTTCCACACCCGCCAGTACCGGGCCACCTCCGCCGTCTCCGGATGCTCCGCCGCCAGCGCTTCGTCCACGTAGAAGTCCCAGGCAAAAACGCCGGTCGGGTAGGAAATGACCGTACGGGGCGGGGGGGTAGCCTGGATCAACTGCCCCGGAATCAACCGCGGCTGCACGGCCGCTCGCCACGCCGCCTGCGCATACGCCAGCCGCACCCAGAAGGGTTCCTGTGCATGCTCCAGCCAGGCCTCGTGGAAGGGCTCTGACCCGAGGTACTCCTCCTTCTCCGGCTGCGAGGGCTCATTCCCCGCCAGTCGCCGTTCCCTCTCCTCCCGCCTCCCCAGCAGCGTCTGTACGCGCGGCGACAGCCCTTCCGGCAGCGCCGGCTCCTCCCCCTTGCAGCTTGCCACCTGCCGCTCTCCACTTGCCACTTTGTCAGATCGCCTCCGGGAAACTCCACGAGGCCCGCAGGAACACCCGGTACCCCACCAGGAAGATCACCACGGCAAACGCCGCCACCGGCAGTAGCAGCACCATCTCCGGACGCTGATGCTCGAAGAGGACGCGGCGGTAGGATTCGATGATGGTCGCCATGGGGTTGTACATGTAGGTCGGAGCCAGCCAGTTCGCCGCGGCGCCCAGCTTGACCCGGATCGTCTCCGCCGTGTACATCACCGGCGTCACGAAGAACAGCACGCGCAGCAATTGTGCCAGGACGAACTTGATGTCGTGGTAGAAGGTGTGCGTGGCCGCCAGCAGCATCCCCGCGCCGGCCAGCATTAGCCCTTGGATCACCAGCAGCGGCAGCACCCACAGCGCCTGCAGCGTGGGCCGGTAGTCCGGCACCCACAGTAACAACCACAGCATCAGCACCACGAAGGACAGCCCGAAGTGGATGGTGTTGCCCAGCACTACGGACAAGGGCAGGGCCGGGCGCGGGAAGTAGATCTTCTTCACCAGGTCGCGGTTGTTGATGATGCAGTCGGCGCAATCCAGCAGCGAGTTCTCGAAGTAAGCCCAGGCGATCAGCCCCGCCAGGATCTTTACCGACAGATTCGGTTCGGTCACCCCGAGCGCGTACTTCATCACGAAGGTGAGAATCGCCATCTGTAGCAGCGGCGTGAGCAGCGACCAGAAAACGCCCAGCACCGATTTGCGGTAGCGCACCGCCAGGTCCCGCTGCACCAGCGCCCGCACCAGGTCCCAGCGCCCGGCCACCTCCACCAGGGACGCGCCGATCCCCATGGTATAGCGCACCGGCCGCAACACCGGGCCGGAAGTTGCCTGCTCCCCGCTGCTCATAGCCGGATTATCGTCGGTGGGGGAGGGGGAGTCAAGGAGAGGTCGGAAGTCGGAAGTCGAAAGTCGGAAGTGGCGGGAGTGGAACGTGGAAGGTGGAACAGGGAAGGTGGGAGGGTCGGAGGCTCTCGACTTACGACCTTCGACTTACGACCTCGCCATCTGGTATACTAAGAATGCTTTTCAGCCTATGCCGTTGTCTTGTCACGAGGGACTCTCTTGCCATGAAACTTAAGGTTGTCGCGTGCGGGGTCTTTGAACCCGAACTGCGCGCGTTGATTGCTGATACGCCCCAGGCGGTAGAATTGCAGTTGTTGGACGCCGGGCTGCACGAGCGGCCGGATCAGCTGCGCCGCGAGGTCCAGGCCGCTATCGACGCCGACGCGGACGCCGACGCGGTGGCGTTGCTCTACGGTCTCTGCGGCCGCGGCACCGCCGGCCTGATCGCCCGGGAGGTCCCGGTCGTCCTGCCGCGCGTCCACGACTGCCTCACCCTCTTTCTCGGCTCCCGCGCCGAGTACCGCCGCCAGTTCTCTCAGCACCCCGGCACCTTCTACCTCACTGCCGGCTGGTACGAGAAGAAGGTCGCCCCCCAGGGACGCCAGCCCTTCTCCCATCTTGGCCACTCCGGCGACCAGGAAGACGACCCGCGTTTCCGCGAGTGGGCCGAGCATTACGGCGCCGACAACGCCCGCGCCATCCTCCACTTCTACGATAGCTGGAAGGGCAACTACACCCGTGCCGGCTTTATCGACACCGGCCTGGACGACCGCGAGACCTACGCCGCCTACGCCCAGGACATGGCCCGCGAGTTCGGCTGGGAGTACGCTCGCCTGGAGGGGCATACCGAGTTGCTTCGGGCCCTCCTGGAGGGCGACTGGGACCGGCCCGAGATTCTCGTCCTCCAGCCCGGCCAGCGCTCCGCCGCCGTCCCCGACGAGCGGATTCTAGTGTCCATGCACACGGCCTCGCAGCTCGGGGAGGCCCGGCGGGCGGATCCGGTCGAGGCCGAACCGGCCGGTCCCACCGGCGCCGGCTGGGGCCTGGGGATTGACGCCGGCGGCACCTTTACCGACTGCGCTCTCTTCGACTTCGCCACCGACACCGTTCTGGCCAAAGCCAAGGCTCCCACCACCCACCGCGATCTGCTGGTGGGTATCGACGAGGCCCTCACTCGCCTGGACCAAGCGCACGAGTGCGCAGCCCATCCCGAGCGCGTCACCATGGTCGCCCTCTCTACCACCCTCGCCACCAACGCCATTGCCGAGGACAAGGGCGGCTTCCCTGGCGCGATCCTGATGACGCCCGACGGCAAGCCCGACGCCCGCATCACCTGGAACCCCCAGCGCACCCTCTCCGCGCGCATGTCCATCACCGGCGAGGAGAACGCGCCCTTCGACGAGGCCGAGTGTCGCCAGGCTATCGAGGAGTTGCTTGCTGCGGGGGTGGAAGCCTTCGCGGTCTGCGGCTATGCTGGGGTGCGCAATCCCACTCACGAGCAGGCCGTCCGCCGACTCATACGCGAGCGCTCCGACCTGCCCGTGGTCTGCGGACACGAGCTGGCCAACCGCCTCAACTACCTGAACCATTTCAACACCGCCGTGCTCAACGCCCGTTTGCTGCCGGTTATCCGGCGCCTGCTGGACGCCGCGCATGAGGTCCTGTCCGCCCACGGCATCGCCGCGCCGCTGATGGTGGTCAAGGGCGACGGCACCCTGATGACGGAGGAGCTGGCCCGGGAGCGCCCGGTAGAGACTATCCTCTCCGGCCCGGCGGCCAGTGTCGCCGGCGCCTGCTATCTGACCGGCAAGGAGGAAGCTCTGGTGGTGGACATGGGCGGCACCACCACCGACGTGGCCCTGGTGGAGAAGGGGATGGTGCGCATCAGCGAGGAAGGCGTGCGGGTGGCCGGCTGGCAGACCAGTGTCGCCGCCGCAGCCATCCAGACCGCCGGGCTGGGTGGCGACAGCTACCTGCAATTCGCCCCCGACCGCCGCCTACTGGTGGGCCCCCGCCGGGTAGTGCCCCTGTGCTGTCTGGCCGCTGAGCATCCCTCCGTCCTGGACCGACTGGAGCGGTTGGGGCCCGAGGAGGTCTACGAGCGCTCTTCCGCCGCCATCCTCGACTTCTTCGTCCGGGGTCGAGCCCCGTCCGGAAGCTTGACCGACTACGAACAACGCCTGCTGGCCGCCCTCACCGACGGCCCCCTCCCCCGCGTAGAACTCAGCCGCCGCCTCGGCCTGGCTTCGGCCCTGCTGTTGCACACGGAGAACTTGGAGCGCCTGGGCTATCTGCAGCGCTCGGCCCTCACGCCCACCGACATCTTGCACGCTCGCGGCGACTTCACCGCCTGGAGCCTTCCCGCCGCCACCCGTGCCCTGGAGCTGTTCGCCGATCTGTACGGCCATTCCCCGGAGGCCACTGCCGAACTGATCCTGCAGGAGGTCGTCCAGCGCCTGGGCTACGAGGCCCTACGCTACGAGCTGGGGGAGGAGGCCACCCAGCCGGGCTCCCCGGCTCGCCGCCTGCTGCAAGCGGCGCTCGACGGCCGCCCCGTCGGCGGAGTGCATCTCACGCTCAACTGTGCGCACTCCCTCATCGCCATCGGTGCCCCGGTGCACTCCTTCTTCCCGCAAGTGGGTGACCTGCTGCAGGCTCGCGTGATCATCCCCGAGCACGCCGAGGTGGCTAACGCCGTCGGCGCCGTGGTCAGCGGCGTCACTGTCCGCGAGCAGGGCCTCATCCGCCCCGGCCAGTTCGCTAGTTACGTGCTGCACTGGCGGGAGGGCCTGTGCGAGTTCGAGAATCTGACGGAGGCCATCGCCTCCGGCCGCGATCTCCTCGCCGATCTCGCCGTCCGCCGCGCCGCCGCGGCCGGAGCGGACCAGCCGCGCGTGCAGGTCCAAGTTCACCAGCGCGAGAGCCACGCCGCCGACGGCTCCCAACTCCTCGTAGAGGTCTGCCTGGAGGCCACCGCCGCTGGCCGCCCCACCGCCTTTGCGGCCGTCTGACCGCGGGATTGACTTTCCCTTCGCGAGGCGCGACAGATGATCTGTCGTGAGCCAAAGGCGAAGCTACTTCGTCTATAGAGATGTACCAACCTAACGGCAGCCGCCATTGACGCGGGGGACACAAAGTGATAGGATAGGTTGCGGTTTGTAACAGAAGCGACCGCTTCTGAGTCCCCAGAAACTTCAACGGAGGTGATGCCTGCGATGTGTGCCAAATCGTGTTGCGGTGGTGTCAAGAAGGAAGAGAAGAAGGAAGAGAAGAAAGACGAGAAGAAGGGCTGCTGCGGCAAGAAGTAATAGTCACTGCGGCATCCCGGGGTAGGGATGGGTGAGTCTTCTCTGCCGTTCTGTCTCGATTCTCACCCCGACAACACCCAACTGAATAACCAATTGAGGGCCCCCGACGTTTGGGGGCCCTCAATACTTTGGGGGAGGACTGTCAACCTTGTCCGGCCCGGGGGTATGGTGCCCGCTCCCGCCGGGCCCCCATGTAGACTATGCCGGGTCAGCTCGTTGGGGAGTGCCGTCATAGTCCCCATGCTGATCGGAGGACTTCAGCCTCCTGGTGCATTCCCATTTGGTCCAGCTGCTCAAGAAGAGCTTCTCGTTGGAGGCCAGTTGCTGCGATACGGATGATCGCACGGCCCTGCGTACAAGCTGCCTCCCGGTGCCATGGATAGACCTCCCCCGGGCCCCGTGTACAACCCGCCCCCCGGACCTGTGTAAGAGTCTCTAGGCCACATCTCGCCTTTCACCTCCAGCCGGGATTAGCTATATCCAATGGCCGTCCTCCGTGCATACTTTGAGCGACCGCCTAACCGGGATCGAACTTCGCTGTTGGAACCGCAAGCACTTGCTCTTCCGGACGCGATCGCATTGCCCGTCAGTTGGACGCACGGGGCGACCTGTTTTCGCGCCAGGAACTCAAGCCGTGTCCCGAACACCACACCCCCATCTCTTCTGTATTGCGTTGCGTCAACGTTACACTCACCACTCACCTCTTGCCCCCGCCCTTCCCGCCTTTCATCCCGCCGACCTGGCCCTGCACCGTCACCGCCACGCCCGAGGCGACCTGCCCCTTACCGCCGCAGTGCGGGCAGACTACCCAGGCGCCGCGCTTGTCCTGATGCACCGCCGAGCCGCACATCACCGTGCCGCAGCGGTCGCACTGGATCAACTCCGTCATCCCGCACTGGGGGCAGCCGGTGTACCCCGTCAGGCTGAACTGTGCGTTCACCTGGCCTGTCCCCATCCCCGGTCCGGGGGGCGTCCCCGGCGCGCCCGGGTTACCCGCTGCCTTGCCGACCACGCTGGCGAAGGTGTAAGCGCCCGGCGCCACTTGGGTGAAGCGTACCCCGAAGGGGACGCGCGTGCGCGCACAGACTGCGTCCACGTCAATCCACGGCTGCCGCCCGCCCGCCACCGCCGCATCCGCCGGGTCCACCGCCGGGAACTCCTGCACCGGCGCCGCCGGCACGTCCTGCAGATCGTCCCAGGTTATCTCTAGAATATCGTCATCAGCCATGACCGGCCTCCTCTACCTCTCCTCTTCCCCATAGAAGTCCAGCATCATCATGATCGTCCGCCCGTTGGCGCTGGCGTTCGGTTGCCAGGGGCAGAAGGTGGGGTCGTTGTCGGCGAA
>JALGSV010000068.1 GCA_029821755.1 Candidatus Zipacnadum vermilionense | reverse complement strand
CGCGAACCTAACGGTAAAGCTGGACGACGACGACGCCCTGATCCCCACCCAGTCCGACAAGCACACCCAGTTCACCCTAACCACCCAGGACCCGGCCTGGCACACCCTAACCCTACAATCCCCCGGCCCCGACCCCATACCCGTAGACTACCTCCGTATCGAGCCCGCCCAAGAAGCCTGAGCCAATTGCAGAAAGCGGTACGACGGGCATTAGGCGAGTTCTGATTCGCAGCCCCTCGGCCTCAATGTGGGGGAGCAGCTGCATGTTCCGCCCGGTCGTGGTCGCTGCTGTGGTACCATCCCCCTCTCCCAAGCCGCGCGCACGTTCGCGTGCGCAAGGCGCGGGAGAGGGGGAAGCGCGCGTCCCCGTGCGCAGGGGGTGAGGTCGTACCCCCGGCGCCACCTTCCCTCCGCTATCTCTCCCGCAGCGCCTCCTGAATCGCCCGCAACTCCTTCTCCGTCAGCCCCCACAACTCCGCCGCCGCCTCATCCACCTGCGCCTCCAGCGCCACCAGCGTCTCGGACGCCTCTATCACCGCCGCCTCATGACACTGGCGGGAGAGGTCGGAGAGGCGCTGGTGGAGGAGGTTGTCCGGCTGGAAGCGAGGAATCGCTACGTGCTCCAGTACATGAGGCGACGGGTGAAGCACGATGTACCCCGACACTGTCGCCTGCACCGGCGCGCAGTTCAGCGCAGCACACAGGTAGTGCGCCTCCTCCGGCCCCTCGCATGACACGGCAATGATCGTGTGATCCGGAATCGCCGGCTTCCCGCCATCCCCTTCCAGTGGACCGCGCACCCCCGCGCACACCGTGTTGCCTACCTCGGGCCACATCACCTTCCACGCGGCAACCGTGTAAGGGCCCACGTTGTACATGGAGTAGAACGGGTCGGTAGGCTTGTAGTACCTTCGGTATCCCGATCTCCCTCGCAGTTGTTTCTCAAATTGCTTCAGATACGCATACGCTCCCGAGTACTTCACCCGCATGTCGCCTTCCGGGATCGCGGCACGAGTGGCCGGGTCCTGCACCATCAGGATATGATCTACGGGCTCCGCGCGCCACCGTCCAACGTCCCGCCCCCGCAATAGAGGGTAGACGAGGCTCTTCTCCACCACGCATGGAGGCGTCTCTCTCACCTTGCTCTTTCCTACTGAAAACAGATTCTGAATCACAGGTTGCCCGTCGAGCGCCTCACCCACGACACGAACCCAGTACACGCCGTTCAGCCAAGTGCAGGACCCTGCATACCCCCTGTAACTGCTCCGTCCGGTCACCCTTCTTATCGCCGGCAGCGCCTTCACTGGGGCCGTCAGCCACGGCGAATTCAGCTTCCCCTCCTCCACGGGCACCGCCCCCACCACCTCGCGATTTGTCGTAGAGAGTATCCGCTCCAGGCTCTCATCTTGCCCCACCCTTCCCCTCCCCCTCCACACCACATACGGCACCGGGTACGCCCATTCTTCCGCCGTCTTCTCCGCCACGAACACCGCCGTCCGGTTCGTGGCTCCCTCGAACACCTGCATGGCGCTCAGGTCATGCACCACCAAGGGCTTCACCCGCATGTACTGCCCGCCCGACGGGAACCGGAACTGTCGGAACCCGTCACCCGCCCCCGTGGTCTTGAAGACCGACTGCGTGATCACAAATCCCACTCGTCCCCCGGCCTCCAGGTAGTGGTCCGCACCGACGTACACAAACAGCATCGATAGGTCCTTCTTGCCTCCCCCCAGCCGCGCCGCCGAACCCGATAGAGTGAATAGCCCGTACCCTTGCCATATCGGCTGCTGCGCCTTGCGGTACTTCTCCGGCAGGCTCTCCCAGTTCACCCACGGCGGATTCCCCGCCAAATAGTGCACCTTGCCCACAAACAACGGCGCAAAGGCGTTCTTGATGATTCTTGCCCACAGGCCGTTCTTCTTCTCCTTGTTCAGCCGCAGAAGCTGCGCGTACAATGCTCGGTGCAGGTCCGGATGCGCCATCGGAATCCCCTGCTTTTCGCAGTGAGCCACGAACTCCTCCTGGTCGTACCCGTTGTTGATGCAATGCTCTATAGCGTCGGCATATCTCCCTAAGTGCTCCCGGTTTGCCGCCACCTCAGTGGGTACGTGGAAATCGCCGACCGCCGTGGGCACTCTGCGTACCGTGCCGAGCGGCCCCGTCCACAGACTGCCATACTCCGCCGGCGTCATGATCGAGTCGCACAGGTACACTGGCAACTCCACGCCCCCCGACCAGCGCAGCAGATCTCGAATCGCCAGCAAGTAGTTGGTCCGCGCCGCCATCACCGCCAGCGGATTCAGGTCAAACCCGATGATGTTGGTCAGGATTCTCTGGACCAGCCCGGCCTCGTCGTAGCCGCAGGAATGCCGGTGCTCGTCGAACCACTGCTTCGCCCGGCTCACCGCCAACACCAGGAAGGTCCCTGACCCACAGGCCGGGTCCAGCAAGCGCTTGTCCGGGTTCCCGTCGTACTCCAGTTCGTTCAAGACGTGCTCGGCCAGCCAATCGGGGGTGTAGTACTCGCCCAGGTCATGTCGCACCGACTTGGGGAAGAGGTTTTGGTACAGCCGCTTCAGCAGGTCGCGGCTCTCCGTCGGCTCCACGCTTAGGGTCGTCGGGTCGAACCGCTCCAACTCCCCTACCAGCTTCTTCACCACCCCCGCCGCCCGCTCGTCCCAGACGTCCAGATACCAGGAGAACAGGTCCCCCTCCAGGAAGTTGCTGATTCCCATCTGCGACCAAATGCCGCCCTGCTCCAACTGCCGCATGTGCCCCTGCAGCGCCTCCGAGGTCGGGGCCTCCAGCGCCTCCCGCAGCACCGACACCCCCATCGGCGCGAACGAGGCGACGATCTCCGCCGCCAGGAACTTCATAAAGATGGCGTAGTAGGTGTGCACCGCAAACAGCAGTTCCGCCGGGCGCGCCTGCTTCACCCCGTAGTGCGCCCCCAGCTTCTTAATCTTCTCGCTCCCCCCCTCCACGTCGTACCCGCACACCTCCCCAAACAGTATCTTCCACTGGCTGAAGAAGGTGCACGCCTTGGGGTTGGCGGTCTCGGCGATCACCGCATACAGGGCGGCCACCCCGTCCTGCGCTAGCTGGCTGTCCGCCCCAAACTTCTCGGTCAACTGCTCCGGGGTGAAGGACAGGCCTCTAGCCCCCAGAGATACGAGCGCCCGCAGCCAGCGCTCCAGAGAATACCGGGACACCGGCTGGGGGGTGTCCACCTCCAGCTTGCCGCCCCGGTGGCGCACAAACAGGAGGTACTTGCCGTCGCTCCCCACTGCGAAGAGCCGGTTTGGTTCCACCCCTTCGTCGTTGTGGAAGTCAACGAACCGCTTCCGAATCTGCTCGACCAGCTTGCGCGTACCGGAGGCCTTCAGGTCGGGGGAAATGCGTCCTGCGCCCTTCGGGGACTTGTACTCGAGGATCACCCCGCCGTACTTGGAGTCGATGAATCCGCCCGCCAGACCGTACTCGTGCCGCGCCCGTTCCTTGATCCCTGCCTCCCGCATGAAGGCGTCAAGCAGGCTGTTAATACCGTGCCGCACTTCCTCTTCCGACTGTGCGTTCTGCGCGATCCCCGGAATCTCTGCGGCCATACTCTCGGCGTGTTTGGCGATGAGCAGTTCGAGGTCCATGAGGAGGTAGTTGGTTACTCCCTCCGGCGATTCCTTCTTCCTTATCACTCAGCAGAATCTTCCAACTTTTTCTCACCAACCCCTTGACTTATCGTACATCCTTGCTATAATAGACCTGTCGGCTCGACAAATGCACCCATACAAACCAAACTGCCGCGCAATTCGGCGCGGCCCTTACCGACTCCGACTGACGTTGCCCCACCATCTCCGCCCCGGGAGCCTCGTTCTCCCGGTCAGGCCTTCCAGCCCCCTGGCTCCGCCCCGGCCTCGCGCCGTCTGCTGTCGGTCCGCTCCCGGAGAGCTTCCGTTGAGCTTCCCCTGAGCTTCCCCTGAGCTTCCGTTCAGCTCCCGTGTCCGCCCGTAGTTCCGGCTCCCCCTCCCTGGCCGGAGGCCCCGAGCCCCAGCTCCACCCGCCCCGGCTGCCGCTGCACCCCCCGGCGCGTACGCGCGATCCCTGACAACTCCACCTACCGGGCCAAACAAAAAGCCCCCCTCTCCCAGCCCCGCCCATTCGGGCGGCGCTGACAGAAGGGGGCATGAATGTGGGGTACAGGCCCTCAGCCTCTCCTACCTCCTCGCCGCAGGCGCGGGAGAGGGGGGCCAAGCGCACGCATGCGTGCGCAGGGTGAGGGCTCCCCTACTCCGCGAACATCTGCTCCGCAAACCTCTGCGCGCTGAAGACCTCCAGGTCCGTCATCTTCTCGCCGAGGCCCACCAGCTTGATCGGCAGGCCCAGCTCCTGGGTTATGGTCAGGACGATGCCGGCTTTGGCGGTGCCGTCCAGTTTGGTGATGACCAGTCCGGTCAGGTCCAGGCTTTCGTGGAACACGCGCGCCTGCAGCAGGGCATTCTGGCCGATGGTGGCGTCCAGGACCAGCAGCCGCTCATCCGCCGGCCGCCCCAATTCCCGCTCGATGACCCGACCCATCTTCTCCACCTCGGCCATCAGGTTGACCTTGGTATGCAGACGCCCGGCGGTGTCCACGATCACCAGATTGCTCCCGCGCGCTTGGGCGGCTTTGACGCCGTCGAAGGTGACCGCGCCCGGGTCCGCGCCGATCTTCTGGGCCACGATATCCACACCCACCCGGTCCGCCCACACCTTAAGCTGCTCGGCGGCCGCCGCGCGGAAGGTATCGGCGGCCACCAGCATCACCTTCTGGCCCATCTGCTTGTGCCGGTAGGCCAGTTTGGCGATGGTAGTGGTCTTCCCCACCCCGTTGACGCCCAGGATGAGAAAGACGGTGGGGCGCTCCTTGCCCTTGACCAGCGGGGCCTCGAAGGGCTGCAGCAACTCCGCGACCTTATCCTGCAGGGCCTGGCGCAGTTGGTCGGGCGTGGTGAGCTTGCCGCGCTCCGCCTGGTCGCGCAGTTCCTCCACCAGCCGCACGGCCAGCCCGGCCGAGACATCGGCCTGGATCAGCGCCGCCTCCAGATCGTCGAGCAGATCGTCATCTATGACCGCGCGGCCGGTAAAGACAGCGGCGACGCGTTTGAAGAGGCCTTTGAGCATGGTTCACCTTGCATGAAGCGGGGCGCGGTGTCGTCTGAGGTCAGGACATGGTCGGCAGTACCCGCGTGGAAGCGGCGCCGGTGAGTTGGCCGGGTTGCTTGGCGGCCTCGCGCTTGGCGTCCTCCAGGGCTACCGAGATCAGGCGCGAGACTCCGCCTTGGCGCATGGTTACGCCGTAGAGCACGCTGGCTGCCTCCATCGTCCTGGGGTTGTGGGTGATGACTATGAACTGCGACTGATCGGCGAACTGCTTGATGATTTCCGCCAGCCGCTCGGTGTTCATCGCGTCAATAGCCGCGTCGATCTCGTCCATCACGCAGAAGGGCGTGGGACGGACCTTGATCAGGGAAAACAGCAGGGCCAGGGCGGTCATGGCCCGCTCGCCGCCGGAGAGCAGCAGCAGGTTCTGCCGGCGCTTGCCGGGTAGGCGGACGAGGACGTCCACGCCGCTGGTCAGCGAATGCTCGGGATCGGTCAGTACCAGGCTGGTCTCGCCGGCCGGGAAGAAGTGCTGGAACAGGTCCTGGAAGGCCGTGCCAACTTCGGCGAAGGCTGCCAGGAAGGCCTCGGTGGCCGCGGCGTCCACCTCCGCGATGACCTCCAGAAGATTGTCGCGTGCCTGGTCCAGGTCGGTGGCCTGGTTCTGCAGATACTGCTCCCGGGCCGACAGGCGCTCGACCTCCTCGATGGAGCTGAGGTTGACCGTACCCAACTGGCGAATCTCCCCGCGCAGCACGTTGGCCTCGCGGCGCGCGGCGGGCTCGTTGAAGCCCTCCGGGCGCAGCACTCGCGCCTCTTCCACCTCCAGCGAGTAGCCCTCCCGCAACTGGGTCTCCAGGTTCTCCAGGGAGGCCTCGGCGCGGGCGAGGTTCAGCTCGGCCCGGTAGAGCTCCTCGCGCTGCTTCTCGCTGAGCGTCTCCAATTCTCGCCGGGAACGCTCCAGATCCTGACTGGCCCGACGCAGTTCCACCAAGCCCTCGCTCTGCCGGGAGGTTTCCTGCTTGAGACGCTCCACTTCGGCGGCCAGGGCTGCGGCCCCCTGCTCACCGGCCTCGCTGCGGCCGGGCAGATCGCGCAGTTGCTGCTCGATCTCCTGCAGTTCGGTCCGGCGGCGCTGCTCATCCTCGGTGGCCCGGCGCTCCTCGCCGGCGGTCTGTTGGAGCAGGTTGTTGAGCGACCGCAGGCGCTCCTGCGCCTGAGCCAGAGCCACCTGCGCATCGCTGACTTCCTGCCGCATCTGCACCAGCGTCTCAGTTTGCACCCGCTCACCATCGAGGGTCTGCTTCTCAGCGGAGAGCCCCTCGAGCGCATGGCGTAAGCCCTGGGCGGAGAGGCCGGCCTGGGCTGCCTGCTCGGCGGCCTGCTGGCGACGCTCGCGGAGCGCCTCGACCTCTTGCTGGGTCTCCTGAGCGGCCAGGATCGCGGCACGCAGACTGTCAGCGAGGCCTCGGGTCTGCCCCTCTCCCGCCTCCGCCTGGCGCTCGTAGCCCCCGGCCTCCGACTCCAGCTCTTCCACCGCCTGGGCCGCTTCATTCTGGCGGCTCTCGATCTCCTCCTCGGCCTGCCACATGGCCGCCACCGATTTGCGCAGACGTCCCAGGGAGGCCTCGACCTCCTGTAACTCCCGCTTGCGGGCGAAGGCCGCCTGCACCCCGGCATCGCCGCCACCCGCGGTCAACTCGCCGAAAGAGCCGAGGACCTCGCCGGCCAGCGTCACAATTCGTGCCGGCCCCCGCAGGCGGCTGCGCATCGGCCAGGCGTGCTCCATGTCTTGCACCACCAGGACGTCGTCCAGCAGGGCCTCGAAAACGTGGTTCAGCCGCTTGGGGTAGCGCACCAGGTGTAGCAACGCTCCCTCCACGCCGGGACTGCGGCCGATGGTAGCGGCCTCTCCGGAACGAAGCGAGGCAGCGACGCGGTCAATGGCCAGGATGGTGGCGCGGCCTAGGTTCTGGGCGGCGAGGTACTCAGCGGCCGCCTTGGCCGCCGCGGCGTCTTGCACCAGTACCCACTGTAGCCGCTGATGCAGGCCAGCCTCCACCGCTGTCTCCAAGCGGCGCGGGACGTCGAGCATCTCCCCCACCAGACCCAGCACGCCCTCCAGTTTGCCCTCGCGCCCAGCTTTGACGACCATGCGTGGTCCCTCGGCGAAACCCTCCGAGGCGGCGGCCAGCTCCTGGAGGACCTGCACGCGTGACTCTAGCGCGGCTACGTGGGCGGTGAGGTTTTCCTTCTTCTGCCGGTGCTCGCGCAGGGCCTGGCGTAGGGCGGTCTGGGACTGCTGGGCCTCCTGCCAGCGCATGCGGCAATCGGTCGCGGCGGCTTGGGCCTGTCGGACCTCCTCGCGGAGGGCCGAGACGCGCTCCTGCAGCTCCTGCCGGCGCTGCTCCAGGGTCTCTTGCTGCGCGGCCAGGCGGGCGATGCGCTCCTCCAGGTCGGCCTGCAGGCTCTCCATGGCCTCGAATTCGCGCTGGGCCAGGGCCAGCTCCCGTTGTCCAGTGGCCTCGCGCGAGGCCAACTCCGCGGCGCGGGCGTTGACCTGCTCGGCACGCTGCTGTTCGGTCTCCAGGGCCTGTCGTTTCTCCTGCAGGGCCGGGGCCAGCCCCTCCGCCTCCACCTGCACCTGTCCGGTCTCGGTCCGCAGACGCTCGGCTTGCACCGCCAACTCACCCCGGCGCGCGGACAACTCTTCGAGGGCGGGCGCCAACCGCTCCTGGCGGGCCTGCAGCGACTGCTGCTGTTGCTGGACGAGCGCCAGCTCCTGCCGGTGGCGGTCCAGCTTGCGCTCCCCGGTGGAGAGCGTCTCGCGAGCGCGCTCGAGCAGTTCGGCGAGAGCCTGGCTTTCCTCGTCGAGGCGATCGCGCTCCAGCTCTATCTCCTTCAGGCGGGTGCGGGTGTTCTCCACCGCGACCTGCAAGTTCTGCATATCGTTGAGCGACTGGCCGCGCTTCTCCTGGCGGCGGTCCCAGTCGAGGACCAGCAGGGACAGCTCCAGGCGCTTGAGCGACTCGGCCAGTTCCTTGTACTGGCGGGCGACCACGGCCTGCTTCTCCAGGGGCTCGAGCTGGCGCTTGAGTTCGTAGACGATGTCCTTGACGCGGGCCAGGTTGGCCTGGGTCTTCTCCAGGCGGCGCTCGGCTTCGGCGCGACGCAGCTGGTACTTGCGCACCCCGGCGGCCTGTTCGATCAGCTCGCGGCGGTCCTCGGGATGGGCGCTGAGGATGGCGTCAATCTCACCCTGACCGACCACGCAGTAACCGTCGCTGGTGAGGCCGGAGTCAACCAGCAGATCGGTGATGTCGCGCAAGCGAACCGCGGTGCCGTTGAGCAGGTACTCGCTCTGGCCGGAGCGGAAGAGGCGGCGGGAGATGACCACCTCGGAGAAGTCGATGGGGAGAGCGCCATCGGAGTTGTCGATGGTGAGGGCGACCTCGGCCATGCCGAGAGGGGCGCGCTGGTCGGAGCCGGCGAAGATGACGTCTTCCCACTTCTGCGAGCGCACGGCGCGCTGGGACTGCTCGCCCAGGACCCAGAGGATGGCGTCGGTGATGTTGCTCTTGCCC
>JALGSV010000037.1 GCA_029821755.1 Candidatus Zipacnadum vermilionense | reverse complement strand
CCTTCGCCTCTCTGGGCCTGCCCGGCCTGGCGGGATTCGTCAGCGAGTTCTTTGTCTTCCTGGGTAGCTTCGGCGCGGCCACGCTGGCCTACCAGATCATCACCGGCCTGTCCCTGATCGGCGTCGTTATCACGGCCGCCTTCCTGCTCTGGATGATCCAGCGCATCTTCCTGGGCGATCTCAACCCTCGCTGGCAGGCCCTTAAGGACATGGACCGGGGCGAACTCGTCGCCGTCATTCCCCTGGGGGTCATCATGCTGGCGGTAGGCATCTACCCCTGGCCGCTCCTGCGCTTGATGAACACGGCTATGGAGACGATCACCAAGTATATGGGAGTGGGGTAGAGGCGCAGCCCATTGCGCCCGCCGTTCGAGCAGACGGGCTGGAAGCCCGGCCCACGCGGAGTGAACTATGCCGGCAATTGACCTGACAACGTCGATGGTGGACCTCTACCTGGCCGTGCTGGCTGTGGTCGTCTTGCTGTGCGACCTGATCTTCCCGCGCGACTGGCGTAAGGAGAAGGTCCTCATCACCGCCGCAGGACTCCTGCTCGGCCTGGTACCCGTGGCGCTGCTGTGGAGCCAGGAACCGGCCACGGCCTTCAGCGATGCATATCGTCTGGACATCCTCGCCCTTTTCTTCAAGGCGATCGTCCTGGTCGGCGGCGCCCTGGTCGCCGTGCTTTCCTACGACCACTTCCGTAACCTGGTCCAGGGCTTTGGCGAGTACTTCTTCCTGCTGGTCATTGTCGTTCTGGGCTGCTCGCTGCTGGCCTCCGCCGGCGACCTGATTGTCGTCTGGGTCGCCTTTGAGATGATCAGCCTCAGCTCCTACGTCCTCGCCGGCTACCTGCGCTTCAGTCGCCGCTCCAACGAGGCGGGGCTCAAGTACTTCCTCTACGGCGCCGCCTCCTCGGCGGTGATGCTCTATGGCTTCAGTTGGCTGTACGGGCTGGGTCAATCCACCAACCTCAGCGAGATCGCCCGCTCTATAAGCACGGGCTCGCCGGGCGGGGTCGTCGCCCTGGCCCTGATCCTGGTAGGCCTGGGCTACAAGATAGCCATGGCGCCCTTCCAGTCCTGGGTGCCGGACGTCTACGAGGGCGCCCCCACCCCCGTCACCGCCTTCCTCTCGGTGGTCCCCAAGGCCGCCGGGTTCGCTTTCCTGCTGCGGTTCCTGGGGCCGCTGGGCGACTATCTCGCCCCGATGTGGCCCGCGGCGCTGGCCGTGCTGGCCACCATCACCATGTTCGCCGGCAACCTGATGGCCCTGTCGCAGACCAACGTCAAGCGTATGCTGGCCTATTCCTCCGTTGCCCACGCCGGGTATCTGCTCATCGGCGTGGTCATCTACGGCCAGGGCGACCGCGTCTTCAACCTGCAGGCGCTGCTGTACTACTTCGTCGCCTACCTGATCATGAATATCGGCGCTTTCGCCGTGGCCCTTCTGGTGGAGCGCAACACCGGCCGGGAGCTGATCTCCGACTACTCCGGTCTGGCTCGCACCGACTTGGGTCTGGCGTTGACCATGACGGTGTTTCTCGTTTCCCTCATCGGCATTCCGCCGACCGCCGGGTTCATGGGCAAGTTGCTGCTCTTTGGTGCCGCCTTGAACACGCCGCCCTGGGGCTGGTTGGCTATCGTCGGCATCCTCAACGCTGCCATTTCGGTCTACTACTACATGAACCTGGCGCGCGAGATGTTCTTCGGTAAGGGCGCTCCGGTGCGGGTCGCCGCGCGTCCCGGGCCGGTGATGGCGGTGATTGCGGTCCTGGCGGTGGCGGTCGTAGCCGTGGGTCTCTTCCCCAGCTACTTCTACCCCGCCGCAAACCTCATGCGCAGCCTGTGGGGCGGATAGGAGGTGGCTATGGGCTCGGCAAGCAACGGTCGCAAGATCCCCGAACCTACCCTCGCCCGTCTGCACCGCTACCAGGTGGTGCTGCGGAAGCTTTGTCGCGCCCACGAGACCACCGTCTCTTCCGAGCGACTGGGAGACGAGGCCGGCACCGATGCCGCCCTGGTGCGCAAGGACTTCTCCTACTTCGGTTGTGTCGGTCAGCGTGGCGTCGGGTATGAGGTGGAGGGCCTGCTGGCCGCGCTGCAGGGGACGCTGGGCCCCAGTGAGCCGCGGCCGCTGGTGATCATTGGGGCCGGCCCTCTCGGCACCGCCCTGGCCGGATACGCCGGTTTTGAGATGCTGGGCTATGAGTTGGTCGGTATCTTCGACAGCAATCCGGCGCGAGTGGGACATCACCTGCGGGGCATTCGCGTGCGACACACGAACGAACTGCCCGCGGCAGTCGTCGGAACCGGTGTGCAGTTGGCGATTCTCGCCGTGCCCGCCGCTCGCGCGCAGGAGGCCGCCGACCAGTGCGGCCAGGCCGGTCTGCGTGGCCTGCTCAGCTTCGCGCCGGTGCACGTGAAAGCGCCGCCCGGTGTGAAGGTCCGCCAGATGGACGTTAGCGGCGAACTCGAGATTCTCAACTACCAACTTAAGTGCGGAATGACTGCGGGACCGCTACCCTTCGGAACCAATTCGACAGGATAGGCTCGCAGGCGCGTGCCCATGTGCCCGCCTGGGCCTGCTAAGGCGCAAGCCGATATGCCACAAGTAGCGGAGACAACTTCACCAGGCGTTGGGGATGCCTTGCTGGCTTTGCACGCGACCGTGGCCGGACCGCTGGCGGAGGTGGAGGCGCGACTGACGGCGCTGGCTGACACCATGCCGGGACAGCTCTCCGCCGTCACCGGCGGGTTGCTCCGTGCGGGCAAGCGCCTGCGGCCGTTGGTGCTGTTGCTGACCGCGGGGGATAGTCCCTCGGGGCTCCAAGCAGCGGTGGCCTTGGCGACGGCGGTGGAGGAGGTGCACGTCGCCTCGCTCATCCACGATGATGTCATCGACGAGTCCCAGCGGCGGCGGGGCCAGCCCTCGGCGCCCGCCAGCCTGGGCCAGCGCGGCGCGGTGCTGGCCGGGGACTATCTGGCCGCCACGGCGTACCAGCAAGTGGGCGCGGCCCAGGTACTGGGCGCCTCGGAGGCGCTGGTGGCGACGGTCGTGCGCATGACCTTGGCTGAGGTTCAGGAGTTGGCGAGGGTGGGGCAACTGGCGCCGGAGGCGGAGTACCTGCAGATCATCAACGGCAAGACCGCGGCGCTGTTCGAGGTATCCGCCTACCTGGGCGGGTTGGCGGCGGACTTGCCCCTGGACGACCGTGAGGCTCTGCGGCGCTACGGCGCGGCTCTGGGGATGGCCTTCCAGATCCGAGATGACCTGTTGGACCTGTACGGCGAGTCGGGGGACATGGGCAAGCCGGTGCGCCACGACCTAGCGGCGGGCGTCTATACACTCCCCGTCATCGCGGCTGCCGCTGCCCTGGGCGGCGAGGCCGTCCGCGAGCGCTTGGACCAGATGTGGCAGGGCGAGGACAACGACAACCTCGCCGCGGAGATCGCCATTCTCGCCCGCTACTTGGGCGGCCAGGCCTACGCTACCGAGCACATGAACCAGTACGCTCAGGAAGCCCTAACCGCCCTCCCCGACCTCCCCGCCCGCCCCCAACTCGAGGCCTTGGTGCGCTACGCCGTCGGCAGGAACGGATAGGATACGGAAGTGGCGAGCGGTTAGTGGCGAGTAGACAGTGCCGCTCCCCCTCCGTTTCCCCTCTCGTTGCGCCTGCCTCGGTCCCCGTCGTCAGTTCTGCCACATGCCGGTCCCTTGCAGCGTCGCCTCTAGCCGCAGCCACTTCGCATTCCCCTGACAAAAGGCAAAGTTCGCGCCGCCCAGATGCCGCTCGGCCACGTACTGCGCGGCGTTCCCCCAGTCCGACTGCCATCCATAGCTGTAGGGCTGGTTCAGGTCGAAGAAGAGAATGAGACTGGCCGGATCGCGCAGGTGCTGGAAACGCAGGGAAGAGGCCTGGTAACCGCCGACCATGGTCAGGGCTAGGTTGATGCCGTAGCTATGCGGGTAGGAGTAGGTGAAGGAGGGCCCGGGCGTGGGCTTTCCGTCGGAGATGCAGACGTACATGTCGCTGTTGCGCAGATACGGATCGAGAGTGCGATCCCAGCAGGTGGACCAGCCGGCGGGGGAGGCTTTAACCAGGGCCGGGGGCAGGTAGCCGTCCCAGTCGTCCCCATACAAGCCAGCAGCCATGACCAGGGAGCGGATATTGCAGAGGCACGCAACGCTCTCGGCCTTCTTGGTGACCTGCTCAAAGACCGGGAGCAGGAGACCTGCGAGAATGATGATAATCGCGATAACCACGAGTAGCTCGATCAAGGTGAAGCCGCGACGCGGCACAGGGGGGCCCTCCCAGACGGCGCTACTTAGTACTATAGCGCGCCCTTCGCCGGGAAGAGAAAGGGTTCCTGCTTGAGGTCAGAGAAACGCGAAATCCGCTCCCGCGCACCTATCCCCGCGTCGCTAGAAGATGCTGAAACAGTGCCTCCGCTGCCGCTCGGGGCCCCTCGCGCTCCCAGCCGGGAATGCCCAGCCGCGTGCGAATCTGCCCCACCGGAATCCCCTGCGCGAAGGCCGCCTCGAAGTATCGCTTGGCTAGGGACTCGTGGAGGTCCTTCATCTGTGGCGGGCCGAAAGGATTGGCGAAGTACGACTTGACCAGCCCCTGCTCGTCGGTCGTCCCCTTCGCGGCGTGGTAACCCGTGCGGAAGACCTCCAGCGCCTGCTCCGACGTCTGGAAGAACTCTACGGGCGGGCGCTCCTCGTTGACGGTCTCGAAGTTGTTTGCGTACATCACCAGGTCCACCGGGTATCCCGCCACCACGTCGGCATACTCGGTCAGCGGCAGCACTACCCGCGCGTTCTGCCGGTGGGGGTTCATCAGAATGCTCCGATCCAGCCGTCCGAAGGCGTAGCTGGGATCGAGATCATCCAGCCGCACGAAAGCCCCTATCTCGGTCCCATAGCCGCAAATCCTCTGCTCCTCCCCCAGCGCCAGCGTCCCCATGTCATCGAAGACGATGGTCATGTCGGAGATCCAGTCGGCGGCCAGGGAGTTGAAGGCGTCGATGGTCTCCGACTTGCCCGCTCCGCTGTCGCCCACGATGACCAGACTCACCGCCGGCCCCCGCCGCAACCGCAGCCGCACCATCGCTCCGTGCAGCGGCAGCCGCCCCCGCCGCATCATGATGGCGTTGTGTAGCGTCAGGATCATCTTCTTGAAGTAGCCGAAGTAGTCCACTTCCTCCGAGTTGACCACCGCCCCGACCGCGATGTCCGCCTGCTCGTCCAGGTAGAAGACGGTCCGCTCCCCGTTCATATGCTCCTCGGGCAGGCCGAAGACCACGATGCCGTCGGGCTTGCAGCGCGCCTCGGTGTGCCCGGAGAGCTCGAAGAGGTTGACCAGGCTCACCGCCATCCCCAGGAACTCGCGGTTGAAGTAGACCTGGAAGTTCAACTCCCCCACGCGGATGGGCAGGCAGAACCACTGCTGCGGGTCCAACTGGACCCCGGTCAAGGGGTTCTCCGCCACGCGGACGAACTTGCCCTGCCGGGTGTTGCGGCGCGGGTAGAGGATGACCGGCAGCACCAGCAGCGCCAGCCGCACCTGCCGGATCTCGCGCAGGGCCTCATAGACCCCGCCCGGATTGGGCCAGTGCACCTCGTCGATCAGCAGGCTCATGTTGACCCCGGCCGGCACCTGGCGGTAGACGCGGGGCCAGTGGCCGCGCAGGTGGCGCTCGATGCGCCGGTAGGCCTCGCGGATCAGGTTCGTCAGGTCCTCGTTGTTGGTAATGAAGGGCATGTGCCCCTCCACGGCCCGGTCCCGCGACTGATCCGCTCCGCCCTCAAAGATCAGGTACCGTTCCAGGCCGCGCCAGTAGTCGTATAGGCCCTCGACGAACTCCGCCAGCTCCGTCCGGTCCTTGAGCAACCCGGCGACATCTGGCGCCTTGACCCTCAGGTCCGCCGGCGCCATGTCTACCAGTAGGCTGAGCAGTCGCGCCAATTGCTCGGCCACCGGCGAGGACCCGCCCTCGCTGTTCTGAATGTCCAGCCCGGTGAACAGCGCCAGCGATTCGGACTCCCGCGCGACCAGGCGGTTCAGATACCCCTGTATCACCCGGGGCGCTTGCGCACTTTGCAGCACCTGCACCGGCTGAGTGCACAACGCGCCGGTCATGTAGATCATAGCCCGGCGATCGTCGACTTCTCCACGGAGTTGTAGCATAGCTGAGCGCGCTCCATTCTCTCCTACGCGGGCGCGGGGGAGAGCGTGGGGTCATGCAAGGTCTCTCCTACCGACTGAACCTTACGTACACCACATCCCCATCCTGCATGACGTAGTTCCGCCCCTCCACCCGCATCAGACCCTTCTCCTTGACGGCCTTCTCCGACCCGAGTCCATCCAGTACGGCATAGGGGATGACCTCAGCGCGGATGAAGCCCTGCTGCAAGTCGCTGTGGATGGCGCCCGCCGCCTCGGGCGCGGTGGCCCCGGCGGTCAAGGTCCAAGCGTGTACCTCCTGGTCACCGCCGGTGAGGAAAGTGATGACGTCGAGCAGCCGGTAGGCGGCGTGGATGAGCCGGTCGCGGGCGGGTTCCTCCAGGCCGTACTCCGCGGCGAAAAGCGCCCGCTCCTCGGGCGGAAGCTGGGCGATCTCCTCCTCCAGCGGGGCGCACAGTGCGATCCACCGCAGACACCGCTCCTCGCACACTCGCCGAGCGCTGGCCGCGCGTTCGCTGGCCAGGTCGTCATCCGCCACGTTGCACACGACCAGCCACGGCTTGAGCGTCAGCAGCGAGAACCCGCGCAGGTGCTTGTCCTGATCGGCGGCCAGTTCCATATCCCGCACCGCCCCGCCCTGGGACAGGTGCTCCTGACAGCGGCGCAGCAGCTCCTCTTCCCAGCGCTCGTGGATCTCCTTCTTGCTTCCCCGGCTCTCAATGCGCTTCAGCCGCGTCTCCACTATCTCCAGATCTCCCAGCGCCATCTCCAGCAGCACTGTCTCCAGGTCGGCCGCGGGGTCCAGCGGATTGCCCGACCAGTCCAATTCCCCGTAGCACTGCAGCACCAGCAGGAATGCCTCCGCATCCCCGGCAATCTTGACCAGTTCCAGCGACTCCGCCGAGCCATCCTCTCCGCCGTGTACGGCCATCAAGTCCAGGAAGGTGATCTCGGCATGCGTGATCTTGGCCGGCTGGTAGATCTCCGCCAGCCGCTCCACCCGAGGATCCGGCACCGGTACCACGGCCAGATCTCCGGCATGCCCGAGGTGCTCCCGCTTGCCCGTAAGGGCGCGGAAGAGAGTGCTCTTACCACTGCCAGGAAGTCCCACGAGTCCGATCTTCATAGGTGGAAGTCGCGAGTATGGGATGGTGCGGTTGGTTGCTCTGCTACTCTCTCTCTTGCCAGACGCAGCCGCGCAGAGAGAAGACAGGGGGTGAGGCTCCGTGCCTCCTACTCAACCTTCGCGACCGTGTGCAGGATATCCTGCTCCGCGAGGGGCCCGGCGCGGAGAATCTGAGGTGGGGAAGAGGTAACGTCCACTATCGAGGAGGGCGTGCCGCCGGGACAGGGGCCTCCGTCCAGGATCAGCTCCACCGCCTCCCGCAGCCTAGCCGGCAACTCCTTCACGCGCCCCGCCGCCGGCCGGCCGCTCCGATTCGCGCTGGTTACTGCCAGCGGAAAGTCGCACGCCGCTAGCCACTGCAGCAGCGGCGGGTAGTCCGGCATGCGCAGCCCCACTGTGGCCCCACCGGCCGTCACCAGCGGCGACAGCCCCTCCCGTGCGGGCACCACGATGGTCAGCGGCCCCGGCCAGAACGCTTGCGCCAGCTCCTGGGCCGCGGGGGACCACTCTGCCCCCACGCGCCGCGCTCCCTCCACCGACCCCACCAGGATGGGCAGCGCCAACTCCGCTGGTCGCCCCTTGGCCTCGTACACCCGTCTTACCGATTCCTCGCGGTCCGCGCGTGCGCCCAGGCCGTAGACGGTATCCGTGGGAAAAACCAGCAGTCCTCCGGCCGTGGCGGTCTCTACGAAGGCGGCCAGAGCCTTCTCGGGGGGCGTCTCCTCCAGCCGCAGGAGACGCGTGGACACTAGCTTGCCTCCACCGCGACGTGTGCCTCCGCCTCGCGCCTCGCTACCGGCTGTGGGCAGATGGTGACCACTCGGGATATCCCCGCCAGATCGGGACGAACCTGCGTCTCGCCCGTCGGCCACGTCTCGTGCGCCAACGCCACCACCGCCTCGGCGGTGTCGTAGCCCACTTCCAGGAAGATCGTTTGCAGGCCTCGCAGGCCCGCGCACTCCGCCAGCAGCGCCCGGTACAGGTCCAGCCCCTCCGGCCCGCCGTCCAGTGCCAGGCGCGGCTCCCACTTGCGCACCTCCGGCTGCAGCGTCTTCAGGTCCCCGCTGCGCACATACGGCGGATTGCTCACCACCACCGCCACCTCGTCCGCGAGACCGGCCTCGCGCAGGGGTTGCAGCAGCGAGCCCTCTTCCAGACGCACCCGGTCCGCCACCCGCTGGAAGTCAGCGTTGGCCCGCGCCAGTTGCAGTGCGGCTGGGGAAATCTCCGTTCCCCAGACTGCCAGATGCGGATGCTCCAGCGCCAGGGTCAAGGCGATCACGCCGGAGCCCAGCCCCACGTCCACCACCACTGCTCCCGGCTCTATGTCCCGGCACGTCGCGCCGGCCGCCTCCACCAGCAGCTCCGTCTCCGGCCGCGGTGCTAGCGCTCGCCGATCGCACAGGAATCGCCGGCCGCAAAAGTCCGCATGACCCAGCACGTACGCCAGCGGCTCCCGCGCCGCCCGCCGCTGCACCAAGCTCTGGAACTGCGCGGACAGCGGCCCGGGTACCACTTCGTCTCGCTGCGCCAGAACCTCCGCATGGCTCAGCCGCAGGGCCTCCTCCGCCAACCAGCGCGCCTCCACTTCGGGCGAATCCACGCCCGCCTCGCGCAGAACCTGCGCAGCGTGCGCCAGCATCCGCTGCAAGGTCGGTGACATTACGCCACGTCCTCCACCACTTCGGTCAATCGCTCCTTCTCTTTGTATTCGCGCAAGGCGTCGATAAGTTCGTCTAGTTCCCCGCCCAGCAGGGCAGGGAGGTTGTGTAGTGTCAGGCCGATGCGGTGGTCGGTTAGCCGGTCCTGGGGGAAGTTATAGGTGCGGATTTTCTCGCTACGGTCGCCGCTCTTGATCTGCTGGCGGCGCTTGGCGGCCTGTTCTCGCTCTTGTTCCAGGCGTCGCTGCTCGTACAGCCGCGCCCGCAGGATGCCCATGGCCCTCTCGCGGTTCTGCAGTTGCGAGCGCTCGCTGGAACAGACCACGCTGATACCGCTGGGCTTGTGCGTGATGCGCACAGCCGTCTCGTTCTTCTGCATGTGCTGCCCACCCGGCCCGCCCGCTCGGAAAGCCTCAATGCTAAGTTCCGAGGGGTCAATGGTCAGGTCCACCTCTTCTAGCTCCGGCAGCACCGCCACGGTCGCGGCGGAAGTATGGATGCGGCCCTGGGACTCGGTCTCCGGCACGCGCTGTACGCGGTGCACCCCGCTCTCCAGCTCCAGGCTCCCGTAGACACCCTTCCCGGCCACCTTGAGGATGACTTCGCGTAAGCCACCCATCTCCGCCTCGCTCTGGTCGAGTACCTCTGACTTCCAGCCCCGGCGCTCGGCCAGGCGGGTGTACATGTCAAACAGATTGCGGGCAAACAGGGCCGCTTCATCCCCGCCGGTCCCCGCTCGAATCTCGACAATGGCGTTCTTCCCTGCCATCGGGTCTCCCGGTACCAGCGCCAGCAGGATGTCCTTCTCCAGCCGGGCCAGCCGCTTCCGTGCGGTTTCTAGTTCCGTGGTGAGGAACTCCCGCATCTCCCCGTCTTCGGTCTCGTCCAGCAACGCCTCCGCCTCGATGGTCTCCTGCCCGGTCGCTCGGTACTCTTGGTACAGGCCCACCACCGGCTGGATCTCCGCGTAGCGCTTGGACAGGTCGCGGAAGTGGTTGCTGTTAGCCGCCGCGTTGGGCTCCGCCAGCGACCCCTCCAGCTCCCGCATCTCCGCCTCCAGTTTTCCCATCGCTTCAGCTATGTCCATCGGTCTCGACTCCCCCGGCCGTCGCGGGAGCTGGCTCCTGTTCTGCCACTGGCTGCACGAACTGATTCACTCGGCGCGACGGTGGCAAGTCTGCCGGCAGCGGCACCTCCGGCGCCACCGCGGCCAGCGCATAGATGGCTGTGGCAATCTGTTCTCGGTCCGGGGGCCGCGTGGTCAGCATCTGCAGCAGCAACCCCGGCCCCGCCAGCATCCGCGCGAACCACGAGTCCCGGTGCCGCCCCGCCCAGCGCAGAATCTCATAGGCCACCGCTGCCACCAGCGGCAGCAGCGCCAGCCGCAGCACGATCCGCACCCATGGCGCCGGCCAGCCGAAGAACCACCCGGCGATGATCTTGACCACGATCACCACCAACAAGAAGGTCGTCCCGCAGCGCGGGTGCAGCGGACTGAACCGCACGCAGTTGTCCACCGTCACCGGCTCGCCCGCCTCGTAGCAGTTGATGGTGGTGTGCTCCGCCCCGTGGTACTGGAACACCCGCCGCACGTACTTCATCAGCGAGATGAGCAGGATGTACAGCACGATCACCAGCAGCCGGATGCCGCCCTCGATTACGTTGAGCAGCAGGCTGTGCGCCCCAATCCCCGCCGTCTGCCCTCCCCAGATCCAAGTAGGCACCGCCGTCGGCAGCACCACGAACAGCCCCACTCCCAGCGCCACCGACAGGAGGGTAGTCAGCACCATCCACACCCGCCCCAACAGCGCCGGCTCCTCGTGCTCCTTGGTCGGTGTCTTGTTCTCGGTATCTTCGCCCGCCGGGGCCGCTCCTGCTCCCGGCTGCTCGGGCCCCTCCTCCCCCGCAGGCTCCGGTGACGCGGCGCGCGCCTTCTCGTTCTCCTCCACGGTGAGTACATTCGCCGAGAACTGCAGCGCCTGCCAGCCCAGGCTCAGACTCTCTACTAGCATGTAGTTGCCGCGGATCAGCGGCCACTTGTGCCAGCCCTTCTTCACCGCCAACCCTCGCAGCGGCTCCTGGAGCGTCACCATCTCCCCATCGTCACGTCGCACTGCCACGCTGTAGCGGTCCACGCCGCGCATCATCACACCCTCGATGACGGCTTGACCGCCGTAGTAGTGTTGGTCTTCGTGTTCCGGCATAGTTGGTAGCCCCCGCACACAGAAAGCCCGGACCCTCGGGCCCGGGCTCCCCGGTGGTAAATCGTCTCAGGTTGCTACTGCTCCCCGCCCGTCGACTTTGCCTTCTGGGCACGCTTGTAGCGTCCCTGCAGGCCATAGCGGCGGATGAAGCGGTCCACGCGTCCCTCACTGTCGATCATCTTCTGCTGCCCCGTATAGAAGGGGTGGCAGTTGGAGCAGACCTCCACCTTGATCTCCGGCTTGGTCGAGTGGGTGACAAAGGTGTTGCCACAGGCGCAAATCACATTGGTTTCGACGTACTTTGGATGAATTCCGGCCTTCATGCTGACCTCTCCTCAAAACACGATAGGCCCCGGCGCTTCTGCCGAGGCCTCATGATTATAGCACAACCTCTTCCCGCCGACAACCATTGCGCTCGGCATTGGTGGCCTTTTCAAGGCCGCCCGGAGCTGGTTGGGGCTGTGGACTGCCCCATCTCCTCGCGACACCCCCTAGCCCCCCCCGGGCGGGTTAGGTCCGCCCCGCCTCCGCCTGCTACCCCCACCCCTTAATGACCACCATACCCGTCACTACTAGCACCGCCCCTGCCACCTTCGGCACGGTCACGTCTTCCTTCAGAAAGACTATGGCCAGCGCCACGGCCATCAGCGGATAGGCGGCGGAGATCAGCAGCACTTTTGCCAGCCCCTCCTGCTTGAGCGCCGCATAGTAAGCCAGTTGCCCCAGCACGGCCCCGAACGCTGCACTGAGGACGAGGTAGCCCACCGTCGCGCGCGGCGCCGCGGCGATTTCCTTCCACACCCCCGCAATGGTGGCATACACGGCGACCATCGCCGCCGCCGCCATCGCCCGCACCGTCAGCCCCGCCAGAGGCGACAGCCCCTGCATCCCCAGCTTGTCGAACAGGGGCGCCATTCCCCACAGGACGAAGGCCGTTAGCGCCAACAGAAATGCGGTCGGGTTCATCGTGCTGGCTCCTAGCCGGGAGACTTGCTGTCTACTGCTCCGCCTCGATCACGACGGCCGTCCCGTAAGCCAGCACCTCGGTGGTGCCGTCGCCCACCTCGGTAGCGTCGTAGCGCATGGCCACTATGCCGTTGGCGCCCTTCTCCACCGCGTGTTGACACATCAGGCCGAAGGCTTCCTCGCGGGCGTGTTCGCACATCTCAGTGTACAGCGTGATGTTTCCCCCCACGATGCGCTGGAAACTGGCCCCAATCTGCCCCAAGGCCCCCCGAGACCGCACCGTGAGGCCGCGGACGATCCCCAGGTACTTGCCCACGCGGTATCCCTCGAAGCTGTTCGCCGTCGTCACCCAGATCTGTTGCGGCGTTTGTTCAGCGTATGACATGGTTTGCCCCTCCCGAGGCGCCAATCCGTGAATATCTGTCCAGGAGCTGCACGTCCGCCGCGACAAGCCCCCCTGTCTCTCAAGGGCCTCTCTTCTGTAGCAATAGGGCTACCTAGGAGGGAGGAATGAGTGGGGCCGGTCGGGATTGCCTCCGCGAATGCCCGGTGCCCGGCTACCCAGATCCCGGTCGTAGCAGCCGGCTCTTGGTCAGGCCCTGCTCGATGAAGTTGGCTAGGTTCTTCCCGTCGACAAACCCCCGCAGGCGCGTGATCTCGCGCCCCTCGCCATCTACCATCACCAGTGTCGGCAGGCCCTGCACCTGGTACTTGACGAACAGCGCCTCCTCGCGCTCGGCGTCGATCCGAGCCCACACTAACGCGTCCTTGAGGGCCTGGATACGGGGGTGGGGAAAGGACTGCTCGGCCAGCATGTGGCAGAAACCGCACCAGTCCGCGGTGAAATCGATCAGTAGGGGCTTCTGGGCCGCCTGCGCAGCGGCTAGGGCCTCCGGGAAAGACGTTATCCAGGCAATCTCGTCCACTCCGGCCTCGGGAGGAGCTGGGCATCCGGCATAGGTCAACAGCAACGCCGCCGTTAGCAGCGCGGCGACGCACGACGGTCTTGCAGTCATATCTGAGACCTCATCTTCACCAACTGGTTTACTTCTTGGGACCGCTTCGCCAGTGCGAGAGTTCCCCGCTCTCGCCTCGGAATCCTCTTCCTCACCCGGAACCTCAGCCCCCGAGTGATACTGCTCTCCGGGACGGTACCCCCTCCCGGGGACTGACGCCTGCCCGACCCGCGGGGCAGGTGAACCCCAAGGGAATTGCCCCGCCGGGAGATGTCCCGCCGTCTGCCGGCTGCCATCCACGCAGGATTATCCCTCAACCCCTCCGGAAGGGTGCACTCGGAAGAGCGCCGGGGCGTCGATTATACTCGTGCCTGCCCTTGTGCTTGCCGTCGTGCTTGTCGCCCGAAAATAACTGTGCTGAGGCCTTGACAAACCACTGCGATCTGACTAACATGTGTGCAAGCCTGAGCAGGTTTAGGCAGCAGAACTTATACAAAGCGACAACTACCCCACAAAACGTGGCTCGAGATGCAGCTCTCCATCGCCCCCACGATTGGTGCCCCGCCTGCAAAATCGGGCCCGTCTCCGCCCAGATGAAGCTTGGTCGTAACCGCAGCTAGGGCGGAGTACCCAGCAGCCGGATTCGTTCTGCCCCGAAGTGAATCCGGCTGCTATATTTTTTAGCCTCCCCTTGGCGTGTCGCGGGCTATACTAGCCCGCGCGGACGATGGATCGCCCGGATATTCCCCCATTCCCTTACCCACGCGCCCCTCCCCCCGCAGGGGCCTTCTCGCCCGCCCTTCGGGTACGATGGGCGTTCTCGCCCCTCGCGAGGTGGGGACGCTGTGCTCCAGTGGCACCGGCGTCTCGCCGGCGCGGGGTGGCAACCTCCCCTCCGCCTGGGGCACGCTTCCAGCTCGCCCGCTAGCAGCGGACAGAGCACTTGTCTTGCCCCATGCGCTGGCCGCCGCCTGTGTCGGTGCGCCTGGCCGAGAAGGCCCGCCTCCTTTGTGACGTTCGACTTTCCCCTGTCTCCGCAGTATAATATGGCCGGAGAGTGGGTCGGGCAGCCGCACCGGCGCTAGCCGGTGAGGAAAGTCCGAACTCCGCAGGGCAGAGCGCTGGCGAAATGCCAGGCGGGGCAACCCGACGGCCAGTGGAACAGAAACATACCGCCGGGGGCGGCGTAGAGCCGCAAGCCCGGGGCAGGCGGCGCGTCTCAAAAGGGCGTAGCTGCGGCCCACGGGTCCCGGTAAGGGTGAAATGGTGAGGTAAGAGCTCACCGGCGTCGCGGAGACGCGACGGCCGGCCAAACCCCGCTCGGAGCAAGGCCTAATAGGGAAGCGCCCTCTCGCTCCCTGACCGCACTCACGCTGAGCAGGCGGCTTGATGCTGAAGCCAGCGGGAGGCGGGAGGGGTCAGGGAGCGAGGGGGCAGGGGTGGCCCGCCCCCTGACTTCCGGGTTGGCCGCAAGTGGGAAGCCCAGCGGCACCCCCAGAGAAATGGCTGCCACCCGGCACCCCCGGGTACAGAATTCGGCTTATAGACCCACTCTCCGAGGCCTATTTTCGGTGAATTTCATGCGGTTTTCCCTAAAGTGGGTAACATAAGCTCCATTACTAGGCTTATGTACCCACTTTCCGGGGAACCGGCCTGATCCCGGACCAAGTGACCGGTCTTCGCAAGGGGCAGCACACAAGAAAGGTGTGTGCTAAACCCCATGCTTCTAGACCTACTTGTCCGGGATTTTGCGGTTTACCTGGAGGCCGAACTCGGCTGTAGCCCCCTCACCGCCCGCTCCTACCGCCACGATCTCCACTAACTCTCCCAGTTCCTCGTCGAGCAGGGCGTCTCCCCTGAGCCCTCCGAGGTGACCACGACCCTAGTCCGCGAATGGGTGATCTCCATGCACCACCGCGGCCTTGTCAACAACACCGTCGCTCGCCACCTGTACGCCCTGCGCAGCTTCTGGTCGTACCTGCAGAAGATCGGCGTCGCCCAGGGCGATCCGGTCAGCCCCGTCTCGGTTCCTCGTCAGCAGCGTGGGATACCCCGGTACCTTAACAAGGACGTGCTCCAACAGATCCTCGACGGCGCCCAGCAGAACCGCACCGCTCGCTGTGCCCTGCGCAACTACGCGATGATGTCCATGCTGATCTTCACCGGCATGCGCCGGGGCGAACTGATCGGTCTGCACCTTACCGACGTGTGCCTGAAAGACAAGCCCGTGGTGGTCAAGGGGAAGGGGAGCAAGTACCGAGCGATCCCCCTGGTGGATGAGGTGGTGGACGCTGTGGCCGACTGGCTGGAGTTTCGTCCGGCGTGCGCGCACGACTACCTGTTCACTACCTTCCACGGCAACCGCATCTACCCCTCGGGGATGCAGCGCATCTGGCGAGGCATCCTGGCGGCCAGCGGCATCGAGGCGGACAAGGCCCACCTGCACATGCTGCGGCACAGCATGGCCACGCTGCTGCTGCAGAGCGGGAGCGCAAGCCTCCTGGAAATCCAGAAGCTCCTAGGGCACAGCCGTCTGGACACCACGGCGATCTATCTGAGCGTCAGCGGAACCGAGCTGCGAAATGCCGTGGCAAGCCATCCGCTGCTGAACTTCCCGTCGGCGGCAGGGGGGTAACGCACACGGCCGGTGTGCAAAAGAACCGTGATGCTCGGCAAGTAAATAACCATCTTATGCTATTGACTGGTTACTAAACTTGTGGTAAAGTGCCAATAGCATGAGTAACCAAGCCGATAAGTTACTTCCGCAGTGGGATGGACCGTATCCGCCTCCCGTCGGAGACCTCGTTGACACGGGCGACGACGACGTGCTGGCAGCCTTCTACCGCGAATCAGGCTCCCCCCGCGTTGCAGGCGGGTGGCCGACGTTTCTTCTTGACTTCTACGAGCTTGACCTAAGTCCAGCAAACCTCCCCGCGGTCGCGGAATTCGTTCGTCGGGGGCTGCCCGCTGGACTGCAAGGATTCGTGGACGACGACTTCCTCCTCTTCTGCAACTGGCCTTTGACCTGGAGCGTGCGTGGTCGGGCCGCGCTGTACGTCGAACCTCACGCTCCATTCAGGCCGGTGGACCCTGCATCGACGGACCTGGTGAGGGCTTTCAACAGGGATGTGTGGGAGTCCTCCGTGGAACCAGGATTCCAGAAGGCTCCTGAAGATCGCCGGCCCCTGGAAGTAGCACTGCACGACCAAGACGGTGCAATGTACTACTGGATGCCCTTGACGCCGGAGACCGCGATGCAGCTCATGCGCCACAACCAAGCCGCCCTTCGGCGAGTGTTTGACGCGCTGCTACTGGAGGCGTCAAGGTCCGATCTGTCAGCAGCTCTGTCAGAAAGCCAGAATGGTGCCCCCGTCGTACAGGAAGCGAGGAGCGCGCTGAAGAGCGTCGACTGGTTTGCTGGCAACACCAGTCACAGCCAGCGACGGCTAGTAGTCTTGCTTGGCGCTGTGGGCTTCGAGACCTTCCGGGTGACCAAGATAATGCTGGATTGCCTTCCCAACTCAGTAACCTGGGCATGGGATCAGCTTGCAGCTGCTGTAGACCGCAGCGACACCTACACTCGGTGTGCCCATCCGAAATGCCAGAAGCTGTTCAAGAAAGAGAACTCGCGCCAAGATCACTGCAGCCCGAAGTGCGCAAACGCGCACAAGCAGCACCGTTACCGCGCCCGACGTGGCAGCCAAGGCGGTCAACAGCATGGGGACGCGGGACAAACGCCCCGGCAGCACAAGGAGAAGTAGACTGCTGTGGAACACGACCAACGCCATGGAGCGCAGCCAGTCAGGACGCCGGCGAGCGACATGCGGACCGAGATGTGTGCAACTCTCGCGTCCGAATGCCCCGGTGAGGAGGTCCGCGTCGATTCCCGGGCCACCCGGATCTTGCTGCCGACAGACACGCCTCGCATCTTGATCATTGAAGCCGTCCGAGCGGGTCGGCCGCCGACCGAATACCATCTGAAGATCACGGGCAAGGGCAAGCTGGCATTGTTGTAACACGGTCAACGACAACTGACCTTCCGCGTTAGCGGAAGGACCCCCTTGGGGTCCGAGTAAGTGAAGCCGGAACCATCCGGGCGACTGGCGCCCTCGGTTCCGGCTTTGTGCTACCCGGCCCGCTCCTGGGCCGTAGGTACGTCAAGAGGTGCACCCATGAGCGTATCGACTTCCGACACTCCCGCTGCGGTGACGGTCCCAATCGAAGAGGGAGCGCCCAGCGAACTCCAGAGGGCGCCTGTCCCGCCGTCTCCTGCCGGAGGCGACGGAGCACTTCCAAGGGCCTGTTCGACGGGAACCGCACTGCACTCAGCCCTCCGGCAGTACCTGACGCACCTTGCCGACTACCGCGACTGCTCTCCGAGAACGGTCAAGGCCTACGAGCAAGATGCCCTTCTGCTCATCCGGTTTCTCGAAGAGGAGGGCGTTGCTTGCGTCGAGCAAGTCCTACCCCAGCACGTACACCGGTATGCAGGACAACTCGCCCACCTCGCGCCTGCCTCGATCCGAAGGCGGGCATACGCCCTAAGAGGCTGGTTTCGGTACCTCCTCGACCTGGGGATCATCACGCGGAACCCGGTGGCTGGCCTGGAACTCCCCAAACGCCGAGTCGTCTTCCCGAAGGTCCCGAGCCTAGAACAATGCGGCGCCCTTCTGGCGGCCTGCCGCAACGACCGCGAGCGACTCATTCTCACGCTGATGCTCATGGCCGGACTGCGCCGCGCGGAGGTCCTTGGTTTGAACGTCGGGGATCTCAGCGCCGGATACGAGCAAGTCCGCGTGATGGGCAAGGGGCGCCGGGAGCGAGTCGTACCCCTGTGTCGTGCGGCCCAAGCCACGGTCAAGGCTTGCCTCCAAGACCGACAACCACACGCCGGGCCCCTGGTGACAGGCAGGGAGGGCGGGCGTCTGTGCACCAACGGCTTCTACAGGCTCTTCAGGCGACTGTTAGCGCGCGCGGGGCTGGAGGGTCTGGGACTTACGCCCCACAGCTTGAGGCACGCCTTCGCGACCCAACTCGTCTTGGCCGGGGTAGACGTCGCCACCGTCTCTCACCTCCTAGGCCACTCGAACATAAGTACTACAAGCATTTGCCTCCATTCGGACACCACCACGAAGAACGCTGCGGTCGAGAAGCTACCCTGGGCGACACAGCAGGAGACGGGTCAGCTCGAGGAGCTTGACCTTAGTACGGCCGCTCCGGAGGCATCCACGGGGCAGGCCCTCAGCATGGAGTAGGTACCACGAGGAGACTGGTGCGTCAGAAGCCATCGTCAATCCAACAGATCAAGACCGCTGCGCAAGCGGATCCCCAACACGCCTTCACGCGCGCCGGTTTCGCTGGCCTTCTCCAGCGGGAAGGCAACCACCTCGTCGGCCTCTGCCCTTTCCATTCGGACTCAACCCCCAGCTTCAAGATCGCCATTGAAGGCCAATACGCGGGACGGTTCAAGTGTTTCGGGTGTAAGGCCAACGGGACGATCATTGATTTCTACCTCAGGCGCAACAAACTGGAGAACCTGACTGCCGAGGTCGTGGAGGACCTCGGCCGGATGCTGGGCGTCGGCGTGAACGATAGCGGCGGCGAGCGGGGCAAGAAGGACCGGGAGCGGGAGACTGGGCGCCAGGTGTATCCCATCTTTGACGCTGAGGGGAGCCCTGTCGCGGAGCACGTTCGGATTGAGTTCGTGAACGAAGAGAGCCAGGCGGGCAAGCGGTTTGAGTGGTGGCGTGACGGCAAGCCGGGCTTGCACGGCCTGAAGACGGCGGACCTGTCCTTCTACCGTCTCCCGGACCTTCTCGAAGCCCCGCCCGGCCAGCTTGTGATCGTGGTTGAGGGCGAGAAGGCCTGCGACGCCTTGGCCGAGCATGGGTTCCTGGCCGTGGGGACCGTGACAGGCGCTGGCAACCCTATTCCCGGCCACGCGGCACTTGAGTTCCTGCGACCGTACCGCGTGGCGCTCTGGCCCGACGCAGACCCCGAGGGCGCCGATCACATGAACGAGATCGGCGCGCGACTCGCGGGCATGGGAATTCCAGCGCGGGGGATAGCTTGGGAGGACCCGCGGCCGAAGGGTGACGCGGCGGACTTCTTTGCGGGGGGCGGAACCGCGGAGGACATGCAAGGTCTGCTAGCAAGCGCCCACGAGTGGCAGCCCCCGTCCCCCGCCATTGGCGCCTTGCAGGGATCGACGGGGGAAGCAGCGTCAGCGCGGCTAGCACAGCGAACCTCCTGGACGGCAGCAGACCTCCTCACCGCCGAGTTTGAGCCGACAAGATGGGCCGTTGAGGACGTCATTCCGGAGGGCCTAACGGTACTCGCCGGCCGACCCAAGAGAGGTAAGTCCGTCCTGTCCCTACAGATCGCCGGCGCGGTCAGCAGTGGCGGCTCTCTCTTTGGGGTGAATACCGAGAAGGGCACGGCACTGTACCTCTGCCTGGAGGACAACAAGAAGCGCCTGCAGGGGCGGATGCGCAACCAGGGGTGGCCGACGGACGCGAACTGCGAGATAGAGTTGTCATGGCCGGTTTTCGACAAGGGCGGAATGCGGGCGCTTGCCCGGCGGCTGCGCGAGCGACAGTACCGCCTGGTTGTCATCGACACCCTCGCGCGCTTCTTGGGTGGCGGGAAGGACTTCAACGACTATGCGGTAATGAGCGCCGCGCTCGCGGAACTCCAACGCCTAGCGCTTGAGACCGGTACCCCCATACTGGTCGTGACCCACACGACGAAGATCGGGACCGGTGACGAGGGCTCTAAGATCCTCGGCAGCACGGCGATAGCGGGCGTGGCGGACGGCTTCATGGTCCTTGAGCAGACGGGAGGAGGTCGAGGCTGGACCCTCTGCCTGGAGGGACGCGACATCGACCAGTTCGAGGTCTCGATCAAGCGGGACCCCGTCACCCTGACTTGGCAGCTTGCTCAGGGAGCGGATGGGATCCGCGTAGACAGCCTCCAGGCGAAGGTGCTGGAAGCGATAGACGCGGCGGGCGGTTCCGCATCCTGTAAGGAGGTCGCCGACGCCCTTGGCAAGGACAAGGCCCTGGTGCACCGAGAGCTTCGCGCCCTGGTGCGGAAGGGACTGCTAGTGACAGGGGAACGGCAGGGGAGGGAGATTCCCTACCGCCGGGTGCTCCCTATGTAGAGAAGTCAATCGAGTCTACTGAAGACTAGGGGTCTACTGAGTCAATCGGGTCTACCCACGGATGGTTGACTCGGTTGACGATTGACTCGATTGACCTGTTCTTGAGAGTCGGGCGTTCACCCTGATAGGAGAGTGACGATGATGAATGAGACCGGGGAGATCGTGAAGATCGCTGGGAGACATTGCGGGTCCACCGCAGCCCCACCGCAGCCCCTACCAGGGGGGGACTTGATACACGTTCGGGCCGAGACGGGCAGACCGGGGGAGGACGGCTGAGGCCCCTTGGTCTGCCTGTACCACCGGGGCTCCGTAGCCCCGCGGGAGTGGACTGGGCACATGGCCGGTGCAGGGCAGTGGAGAGATGACTGGGAGCGCGCCTGGGCGTCCGAGATGTGTGGGGGCCACTAGGATCCGTCGTGGCTGTGGAAAGTGGCAGAAGGGTCTCCCCGGCGCGCTGCCGCGGAACAAGGCGTCCTGGGGGAAACGACCCCTCATCGCGGCCGCCGGAAACACAGATACGCGCGCGAGGTACAATAAGCGATGCCAGCGTATGCAATCCCAATTTCATCCCGTTCCGCCCTGCGTGTCACGCGGGCCTTGTACTGTGGGCAGTCTCGGGTCGACGTGCGGGTGTGGTACCTGGACGACGCCGGCGAGTGGCGCCCCACGAGGCGTGGTGTGGTGATCCCGATCGCGGACGGGGAGGCGTTCCTGGGGGCTGTACGTGCCAAGCTGGAACAGGAGGAGCCTGACTAGAGCTGCGCCCTCAGCTCCGCCAATTGCTTCTCCAAGGCGTCAATCTTCGCGGCCAGGTCGGCCCGGGGAGCCTGGATCTTGGCTCTCAGGGCCTCGTCGCTGACATGAGTGTAGATTTCCGTGGTGGCGACATGCGCGTGACCAAGTAACTCCTGCACGTCGCGCAGGGTCAGGCCCTGGTCGAGCATCCGCGTGGCGTAGGTGTGGCGCAGGACGTGGGGACTGATGCGCTTGTCCAGCCCAGCGCTCTCCCCGAGACGGGCGAGCCAATCCTGGATAGCGCGCACCGACAGGCCGGTCCCCGTGCCGCCCTTGAGGCGGGTGAAGAACGGCTGGCGGCCGCTGAGCCCCAAGGCCGTGCGCTTCTCCGCCCACGCCTGCAGCCATCCCCTCGTCTCACCGTCGACGGGGATGATCCGGTCCTTGCCGCTCTTACCGAGGTTGACTCGCACGGTGCCCCGGGCCAGATCCAGGTCCGCCGGCTTGAGGGCGGCGACCTCCGACACCCGCAGGCCCGCGCCCAGCATGACGGCGAGTAGGGCCCGGTTGCGCAGCCCTGTCGTGGATCGGGGGTTCACCCGTGCCACCAGCGCCTCGGCCTCCGCTTGAGTAAGGGTCACCGGGAGACGTCTGCCCCTACTGTTGGTGGTCATGGCCGATTTCTCCCTCTTACTGCGTTATTCCTGTATTATACGAAGTTTAGGAGCTGCTGTAAAGCCACGACCCACGAAAAACGCGTAATGCGAGAGGATGGGCGTATCCGCGTGGCCTCGATGCCGTGCGCCCATGGCGGACCGCAGGACCGGTCTAGCCCGAGGCAGCCGCGGTAAGGGCCACGGGCGCGCGGGCGGGTGCCCTCGGTGTCGCGGTGCCCCCTCCCCCCCCCACTTCGATTCCGGGTGCCGTTCTCGGCTGGGGTGTGTTAGTTGGCGCACGAGCAAATCATCGCTGCTGGCTCGCGCCTGCTGACCGACCTCCTGGGGGCCAACAGTGGCGAGTACCGATGCCCCTGTGGTTGGGGATGAGCCCTGTCGAAGTGCCTGCGCCGGGAGCTTGGGGGGAGAGCCGCCGAAGGGCCGACGGCGATTCTGGCCCGAGTACGACGCCTAGGCGGTCGGCTGTGAGCCGTGCGCCTACTGTGTCAGACAAGCAGGCGGCGCTTGATATGCTGGAGAGGCACAGGCCTCGGTCGCGGGCCGTGGCGAAGGCAACAAGGACGGGGGTAGAGGTAGAGGGCGCAAGCAACCGGCGCCACCAGGCACGCGGCATTCTGAGAAGGTCTATCCTTGCCGGTGCGGCGCAAGCGAGTATGGGGTGGGCGGGGCATGGAGTTGGTTGCGTCTTGGGCCCGTCGGTTCCCCTCGGTTCGCCCCCGGCCCCCAATGCGGCAAGGGGCAAGTCGCGGCGCGAAGACGAACTGCAAGGGAAACTCGTCGGGCCGCGCGGAAACTGCGACCATCCCTCTTCTCATTGCCTGGCGGCTGCGTTCCGACGAATCCCTCGAGCCGCCGCCCTTCACTCGCCCCGGATGGTTGAGCTTGACACTGAAGACGTCGCCTGGGCGATGCGGGTCACATGTAGCCAGTATCCAGCGGCGGACATCAGAATAATGCCAATTACGCTTTCTACACCAGGAGAAAACCAAAGTTCCTTCCCCGGACTAAACAGGATGAAGCCGCTAAGAACTAGCGCGTTGCCGATGCCACTTCCAATGGTATGCATGGCCCATGCTGGCAGCACTGAGTCAGTCGCCAGACGGATTTCACCGTAAACCACACTCTGGCTGATGGTGCCCACCAAGAAAAGCGGGACGAAGTACCACAACATGTCCTCAGTGAGGTAGGGCCACAATACTAAGACAAACGGTAAGTGCCAGGCGCCCCAGACCAGCCCAGCGATGGCATGCGAGAGCCAGATATTCATATTGAGCGAGTACACTTTTGGGGCAAGGTAACCGCGCCAGGTGGACTCTTCAAAGACATTCTTGATCATAGCCATAATCAGCCCCGTCACCAGCGCGGCTACAAAAGCAGAGGATAGGTTAGTATAGGGGCAGTTGGGGCTCGAAGGAAGGGGCAAACAGGATGCCGAGGAAGCAGTACGCGCCGGAGCAGATCATTGACATGTTGCGGCAGGCCGAGGTGGAGCTGGCCCAGGGCGCCACGATTCCCCTAGTGTGCCGGAAGCTAGGAATCACCGACCAGACCTACTACGGTTGGCGCAAGGAATATGGCGGGCTGCGCGTCGATCAGGCCAAGCGGTTGCGGGAGCTGGGAAAGAAGAACGCCCGCCTCAAACGGATCGTCGCTCACCAGGCCCTGGATCTGGCGATCATGAGGGAGGCGGTGTCGGGGAACTTCTGAGCCCGGCTAAGCGCCGGGCGGCCGTGACATACGTGGGAGGGCAATCAGGAAGGGAACAAGTCTCCGAGCACCGGGTCGAACACGGTCCCCATGCTGCCACCGAAGTTCGCGCCGTTCATAAAAGCGTTGCACACGGCCATCCCGGCGTTGCCACGCCGAAGTAGCGGCTGGGCAGGGGGCCCTGTGCTTTGTGGAGCGCAAAGGCCCCACGGCGGCGCCTAGCGGGCCTGGGGCGCGCCTCCGGGGCGAAGGCAGGGAGGGAGCGGAGGAGATGAGGGCCAGCGGAGAACGGGAGAGTGCGGCACAGGTGGTGACGCTTAAGCATGCGGCGAGCGTGCCTCGGGCAGGTCTGGCCCTGGAGGAGGGCGAGCCGCGCCTAGTGCTCTCTGATGATATCGGGCAGCTCCTGTGGCGGGCACCGTGAGGCGGGAGGTCTGACCATACGCGGCAGAGGCCGAACCTGGGCGGCGGCGTTCGACCAGCAGATCGCTGGGGGCGCGTGACACGCATCGCCCCGGCCAGGGGCAGCCAGCGCGAACGAGTATACCGGAACGGGCCGCGCGCATCGCGGCGCTGGAGGCACAACTGGCGACACTCAAGCAGGCCGCCGGAGTGTGACCGGCCGGCGGGAGGGCGCCCTGTGAATGGGGAAGGCCCATTTGATAGGGATAGTCCCGGTCAAGGGGACCGTAGACGGCAGGGAGATGGCCCGATCGTGCGCAACAGGCCACACAGCATCCCCCGGCAGGAGCACGATAGCGCGCCCGGTTCCCCCGGTCCCGGTACCGACTGGGATGTCGGGGCCGAGACGCTGCGCCGGGTGTCGCGGATGAGCCGGTTCAACAACTGGCTCGTAGACGAACTGGAGCCTCATATGGGCCAGGTCGTTTTGGAGGTGGGCGCCGGCACCGGGAACATCACCCAGTGGCTGCTGCGCCGGGGTAAGCGCGTGGTGGCCCTGGACCGGTCCGCGGCTAGTCTGGAATTCCTGGGCGGGCGGTTCGGCGGACACGCCAACCTAGAGTGCCTGCTGGCGGACATAACCGATACGGACGGGGAGGAGTTGCGACGCTGCGGCGCGGACACGGTGATCTGCTTGAACGTGCTGGAGCATGTCGAGGCGGATGCCCTCGCCCTGCATTGTATGCGGGAGGCACTGCTCCCGGGGGGGCGCCTGCTGTTGCTCGTCCCCGCCCATCCCTGGCTGTATGGCAGCCTGGACCGCGCCCTGGGGCACCTCAGACGCTACCGACGGCGCACCCTGTGCGAACTGGTCACCGGAGCGGGCTTTCGGGTCATGCGCAGCAGGTACTTCAATCTCTTCGGCGTCCTGGGCTGGTGGGTGGCCTCCCGGCTGACTTGCCAGCAGGTGCTGCCGGAGCGGTCGCTGGCGCTGTACGAACGGCTGACGCCCCTGTTCCGACTCCTAGAGAGACTGACCGGTCGGCTACTGGGCCAGTCACTGATCGTGGTAGCGGAGGCGACAAACAACCCCCGATCGGGAGAGGAAGCCTAGTGCGCATCCCCACTCGGAGAGGTCTCGGGGACTCTTCCCCGGGATTGCCGAGCACCGTCCGGCCTTCACAATGAAATGCGCCCCCGTGAAGTTCTCTCTCGTGCTGCTGGCCGTGTATCTCAGCACAGCCAGTGGTCAAATGCGGACGTGGGACGGGCAGACGATGCTCGCGGCCGCCAAGGCGATGGCGTCGCGCGGCTCCTGGGAGTTGCAGCCGGACGAGGCCGGCGGACGCTTTGGGGTCGTGGCTGGGCAAGGCCTGCAAAGCATGTACGCCCCGGGTTATCAGACGGCGCTTGTTCCGGCGGTCCTGATTGAGGATGCTCTCGCCGGGAGGGTCAATGTGCGGGGCGTGAATGGGGGCGCGTTCGCTGCGGCCCTGGTCAGCGCCATTGCGGCGGCTGCTGTCGGGGGCCTGCTCTGGCAATGCCTTGTCCTACTGGGGTTAAGCACGCGGCGAGTGACCGCGTTGGGCCTTGCCTACTGCTTGGGGAGCCCCGCTTTCGTGTACGCAAAGTACTCCGGCAGCGAATCGCTGTGCATGTTCTTCGTCGCCCTCGCCCTCTATGGAGCCTTGAGGTGGGGATGTACTCCGAGGACCCGGTACTGTGTGTTTGGCCCTCTTGGGGGCAGCTGGGGCGGGGTTGACGCGCTACCCCGCTGCCTTACTCTTTCCCATCGTCGCCATCTATCTGTGGGGCGCCGCGCCCAGGGGCCAAAGATGGGCCGTCTTTGCCGTTGTCCTGGTCGGTGCCACCTTCACCGCGGGCTTGGGGGTGTGGGATAATCTCACCCGGTTTGGGGGACCGTTGACTACCGGCTACACGCTGTATGCGCAGGCGCATGATACCGCCCGATTGCTGGCGAGCCCAAGCGCCATATCCAGGGGCTTTATCCAGATGACGGTTTCCCCCTGCAGAGGGATACTGGTGTACTTCCCGCTACTGCTAGGCATCCTTGGGGCCCGGGGACGCGCCCTGAGGTACGGTTGGTTCACTCTGTCCACCGCTGCGTTCGCGGTGGCCTTCATGGTGGTGGTCAGCTCGTTTGACGACTTGACTGAGACAGGGCCGATCTGGGTAGGCGGATGGGGGCCGCGCTTCTTGATGCCGGTGCTCCCTGCGCTCTTCCTTCTCGCCGCCATCGGGAGTGCCGCGATTCGAGGCCGGTTACTGCTACCGCTCATCCTGCTGGGAGTGACAGTAAACCTGCCCGCTGTCTTGTTGAATGACCATCGCGCCGATCGGGAATTCAGGTACCTGGAGGCTAACGGGCTCTTGGGCGGACCGGGCGCGGGAACCGAAACATGGAGCATTAGGGGGGTGCCCTGGTTGTTGCAGTGGGAGGCCGTGGGACGCGACTTCGGCTTAGGCGGCCTTCAACCGCCGTTGACGGAGGAAGCACACGCTATCCGCGCTGAGGTAGACAGCGCACCGAACTTGACCACAATTCCTGATGCATGGTGGCGTTACTGGTTGACCTATCGCCATGCCCCCCCCAACTCACCCACTCGCAAGAAGCTGAGACCATAAGGGAGCTTCACAAGGCCGCGAACCGCGGGGCCGTGCCAGAGTCAAGAAGCTCGTCGAGAAGGGCGCGGACGTGAACGAACTGGACTAGCACGCCCGAACACCGGTGAGAGTCGCAGCCAAGTGTGGGTTCACTGAGGTGTGGGTATACCGCCGGGAACATGGTGGACGGGACCGGTGAGAGCTGCGCCCCGCGCGCATAGGTCCGCGTGAGACGGAATGGACAATCGGAGGCGCCCCAGCATGAGAGACGACGCCCTGCACGTTGACTGCCCCCACCTTGCCGCGTTGCTGTTGGCACCGGATGACGGCAGCGCGGAAGAGAGGTGGGAGCCGCGGATGATGGGTGACCATCCCGTCGTGCCGTTCACCCGCGCGGAGGGTCTCAAAGCGGAGGACTGCCGCGGGTGTGAGTGCAACACCTGGCGCGAGGCTCAGGAATGAGAAGGGGGCCTATCGCCGCGCTGGTCGCCTTCGTGGGGATCGCCGCCGGCGCGGTCGTGCTGATTCTGGCCTGGGCACCTACTCTCACCCCGGCCCGGCAGATCGGCTTCCTGAGCAGCATGTTTGCCCTAAGCGGCGCGGTCGTGGTGGCGGTGCTTACCTGGGCGGCCGACGACAACCACTGAGCGTTGCCGGGACACCCGCGCCAAACGAGGAGAACGCTATGGGTGCCGAACCAAGCTACGCCAACGAAGCCCCCGAGGGCTCTGAGCGCTGTCAGTTCGATTCCGCACGCGAACGTCGGGAGCTCTGCGGCCTACCCGTGGAGGAAGGAGAAAGTTACTGCTACTCCCATGCGGACCGTCTGAGAGACGAAGACAACCAACTGGCGCCGCGGCTGGAGGCCGCGGTGCGGGAAGGGGCGTGGCTGGACGGGGCCCCACTGCCCTTCGCTCCGCTCGTGGTAGCCCCAGGTGGCGTACATGTTGACCGCGTTGAGCCCGGCGGCGCGCATTTTGAGCATGCGGTCCCGCCAGTCGGCGGCAAAGCAGCGGGTGTAGTTGAACTCCCCGCCAAAGATGAACACCGGTTTCCCGCCAAAGGTGAAGTAGTCGCGCTGGAAGTACTTGTGCATGGCTCCGTTCTCCGGACAGTAGTCAAGATCAGCCTCCCGACTGCAGGGCTCAGCAGAGCCTTCCCCGCCTGTCGGGCAAAGCCCTTCTTCGGTCTTGATCCCGGGAGATCCCAGGGACCCGCCATGGACAGGCAGGTCGGGCTCGGGGCTCTAACTCGCGTCCCCGCCTACCAGGCACCGCACGCGGAAGCCGATGTCGTTGGCCTTCCGCGTCGGGTACACGCCGTAGCGCGCCGCCAGGTTGCAGGCGCGAAAATCGTTGTCCCAGGCGCCGCCCAGAATCACCCGGCCCTCCCCCTGGTCCCACACCACGTCCTTGCCGGAGTTACCCGGCAGGCTCGCCGCCACGGAGTCGCCCCGCGCGCCGAGCAGCGGCTGGCAGTCCAGGCACCACTCGTAGACATTTCCCAGGACGTCGTACAGACCCCAGGCGTTCGGCTCCTTGCCGGCCACCGGCGCGGTCGCGGCCGGCTGCGCGTCGGTGTAGGCGTCCCGACAGACGGCAACGGTAGCGATTTTGGTCTCGTCGTCGCTGCCGTAGGTGAAGAGCCGGTCGCTCCCCGCCCGCGCGGCGTATTGCCACTGCCGCTCACTGGGCAGCGAGTAGACCCGCCCCGCCTTCTTCTCCGCATCCAGCGCCGACAGGCGGCGGCAGAACTCCATGGCCTCCTCCCAGCTCACGCTGTCCACCGGGCGATTCGGCGCGCGGAAAACGGAGGGGTTGGTCCCCGTGACCTGCTGGTATTGCGCCTGAGTGACCTCGGTCGTGCCCAGGTAGTAGTCATGGTCGAGCGTCACCGAGAAGCTGGCCGGCTGCGGGAACAGGAACACGTTGTCAAGGTGCTTGCCGGCGAACAGGTACGTACCGGCTTTGATCGGCACCAGCTTCATCCCCGCTGAGTTGACGAAGGGCGCGGGCGCCTGGGCGGAGGCGGAGGCGGCGAGGAGGGCCAGGATGAGGCACGCGGTGTTCCTACTGGCCCTCGCATGTTTGTAAGCGCGCCGCGGCCGGGACGCCTCACCCCCTGCCCCCTCTCCCGGCGCGGACGCCGGGAGGAGGGGGTTCCGAGGGGAAATACCGCGCAGTATGCGAAGGTCAGGAAGCATGAGGTTCCTCCTTGAGGGTGAACTGGGCGCGGGCGCCGCGGGCGAGGGTGAACTTGGCGGGGAGTGGCCCCCGGCCCGGCCCGGCCGGGTTCCAGGAGAAGAGGACGCTGCGGTCCTGGTCGGTGGGGTTGTTCACGTCCAGAATCCACGTCCCGTCCGCCAGGCGCACGGCGTCGTAGCGCAGGTCCGGGTCCGAGCAGGGAATCGGGTGGCCGAGGAAGAGGTCGACGTTGCGCTTGCCGCGCCAGAGCACGACCCGGCCGACCCCGTCGGGGTCCACGCCGATCGGGCGGATCTTGCCCGTCCCCTTCTCCAGGTAATAGGCGGTGGTGTTGGTGCGCAGGCCGCGAATCTCCAACGGGATCCACTCGAAGGGGATGCCGCTCAGGTCGGTGACGTGGAGGGCAACCGCGCCCTGCTGGGCCGAGAAGGTGTAGGGAACGCGGGCAGCCACCGGCGTCCCGACCGTGGCCTGCAGGCCCGCCGGGGAGAGCATCCCGGCGAGAGCGGCCTCCGTCGGCTCGCCCTCCAGGGCGTAGACCTCCGCCCGGTAGCCGGCGCCCTTCTTCCCCAGCTTGTCGGCGGCGGCCCAGCCGATCTGCAGTGTCGCCTTCCCCGCCTCCGTGCGCAGGCGGTAAGTCAGATTCTCGCCGGTCACGAACCAGCTCCAGCCGGTCTTGTCGGCCTCGCCGGTCAGGCAGAAGAGCCCGCCGGCGGGGGCGAGGCCCTCCTGCACCACGGCCGGGGCGCCCTGATCCGGCAGCGGCCCGGTGAGGCGCCGGCCCGCCACGCGAAAGTCGTAGGAGGCCTTCCCCGGCGTGTAGTCCTTGGCTACCGTGAGGGCGTCGACGAAGGGCTGCTGGAAGATCACGTCGGAGGTGAGGTTGACCTCGTTGAGAGTGTGGGCGGTAAGCTGCCAGTGCGGGAGGGCGGCGTCTTTCGGGTCGGGCGTCCAGCGGCACTCGGGGTAGAAGGGCTGGGCGGGCTTGGGGAAATCCCATATGCTGTCGAGGCCAGCGGGCCAGTACTCCTCCCTGAAGAAGATGTCGCCGCCGTACTCTCCCTTCCAATAATAGGTGGTCCGGTGCAGGTTCATCTGCTCCAGCGGCCAGGTCTGGAAGTAGGTGTGCCAGGGGTTGCCGTACATGTACTGATTCCCGCCGCCCGTCTCAAAGCGGGTATCCAGGTCGGCGCGCAGGGCCAGGACGTCAGTAGAGATCACCGGCCGCGCCCAGCGCCCCACGCACATGGTCTCAGGCCCGATCTGGGTGGTGTAGGGGCCGGGGAAGGTGTACCAGCCCCCCTGGCCGGCGTTGCCCGCGCCGAAGTTGCAGCGGTCGGAGCAGAGGTAGTGGCGGTTGAGCCAGGTCTCGGTCTGTATCTCCGGCGAGACGGCGACGCCGCCGGCCGTGTCCTTGACTACCGCGACCATATGACGGGCCTGGTCGTTGGAGAAGTCGAGGGTGGCCTCAAACTGCTTCTTTCCGCCGGGGAGGAAGCGGCGGTAGAGGCCGTGGTCGCCGTCGTAGATGACGATCTCGGCCAGTCCCACCGGCGAGGCGGCGGCTAGACGCACCCGGAAGCGGTAGTTGTCCAGGACGAAGAAGTCCTCCTCGCGCTTGGCGACGTCCCAGCGGGGGACGACGTAGGGAGTCGTGTGGCTCCCGTTCCAGGTGAGAATACTGGGACCCGTCGTCGCGCACAGACCGGAAGAGCGCCCGGCGTTGCAGTGGTTGCCGCCGTGGTCCAGCAGGTCGCCCATGTCCTTTTTCTGCCCCAGGAGCGTGAGGAAGGGGCCGCCGCGCTTGACGGCGGGGGCGATCTCTTTCGGATCGTACATCAGCGACAGGCCCATGGGGCTGATGACGAGCTTCTGGCTCTGGAGCGTGAGGAAGACAGGCAGGGTCTGCTCAATCTGACCCAGGGTCGTGGCCCGGTCACGCGAGAAGACGGCGAAGGAGCCGAAGGCGCGGTGGCCCCAGGGCGGGGTGGGGTCGGTGCGGTGGGAGAAGAAGCCGCCCGTATACTGCATGCCGTTAAAGACGGGCTGATCGTAGCCCAGCCACAGCACCAGGGGCCCGGTGTCCGCGCCATAGATGTGGGTGGTAGTGATCCGCTTGCCATCCTTGGTGAACAAGCCTTTGTCGGCGGGCCAGACCCAGTCGCGGTTGAGGAAGTAGCCGCGGGTGCCCAGTTCCTGCTTGTACTCGAAACCGGGATAGGCCAGGAAGTCGGCAGTGGAAGCGGCTTTGCAGTCGGCCTTGAGATGTTCCCACTTCTCGGCGTTGAGGTAGGCCATGTCGTCGAGGATGACCAGGAAGTCCAGGCCGACGGCCTTGGCGGCGGCCCACTCGGCGACGGTGCCCTTGCCGGTGGAATAGGTGGTGTGCGCGCCGACCAAACCGCGGGGGACCGAGGCGAGGGTGGCGGTCGCGGACACCTTGCTGGCGGGGGCCACGCTGTCGGTCAGCAAGGGATCGGCGCCGGCGAAGGAGGAGCCGAGGCCGCCCTCGGCGCCATTCTTCCAGTCGTAGGGCGTCGGCGGGCCGGGGACGGCGCGGAAGAGCTGCCCGCGGTCGGTGGTGGCGCCGCCCAGCGCTGTGCCGGCCAGGGAGGGTTCGGCGAGATAGCGGTAGAGGTTGGAGAGGAGCTGCCAGCCGTCGCTGGGGCGGTCGCCGAAGCCACGGTGCAGGGCGACGCCGCCCATCGCGGGAATATAGGGCGACCAGAACCAATCCTGGGGGGCGCACCCGAAAACGGCGAGGCGGCCGGCACCGAAGGAACGCACCGCCAGCAGGGGGAGGCGGCCCTGCTTGCGGCCCGGCGCGGTATAGAGCTCCCCGAAGGCGCGCTGCAGGACCAGGGTCATGGGACTGTAGCTCTTCTCGGGCCATTCGGCCCAGCTCACCGTGTAGCTCTGGGGGCCGGTGAGCACGAGGGGGGTCCACTGCTGGTCCAGCACGAAGGGCGCGGAGAGCGGCCTGTAGTTGTCGAAGATGCCGGTCCGATACCAGAGGGTCTTGACGCCGGCGGTGACCGGGGAGGGCTCAATCTCCGAGGTCCAGACGTACTCGGGCGCGCCGGGCCACTCGCACCAGTCGATCACCTGGCGCCGGTCGGGGTCGAAGACGCCCTGCAGCGGCGCCGTGGCGCCCAGGCCCTGGAGCCACTGGAGGACGGGCAGGAGGCCGCCCTCCATGATGGGCTGGCTGCCGGGGGGAACGACCAGGACGCCCCCGCCCTGGTTCATGAACTTCTCCAGCCTGGGCGCCAGGTCAGTGGCGAAGTCGGGTGCGACGCTGATGACCAGCGCGACATTGAAGCGCTGGAGCTGCTCGTCGGTGGGGGTCTGGCCGGTCGGGGTCATGCCGACCTGGCAGCCGGCGTCGAGCATCTCCTGGAGGCCGAGGGGGTTTCAGTACTCGTGGGCGCCGCGGTACTCATCAATGATCAAGATCGCCGGCGCCGGCGGCGGCCCGGGCTGGGCCAGGACCGGCACCCCCATCGCGGCGAGAGCCATCAGGCTCAGAAGTGCAGCGATAGCTCTGTGCACGTATCTAGTTGAGGTCAACATCTCAGCCTCCTATCCAGGAAGGTCATGACGGAGGAATGTGCTTCCCCATGGGCTGAACAACCGCCCTCTGACGGACAGGTGCGCCGTGGGAACCACAGGCACCTTCTCTTGCAGGTCGGGGTGCCCTAACGGAGGGCCAGTGAGGGGGAAGATCAGTGAGGTGGGGCAGTCTACGGCAGCGGGTCGGGGGCGATCAGCGAGCGGCAGGCGTGGCGCCGCCTCTCTCTCCGGGATGACCGCACGGACGCAAGGGTCAGATTGAGTAGTCGTTGCGAACGGCGAAATCGTCTGACATGTACTGGATGAACTCCCATTGGATGCCGTCGGAGTCATCTACATACAGCCGCTTGCGGGAGGGGAGTTCGTCCACGGGCACGCACCTGAACCCGGCCGCCTCATACTTGCCCTGGACATCATCAACGTTCTCGACGATGAAGCCGACGTGGTTGATACCTGTCTCCGGCACCCCGTGCGGCTGTTGCCGCGTCACGGTCTTGCTCGTGGTGTTGACCGACACATACAACTCGTCGATCCCCAGATGCAGCCACGCAGTCGTCGCCCCCTGGTATTCGCCCTGGCCGCCGCCGCGGACAATGAACTCGGGGAAGGCGATGCGCAGGAAAGCTACCGTCCGGTCAATGTCCACGACCGAGATGTTCACGTGATCCAACTGGCAGGTCATCTTATCTGCACCTCACGCTCGCTTGTTGTCTCCACCCCTGGTCTACCGACGGGGATAATCCGTCTCTTGGGCCGTGTTCGAGGGCAGGCACCCGATCACCGGGAACCTCGAGCTGGCGTCACAGGCGCTGGGTCAACCGTGATGCTCCGTGAAGGCCCAGGAGGGCCGTGGCCGGGCGCGAGCCCGGCCTCTATCCGCCGCAACCTCAACCGGCGGTCGCCGCGGCGGCCAGCTTGGCAGTCCCGATTCAAAGAGGTCGGGGCAATCATCAATGCGCATGAATGGCGTATTCATGGTCTTTATGGCTCGGAAGCGCCTTGCATTTCACAACGAATTTCGGAAAAAAGGAGCACGAGAATGGGCGGCTACGGCAGCGGAAGATGGAGCGGCTACACGAAGAAAGCTACCGTGGAGGAGCGCAGGATCCTGGACATAGCTACATTGCGCCAAAGAGGGTTTCTGCGCACCGGCTATACGGGCAACTGCCGCTGGTCGGACTGGCAGGGAAACGAGGTGGCCAGCATAGGGTACGCGGCGACCGGCGACGCGATCCGGCTGTACTACACGATCCGGCGCTTTAACCAAGAGCCGGAGGAGGTCAGCTACCAGGTGCCGGTCGTCTGGGTACCCTGCAATTTCGGGGGGCAGAGACCCCTATTCGTCTGCCCCGGAACGCGTTGCGGCGAGCGGCGGGTGGCGAAGCTATACCTCCCACCGGGCGGCAGGTACTTTCTCTGCCGGCGTTGTCACGACCTTAGCTACCGTAGTCGGCAGGAATACAACAAGCAGGATGCGCTGTGGCGCCGGGACCCCGAGGCATACTTGGCCATGCTGAGGGAGAAGCTGCGCCGGCTGAGGAGTAGAAAGCCGGCGCCGGCGCCGCGGGCTATCTCCTTGCGTGACCTTGTATAATTAGCGCCGAGGAAGAAGCCCAAGCGTAGGAAGAGCACCCCTCGGCCGGGGCTGAAATAGCCGAAACCGGGGGGGGGTAGTGAAGGAGGCGCACCATGCGGATCGTGAGAGAAGCGGTGGCGCTGTTGGCCGTGCTGTCGGCTCTGGGGGGCGGATGGGTCCTGCTGGGCCAGGGGAGACCAAGCAGGCTCGGCGAAGAAGCCGCCGCAGTAGCGACGCCTTGCGGCCTTGAGACGCGCTGCTCTGCGCCGGCCAGGGCGTAGGACGCCTCTCTGCGGGGGCAACGGGGGCCTGCAAGAGCCTACGGGGGCAGGCAGGGAATACCCCTCTGCCCTAGCCCTGCCGGCCGGTCCTGGGTGTTCCCGCGGGTGCTTGCAGGGGTATTCTGGCGGGGAGGCAGCCGGGCGCGGCGAAATCGGCGGCATGCAGTTCGGGAGAACGGGCGGGCATCGCGGGGGGGGTGTGCTCGCGCAATGCCCGCCCTTACTCAGCCGTCAGAGAGGCGCTGCGTTGCTACTCGCCCGCGATCCGGTCGATGCGGCGGATTCGCCGGTTGGTGTTGTCCGTGAGGTACAGGCTCCCGGAAGCGTCCAGAGCCATGCCGGAATCGGCGAAGCGGAACTTG
>JALGSV010000036.1 GCA_029821755.1 Candidatus Zipacnadum vermilionense | reverse complement strand
GCGCTGCCCACAGTGCAAGACGCCGTGCTCTGGGCCCCTCGCGGCCGGGACGCCTCGTCTGCCCGGAGCCGTCAGCATAGCCTGCCGGGCCTGCTTCGGTCCCCTCGCCCGAGCGCAGCGAGGGAGAGGGGGTAGGGCGTGAGGTTCGGCGACAGCCACTGCACTGCCCACAGTGCAATACTCCGTGCTCTGGGCCCCCTCGCGGCCGGAACGCTTCGTCTGCCCGGAGCCGTCAGCATAGCCTGCCGGGTCTGCCTCGGCCCCCTCGCCCGAGCGCAGCGAGGGAGAGGGGGTAGGGGGTGAGGTCTGGCGGCAGTCGCCGCTTTACACGCCAGCACGCGAGACTAAGTAAGCGTACTTCCCAACCCATGCTCCATGTCCGAGAACCGATTTCCCATCCCCCTCTCCTGCCCACCACACGGAACGTGCGCAGAGAGGGGGCAGGGGGTGAGACTCTGCCCATGACCGTACGCGAACAAATCGAAGAGCACGAGCGCGCTTACCTGAGCCCCCGCGCCGTCCTCAGCGCCGCCTCGACGGGCCGACCGCGGCCAGAGGAGGACGACCCGGTCCGCACCGCCTTCCAGCGCGATCGCGATCGGATCATCCACCTGTGCCAGGCCTTCCGCCGCCTGGCCCACAAGACCCAGGTCTTCATCGCCACCACCCAGGACCACTTCCGCACCCGCCTCTCCCACACGCTGGAGGTCTCGCAGATCGCCCGCACCGTCGCTAAGGCCCTCCGCCTCAACGAGGATCTGGTCGAGGCCATTGCCCTCGGGCATGACGTCGGCCATACCCCCTTCGGCCACGCCGGGGAGGACGCCCTGGACCGGGTCTACCGCCATTACGATCCGGAGGCCCACTTCGCCCATCACGAGCACTCCCTACGCGTGGTGGACTTCCTGGAGCGCGACGGCCGGGGACTGAACCTGACCCACGAGACCCGCGCCGGGATTGTGGGTCACAGCAAATCCATGGCCGACCTTGCCGACGACCTGACTACTGCTCAGCCGCACTCCCTGGAGGCGATGGTGGTGCGCGTAGCCGACCGTCTGGCCTACGTCAATCACGACCTGGACGACAGTCTCCGCGCCGGGCTGCTCACCCCCGACCAGATTCCACGGGAGGTGCTGGAGGTCGTGGGGGAAAGGCACAGTACCCGCGTGGGGCGGATGGTGGAAGACCTGATCGCCCACAGCCAGGATTCCCCGCGGCTGCAGATGGGCGCGGAGGTCCTGGAGGCCACCGACGCGCTAAAAAGCTTCCTGGTGGAGAACGTCTACCAGGCCGACTGGATGCGCCAGGAGACAGCCAAGGCGAAGAGCATCGTCGGCACCCTCTTCGAGAGCTACATGGATTCGGACGAGAACTTCTCCGACCTGGGCCTGGCGGCGCCGGAGACCAGCCGGGAGCGGGCCCGCTGCGTCTGCGACTACGTAGCCGGCATGACCGACCGCTTCGCCTGCGACCGCTACCTGCAGCACGTGCTCCCCTCCCGCGCGCCGTCGTTCTAGGGAGGGATCGCATATCCCGGAGGGGCCGTGTCGAGTGAGCGCGCGCTTTGTGCGCGCCCAGGAGGCTGGCCCCCGCGTGTTGGCAAGCCACCGTCCCAGCGCCGCAGGTCAAGAGGCTGGCCCCTCCGCCAGGCCTCTCCGTTGTTCCTCCGGCGCTTTCCTGCTATCATTATCCCGATTCCACGCCTGTTCCATTTGCCGGCAAAGGTGGGAGACCCCTATGAAACTACTCACGGCAGCCCCTCCCTGGCGCCACACCCTCCTATTTCTCGCTCTCCTCGCGCTCCTTCTGGCGGGGTCGGCCTGGAGCCAGACCACAACCACCCCGGCGCCTCCCGCTCCTCCGACCGCGGGCGCGCCTCTGGTGGCCCCCGCCGCGCCCGCTGCTCCGGCCGCTCCGCCCTCCCCGGTAACCGTCATCGTGCCGCCCGCGCCGGAAACCACTCTCGAAGCTCCGCCCGTCGTCGCGCCGGCGCCCGATCCTTTCACGATGACTCTTCCCATCTTCGGCCGGAGTCTCTTTAGGCGCGCCCGCACGGAGGCCCAGCCGGCTCAGGCCGCGCCTGTCTCACCCGCCTACGTACTGGGCCCCGCCGACGTACTCCTCGTGCGCCTGTGGACCGGCAACCTCCTGCAAATCAGCGGAGAAGTGCCGGTAAGTAATGAGGGGGACATCTCCCTGGACAACGCGGGGCAGATCAGGGTGCAGGGCTTGAGTCTCGCCGCCGCGCGCACGCTTCTCCAGCAGCGGTACACTCGCCTGTACCAGGATTTCACCCTCGAGGTCAACGTCGCCCAGATGCGCACGGTAGATGTCTTTGTTATCGGCGAGGTGGCCCAGCCCGGCAAGTACTCCCTCCCCGGCAACGCCACCATCTTCACCGCCCTCTTCGCCGCCGGTGGCCCCACCGAGACCGGCAGCCTACGCAGCCTGCGCCTCACTCGCGCCGACCAGCCCCCGCAGATCGTAGACCTGTATGACTACCTACTCCAGGGCCAACGCGTGGCCGACATCCCCCTGCAACCCGGCGACACCCTCTTCGTACCGCTAGTAGGATCGCGAGTGGGTGTGGCCGGGGCGGTGAAGCGCCCGGCCGAGTATGAGCTTAAAGGCGCGCAAAGCCTGACCCAGGTGCTGGCCATGGCCGGGGGCCTCTTGCCCCGCGCCTACGCCCCGCGGGTGCAGGTGCGCCGTTTCGCGGGCAATCAGAACTATCAGACGCAAGACGTGGACCTGGCACAGCCCGGTGTGGCCACGGCCTTTCTCCTGCAGGATGGCGACCGGGTGGTGGCCGAGGAAGTCACCGACTTGGTGGCCAACGCGATCACGCTGGACGGTCCCGTCTACCGCCCGGGCACCTACCAGCTCCGCCCCGGCCTCACCGTCGGCGCGCTCTTGCTCCAGGCTGAGGGACTCACGCCGGCGGCCTACGGGCAATGGGCCACCTTGCGCCGCCTGAACCCCAAGACCGCGCAATACGAGGACCTGGCGATCAGCCCCCTGCTGGCCCTGCAGGGCGAGGCCGGTTACGACCTACCCCTGCAGACCCGCGACCAGGTCATCATCTACGACCGCACGGAGATTGAGGGAGAGATCCAGGTCATAGTGAAGGGACAAGTACGGCTCCCGGGCGCGGTAGACTACAATCCCGGCATGACCGTCCGAGACGCGCTGCTTAAGGCCGGGGGGCTCATCCCCGGCGCCCTGGTCGGCCGCGCCCAACTGCTGCGGGTACGCCCGGACATGACCCGCGAGGTGCTGGCCGTCAATCTCGAGAAGGCCCTGGCCGGCGAGGCCGCCCACAATCTTGCCCTGCGCCCTCGCGACCAGCTTCTAGTGGCCGCGCAGGAGGAGGTGGGAGCGGCGCCGCTGGTCATGATCGACGGCCAGGTCAACAAGCCCGGCGAGTATCCTCGGTACGAGAACATGAAGGTTAGCGACCTGCTGGCCACCGCCGGTGGAGTGCTACCCGGCGCTAACGGCCTGGTCAAGATCACCCACGGCCGCTACACCGACAATTCCGAGACCGAGACCGTCACGTTCACCGTAGGCGCCAGTCTGCCGCAGGTAACTCCCGATCCAGCCTTGCGCGACGACGATTTTGTAGCGGTCATGGGCGCGACCGAATTTGTGCAAGCGCCGGCGGCGGTGCAGGTGCTGGGCCAGATCGAGAATCCCGGCCCCTACGCCTTGCTGCACCCGACCGCCCATCCCGAGAGCGTCTGGGACCTAGTGCAGCGCGCCGGAGGCCTGCTGAACAGCGCGTACGGTCCGGGCATACTCGTCTACCGCCAGGTCGACGATATGCTCATCGACCCCCAACGCGAACAGTACCAGCATGTGATCCGCGGCCTAGACGAGACGCAGCGGGAGCTGAAGCTGGAGACTGCCACTCGGCCCGCGGCCGGTGGTCCGGTCATTTCCGGCGCTGCCGCTCCCGCGGTACCCAGTCCCAGGCCCGCGGCGCCGGTGGTTCCGCCGGAGGCGGTCGGTGCAACGACGGCGCCGGTTTCTCCCGTGGTGCCGGCCTCCTCCTCCGCGGCGGCAGCCGCTACGCTGACCCCGACTCCGATCGCTCCCGGCGCGACAGTACCCGCGGAGGGTATCACCCCTGTCGCGGCGCCCACGCCGGTCCCGGCGCCTGCGCCGACGCCGGTGGAGCAGGTGACCCTGGGCCTGGCCCAGGCCTTCAGCACCCAGAACGCGGTGACGATAGTCGTCCCGCCGCGGGAGCTGGCCGCAGGCACCTTCGCCCGGGCCATTCCGGTAGACTGGAAGCGGATACAAGCCACGGAGGGCAAGGAGGGGGACATCATCCTGCACGACGGCGATGTCGTGTACATCCCCACCACGCCCAGCCTGGTCATGGTCGCCGGGGCGGTGCGCAACCAGGGACCAATACGCTACGAGCGAGGCCTGACGGTCCAGCGTGCGATAGACCAGGCCGGTGGGCTGGCCAAGGACGCGATCCTGCGGCAGACGATCGTCATCCGCTTGAACGGGCAGACGATACCGGTGCGCTCGAAGGAGGCGGTACAGCCGGGCGATATCATCATCGTCCCGACGCACTACATCATCCAGACGGCACGAGTCCAGAGCGGATGGGAGCGCATCCTGGCCGCCCTGGGCAGCCTCGCCCTGACCTTCCGGGCCTTCTTCTAGGAAGACGGTGGGGGAGAGGTCGGCCTGAGTTGTCAAAGAACACGCGTACGCACCGGGTAGGAACGGCGGCGTCGGTGCGGGTGGACACGCAGCCCCTGGCTCTCGCCACGGAGGGGGGCTGAAACAACTGGCGACGAGAGGTAGCTGAGCGGACGCCAGGTGGCGAAGGGTCAGCCAGGGCGCAAGGCCCACAGAGTAAGGGGGGCGCTCCTTGCGAGGAGCGACCGGCGAGGCAAGGCCCCGCCTGGGCGGTACCGGTGCGGTCTGGGCCAGCTGCCTCGGGAGCCCGGAAGAGAGAGGCGCCGGCGTTAGTGGCGACGGTAGGGGCAGCGCAAGTGTGCGTGCCGGTGAAATTAGGCTGCGGCCGCCGGAGTGCGGCTGTGAGGGGATTATACCCGGCGGGTGGGCAAAAGGAACCGGTTTGAGCACAAACTGTGGCAAGTATGTTCGTTTATGTTGCTGACCTTTACTAGAACATGAGTTTGCGTACCAATTAGGGGGAGAGGTAGATGATGGCGGCGGAGCTGGAGTGCTGGAGTTGGCGATGCGTATAAGATAGGTTATGTAAAAGGCAGTAGCAGATATTCGTCTCGGCAGCCGGGATGCGAGGGCGAGGCGGTTGTCCAGAGAAGCAGCGTGAGGCGAGGTGCAAACGGGCCACGGCGAGCGGACACCGCTCTGGAAAGCAGTATCACTAGGAGCGCTTGGTTGAGGTGAGGGGCGCCGGCCTGGGGGGCGGTGCCGGAGGCGAGGGACCAGCGGTACCAGCCAACTGGCCTCGCTGAAGCGGCGTGGGGATGGCGTCCGGGCGGCGGCATAAATGCCGCCCCTACCGAGAGCGGCGGGGAGGACTGGTCGGGAAGGTGGTGTTGCGGGAGGTGCCGGTGGACGGCGGGGATAGACACCCGCCCGGGGGCCTAGGCCAACGGTAGTCCGCTGGGAAGGGCGGGCTAGAAAGCCCGCCCCACGCGGCAAGGTGAGGTTAGGCGGTGGAGGTGACTAGCTGGTGGTAGAGGCGCCAGAGGTCCTCCAGGCCCACGCGGCCGCGGAGAGTGGCGGTAGCCTGGGAGGCCAGGGAAGGGTGGAGCAATGGGCGCAGGTGCAGACAGGCGTTGGCGTCGTGGTTCCGGGGGGGAGCGAAGGGTTATCAAACATCAGATAGGCCCAGGAGGTGTGGGCCTGGTTCTCCATGGCCAGCAGGGCGCTTTGCAGCGGCAGGGTGGCGTGGGCGCCCTCCGCCAGCTGGACCCACGGGCCCGACGGGCGGATCCAGGCGCCGGGGGGAGCGACGCGGTCGTGCCAATAGCGGCCGTCCTCGACGCGGTCGAGGTGGCTGTTGGGGAGAAAAGCGCGGTTGGCCCAGCCACCGCCACCGGCGTTGACACCGAGGCAGAAGTCGGCGCGGAGGTCCTCTAACGGGCTAGCGCTGAGGTTGGTGACCTCGAGGCGCAGGTCCACATAGGAAGGGCCGGGCTGGAGGGTCACGCGGAAGGTAAGCACCCCGTCGCGGCGGTGCGTGCCGGCCCAGGAGCTGTCGTCAGCCGGTTGCCAATCACCGGGCAGGCAGTGGAAGGGGCCTGTCCAGGGGGCGACGTCCTGGGCAAGGCGCTGGAGGTCTGCGTCCGTGGCCGTGATCCATTCGGGGGTGAGCAGGCGGAGAGAAGGGGTGTCGTGGCCGGGCCAGGTGAGGGTGACATCGGGTGCGGGTTGGGGTTGGGGTTGGGTGAAGGCGAGGCGGAGCGGTAGGATCATGGGGATCACGGTGGCGTTATTCGGCGGGGAAGGCATCGCCCCCTGCCTCCCTCTTGCGCACGTTCCGTGCGCTGGGCAGGAGAGAGTGTGTCGTGAAGAAAGGGGGTTCGGAGAGGGGAAACGGGTTCAGACGGGAGGGGGCAGGCGGTTGCCTCTGCCCCCCCCGCCAAGCTCGGGAGGAAGGCGGGCAGAGGAGACACCAGGACAAGTACTCAGCAGCGGCTCCTAGGGCTCGATGGCGGCGGCGAGGGGAGGCGCGCACCTACCGAGGGGCCGGGGGCGCGGGCGTGGATTGGTACTGGCAGGGGAGCCAAAGGGTGAAGGTGGTACCCTCGCCCAAGGTGCTCTCTACCTGGAGGTGGCCGTGGTAAAAGTCGAGGATGCGCTTGACTATGCTTAGGCCTAGGCCGGTGCCGGTTACGTAGCGGTTTTCGGAGCGCTTCTCGCGGAAGAACTCGACGAACAGATGGCGCTGGCTCTCCTCGCTGATGCCTATGCCGGTGTCGGCGATCGCCAGTTTGACGTACGGCTCCTCCCTCTCCCCCACTATACTTACCTTCCCGCCCTCCCGGTTGTACTTGAGGGCGTTGCTGACCAAGTTGTTGAAGAGGCAGATTAGCTCCTCTTTGTCGGCCTCTACCGGGGAGAGGTCGGGGGGGACCTCGACCTGGAAGGTCAAGCTGCGTTCCGCCGCCAGCGGGGTCATGATCTCGACGACCTCGGCGAGCACCTCCGCCAGGTTCTGGGGGACGATCTCACGCTGGACGGTGCCGGCCTCCATGCGGGCTACGTTGAGCAGGTCGCCGACGAGGTCGAGCAGGGCCTTGAGGCGTACGCGGGAGCGGACGACCATCTCCGCCTGCTTGGTGGGGTCCTCGACAATGCCGGCCTGCATGAGCGCGAGGTAGCCATCGATGGCGGCCAGGGGGGAGCGCAGTTCGTGGGCGACCATGTTGACGAATTGGGCCTTGATCTGCTCGACGCGCTTGAGCTCGGTGATGTCGCGTAGGAGGGTGACGGTGCCGAGCAGGGCGCTGGAGTCTTCCTCGACAACCGGGGCGACGTCGGCGAGGACCCAGGTAGGCGCCAAGAGATGGGTGAGGTTGATCTCGCGGGTGAGGCGCTGGCGCTCGGCGGCGGCCTGGGTCATCAACTCCAGTAGGGCCGGAGGCTCGATGACACGCTCCAGCGAGCAGACTTCCATGCCCGGGTCACAGCGGGGGAGGACGCGCAAGGCGGCGGGGTTCCACAGGACCAGAGAACCCTCGGCATTGGCGACCAGGACGCCCTCGGCCATGGCGTTGATGATGACGCGCAGACGGCTCTGCTCCGTGGCCAACTCGAGGAGGCGGCGCTCCTGCTCGGCCTGGAGGCGGTTGCGTTCCTTGATCAAGCGGACGTGCTGGAGGGCCTTGTGAGTGATGCGGAGGAGATCGTCGGGCGCGAAAGGCTTAACCATGAAGTCGTAGGCCCCGCGTTTGGTGGCCTCGACCGCGGTCTCGATGGTGGCGTAAGCGGTGATGACCACGGAGGCCATCTCGGAGGTGATCTCGGCAGCGCGGGGGAGGTACTCAAGGCCACCCATACCGGGCATCTTCAGGTCGACGAGGGTGAGGGAGACGTCGAGGTTGGCGGCCAGAACCTCCAGGCCCCGCTCAGCGGTCTCGGCGAGGAGCACCTCGTAGCCCTCAGCGCCCAGGACGCGCCGGCAGCCCTGGCGGATGCCGATCTCGTCGTCGATGATGAGGATTTTGTCGGGCAGGGAGGGAGCCAAGGGGTGAGGTTTTTCTCCTATCCGATCAGATTCACTCCCTCGCTGACTACGTCGGCGCGGGGGAGGGTGATGACGAAATCGATCCACTGCGGGTATTCGCTTTCCACACGCAGTTCGCCGCCGTGCCGGCGGACTATCTCACGGGCTATGAATAGGCCCAGGCCAGTACCGCGTTCTTTGACCTCACCGCTGGAGAGGCGCGAGAAGCGCTGGAAGAGCATCTCGCTCTCCTCCTGGGGCACGCCGGGGCCATCGTTCCAGACATGGACCTCGACCCGATCTTGGCCAAGTTCGCCGAAGATACGGAGGCGTCCTCCGGGGCGGCCGTACTTGGCCGCGTTACCGACCAGGTTGGCGAAGACAATCTGTAGCAAGGAAGGGTCGGCCTGGGCGATGAGGTCCTCCGGGAGGTTGACCTCGACGGTGATCTGGTCATCGTCCAAGCGACCATGGACCTCGCGGAGCACCGTGTCCAGGACGTCGCGCTCGATCTGCACCGGGCGGGCGCGGACCTCCAGCTCACCCTTCTCAATGCGCGACAGGTTCAGGTAGTTGAGGATCATCTCCTCGGTGCGGCGCAGGGTAGAGGCGATGTCCTCCAGGGCCTCGTGCTGGTCGGGCGTGACGGCACCGACGTAGCCGTCGCGGACAGCCAGGACGTTGAGCTTCATGGCGGCGACTTGGTTCTTCAACTCGTGAGTGATGAACTCGAGCGTCTCCAGGTAGTTCTGGTTCCAGCGGTGCAGCTCCTGAGTGGTGGCCTGTAGGCGATCGTAGGAGCGGCGGAGTTGCTCGTCGCGCTCGCGAAGGGCCGCCATCATGCGGTTGAAGGTGACCAGGAGGGCTTTGGTTTCGTCGCGGGCGGCGCTTCGAGGCTCGGCTAGATGGTATTGCAGGTCGCCGCGGGCGATAGCCTCGGCGGCGCGGGTCAGGCTGGTAAGGGGGCGCGCCAGGCGCCAGGCCAGGAAGTAGGCGACGCTAACGGCCAGGGCCATAGCGATGACAGCGATGAGCAGGAAGATAGCCAGGGCCTGGCTGCGCATGTCGTCGTAACGCTGCTTGAGGACGCCAACATAGAGGATGCCGATGGTTTGGTTATCGATATCGCGCAGGGGCTCGTAGGCCGAAATGTACCAGTTATTGACTACCAGGGCGGGGCCGATCCAGACCTTGCCCTCGCCCAGGACGCGATCGTAGACCTCCGCGGAAACGCGGGTGCCGATGGCGCGCTCGCCGCGCTCATCGGTGACGTTAGTGGCGACGCGCACATCGCGCTGGAAGATGGTGACTGTGCCTAGGTTGCGTCCCTGGTAGGTGGTGGTGGTGAAAATGTCCTCGCGGATGAGGTCGACCAGGGAGTAGTCCTGGTTGAGGACTACGCCGGAGCGGACCACGCCGATGATCTTGCCGGGGGGCTGAATGATGGGTGAGACGGTCTCGATGATCATGGCGTCGCGCAGCGGCTCGACCGGGATGGCCTTGGCGCGAGCGGTCTCGCGAATCTCGATGTTGGCTTTAGCGGCGAGTTGCGGACTCTCAATGGCCAGTTCCCTGATCGGTACTAAACGGAGCCCGGATCCGGCGCTGCCCTGCCGGAGAGCGGCCTGGACCAGAGGGCTATCCGCCTGGCGGCCGGTGGCTTGGCCGCGAGAGGTGAGCGCGACAGTGCCGTTGCTATCGACGATCTGGAGCAGGTCGAGGGAGTTGTCCACACGGAGGCGCTCCAGGAAGGACTTGGTGAGGCCGTCGATGGGGTCGCCGCCGCCCTGGGCCGACCAGGACGCGAGCACCCCGGTCACGCGCAAGCCGTTGGCGACCTCCTGATCGAGAGTGGCGCGGGCGGTTTTGAGGCCCAGTTCCATGCGCCGCTGGGCCTCGCTGACCACCAGGCGGTTGATCAGCACGGTGCCGGCCACAGTAGTGAGGAGACCACCGAGGAAGGCCACGGCGACGAAGGCGATGAGTAGCTTGGTGCGAAGGGGAGCATCCATATTGAGCGTCTACTGAACGGCGGGGGAGCGGACCAGGCCCGGGGCGATGGCGGCGTGGACGACCATGCCCTCAGCCGCGGGGTAGCGGCAGGAGGCGTCGAGGTCGCGCGCGCCCTCGACCTCAACAAGGCGGACACGGCAGGAACTTTGAATGCCGAGGGAGGGGTGGTGGCAAAGGAGAGGGACGCGGATATCGGCTTGCTCGGTGGCTTCCATGATAGTCGCGCCGGCCGGCACGCTGATAGGAAGGTTGCCAACGATCAGACTGATATCGACCACGATGCGATCTCTCCCGAACGCAACTTCCATACCCAAAAAAGAGGGCCATCCAGCAAGCGCGCTCTGCGCGAGCTAAAGGCCCTAAAGAGTCATGACCCGTATGGAACGAGTTGTGGATGTTGTCAACGTTTATTGTGCCCCGGTTGGAGCGGAAAGTCAAGTGTTCCGTGGAGGGTTCTTCATTACATTGGACGGGTAAAACTGCGGGGAGGTTTGAGGGATGGCTACGGATTCTCCCAGCTGGGGCCGCCGGTGCATTCGCGCCGGGCGGCAGTGATAGCGGCCTCCATGTTGGCCTCGGGAGTGCCGCGGCTGGGGTAGAGCTGGAGCCAGCCGGCGCCGCATTGGACCAACTCGCTGACCCGGTCGCTGATCTGGGCGGGCGTCAGCTCCAGCATCTCCTGCGGGGTAAGCTGCGTCCAGAAGCGGTGCCCCATTATATCGTACATCTCCGGCAACGTCAGGAGCTTGCAGCCGGCGCCGTGGAATTCGGTGATGCCGACCTCGTCGCGGGAAATGCGCAGGTGTTCAGCGCGGAGCAGCTCACTGTGCAAGAAGCGGCGCTCGTTCCCGGCGTACAGGCGCTGGTAGGCCGGGACCATGAACTCCCGGTACATGGCGGGGGACATCAGGCCGGCGAAGTCATCGCCGACGTAAGAGAGGCCGCGGTACTCCTCGCCGACCAGAGAGGCGCTGAAGGCGGAGAGGGTTTCTTCGACCTCGACCATCTTGTCCAGCAGGTGGTGGCCGCCGGCGGGGTCCTCGGCCAGCCAGCCGAGGGCGGCACCGGAGCTAAGCTCGCCGGCGAGGGTCATGCTCTCGCCGCCTCCGCCCCCGAAGCCGACCTGGTACCCGTGGGCCCGGTAGTACTGCCACGCCTCGAAGCGGCGGGCCAGGAGGCCGGAGGTGCGAGGGTCGCCCGGGACGAGACAGTCGACGTCGGCGAGAGTGCGCAGGACGGGGCGAGAGCTGTCGAGGTAGACCAGTTCGTCGGTGTCAGCGGGCTCGATGACGGACATGCCGAGGTAGGAGGAGACAGCGCAGCCGGGGCTGTCGACCATGGGGTTGATGAAGCCGCCGACGCCCCACTGCCGCTCGGCGTAATCCCGGGCGGCTAGTTGAGTCTCCAGCATCACCGCTGGGGAGCCGTAGTAGTCGCGGTAGGTGACGCCGGCGTACTCGGTGTAAGTGACGTTACAGAAGGCGAGGTGGTATTGGGGGTTCATGTGAGGGATACCGGGCGGCCATGGTGGGTGAGGATGAAATGCTCCCCCCTCTCCCCCACCTCGCGGAGCAGGGCGGAGAAGCGGCGTTTGGCTTCGGTTGTGGGGAGGTGGGTGGGCATGGTAAGCACCGGAGAGGCATTGTCGCCGGAGAGGTGGCCGGCGTCAAGAGTGAGGCGCGGGGGAGGCACAAGGGACAGGCACGTTTTTCGCGCAAACAGCGCGCCCCCACTCGATGCGGCCCCTCCTTCAGACCGACCTCTCCCCCACCAGGCCTTCCTCGTCAATCTCTACCTCATAGAAGCGGCCGTCGCGGGCCTTCAGGAGCGGGGTTAGCCGTTCTCTTATCCGCTCGGCGGCTCCTTCGTCTCTCGCCACTGTTTCCATGAAGCCGCCAGCGCCAGCGCCTACCAGCTTGGCGCCCGCCGCAAGATCACCCATGGCGGCGAAGAGGCTCTCTACGTGCGCGGTGGTCGTCTGGCGGTCCATTATCTTGTTCAAGCGCCAGTGGCGGGCCATGAGGGCGCCGAATTCGTCGAGGTCGCCGGCCTCCAGGGCCGCCTTCATCTCGCGGGCGATGACCTTGATTTCGTGGAGGACGCGGACGACCTCCGGGGCGCGGGCGAGGTAGCGGCGCACTATTTGGTGCAGGATGTTCTTGGCCACGCGGCGCTCGCCCACGAAGCAGATCAGGAGACGGCGGCGAAGCTCCTCGGCAGTGGTGGGCGAGAGGGCAACCGAGGAGACGCGGGGGAGCTGAGCCTGGCCGGGGTCCGTCTCCAGGAGCTTGAGGCCGGGGACCATGCCTCCGAGTTGGTCCTGCCAGCCGCCACCGGTGGTGATCATCTGCTCCAGGTAGAGGACACGGCCGCTAAGGTCCTCCAGGGCGAAGGGGCGGTCCTGGAGCAGGTCCAGGCAGCGCAGCAGGGCAGTGGCGGCGATGGAGCTGGTGCCGAGACCGGAGCCCTGGGGGAGGTCAATTCTCGTCTCCAAGCGCAGACCGCCGCCGCAGTCCCGCAGGAAGGCGGGCAGGTCGCCGCCCGGCCCGGGGCCAGCCAGGCCGGACATGATTATCGCGGCCTTGTGCAGGGCCAGGGGATCGCCAGGGCCGTAGGTCATCAGGTCGGTGGCCTCGACAATGGTCTGTTTCATGCCGGCGTCGGTGGAGACTAACTCGATTACCGGCTCGGCGAGGACCTCGCTACGGGCCAGGATAGGGCGGGCGCCGTCAAGGGTGATCCCGGCATTGAGCACCGCGCCACCCCACTCGAGGCTAAAGGGCGGGGTGTCGGACCAGCCACCGCCGAAGTCTACCCGGGCGGGGGCCCTAACCGTCGCCGCTGCGCCGGGGATCAGGTCGGCCACGCAGGTCGCCTCGAGGCTGGGCACCCCGGCGGCCACCGCAGCGCTTACCTCGGCGAAGGCCTCGTCCTCCAACCAGCGGGCGGCGACGAAGGGCGTGGCGAAGCGGCGGCGGGTAAAGCGAAAGAGCAGCTCCCGCACCGCGGCGGTTACCTCTCCCCCGGGCGGACCGCTCTCGGTGGTCAGCACGCGCTGCAGGCGGGGGTCGCCCAGCAGGTCGGAGAGAACCTGGTAGGCGCGGGCGCGGCGGAAGGGATCACTCTCGGCCTCCAGGTGGCGCAGCAGCGCCCCAGCGGCCTCGGCAATCTCCCCGGCGCTGCCCAGGGAGGCGAAGAGCGGCGTGGCAGGCTCCTCACCCTGGATCGTGCTCACCAGGCGCTGCCCCACGCGCTGCCCAGACAGGCGCGCGCGGTAGCGCTGGGTGGCCTCAGGGTCGGAGCGCTGCAGGCTGTCCTCGAAGGACAGGCGGGGGCAGGTCAGCCACTCGCGGGTTTCCTCAGCACTGCCCGGGCTGAGCAGCCAGTGGGCCCACCCGAGCGTCTCTCGCTGGCCTCCGGAGACGAAGAACCGCGCGTTCCATAGGCAGCGGGACGCAGACGGGATGTCCGGCCAGAGGTCGTCGGGGCAGAGGGCGCGCTGCTCCAGCCAGTCGGCCAGGGGCAGGCCGAGGAAGGTGGCCTTTCTCTCGGAGAAGAGCGCCTTGGGGTTGTCATCTACGCCGTAGATCTGCGCCACCCAGGCCTCTTCCTCGGCAACCTCGGGGACCAGGGGCACCAAGCAAAGCACCGTATCGGCCGGCACGGCCAGGCCGTCATCCCCCTCCACACCGCTGACTACCGACCCCTCCCCCACCTCCAGCCAGGGCAGTCGGCAGTACTCGACGGCAGCGGGAGCGCTGGCAGTAAGCCGGCCGACAAGGCTTTCCTGGTCGGAGATCGAGGGTCGATCGGGGGCGTAGAGCCCCGCGCTGGAGTCCTGGCCGGTGCAGAAGGTCAGCCACTCGCGGGTGGTGCCGAGATGGACGAAGGAGACGGGACGGGGAGCGACTACCGAAAAGCCCAGACCCTGCACAGCGGCGATCGCCTGCTCCTGCACGCGGCGGGGACCGGGCGGGAGGGAGGCCGTGTCCTGGCCGCAGACGACCTGGTCGCGGACGACCTGGGGCGGGCGGCCGGCGAGGGTGAGGCAGACCTCCGTATACAGGTCAATCTGCGCCTGCTCAGCGCCTTCCTGGTCCAGCACGCCGGGGGTGAAGGTGACACCGTCGGACTGCCAATCCACCCCGGCTAACGAGGCCAAGCGGCGGGCGGCTTCGGCGTCGAAAGCCAGCAAGCCGGTATCGAGGAAGGCGTTCTCGCCGAGCAGTGCGCCAGCCTCGCGCATCTGCGCTTGGGTGGGCTTCTGGAGAAAGCCTTGCACCGGGCCGCCCTCCGGCGAGCAGACATAAACCCCATGCCGCGCTGCCAGTTTCCAGGAGGTCAGGCAGGCCAGACCGGTGACGCCGGAGCCGGGGATGAAACCGGCCGGGTCGAAGCCCAGCAGCACATCGCCGGAGAGGATGACCACGCCGGGACCGACGCACTCCGGCAGGCCGCAGACGGAAACCAGCAGTTCGGTGAAAGCCGTGGAGCGCGGACCGCCGGGGAAAAGCGGGAAGGGCAGCCCGGCGAAGGCCTTGCCGAAGGTGGCGCAGTGGGGGATGCGCTTACTGTCGCCACCGGAGTTGACCAGGAGCACGCGCGGGAAGGCCGCGCCGGGGGAGGCAGTCCAGTGCTCAGCCACGGCGCGCAGAGCGTACGCCGCGGCGCCCCCGCTGCCCAGATGACGCCCCTCGGGGTCGGGGATGACGAGGTACTCCGCTCCCGAGGGCAGCCAGCCGGCGTGCAGATAGCGTTCGATCTCCCGGCGATAAGCGGCGGCCTGGCGCTCGTGGGAAGCGGTCAGGACCACGTAGTCCCACCCGGCGGCAGCGTCGCCGTAGATCTGGCGGACGAAACGGTCGCGGTTAGCGCGGATTATGCCGGGGAGGTTGGTCGTCATGGACGGATCACCGGGAGGCCCCCGACACCGGTCTGGAGACCGGACGCGGAGCCTCACCCCCGGCCCCTCTCTGCGCGCCGACGCGCTTGGCAGGAGAGGGGGTGTGGGAGGGGCGGGCGGCCTGGTGGAGGACCTCCAGAGTCTGGCGGGCGGTCTCCAGCCAGGTCAGCGATTTGACGCGCTCCAGGCCGCGGACGCGCAGGCCCTCGCGCAGGGCCGGCTCCTCCAGCAGGCTGCGCATGACCGCGGTTACCGCCTGGTCGGAGTGGCAGTCGAAAAGTAGCGCCGCACCGCCGGCCGCCTCGGGGAGAGAGCCGGCGTCACTGCAGGCTACCGGACAGCCGCAGGCCATGGCCTCCACCACCGGTAGGCCGAAGCCCTCGTAGCAGGAAGGGAAGACCAACCCCAGGGCGCCCGCATACAGGGGCGATAGTTCCTCATAGGGCAGGCGTCCCAGGTGGAATATGTCCTCGCGATGGCGGGCTTGCTCGAGCGCCGCGCGGAACTCGGTTTCGCCGGTCCCCGGCAAGCCGGCCAGGACCAGTTGCTCCGGTCCCTCCCGCGTGTCTTTGAGCGCGTCGAAGGCGCGGACCAGGCGGTCGAGGTGTTTGTGCTTGTGGGAGGTGGACAGGCAGAGCAGGTACGGTTGCTGCAGGCCGAAGCGCCCGCGCAGGGCGGCCACCTCTTCCCCACTCCGCGGCGTGAAGTCGGGGGAGGCGGCCTCCAGGATGACGGAGGTCTTCTCGGCTGGGGCGCGCAGGTTGCGGACGACACTCTGACAAGTGAATTCGGAAATCGCGATGATCCGCGCCGCGCGCCGCGCGCTGTCGGGCAGGCGCCGGTAGAGGTAGGCGCGCTTGAGGCGCGAGAAGTTCTCGGGGAGGTCGAAGACCTGCAAGTCGTGGACGAGCTGCACCATGGGCACCGGGCAGCGGGTGGGCAGGAGGCTGTGGGGGCAGAAGAGCACCTCCACCCCGGAGCGGGCCACCCAGGGAGCGAAGCGGGTCTGCTCCCACAGGGCGCGCAGCGGCCGGTAGCGGCTGTAGATGGGGCAACCCCATTCCTCCAGCCGGGAGGACTGCAAGCCCAGCGCGCCGACGGCCTCCCGGCTCAGGAAGAGCACGAAAGTGTCGTCGGTATCCAGCTCCAGCAAGGCGCGCAGGAGACTGCGGTCGTAAGTTTCCAGTCCCCCTCGCCGGCCGGGAAGCCAGGGTAGGAGATTGAGGCCGATGCGCATAGGGTTAGGAGTGGCCAGCATTGCGGCCCAACTGCAAGACCGCAGGACTGTCTAACAGCAAGGGTGGCTCGTGCGGCGCTACTGGCGGGTTGCTTCCTTCCGCGCCGCCTGTTGTCCTTCCGTTAGCTCGGCCAGCATCTGCTCGTAGCGGTCGGCTACGGCGGGCCAGGAGTGAGCGGCGGCGCGCTCGGGTGAGGGCAGCGGGGCCTGGCTGGCCAGCGCTGTCTCTACCTGGTCGGCGAAGTCCTCCGCGTTGCCGTACTCGTAGTACAGCCCCTCGTCCTCAATCGCCCGGTAGACCTCCCCCATCTTCGTCGCCACAATCGGCCGGCTCGCGGCCAGGTACCAGAAGACCTTGTTGGGGCAACGCCAGCGGTTGGCCGCGTTGTCCTCCAGGGGGCAGAGCAGCACGTCGGAGGCGGCCAGGTACCCGGGGAGGTCGTCCTCCTCGACATAGCCGATAAAGTCCACCAGGTCACTGATCCCCCAGGCCTCGGCCTGCGCCTGCAGCTCGGGCAGGTAGGGGCCACGGCCGACGTACAGCAGGCGAAAGTCCCGGCGGCGACGAGCCAGCGCCCGCGCCATCTCCAGACTCTCCAGCGGACTGTATTGGGGGATGAGATAGCCCAGGTAGGTCAGAAGCCGTAGGTCGCCGTACCGGGCGCGGACCGAGGCGGCGCGGGCCTGGTGGCGCTGGAAGAAGTCCAGGTCCACCGCGAAGGGGAGGTAGTACAGCCGCGCACGGTGGGCGCGGCACTGGTAATAGCCGAGCAACTCCTCGCTGGCCACGGCCACGGCGTCGGCCCGCCATAGCGCCCAGTACTCGAAGGCCAGCGTGAACTTGCTGCGCAGGCGGTCCCAGCCGGACATGCGATCCGGCATGTCGATGATGCTCACGGCCCGCGAGCGCGGGGTATACCACAGTGTGCTAGGGACGGTGCGGCGGCCGGTCTCCACGCAGTGCACCACGTCGGGGTCTAGCGCGCGCAGGCGGGCCGTCACCTCGGTCAACGCCCGGCCGCGGGGCGGGCAGATGTCGATACTCACCGGGTACTGCTCCAGGCCGAAGAACTCCGGCTGCTTCGGGCTGGGCGGCACGATGACGTGGACCTCGTGCCCGCGCTGGGCCAATTCCCGCCCCAGGTAGGAGGGGCGGATCATACTGGCGGTGGGACCGCAGAGGAAGGCGATCTTCATACCGGCACCATGATACCGGATTGTGCCGGATGTGGGAAGGCGCGGAAGGGGGCCTTACCACTGTATCTCCACCACTTGGTACAGTCCTATCGCCGGCACCTCGATATTTGCGCCGCCCTCGCGCGCGTGGACGGTCAGAGCCTGTCCACTAAGGGCCAGCTTGGCCGCCTGCACCGGGAAGGTGCACTCCAGCTTGACCGCCGGGCCGGTAGCCGCTTGCCAGTCCCGGAGCTGTCCGTGGGTGTTCTGCAGGTGCACCAGCAGACAGCCGGCGGCGCCCTGGTAGATCCCTGCATACACATACTCTGGCGCGACCACTTGCACCGGCGGCGGCGCTATCTCCTGGAGCCGCTCCGCAATTCGCCGCACCAGCGCCGTCCGCCCCAGCACCGTCGCCCCCCCGTCCTCAAAGCCCTCGTCCACCACCGTCTGCTTGGAGCCATCCAGATTGATCTGCACGACGCGCAGACTGTTGATCTGGAAAGCCCCGACGTTGGTGGTGGGGCTGAGTATCTCCAGGTAGTCAGTGCGTTCGTGGTGAGAATCGCGCGGCTCGACGCCCCCGTCTTCCTGACGGTAGCCATCGGGTCCGGTCAGCACCAGGCTATACCCGGCCGGCTGCCCGTCCCGCGCGAAGCTATAGCTCATATCCAGGTGCAGCCACCGGCCATACGGCACCGGCGCCAGCATTCGTCCTCCCGCCATTAGTCGCCCCCGTATTCCCCCCAGCCGCACCGACATCCCGCGATTGATATCCCGCGCCGAGCGGAAACGGATCAGCACATCCGCCCCGGTCTCCAATCGCACGTCCAGATGTACCTCCCCTCCCTGCGCCGTGGCGGTGTCTGTGGTGGGTAGGGAGGCAGTCAGCGAGGGCATGCCCGGGCGGGAGCTGACGGCTCCGTCTACGAACTTGAGCGACCAGCGCCCCTCCGCAGCGGTGTTCTCCGCGGCCACCACCGCCGTCTGGCTGTCGAACTCCGCCTGGGGCGCCAGCACCGAGGCCGGGTCAATTGCCGCCACCAGCACCTGCCCGGTTCCCCAGGCGCGCTCCGCCACCAACGGCCGCCCTGTCGTGTGATCGGTGAACAGCGGGTGCCACTCGTCGCCCGTCAGCTTCAGGGACGAGTACATTCCCTCGACCGGCAGTGGCGGCTGTCCTGCCGCCTCCAGTCGCACCTCCGCCACGTCCCTGCCCTCGGGGCCCGGCGTCGTGGTAAAGCTGAAGCCGAAGGTTTCCCCCAGCGAGTTCTCCGCCGTCCGCTCCCCCTCCGCGTCGAGCTGCCCGGCCGCCACTCCTAGGAACACCGTACCCCCGCCCTGGGCGTATTCGGCGATGGTCTGCGCCTGGGCCGGACTCAGGGCGAAGGAGAGCGGGAGCAGCAGCACCTTGTAGTCGGCCAGCTTGACCGCCGTCAGATCGCCGTCGAAGAGGAAGTCGGTGGGGACGTGCGCCTCTTCTAGACCCTCGTTCCACACCTGCAGTGAGGTCCAGAAGGGCGCGAAGTTGCTGTCCGGCTGCGCCCGGCCAAAGTGGAAGGTCTCCGTCTGCTGGGAGACGTGCAAGGCCGCGTACGGCGCCGACTGCGTTCCCAGATATGGCCGCAGCGCATGTAGCATCGGCGACACCAGCGCCGCGGCGGCGGCATATTGCGGCGCCGCCCACCCACCCATGGTCCCGTATGAGGGCACCCCGCCGGCCACATAGCTATACGCCGCGATCTGCGCCAGCAGCTCGGCACTGCCGGCGGGGTCCGCCTCAACCCGGAAGGGCGCCCAGGTCTCTACCTGCGCCCGCCCGTAAGCGCGCCCCAGCCGTGCGACCATACCTGCCAGCCGGGGGGTGTGCCCCTCCGCCGCGTACAGGTACTCCGCCGGGAACAGGTCGAGTGGCATCCCTGTGCGCCAGCCGTGCTCTGGCCGGTGGTAATTGTTCACCAGCACGACCGCGTTGGGATGGGCGGCGTGGACTTCCTGCGCCAGTCGGGCGTAGAAACCGGAGTATACCTGGTACCGCCAGGCCACCCAGCGCCGGAAGACCGGGTTCTCCCAGTCAATCTCAGTCGGTATCTCTTGCCCGGTATCCGCGCGGAAGCGGGCCCGGCAGGCCGCGCACCGGCAAGCCAGGGGGCGCGGCCGCTCCAAGATGGGCGTCCAGAAGGCCCCGTCCAGGTATAGGCCGTCCAGGTCCAGCTGCTCGAGGGCGTAATTGCAGAACCCAATCAGAGCGTCGCCCCAACCGCTGATTGGGCACAGGGCTCCTCGCGGCGTTTGGCCGGCCCGCTCTCCACCGATGAAGACCAGCCGCCAATCCGGATGCGCCCCCGCCCCTGACTCGCTGACCCGGGAGTTGATCCAGGCAACCGCCGCCATTCCCTGGCCATGGATCTCCTCCACCCACGCCTTCAGGGCCGCTTCATTGGTCGCGGCCCCGGGATCGGTGCAGGGCAGATAGGGGTTGGCGAATAGCGGGGCGCCGCGATTGGTGGTAACGCGAATCCAGCGGGCTTGTACGCCCGCCTGAGCGAAGGCCGTCTCCGCCGCCGTGCGCGTCGCGGGGTTGGCGACCAGAGAAAGGTCCGGGCGCGCCTCCAGGCGGAAGGCGGTCTGGCTATAAGAAAGGGGTTCTGTGGCCGGGGCACACGACAGCGACGTACACAGTAGACTCACCAGAGCCAATGATACCAACCAGCTGGCTCGCACCACATCCATCTCCTGTCCTCTTAGGGGAACCGGCGGGTCAGCCGAGGCCGCCATGCTCTTGTGGGCCCCGCGTTTGTGCCGTGCCCGTCTTGATTGCCGCTAACCCACAAGGCGCGATCCGGGTCTGCGCCTTACGAAGCAGACACCTGCTCCCTCGCCTCAGTTCCGCCCGCCGCACACCTTTGCCGCACCAACGCATCCATCGCCGCCAGCAGCGCCCCCGAGAACAAACCCGCGTTGGGGTAGGCAAAGTAGTACAGGATCGACACCATAAACCCCGCCAGCACTCCCGCCAGCAGGGCCCGGTTAAGCAGCTCCTCTTCCCCATCCTCCACCGGCTGCCGCGCTAGCTGGTACGTCGTCTTCAGAATCATCAACAACGCGACCGCCATCAGCGCCAGCCCGAATATCCCTTGCTGCAGCAGATTGGGCAGGAAAAAGACATGCAGTGGGAAGAGCCACACGTGCCCCTTGTCCTCCCCGAACCCGGCGCCAAAGTGTAGGTTCCGCTGCGGCAAGAGCCGCTCCCACCGCCGGCCCAGCCCCTGCCCGAATACCCACCCGCCGTACTTGTCCAGATTGGCGGCCACATTGTCTATCTCTTGCTGCCGATCGCTAACCCCTTGTATCTGCGCGAACCCGCCTCCGCCCGACATAAAGTTGAGCCACATCTTCCCGATCGGCCCGCTGACCTGGATGAGCGTCGCTCCCACGATAATCGTTATGACCAGCATCGTCCCCAGGACGCCCATTGCTCGCCTTAGATACCGCCGAGGCAAGAAGAACAGTAGCACCACGAACGACGAGGCCGCGATCAGCATCACGCTCCGGCGCGTGCTTATCAGCAGCAGTCCCATGGCCAAGGCGATCCCCACCGCCGCCAGCGCTCGCCCCCACCCCGACCGTCTCCCGGTCGCCAGGTACGCCACTCCCAGCGTGGCCATGGTCGGGAGCATGTTCGCTTCGCTGATCAGTAGCACCGGCGTGCCTGCTCGGTCCTGGATCTGGTGCAACACAAAGAACCGGTAGGCCGCTCCCAACACTGCCCCGCCCAATCCCACCAGTGGCGCCAGCAGAAACCCCCGGGGCCCGCTCGGATGGTCAGTTGGGATCAGCCTCGAGGCCGCCAGGTACATCGCCGCGATCAGGATCGGGCCCCGGATGCTGAAAAACCACAGCGTCCAGGTCTGGGTTGCGTCTCGGTGCAGCATCCCGATGAAGATCGCCGGCACGTACGCCAGCAGGAACACGCCCACTGCCCGGTCCATCGGATGCCACTCCCGCCAACGCGTGAAGCGCGCATCCAGCACCACCCGCAGCGGCGCCAGCAGGATCAGGATATCGGCGAGGGGCATGGGACCGGCGCGGAGATTCCAGGGGGAATAGGTATCCAGCCAGCTCGGCCCCAGCCGGCCTATGACATAGGCGGCATAGGACCACGACAGCAGCGCGGGGAACAGCAGCCACACATACCAGTAGGGTCTGAACACCAGGCACAGCATCAGCCCCATGAACCCCGCGCCGGCCAGCACCAACCTGGCGGCTTGCGGCCCGCCCACCACAAACGCCAGCACCATGGCTACCGCCACCGGCAAGACTACGATCGGGGCCAGGTTCGCGCGCAGGCCGGCGTCCTTATTTGGGGCGCCCCCAGAGGCCGTCAGGCTGGAGGAGGATTCCGGCATCACATATAGCCCAAGTCCCGGAGGCGCGCCTCTACCGCGGCCCGCTCCTGCTCGTTGTAGGGAGTAGTCGCGGTCGTCGGAGCCGACATTGTCTGTCCCGCCGTCTGGCCCTCCGGCGCCGCTCCCGTATTCCACAGCTCTTGCGCGATCCGCCCGTCCAGGCCCTCCGGAATCGCTACTCCCGCCAGGTACAGTAGCGCCGGCGCCAGGTCAGCCATCATGAGCCCCGGAACGCCCACCCCCGCCTGCACTGCCGGCCCACTCGTAACCAGTACCCCGTCCGGTCGGTGGTTGGCGGTAATCCCCTTGTACCGTTCGCCCGCCTCCCCAATATTCCCTACCGCCCTGCGCTGGTCCCAATGCGGCAGCACCGCGTATTCCGTGTCCTCCACCACCAAGTCCGGCGCATACCCTACCCGCGGCTCCTGGTACAGTGCTTCTCCTCGCTCCATCCTGTCCAGCACCGCCGCCCCTGTCCTCGGGTCTTGTAGCTCGCGCAGGTATGCTTCCACCTCTTGCAGGATGCGGTCCCGGTCCTCCGGCGCGACGCAGCCTTCCGGCTGGCGTCCCTTCACGTTGACCTGGACGAATCCTGACGACCCCCACGGGAAGGCTCGCGTGCGGCTCCAATCCACTCCCTCCGTCAGTGCCGCCTGGCGCCGCCCCGCCATCTCTCGTCGGAACTCCAACCCCTTCCGCGACCAGATCCACGCCTTCACCTGCCGCGGCAGCCAGCGGTGCGCCAACCCCCTGACCCCTCCCCTATCCCCTCGCCGACTCGTCTCCTCCCGCACCAAGAATCCCCCCTCCTCCAGCGCCCGCGCCAGGCTCACCTGCCCGCGCATCACTCCGCCGCCGTGATCCGAGATCAGTACCACCTGCGTGTTTTCGTCGGCATATGCCTCCAGCATCTCCCCCAGCAGCGCATCCAGCTCCCGGTAGACCTCCTCCACCAGCGACCCGTGCGACCTGGCCAGCTCCTCGGCGCTTTGCCCCCGCGGCCAGGCATAGTGGTGGATGTGATCCGGCCCGTTGCAGTTGACGGCTAGCACCTCCACTGGGTACTGGCGCATCAGATTCCCCAGCATCTCTCGCTGCTGCTGCGCTTGTCGGATCACTTGCCGCGCTGCTGCCTCGCCCCGCACCTCCGCTAGCGCCTCGTGCACATACCCCGACACCCCTTCCATCGCCACAGTAAAGGCTCCTTCGGGATAGGCAATGTGGGGGCCGAGCACCGGGCAATCGAACCCGGCGAAGAAGAAACCTGGCACTGACTCGGGCGGATACGACAGCGAGAGGTTGAACACCCCTACCCGCCGCCCCGCTGCGCTCAGATAGTGCCACACGGAAGGCGCCTGCCTATCCGCCGCGGTGACGAAGTGTTCGGTGTAGGCGTCCGCGGAGGGGCTGGTAAACGAGTAAATCCCGTGGCGTCCGGGGTCGAGACCGGTAACGATGCTGGTCCACGCCGGCGGGGTAACCGCGGGCACGGTACTGGCCACTCTCCCCATCGCTCCCCGCGCTATCAACCCTCCCAGTACCGGCAGTCGCCCCTCGCGAACCCACGGCTCCACGAGCGCAGGCTCCGCGCCATCCCAACCCACAAACAACACACGCACGGGTTTCATTGCTAGGGGGTGTTTCCTTCCGCTCGGAGGGACTGGCTGCGCCTGGCGCGTCTGCTGCTAGGCTACCGGCCTCGGTGGGTCCCAGGAGTTCTATTCATCTTTGCTGCGGCTCCCCTCCTCGCGTACCTCGTGCGCAGGGAGGGGACTGCGGACGGGGCCTCCTCGCCTCTCTCTACTACAAGCCAACCCCCACCCCACCAGCAACCCTATCAGCATCCCTGCGATCACCGAGACCATAGTCGACGGTGCCGACTTCTTGTGCGGCACGAGCGGCGGATCGACCACAAAGAAGATTGGTTCTTCCGCTTTTTCGCTTAGCCGCGCCGCCTCGTATTGTTTGACCACCGTTTCGTAGACCGCCTCGGACATCCGCACATTCGCATACAGCCGCGCGTATTCGGTGCCTGCTCCGGCCAGGTCCGCGACTTTCCTTTTTCCCTCCTCCAACACTATCCGCAGTCCCTGAGCGCGAGAACTCGCTGCCGCCTGTGCTACCTGCGCCAGTAGCAGCTGTCCCCTCATGGCATCGTACGCCGCATTGCGCGCTATTGAGGCCGACGCCGGCAGCATTTGGTTCTTGTGCGCCGCGGCTACTTGTACCAGCAGTTCTTTCTTCTGCACCAGCAGCCTTTGTACGTCCGGATGCTCTCTGGTCTTGTGGTAGAACACCTGCTGTTCCGCTAGTTGCTGCTCCACCTCCGCCAACGTCTTGTGCAGTGCAGCAATCTGCGGGTTCTGTGCCTTTGTCTGTGCGGAGGGAACCATTTCCTTCTGCTCTTGGAGGAGTTGCCGCGCCTTTGCCGTCGCCTCCCTTTGTCCCTGCGCCTCAATCTCCGCAGCCGTCAGATCCTTTTGCACTTGTACCAGTTGGTCGGCCAGCAAGTCTCCCACCTTCGCCGGTGAGGGAAGGCGCTCTTGCGTCTGCCAGTCCGCCAGCGCCTCCTGGGCCTTGTAGAGCTTGGCTTGTGCTTGGGGAATCTGTCCCTCCAGGAATACGCGTTGTGACTTCGAAGAGCTGATCCGCAAGTCATCGAGCTGCGCTTGCAACAGCTCCATGTACTTGTCAATGCAAGTCACGGTTAACTGACGGATCGCCATGTCGCTGTCGTTGGAGGGAAAAAGCCCTCGGGGTGATCCTGGCAAACTCAGGGAGAGAATCACGCTTGCCGGAGGATTGGTGTCGACCTTCGCTGCCTTACCCAGCGCCTCAATTGCGTTCGGTTTCTTCCTCTTGTTGAAGACCTTCTGCAATCCGCAGTTGTCCACAATCTGGCATCGCATATCCCAACTGCGCAATAGCAGTTCGTACAAATCCGTGGTGGGCCCCCGGGTGCCTCCGAAGTTGGGGACTGCTCCGCCGACGAGACCCGGGAGCATCGCGGATAGATTCTCTGATGAGGTCGTCTGGTTGCCCAGTACAATAGTAGTCTTTGCGGTCCACTGCCGAGGGATGACAAAAGTAGTGATGAAGCCGGCCGTTACCAGCCCCAGAAGTGCTGAGATGGCCAGGACCTTCCAGTGCCTCTTGCCTATGATTAACATGTCTGCAAAGTTGAAATCGTACATATCGCTGTAGTCGGCTGCCGCCGCTGGTTACTAGCTCGGCGTTGGGAAGTCCTTCTCAACAGGCATCGGCTTGTGATCATTTTCGTAAACCACAAGACGGTAAATCGCCATATTCTACCATATTTCTTGTCGGTAGTAACTGGCGCTTATTGCGAGCTTATTCGCGTTGGTACAACGAATCGCCTGCCCCATTTGCCTGCTCTCAGCAAATACTAGGACGCGAATCTTCCCCTTGTCGTCTTCGCCCAAGTAGGGATATCTTTACCGAAAGCGAATGGTGTCCTCACTCTTTTTTTATCCTCAAATAGCAACAAGCTGGCCGTACAGTCTCTCGTTTCTTGTTGTAGCATGTTCCCTCTCAAGACAAGAATACAACTCGGAATACTCCAGCAAACACGAGGTCTCGGCGTGGACAATTGAAGTCAGAGGTCTACAATAGCTTAAGTCAAAGGTCTGCAAAGGCCTGCGGCGCCTAGGTCAGAGGTCTATATTCTGTTAAGTCACGGGTCGAATCACCGTAAGCCACTTAAGTCGTAGGGCGGTATTGTTATGCGGCCGTGTCACGCTCCTCAATTCTCTCTCCTCGGCGTAACACGCATCCGCCCAACCGCACCGTAATCAACCAAACTCATATGAAGAACCCCCACCCCTCCCCGCCCTCTAAGCCCACCGGGGCCCTCGACGTCCTCGTCATGGGCTCCCTCTTTGTGGAGTTGGTTCCGGACGAGGCCGGTGCCTCCTTGGTCAATATGAACCGCCTCATCCCCACCGCTTCAGGGGCCGCGGCTAACTTCGCCCTGGCTCTCGCGGCCCTTGGTCCCCACGTAGGTCTTCTCGCTCGCGTGGGGGATGATGAGCTGGGCGAGTGGCTTCGGCGCCAGCTAGAGCAAGCCGGGATCGACATGGAGGCAACTCTCGCCACCCCCGGGCAGTTTACGCCAGTCTCCTTCGCCTGGGCCGATCTATGCGGCGGCAAGCAGTTCACCTTCTACCGCTTCCCCGGCCTCTGCGATCCCCTGGGAGCCCTCTCCCCCGCTTCCTTGGATCGTCCCGCCCTGGCCCGCGCCCGCCTCTTCGATTTCACTGAGGCCGTCGTTCGCCGCCCGGGGGTTCGCGAGGTCGCCTTCCAGGCCGCTGGCTGGTGCCGCGACGCGGGCACTGCGGTGATCTATGCTGTCAACTATCGGCCTCAGAGCTGGGACCTCTCCCTCCCCGAGATCGCGGCCGTCCAGCGCCAAGCCATCTCCTTCGCCGATGTAGCTCTGATGAACGAGGAGGAACACCAGCTGATCTTTGGAGATCATCCCGCCCACCTTAGCTCCACCATTCTCGTAGTCACCGCTGGCGACCGCGGCGGGTGGGTGCAACAAGGCCACGATCGCTGGCCTTTCGCCGCGCGTGCGGTCCAGGTCCAATACGATGTGGGTGCCGGCGACAGTTTCCACGCCGGCTACGTAGCGGCGTATCTCGAGAACCGCCCACCTCTCGAGGCCGCCCACTTCGCCGCCGCCTGCGCTGCGCTAAAGGTAAGCCAACCCCCGGCCGCCTGTCCTGCCACCCGCGCCCAGGTTGTCGCCTTTATGGAAGAGCCCACTAATCGGCCTACTGGGGACTGACGCCACGCCAGTCTCCTTCCGCCTGGGGCGGGCTTCCCGCCCGCCCTATCGGCGGCAGCGGCGGCACCGGCGTCTCGGCGGTGCCAGGCAGGGGGCGTCGGACCCCTTCGAGTACGGAAGCCTGCTCGGCCTTCCCCGGGGTTAACGACGATGCCGCCCCAGGGGCACCCCTCTCCCGAGCAGTCTCTCCGCCGCGCCCGCCATCACCCGGCCCAGTCCACCGGGAGAAGAAAACCTCACGACCAAGCCCCGCCGGTTGCCAAACCATGGACCGCCACAACCGCCCGGCCCACCCGATAGGCCTCCAGACCGGGTCGCCGTGCGACCGCCGGACCGCCCTACGGTTGTGCGGCATCCCCTGTTCCCTCAAACCAAAACCGCCACCGTGGGGCGAGGGACGGCGGCGGCCCTAGCGACCTGCGTGCCCCTGACTTCACTCCGCCCGCGCCAGCAAACCCTCTGTCAGCGACTCCACGTGCCGCAGGCCCTCCTCGAGCCAGAAATCGAGGATCTGCGAGCGCGTCAGCTTCAGGTTATGCTCGACCAGCAGTTGCGCCTTATACAGCTCCAGCCGCTTGAGCAGCAACGGATGCAGGTAGAAGGTCACCTTCTCGGTCGGCCCCTCGGGGACGGTCAGCGGCCGCAGCAGTTCCGGATGCACCGCGGTTCGCGACCGTGCCGCGCCGCGCGGGGCAGCCGCCGCCGCCGTGCTCGCCTCGGAGTCGGCACCCGCCGGGGCCTCCGGCGCCGCGAAGAAGTCAGCAGCTGCGGGCAATTTCGGTTTCCTCGACATCATCGGCCTCCTCGGCGCTATTACCGCCCGACGGGTGGACGGTCAAACATCTCCACGGTTTGACGGCAGGAATGCTCCTCTCCCCCACGCCTCCTCATTTTCTCTTGAGCAGTTCCTTGGCGACGGCCGCGTAGGCTTCGGTCTGCGGAGCGCGCGGCGCATACACACAAATCGGCTGCCCCGCGGCTGCGGCCTCCTGATAGCGCACGCTCAGAGGAATCACGGTGCGGAACACCACCTGGCCAAAGGCCTGCCGCACCATTTCGATTACCTGGCGATTGTGAACGGTTCGCCGGTCCTGCATCGTCAGAAGAATACCGGAGAGCCGCAGATCGGAGTTGACCTGCCGCATGCGCTTGATGTTCTCGGTTATCTGCCGCAGGCCGTGGAGCGCGAGGAACGAACACTGCTGGGGGATGATTACTTCGCGTGCTGCGCTCAGCGCGCACAGTGACAACATCTGCAGCCCGGGGGGCGAGTCCAGCAATAGGAAGTCAAAGTCCTCCTGGAGGTTGCGCAGTCGAGCGGTCGGACCGCTGAACCGCCGAGCGGCAGGAGCTTGCATCAACAAGAGCTCCGCCCCTACGAGATCGGTGGAACCCGGTACGGCAAACAACCCCGGCGGCTCCGTGGCCCGCAGCAGCTCCTGCAGCGGCCGCCCCTGCCCGAACAGGGATTCGTAGATCGTGTCCTCTCCGGACGCAGGGACGAGGCCCAAGTACGAGGTAAGATCGGCGCGGGGATCCAGGTCCAGCAGCGCCACGCGCTTGCCGGCCAGGACCAGGGCCGCAGCCAAGTTCACTGCGGTGGTGGTCTTGCCGACTCCGCCCTTGTGGTTGATGACGGCAATGATGCGAGCCATGGCAGTTACCTCAGCGGACCGTCTGCGGGGAGTATATCAGACGGCCACTGCAATGTGAAGGGTTGTAACTGCGCAACCGTGCAGCCTCTGCGAGGCTGCGTCGCTAATGCCGCGCAGCGGTAGCGCGGCGAGAAGGCCTAACGGTAGAGAGGAGAAACGGGATGAAGGCAGTAATGCGAAGCAGTTGGACCAAACGGACCCTAGTAGCCACAGCACTCTTGCTGGTGCTCCTCGTCGCCGCCGGCGCCGCGGGAGGTGTTGACCTTTACGCTAACGGTACGCGCGTCATATCCCAGCCGGGGGTGGTCGTCGAGCAAGGAGTAAGCTACGGGCCCCTCCGCGCGGTCGCCGAGGCCATCGGCGCGCAGGTGGAGTGGCACGAAGACCGACAGATGGCCGTTGTCTGCCGGGGCACCTGGTGCGTGCAGGTGAAAGCGGGCGAGGGGATTCTGCGTGAGCGCCGGCTGTTGCTACCTATCCGGAAGCTCGCGGAAAAGCTAGGCGGCATGGTGCAGTGGACCGGCGGCGATAACCCGCGGATCGATCTCACTATGCCTCCGGCAGAGTAAGGGACGGGACGAGGTGGGGGAGAGGTGAGGCGGACAGCGGCGCAAGAGGAGAACCGTTAGACCGCGCTACGGGCTAACGGTCAAAAGGCCCAGCGGCGCAAACGAAAGCGGCGGCGCTTACTAGCGCCGCCGCGGTATATCGGGCTGGGAATAGGGGAAAGGCCGCCTCAGAAGTCCATCGCGTAATAGATCTCTCGCGACACCCCGGCGCACTGCCGCGCCAGCATGGACTTGCTCAGCAGAATCTGGGCCTGCAGTAGCGCCTCCATCTCCTCGTAGCTCCGGTAGGTGAACGGGTTAAGCTCCGCCAACCGCTGCTTGGACAAGCCCTCGACCTCCACCGGCGCCAGCACCTTGTCGCCCCAGATTGGGTGCGGCTCATACTTCACCGCGCCGCGCATCGCCTGGATCAAGAACAACTCCGTCTCCTCGATAGTGGGAGCGGCTCCGCCCACGGGCCGCTTCCGCCCGTGCTTCTCCTTCAGCACTACGCGCGGGATCTGGTGCTCCTCGCCGGCGATGGTCGTCGTGGTCCACTCGTACTTGGCCCCGACCTTCCCGGTGGTGTTGATCTGGTACACCGCGATAGAGTCATCAGTCTCGTGCCGCCTGAGCAGGAATTCCAGGAACCGGTGCACATGCTCGGCGTTGCCCACGCCCATGGTGAAGGGGGAGCAGTAGCGGCTGACGTACTTCGTCTCACCCACGCCCTCCTTGGAGTCCGCCGGATGCCCCACCGTCCGCCCGTCCGCCAGCACCTTCGCCGCGAACATCGGGTCGGTGATCTTCAGCCACGCATAGTCGCACAGGTAGCCCGGGCTGATGAACACCGCTACATTCGGGGGCTGCGTGGAGTCCACGCTCCCGTCGAAATACCCCGTATCCTCCAGTTGCATCACCGTCCGCGCGTTGGCGTTATACGCCGCATGGTACTGGAAGCGATGCCCCGCAAAGGACACATTCCCTTCCTCGTCCCACTCTGTGTTCTCGTGCAGCGCCCGCGGACTCATCGCCGCCCGGTAGATAGCCACCTGCGACTCGTTGACGTCCTCCGTCTTAGTCCACGCCCCCCGCTCCGGGCTGTACACTCGGTCCGGGAACCAGGAGGTGATGTCGTCGTTCTTGATGGCCTGGTCGGTCACGTACGACCCCAGGTCCAGCCCGAAGGTCTCCTTGTAGTACGGCTCCGTGATGGTGCGGTTGAAGATATATAGCCCGTGGGTTGATTTCCCACTCCCCGTCAGTCCCCACGCTCCCATGGTAATGCGCTTCTTGCGCCCATCCACGCGCTCCAGGGTGAACTCCCGCAGCGAGGCATGCTCCCCGGTGCCCCCGCGCTGGAAGCAGTGGTAGATCCAGTGGGACAGGAAAGCCTTCTTGACCTCGCCCTGGTATGACGAGCCCACGCAAATGGTATACCCGTGGTGAGGGAAACGCAGCACCCGCAACATCTTGCCCGGCTTGCCCGGCATGTCCGGATTCTCGAGATAATGCGGGATAAAGAACAACCGCGCATCCGGCTCCGCGTTGGGATCGCCGGGAAAATTGAGCTGCTGCCAGCGGTAGGCGATGTCCGCGAACTGCGGGTCGCAGTACATCCGGCCCCGCATTTCCACGGGCGAGCCCGGCGAGCCCATGTTCGCGTCCACCTGGATCATGGGCCGCGTCATCATCTGCTCCAGCACCCGCAGCATCAACAGTTGGTGCTCCGGCTTCAATTCATGATCGCTGTCGACGACCTCCGTATTGGCCGCGCTCCGACTCCAGATATTGCTGCTCCAGCCCCACGAGCCGTTCTTGTACTGCACCCCGTATGATTTGGCTCGTTCCAGCAGATCGGGGGGATTGTTCTGAATGGCCTCAATCCCCGCCGCTTGCTTGCTCTCGACCATGTTATCGAAGAGGCTCAGGAAGCTCTCAATGGTGATCTGGCTGGTGGTTATGGGCATGATACGACCTCGCGTCTTGGCCTCTGGCCGCGGTGGAGCCAACCGGAACCGCGCTCGGCTCCGTTCCATCGCCGGGCTTCAGGTAGGCATGTTGAGTATACTCTTTCTCGGATGCCGCCATACTACCGGATTCTCACACGAAAGGCAAGGCGCGAGACAGGCTCGGCCGTCGCATCCTCCGCGCGGGGCGGACCTCCAGCCCGCCCTCCCCGCCATGAGCCCTGCCGTTATAGTTGCCCCCCTCTCCAGAGCGGTGTCCCCGGCCGTCCACCACCGCCTCCCCCGGGCCCCACCAGCGGTAACCGTCTCCCTGGTGGCATCTCCGCCGCGATAGGGGAGAGGCACCCTCATCGCTTTTCCCTCCCAACCACAGAGACGCCTCGCCGCCACGGGTGTTCTCTACTTGCTCGAATGGCCTCTTCTGTTCGCAGAGGCGTCACAAAAGTGAGAATGGAATCTTGCTATATATGGCAAAATCGTGTAGTATTTATACGCAGTTGCTGTTGGGGCGTAACATCTAGGAGGGAGGCGCCTGCTTTGGCTATATCCACCAAGGAGTTGGGAACCAGGGTGCTCATCGTGTCCGACATGCCAATAGTCATGTGGGGCATCCGGTCCAGTCTCATCGGGCTACCGGGGATTGAGGTGACTCTCCGGCCCTGGCAGGAAGAGGCACTTACAGAAACCCCGCGTCAGAGCCGGCTAGAGGTGATCGTCGCGGCACCGGCCTGTCCTCGGGCCGCGTTGTGCCTCAAGCTGGCCACTTGGCGCCGGGGCCCCCGGCCCTCCACGGTGGTCTGCCTCGCTCCCGGGGGATGCGAGCGTCATTGCCGCCGCGCCGACGTAACCGCCCCCTTAGAGCACACCAGCCCCGCGGACCTACGCCGGCTTCTCCGTCGCGCGGTCAGCCAGATACAAGCGCAGGTCCCGGTGGGGAAGAGGTCCGCCCTCTTGGACCATCACCTCCAACCCGTCGCTCTCCCGACGCCACCTCCCGGCCGCGTCTCCGCCCGAGAGCGCGAGATCGGCCTTCTGGTCGCCGATGGCTACAGTAGCGCCGAGATCGCTGCGCGCCTCTTCATCAGCCAGCGCACGGTAGAGAAGCACCGCTCCAACCTGATGGGCAAGCTCGACGTCTCCAACGCCGCTGCCCTCACCCGCGAGCTACTCTACCTGTGCTGGCCCGAGGGCACGGACCTACTCGAAGCCCGCCACTAGCGTCCCCGGAGAGACCGCATGTGAGCATGAGCCGCGCGCAAGCTGCCGGCCCCCGCCCGTCCGCATCCCTCCTCCCCCCTAAACTCCCCCTCGCCTTCTGCCGATATACCCCTCGCTCGACAGACGCCAACGCCGGCCCGGACCCCCGGGTCGGCGTCCGGACGCCACCGGTCCCGGTGCATCTGCAGGGAGAACAGGGAGTGGTTTCGCCTACGATGCTTGCTAAGACGCACCTCTTGAAAAGACTGGCCTTCCGGGAACCGCGCGATCTCTGGGAAGCCGTGGGCATGCTCGCGCAGATCCGGGAGCAACAGTTATTCGCAGCACGAGCGGGAGATCAGGCGCAAGTTGATCGGCTGCACAGCCTTCAGGCGATAGTCTGGGCCCACATCAAAACCTTCGCCACGCGACTAGTAGACCGCGGCGAGGCCCCCGGGGATATGGTAGACCGCCTACGCGCCACCCTCCAGATCCACCCCGCCCGCGACCAGGAGCTACACACTGCCCGGCAACGCCTCGCTGCCCGGCCCGTCCTCTCCTTCGACGAGAAACGGCGAGCTGCCTAACCGTCTGACTGTTTTACCGTTAGGCATCTCAACGTCCGGCTCTCTTCGTCTCCTCCGGGGCCGCACCTTGGGCTTCGATTTCCCCTCTTCCTACCCATCCTCTTAGGGAGGGTCGCCGCGCGGAATACACGGCGGGTAGAGCAGGTTCTTCCTCTCCCCACCGCGAACCTCTTCTTGTCCCCCATGGCCATCGAAGACGAGACAACCGAAGACCTCGCCGCTGTCGAGCCTACCCCTACCACTCGCGACGTCCACATTCTCGCCCGCGGCGCCAGCCTTGGCCTCGTCGGCGCCCTCACCCGCGAGGGCCTCGCCGCGCTCACCATGTTTCTACTGGCGCATCTGGCTTCCCGCGAGCAGTTCGGCATCATCCAGTGGGCCATCTCCTGTGTCATACTCCTGTCGGTGCTGGGCAAGGGCGGCTTCAATATCGTCACCTCCCGCTTCGTCGCCATCCACGCCGCGGCGGGGGAGAGGGAGAAGGTCAAGGGCGACATCTACGGCAGCCTGCTCTGGACCATCCTCTCCTCGGTCTCCCTGGCTATCTTGGTCACGCTCCTGGCGCCCTGGATCGCCGGCCTTTTCCGCCACCCCGAGTTCGCCGCGCCCCTGCGCGCCTTTGTCTGGTGGGTGCCTCCCACCTGCCTGGTGATTATCGCCGTTTCCTCCGTGCTGGCCATCGGCAGTGCGCGGCCCCGCGTGGCGGTCCGCGATGTTGTCGTCCCGGTCTCCTTTCTAATCCTGGGTGCCCTCTTCATTCTCCGCTGGCAGACGGCCGTTGCCGTCGGCTGGGCCTACACCATTTCCGGCCTGGGCGGGCTGATCCTGGCCTTCTACTATCTCTACCGCTACTTCCCGGCGCTACGCCGCACCCGCGGCGTCTACAACCACCTGCTGCTCTGGTCCACCTCCCTCCCGCTCTTCCTCACCGACCTGGCCGCCATGGGTCTGGCCCAGGCCGACGTGCTGGTCGTCGGTCGCCTTCTGCCTGCCGCCGAGATCGGTGTCTATGCTGCCGCCGCCCGTCTTTCCCTGCTCGGCGCCATGTCCCTGGTCGCCCTCAACCAGATCACCGCCCCGGTCATCTCCCGCCTGCACCACCAGGGCAAGCGCCAGGAACTCAATCTCCTACTCAAGACCTTCACTCGCCTCTGCCTGCTTATCTCTCTTCCGCTCAGCGCTTTGCTGGTCGGCATGGCCGGCCCGGTCATGGGCCTACTCGGCAAGGACTTCGTCGCCGGCGCCTGGGCTCTCCGCATCGCCTCGGTAGGCGTACTGGTTAACGTCGCCACTGGCTCGGTCGGCATGGCCCTGGTGATGACCGGCTACCAGTGGCTCGCCTTCGTGACCAACCTGCTCAGCGTCGCCTTGCTGATCGGTCTGGTCTCGTGGCTCACCCCTATCTATGGCGTGACCGGTGCCGCGGTGGGGCTGGCCACCGCGGTCACTATCGCCAATCTCGGCCGCCTGGCCCTGGTCCACAGGGTCCTGCGAGTCAATCCCATGAGCCTTCCCATGCTCAAGTCGGTCCTGGCGGGCCTAGTCGCCACCGCGGTAGCCTGGGGCCTAACTAGCCTCCTGGGCCTCACGGGCAAGGAGGGCCTGGGCTACCTGTTCCCGGCCCTGCTCGGCCTGGCCGCAATCTCCCTAGCTGTCTACGCGGGCCTTAGTGCCCTCCTGGGCGTAGAACCTAGCGACAAGCAAGCTGCCCAGATCATCTGGAACCGCCTCCGCGGTCACCCGCAGGGGTAGCCCAATAATTCCGTACGGCTCGGGGCTATCCGGCCTTCCCTCCCGGTGGCACCGACGTCTCTCCGGTGCGGAGCTGCTCTGGGCCCGCTCGCGGCCGGGACGCCTCATCTGCCCGGAGCCGTCAGCATAGCCTGCCGGGCCTGCCTCGGTCCCCTCGCCCGAGCGCAGCGAGGGAGAGGGGGTAGGGCGTGAGGTTCGGCGGCAGTCGCCGCGCTGCCCACAGTGCAAGACGCCGTGCTCTGGGCCCCTCGCGGCCGGGACGCCTCGTCTGCCCGGAGCCGTCAGCATAGCCTGCCGGGCCTGCTTCGGTCCCCTCGCCCGAGC
>JALGSV010000015.1 GCA_029821755.1 Candidatus Zipacnadum vermilionense | reverse complement strand
CTTCGTCGGCCGGCGCGGCTTCATCAGCCGGCGCGGCCGGCGCGGTTGCACCAGGCGGCGGGCCCGGCGCCGGCCCGGTCATCCCACCCCCTGGCGGTGTCGGAGGCGGCGGCTTGGGGCAGCCTACCATCGCGACGAGGAGGACGCCCAGAAGCGCCACTATCACCAGTGCGACAAGTACATTACGCATAGCTCACTACTCCCTCCTTTCCCGGTTAGCCCTCCCAGGGGCTGACTTGGGACCGGCCGGGAGGCACAGCAACCGGCCGGAATACGTAGCGTGAACGGGGCAGAACAAATCTATCCCGCCGCGAGATGATACGCATTTTGGGTAGCGTCTGTCAAGTAGGGGAGCTCAGTACATCACCCTCCCCTTGGGCGTAGATGGCGGCAAGAGTCGAAGCAAGCGCCGGGACGAGTGACGGCAGCGCCGTACTTGTCTCGCCTGCGCTTGCCGTCCGCCCTGCAAAGCTGTAGTATTGTCCGTAGCTGGTCGTCAGAGCACAGACCTGCCCGTCTGGAGCTCTGACCCCAAAACTTAGGGAGCCGCCATGGTTATCATCCTCCACCCCGGAACCGACAAAGACACCGCCGAGCGAGTCATCGATAAGGTCAAGAAACTCGGTTTCACGCCCCATCCCATCTACGGCGTGATCAACACGGTCATCGCCGTCATTGGCGACCGCACCCAGGAGGCGATGGAGGCGCTCGAGGCCATGCCCGGGGTGGACCGGGTGGTCCCCATCCTGCGCCCCTACAAGCTGGCCGGGCGCGAGGTCAAGCCGGAGAAATCGGTTATCACCCTCCCCAACGGAGTGGAGATGGGGGGCCGCACGGTGGGGGTTATCGCCGGGCCCTGCGCGGTGGAGAGCCGGGAGCAATTCCTGGAGACCGCCGGCTACGTCAAGCAGGCCGGGGCGCAGGTGCTGCGTGGTTTCATCTACAAAGCCCGCACGTCCCCGCACGACTTCCAGGGCGTACGCGACGAGGGCATTCAACTTCTCCGCGAGGCCCGGGAGCTGACGGGGATGCCGTTGATCACAGAGATTCTCGACACTCGTGACGTGGAGAAGCTGCACGACGTGGTGGACCTGTTCCAGATTGGCGCGCGCAACATGCAGAACTACGCGCTGCTGACGGAGGTCGGCTTGAGCGACCGCCCGGTCGTACTCAAGCGCGGCCTGAGCGCGACGATTGACGACCTGCTCAAGGCGGCCGAGTACATCCTGGTGGGCGGCAACCAGCAGGTGATGCTGTGCGAGCGGGGCATCCGCACCTTCGAGACCCAGACGCGTAACACGCTGGACATCTCGGCGGTGCCGGTGCTGCAGCGCTACACCCATCTGCCGGTGCTGGTGGACCCCTCGCACGCCGGGGGCCACGACTGGCTGGTACCGGCGCTGAGCAAGGCGGCGATAGCGGCGGGCGCCGACGGCCTGATCATCGAGACCCACCCCGACCCGGAGCACGCTATGGTAGATGGAGCGCAGTCGCTGACCCCGGAGGGCTTCAAAGAGCTGATGGGGCAGTTGCCGGCGTTCGCGTATGCGGCGGGGAGGACGATGTAGCGGGCCTGGCGCGTGGGGCGGACTGGCCGGCCCGCCCTGGTACGCCCAGGACGAACCGTCCGTGGCGGCACCGCTCGGCAGAGCGGCGTCCCCTCCCCTCAGCAGGACCTCCCCTCTCCCCCGGCGAACTTCGGCCTACACCTGTCGTGGAAGGACTCTGCCACCATGCGCTCACTCCGGTGCCTACTTGGCCTGCTTCTCCTCGTGGCTTCTACGGCCCTCGCTCAGCCTGCGCCTGACCAACGGCTCAACGTCGGGGAACGCTGGATCACTCAGCCCCATACCGGAGGGGCGAAGGAGCAGTTCCAGCTTTCCGCCATCAGCCTGGAACCGGCCCAGACGCCGGAGGGCGGGACGGCAATCCGGGCGGACGTGAAAGCCGCGCCGCTGGAGAAGGCGGGGGACGCGGGGTATATGGAGTTTCGCTGGACAGCGGCGGACCAGGAGCCGGCCCTGGACCTGGCCACCACCAAAGCGTTGCGGCTGGCGTACCGGATCGAGCCGACGGACCAGAGCGCCTTCGGGGTCCCCTTCCTGCGCCTGGCCGAGGACTGGGACCAGCTCTTCGTCGGCGTCGCGGGGCGGAAGCCCTTCGTGGCGGACGGCCAGTGGCACACCACCGAGATTCCCCTGGGTCCGCTCACCCGCTTCCCCGCCGACAGCCAGGCCGAATGGAACTGGCAGGTGCGCTCGGTGTCACTCAACTTCTTCCTCTACGCGCAGCAGGCGGGGGTGGAGACGGGAGCGGTCATGCGCTTTGGTGACTTCCGCCTGGTGCCCAAGACCGCGGAGGAGATCGCCCGCGATCAGCAGGAGGCGGAGCGCGTCAAGAACAAGCTCCCGGCCTACCTGGTGCTGACCCATGACGCGGTGAGTAACGGCCCGCCGGACCTTACCACTAGCTTCTCCTCGGCGCCCAACCCGAAGCTGGCGAAGCTCTTCGAGGGCATGGGCTTCGAGAAGGGGATCGCCGGGTGGACGCCGCAGCTTTCCTTGGATTACCTGAAGCGCTTCAACCTCGTGGTCATCCTCCATCTGCCTCAGCCGGGCGCCGAGCCGCAATTTGACGCCATGATCGAGGAGAAGAAGGCGCTGCTGCTGCAGTACGTGCAAGAGGGCGGCGGGCTGCTGGTGCTGCGCTCGCCGGGCTGGCAGTTCGGCAAGGACATCCAGGACTACAACAAGTGGCTGGCGCCCACGGGGGTGGAGATACTCTCCGAGTCCATCGTGGACGAGGAGCACCAGTACGCGCCGGAGTTCGCCTGGCCGCTGTACTGGACCGGCAAGGTCACGCCCGGCCCACTCACCCAGGGCGTGGAGGGCATATTCTACCCGCCCGCCATCGGCGCCTACACCGTCTACACCGATTTCACCTCGCCAGTGAAGATCACGCCCGACTGGGAAGTACTCCTGTCGGGCATGGACTCGGCAAAGTCCCTGCATACCGCCAAGATCGGCAAGGACGCTCCCGACACGCCGGGGACCTATGCCTCGGCGCCGCCGATGCTGGCAGTGCGGCAGTATGGCAAGGGAAGGATCTGCGTCTGGCCGATTGCCTCCTCCTGCGTCTGGCAGGACGGCTATCACCTGCGCTGGGGCGGGGGGCTGAATATGTCGGGGGAGGCGGAGGGGATGAGGGGTAGCGCCGCCCGGCTGCTGACCAACCTGTTCGCCTACCTGTCCGAGCCGAGCCAGGGGACCTGCGGCGGCTATGTTCCGCCGCGAGTGGAAGCCGCGCCCGAGGCGGGCTTTGAGCCGATGGACTGGGACCACCTGCAGATCACCGGCAACTACATGCCCCGCAACTTCGTGGGGCTGATCGGCGCGCGCAGCTCACTGTCGACCGGCCAAGGCAAGCCGGAGGAGTTCATCGCGGCCGCCCAGGCCGCCGGGTATGACTTCATCGCCTTCACGGAGGACCTGGCCTCCCTGACCAAGGAGGAGTTCGCCACCCTGCAGGCCACCTGCAAGGCCTCCACCGACGCGGGCTACCCGGCCTACCCCGGCTATCTGTACCTGGACGCGTCGGGCAACTCCTGGGTCACCTTCTCCGACCGCCTGGGCTATCCCGAGGAGGGCTGGTTCAGCGCCGACCAACCGGGGCGGATACACGTTAACAACCCACTCTTCCGGTCCTTCCTGTACCCGCCCATGATCCTGATCAAGTCGCACCTGAACCCGGAGAAGCCGTGGTTCCAGGGCAACTTCAAGGGCTTCGGGGTCTATACCTACGAAAACGGCAAGCTGGTAGACGACTCGCTGGACAACTATTTGCGGATGGCGCAGATGCGGTTCATCCCCTTCCCCGCAGCCATCCATCTGGTGGACTCGCCGGAGGCGGTCGCTGCGGCGCGCCAGCAGGGCTTCCAGAGCTACTGCCGGTGGTTTGACGATCACCCGCTGGACGCCTACAGCGGCGACTACAACAAGTACCAGGGGAACTACGTCTGGTACCGGTCCACCTACGTCTCCGAGGGGCCGGTGCTGGAGGACACGCGCATCTACAACTTCGGCACCACCGACCTGGCCCTGCCGGGGTTGGACCGCTTCCGGTTGCACCTGCGCGCCTCGTCGCCGGTCGGCCTCCAGGAGGTCGCCCTACTGGACGGCGACGCCCCGCAGCCCTGGCGACGGTTCCTGCCCGCCGGGGCGAAGGAGTGCGAGCAGACGATCGATGGCTTCCATGATCGCGAGTACAACCTGGTTCTCACCGCTACCGACCGGGCGGGCAAGCGGGCAGTGGGCTGGGTGAACTGGACGCAGGTCCAGGAGAACAGCTTCCCGCGCTGCAGCGACAACTTCAACTCGATGCCGCGGGGCAAGTGGTTCGGTCCGTCTAAGGGCATGCAGAACTGCCGGGGGATCGAGGACTACCTGGTGGGGCGCAACTTCATGTACTGCGGACTGCCCTCCTGGGAGGGCCTGACGGAATTCGCGCGCCCGGCGGTAGGGTACTATCCGGTTCTGGTCAGCCGCTTTGGAACGATCGTGGATACGCTGGTGGAAGACCACTACCCGCCTGACCAGGGGGGCTTCAACCCCGACCGTACCGACTACGCGGAGCTGGCTGTGCCGAATGAGACGCTGGCCGGGAAGGTGCGGTATACCTGGTTCACACCCTGGCAGAACTCGTCGTTCGTGCAAGGGGTGCGGGGGGAGTTCACGGCCAAGCAAGAGGCAGAACTGGGGCGCAACTACGTCTTCGTGACCAACGGCCTGCCCGGCGCCCTGCAGACCGCGATCTCTGAGCCCGAGGGAGTGCTGCGCGCCACCTTCGACAAGCAGACCAACTCCTACACCAAGCCGCTGCCCGAGCACGGGTACGCGGCGGTCTTCCCGCAACCCTTCAACGGCTCGCTGGGGGCGATCTCGCTGCAGGAGGGCTTGACCGCCTGGACCTTCGCGCCCTCCACCTACGGCAACATGCGCCTGTTCCGCGAGGGGCAGCAGGTGAAGGCCGGGGACAAGCTGACCTACCAGTACCTGGGCGTCACCAGCCAGTTCAACTCGCCGGCGGACGACAGCTTCGTCAGCGACGTGGTCAGCACACTGGGGCTCGGCGCCGCCCCGGCGTACCAGTTCACCCCGGCGCGGGGGGAGGTACTCAGCACCACCTACGTGCTGAGGCTCAAGGCTCAGGGCTATGGGGTCGCGGGGAAGATCACGGAGGTGGAGCTGCCGCTGCAGCTGCCGGTCTTTGTGGAGGGGCTGCAGCCCAACTGGGACGCGGCAATCTGGTACCGGGGGAAGAACACGCTGGACGTGCCGGAGTGGGTGGTGGATGAGGTGGGGCAGCGCTACGTGGAGCGCAGGCGGCGGGAAGGGCAAGACCAGCTCCTGCGCTTCCCGGTCAGGGCCGACGGTGAGGGGATGTTACAGATTGATACGGAGGTGGGCGCGAAGGACGTGTACATCGGGAACCTGCTGGTGAGTGACAACACGGATCTGCGCCTGACCCTCACGGACATTCGTCCCGGCAAAGCGGCTTTCGTGGCGCACAACCCGACGGACAAGGAGATACGCGCACAGGTCAAGCCGGGACCGGGCTTCACGCTGCTGGGAGACTTCGGCAAAGCGGTGACGGTCCCGGCGGGGAATTCGGTGACGGTGGCGATACGGTAGAAGGGACGCTCTGGGCCGGGGCGCTTCGCCCTGTCGGCGGACCCATCCTATGAAACCTCTCTCCCTCTATCTGCACTTCCCCTTCTGTCGCCGCAAGTGCTCTTACTGTGATTTCAACTCCCACGTGCCGCAGGAGGGGGAACAGGAGGCGTACCTCGTGGCCCTGCGCCGCGAGATCGAGGCACGCGCCCCCCGGGCCAGGGGTCACATGGTGGAGACCGTCTACCTCGGCGGGGGAACGCCGACGGTCTACGCGGTCGAGCAGTTGGCAGAGGTGCTGAATTTCCTGCGCCTTCATTTCGCTTTCCGGAAGAACGGACTGGAAGCCCGCCCCACGGGGACGGAGGGGGAGCGCTCCCTTGAGATCACCTGTGAGGCCAACCCCGGTACCGTGGACGCCGCGTACCTGCGGGCGCTCCGCGAGGCCGGTGTCAACCGCCTTAGCCTCGGTGTCCAGTCCTTCCGGGACGACGAGTTGCGCTTGCTGGGTCGTGTCCATAGTGCGGAAGAGGCCAGTCAAGCCGCGCGGGCGGCGCGGGAGGCCGGCTTCGGAAACCTTTCGCTTGACCTCATCGCCGGGCTTCCCGGCCAGACCGGGGTGGCTTGGGAGGAGAGCCTGCGGCAAGCCCTGGCGCTGGCCCCGGAGCACCTCTCTTGCTACGGTCTGTCGCTTCCACCCGGCACGCCCCTGGCCGCCGCGGTAGAGCGCGGTGAACTGACGCCGTTGGACGAGGACACCTCGGCCGCTTTGTGGGTGCGCACGCATGGGGTGCTGACCGGAGCGGCGTACGACCACTACGAGGTCTCCAACTTCGCCCGCCCCGGCTACCCGTGCCGCCACAACCTTACTTACTGGCACAACGGGGAGTATCTGGGCTTCGGGGTGAGCGCCGCGAGCTATTGTGAGGGCTGCCGGTCGGTTAACGTGGCGGAGGTGAACGAGTACACGCGGCGGACAGCGGCAGGGGAGAGCGTGGTCGCCGAGAGCGAGTGCCTCCCTCCATCAGCGCGCCTGGGCGAGACGATGATGCTGGCCTTGCGCTTGGCCGAGGGCGCAGACCTCGCTGCTCTGCGCAGCACTTTCGGCGACGTGGAGATGGCCCGCCTAGAGCCGAGGGCGCAGGAGATGCAGGAGGCCGGCCTACTGGAGATCAGCGACAACCGTTGGCGTCCCACGCTGCGCGGGATGATGCTCAACAACCGACTGGCGGGAGCGTTTGTGTAGGGGAAACAGGCGGGGCACGTTTGCCCCTCCTGGCGTGTGCTGGGAGTATCTGTCCCCTCTACCACTTAGCACTTGCCACCTGCCACTTACCGCTGTACAATGACCCCGACGCGGATGGCGGGCATGCTGCTATTTCAAAAAGGTGATATCGATGGCTGCACCCTTCCGTTACTGGCCGGCGCTGGCCCTGGTAGCAATTCTCTCCGTGGGCTCCGTCTGGGCCGCCTCACTTCCCCTGTATACAGGCGCTACTGACGCTGTAACCCTCGCCTCCTGGGGCTCGGGCTCGGTCGAGTCGGACGGCGAGGTCCAGTACGCCGACAAGCCCTCCCTGAAGGTGGAGACCAAGAACTACTTCGAGGGCGCTTACCTCGAGCTCACGCAGGCCGCCGACTTGGCGCCGTATGTGGCCAACCGGGCCAACGGCCTGGTGGTGCTGGTGGTGCAGATCCCCGAGCCGGAGGTTTCCGCAATCCCGGGTATGCCGCCGGGCATGATGCCGCCGGGCATGATGCCGCCGGGCATGATGCCGCCGGGCATGATGCCGCCGGGTACGATGCCGCCAGGCACCATGCCGCCAGGCATGATGCCGCCGGGCGCTCCCCCGGCTATGCCCATGCCGGGAGCGCCGCAGCCGGGGATGCCGCAGCCGGGGATGCCGCAGCCGGGGATGCCGGGGCCGGGGATGCCGGGGATGGGGATGCCGGGGATGGGGATGCCGGGGATGGCCGCTCCGTTGCCGCCGGAGACCATGGATCACCTGCGCGTGGTGCTGCTTACCGATAAGGGCCAGATCGACTCCGGGGCGCTGGACACCGCGACTGCGGTGACGGGCAATCCCGACTGGCTGCGGCTGGTCGTCCCCCTGTCGCAGTTCGCCGTGCCGGCCGACCTGACCGGGGCCAAGTTACTAGGCGTCATGCTGGCAGGGAATGCGGAAGGCACCTTCAACCTGGGCCAGCTCTACCTCAAGGAAGAGCAGCCGCCCCTGGTGGCCAAGATTGAGGGCGAGCGGGCCATCGTCGTCAAGGAGGGCCAGAAGGTACAGGTCAAGGCCGCCCCGCAGCCGGGGGACACCAAGGCCGACTACAACTGGGACATTGACTTCAGCAACGGCCTGGGCACCGACGCCCTGGGCCCGACGGCCACCGTCGAATACGCCAAGGAGGGGGTGTACCTGGTAACCCTGCAGGTCGCCGACCCCACCGGGGCGAGAGAGACGCGAGTGGACCAGATACTGGTCGTAGTCAAGAAATGAGCGCCGGCGAGCGAACGTAGTGTACTGTCGGGGCCGTTTCCAGAGGAACGGCCCCGTTTGCTGACTGGAGGGCGAGGGCCGGGTGCCGCGCCGGCGAGAGAGAGGGGCAACGCACCCCACGCGAATCGTCCAACCGAAGGGAGACCAGAGCGTGTTCACCTTGCGCCGTGTGCTGCTCGTTGATCCCGCCACCGGCCGGGAGGCGCCGGGGAGTGTGTGCGTAGAGGGGGGGCGGATCAAGTGGATAGGCACCCCGGAGGCCGAGCCGGAAGGCGAGGTCTACGATCTGGTCGGGCTGACCGTCTGCCCCGGCCTGGTTGATGTTCACGTCCACCTCCGCGTCCCCGGCCAGGAGCACAAGGAAGACCTCACCAGCGGCACGAGCGCGGCGGTGGCCGGAGGCTTCACGGCCGTCTGCGCCATGCCCAACACCACCCCGGCGCTGGACAGACCGGAGCGGATTGCGGCGCTGCAAGCGCGGATTGCGCAGGAGGCGCGCTGCCGGGTCTATGTGGCCGGGGCGGCCACGGTGGATAATCAGGGGGAGGAGCTGACCGACTTCGCGGCCCTGCGGGAGGCGGGGTGTGTGGCAATCACCGACGACGCCTTCCCGCTGCAGCAGGTGCCGATGATGGCCGAGGCCCTGCGGCAGGCGCATGAGGCGGAGGTGCCCTTCCTCGCGCACCTGGAGCTGATGGAGCTGAGCCGGGGCGGGGTGATGACCGCCGGGCCGGTGGCCGACGCGCTAGGGGTGTCCGGCCAGGACCCGGCGGCGGAGAGCCAGGCGCTGCTGCGCTGGGTGGAGGCGGCGGACGGGATCGCCCGGCTGCACCTGCTGCACCTGACCACCGCGGCGACGGCGCGACTGCTGCACTACCTGCGGCCGGGGCCCTTCTTCGAGCGCATAAGCGGGGAGACGGCGCCGCACTACCTGCGGCGCACGGCGGAGGACGTGCGGCACTCGGGAGCGGAGGCGAAGATGAACCCGCCGCTGCGGGAGGAGCGCGACCGCTTGGCGCTGCTGGGGGCGCTGCGCAACGGGGATATCGAGGTCCTGGCCACCGACCACGCCCCACATTCCCCCGAGGAGAAAGCCCGCGGTCTGGCCGAGGCCCCCTTCGGCATCACCGGCCTGGAGACGGCCCTGGGCGTGATCATCACCCACCTGGTCAACGCCGGCCATGTGACGCTGCAACAGGCGCTAGGCAAGCTCAGCACCAACCCGGCACGTCTGCTGGGCCTCGAGGGCGGCACGCTGGAGCCCGGCAGCCCCGCTGACCTGACCATCATTGACCTGCACAAGCATTGGACGGTAAACCCGGCGCAGTTCCGCTCGAAGGGCAAAGCCACCCCCTTCGCCGGGGAGCGGCTGGTAGGCAAGGCCTGGGGGACGATCGTGGGCGGGGAGTGGAGGATGCGGGAGGGGGAGGTGCTGTAGCCGCCAGCGTGGGGCTGGAAAGGGAGGGGGTTGACTGTGGTGTCGCCCGCATTCCCCGCCCCGAATTTCCCCGGATTCCTGTCTGAGTGCCCCACCCCGCCGTTGACTACGGGGAACGAACTGGTTAGGATTGCGCGTGTACGTCGACCTTGCAGTCTGGTTAGCGACCGCCGTCCCAGCAGCAGCGCCTACATAGGGTCCGGCGAACACCGGCACAGGGGGAGTGAAGTGAGGAAACTCAGACCGATACTCGAACTCCCGAACCACGCCAAGGTGAGGCGCGTGCTCCATGGCTTCTGCAGTCCGGGAGCGCTCCAGTTCCTGGACGATGCTGTGACCGAACAAGCAGCCTGCTGGTTCAGGTTGGGCGTTAAGCACCTGCGCGTCGCTCGGAAGCTGGACCTGAAGGCACGGGACGAATGGCGGTCAGTGGGCTCCAGGGCCTATTACGCCGCCTACAGCGCATCCAAGGCCATCAGGTACTTGACTACCGGCGACACACTGACCGACGCCGCCGATCACAAGCGCGTCGGCGACCTTCCAGATGATTTCCCCAACAAGAACGGCTGGGCAGTGTTCCTGAATGACCTACGCGACGCGCGGAACCGCTGCGATTACGACCCGTGGCCGGATACGAAATCAGCTCTGCCACTGCCAGTACATGAGCTATCGGCGCAGGCTGCCAAGTTCGTAAGGGAAGCGCGCGCCTACCTGAAGCAACGGGGGGTCAAACTATGATTGACACCAGTCCCGAGAGAGCCGCCCGTGACTTAGATCAAGCCAAGATGCGCTTCAAGGAACTAACAGGGGTGCCTGACGTGAAGATTGTGCCGAGGGCGTCTGGTCTGGAGACCGTCCACGACATCATCGTGGGCCGTCGCGCCCCCATCTACGACCGGGCACGCGCGCAGATCCTTGAGGAACTTGGCACAGACAGCCCGCTGCATGGGTCTATAACTCTCGCGACCTCAGATAGCCGAAGAGGACTGCTCTCGATGGAGATGGAGGCCTTGCGGGCGCTGATCCGCAAGTCTCTCACGGTGACGCGTGAGCATCTGTTCCATCCCTCCTCAAGTGTATTGCACGTGCCTTTCGCTGCTGGTGAGGACTTGATGGTACAGGAACCCAGCAACCACGTCATCTGGGGCCGGCGAGGAGTGGGCAAGTCAAGCCTCATCCTTGAGGCATGTAAGACGCTTCGGCAGCGGCGTATCCCTGTCGCCTGGGTCGGGGCGGAGGCGTACCAGGGGAGGCATGACCTCGGTGTGGTCGTGGAGCTCTTGGCCGAGGTTCTGACAGAGCTGCACGGAGCCGCCAAGGCCGCCGGCTGGGCACAGGCATCGGTCCTGCAGGAGGCCGTGAAGTTACTTCCGCGGCCGCCACTGAACGATGCTGCGGTGAGAGCGTTGGCGCACCCGGTGAAGCAGAAAGTGAAGGAGTTCTTCAGGGAGACCGGACATTACTGCTACGTGTTCGTTGACGACGCCCACATGATAGACGCATCACTCCAGCCGATGCTTCTCAGCATGGTTCTCAACATGCTTCGCGGGGCCGGGGGAGTCGTCAACTTCGCCGGTGTGAAGAGCTTGATGCGGCTCTCGGATCCGGAAGCGAAGGTCAGCATTCAGATACCCGACGATGTGCAATCGATTTCGCTCGACCGGAATCTCGTCAATCCGTCCAATGCGAAACAGCATCTACAGACTGTGCTGTTAGCCTTCCTCAAGGAGTGCGGCTTTGGGTCCATCGGGAACATCCTGAATCCGCAAGCGGTGGAGAGACTGGTGTGGTGCTCGGCCGGTGTGCCCAGGGATTTCCTCTGGCTCGTTGAGCGCGGCATAGGCTATGCCATTGAGCACCAACGCACGAAGGTGGGCAAAGAGGACGTTAACCGAGCGACCGGAGAACTCAGCAGCGACAAGCTCGAGCGCTTTGAGGGTGAGAGCGACGAAGACGCTGCAATGCTCAAGGACGCCCTCAAAAGACTTCAGGATCGTCTCTTGAACGAGCACAAGAAGAACGCTTTCCTGGTGCGTCACATCCCAGGACGCGCCGGGTACCAGAACGTGCAAAAGCTCGTGGACCTGCGCCTTGTGCACCTGATCCACCCGAACATTACACCCGAGAAGGCCGGCGAGAAATACGAGGCTTATCTTCTCGACTACTCGTTCTACACGGGTATTCGCAGGCGCCACGGGCTCCAGGAGATCAAGATCAAGGCCGACTCGCCGCCAAAGTATGCTGAATTGCGGGGCCTGCCACGGTTTGAGGCCTCATTCTTCGAAGGCCTGACCAACGTTGACACATGAGTTCCGGGGGCACGATACGTAATTCCCCGTCTTCTTCCGCCGATCACCGCGGGAGGCGGGTTGGTTACCGGCGGGGGGGAAGAAGGGGACAGGCACCATCTTGACACGACTAAGGCAGCGCCTGTCCCGATTCTCCCGCGGGCACGGCCTCCCTGTACAAACTCCGCGCCTGCCGCTACAATGTTGCTATGCCCTTCGGACGACATCGGCAACCTGCTTTGCTGGCCCTTGAAGATGGTACGGCCTTCCCCGGTTACTCCTTCGGCGCGGAAGGAGAGCGCTCCGGGGAAGTGGTCTTTAATACCGGGATGACCGGCTACCAGGAGGTGCTTACCGACCCCTCCTACAAGGGCCAAATCCCGACGATGACCTATACCCAGATCGGGAACTATGGGATCAACCCGGAGGATAACGAGTCGTGGCAGCCGTGGGTGGAAGGGTTCATCGTGCGGGAGAACTCGCCGATCGTCAGCAACTGGCGGGCCACCGAGAGCCTGGGGGAGTACCTGACGCGGTACGGGATTCCGGGGATTGAGGGGCTCGATACGCGGATGCTGGTCAAGCACCTGCGGACCTATGGGGCACAGATCGGGATCATCTCGACGGTGGACCTGGACCCGGAGTCGCTGGTGGAGAAGGCGCGGCAGGCCCCGCGGCTGGTGGGGCGGGACCTGGTAGCGGAGGTGTCCTGCGCGCGGCCGCGACGGTGGGGGCAGGAGGGGTATGGGGACGATCTCCCGGCGCCGGCGGGGCAAATGACGCTGGAGATAGATGCGCCCCGGCGCTGGGTGTCGGAGGCCGATCCGGATTCGCTGCGGGGGCACTGGGAGGCGTACCGGGTGGTGGTGGTGGACTGCGGGATCAAGCAGAACATCCTGCGGCACCTGTACCGGCGGGCGTGCGACACGATCGTGGTGCCGGCGGATACCAGCGCGGAGGACATCCTGGCGTGGGAGCCGCAGGGGGTGGTGCTGTCGAACGGGCCGGGTGATCCGGAGGCGGTGACCTATACCATCGAGGCGGCGCGGGAGCTGATCGGGAAGCTGCCGATGTTCGGGATCTGCCTGGGGCAGCAGATTCTGGGGCTGGCCCTGGGCGGACGGACCTACAAGCTCAAGTTCGGGCACCGCGGGGGGAATCATCCGGTCAAGCGGCTGGACACGGGCGAGGTGGCGATCACCACGCAAAACCACGGCTTCTGCGTGGACATTGACTCGCTGCCGGGGGAGATGGAGATCACCCACGTGAACCTGAACGACCAGAGCCTGGAGGGCATGCGGCACAAGGAGTTGCCGCTGTTCTCGGTCCAGTACCACCCCGAGGCCGGTCCGGGCCCGCATGACTCGCACTATCTGTTTGACCAGTTTGTCGGAATGATGCGGACGGAGAAGGGGTAGGGAGAGCAGCTCCTCGGAGCCCCCGGACAAACGCCCAGCGCCGCCGCCTCGCCGTAGTCGTAGACCCTCCGCCAGTCAGACTGTGGCTCCGGCGATACGGCGGTGGCCGGCAACATGCGGGGGCCGGCCTCCCCGCGGCCGCTTCGCGCCCGCAGCTCGACACGGCCCCTCCTCAGACCCCGCACACCTCGCGGAACGAACACCACTCGCAGTGCTTCCCGACTCGCACTTCTGCCGGCTTCCCCGCGGCGTATTCTACCAGCGATTGCAGCAGGCTTTCCAGGCGCGGTACCTGCACCTGCAACTCCTCCTCCGACAGCGGTAGCGTTTCCATCTGGTCCGAACGGGCATGGACCAGGAGGCACTGGGGCGGGGTGTCGCCAGTGGTCAGGGCCTGGCGGTAGATGAGCATCTGCAAGGCGTGGTCGGCGCGGACAGCCGGGGGCATGGCGCGGTCGGTCTTGAAGTCCACCACTCGCCCCGACTGGGGCAGGAGTAGGTCCACTACTCCTCCCAACACCACCAGCGTGTCTCCCACCCGCCGGGCCAGGTTGACCGGCACCTCCAGCTCTACCGGCTCCGTCAGGTCCACCCACTGGCTAGCCCGGAAGGCCGCTATCAGCTCCTCCAGTCGCTGCGCCTCCGCCTCCCCCAGACCCGCGGTCTCGGCTTCCGGGGCGACTCCCCGATAGTGGGCGGTCACGAAGCGGTGGAAGCGTGTGCCTAGCTCGGCGCCCGCGGAGGGGGAGGCCCCTCCAACCTGCACCGGCGAGACCCCGGCGCCACCGGGAGGGGACACCGCACTGCCACCCCGCACCGGCGAGACGCCGGCGTTACCGGGAGGGGACACAGCACTGCCACCCCATACCGGCGAGACGCCGGCGCTACCGGAGGAATCCTCCGGCCGGTCCAGGTCCCACCCACCGGGAGCTTGCCGCGAAAGCAGCCAGGCGCGGGGACATTGCTCCAGGCGGCGCAGTTGGGTGAAGCTGACGCGCAGCACCTGCGGGGCGCGAGGCGGGATCGGCTCCAGCACCGGCGCGGGGGCGGGGCGGACGAGGAGGTAGTCGTGCTCCTCGGCGACCGGCGCCGCGGCAGGGGCGGAGTCCACCCCCTCGAAGTAGGCCTCCGCGGGATACTGGGGAGGCTTCCCCGACTTCTCGGCGGAGCGGGTGACACACAGGAAGCGCTTGCCGCGCGTGAGGCCGACGTAGGCCAGGCGCAGGCTCTCGTCGTCGTGGTCACCGACGTCGGTGCCCGGGGCTCGCCCGCTGACCTTGTCGAGGAACTTGCAGATAACGCCCTTGGGGTCCTGGCCGGCGACCTTGATGCCGCGGACACCCCAGCGGGAGTCGTAGGTGGGGCCGGAGCCACCGGACTCGTTCCAGCCGGGCAGGAAGACGGCCTCAAAGCCCAGGCCCTTAGCGCGATGGATGGTCAGCACCTGCACCGCCCCCAGGACGGACTGGTCGCTGACAGGCAACTCCCGGTGGTCTTCGGCGAGGTAGAGGTCGAGGGTGTTGACCAGGTCGTCGAGGGGCACGGGCTCGGCACCGGAGACCTGCTCGATCACCCCCTCGAAGGTGCCGCGGACCACCGAGGTCGCGCGCTCCTCGGAGGGGGTGAGACGGACATGGGCGGAGCAGTGCCGCCAGACGGCCTCCAGCACCTGCCGCGCGGTGGCCTGGCGGGAAAGCTCGCGGAGGGCCGCGTAGTCGTCGGCGAAAGCCTGCAGACGGGAGGTGGGGAGTTCGGCGAGTTCCTCGACTTCGCGTGGCGCGGGCTTGCCAGCCCGCGTTCCGGTCGGCGCACCGTCATCTGCGCGGGCTAGAAAGCCCGCGCCACACGGAGGGAGGTCATTGAGGAACTCCAGCACTATCTCCATCGCGGAACCCTCCCGGCGCTTGCGGCCGTCGTCGCCGGGCTGGGTAAGCAGGAGGTAAAGCGCGCGGTCGGACAGGGAGTAGGGCTCGCGGGTCAGCAGGCGCGCGAGGTACATGTCCTGCTGGGGGTCGCGCAGGAGTTGGAGCCAGGCGAGGACGTCGCGGGCCAGAGGATGCTCGAAGAAGCCGACGCCGCCCTGAGCCTGGTAGAGCAGGCCGCGGCGCTCGAAAGCCAGCTTGAGTGCGCGGAAGCGAGAGCGGGAGCGGAGCAGGACAGCGGCCTCGGAGAGGTCGGCGATCTCGCCGGAGTCGCGCAGGCGGGCGATCTGGTCGGCGATATAGGCGGCCTCCTCGCGCTGGGCGTAGCGGGTGCCGTACGGGTGCTCGAAGGGCTCGGGGTATAGTACGCGGCCCTCGGCCGAGTTGAAGGCCTCCAGTGGCGGATCACTGGGGCGGGCGGCGTGGCCGGCGCGGTTGGCGATGGCCACGAGGGGTTTGGTAAGACGGTAGGACTCGGTGAGCGGGCGGAAGACCTCGGCTCCGTCCACGGTTTCGCCGGCCGGCATGGGCAGCAGGGCCTCGATATTGCCGGGGCGTGCGTTGCGCCAGCCGTAGATGGACTGCTTCTGGTCGCCCACTACCAGGAGCCGCGCGTAGGTGTCCTCCCGTCGGACGCCGCCACCGGGCAGGCTGACCTCCGCCTGCTCACGGGGGCGGGCGAGCAGGCGTACCAGTTCGAGCTGGTTGGGGGAGGTGTCCTGGAACTCGTCAATGAGCAGGTACTGGAAGTAGTCCTGGTAGTGCTCGGAGAGGCGCAGCTCACGGTTACCCAGCAGTACGACGGCCTGCATGATCTGGCCGTCGAAGTCGAGCGCGCTCTCCTGCTCCAGACGAAGGAGGTAGAGGCGGTAGACCTCAGTGGCCGCCTCCAAGAGGGCGAGCTCGGCGGCCTGGGCGCGGCTGAGGAGGAGTTGGGCGTCGGGCAGCGGCGTGGGGACCTTGCGGCCGGTGTCAGCGAAGTATAGCTTGCGGACGGGGAGGGTCAGGCTCTTGGGCAGGTCGGGGTCAAGCAATGGCGGCAGGCCGAAGCCCGCGGCGGCACGGTCGTAGAGCAGGGGTGTGAGGTCGTGCTGGTTGAGGGCGTGGGCCTCGGCGGCGGTGGGGATGGTGGCCCAGAACTGGCGAGTCTGCTCCTGGGCCTGAGCCAGGAAGTCATCGGGGAGCAGGCCCCGGCCCTTGGCCTCGCGCAGCAGGCGCAGGAGAATCCGGCGCAGGTCTTCGGGTCGCTCGACGCCGAGGCCGGCCAGGACGGACGGCGAGAGGGCGGTGATCTGGGCGAAGTCGCCGTCGAAGATGGACTGGAGCAAGCCGTCCAGGTAGAGGGACTCCTCGATCTCGGTGACCAGAGCGGGCTCGGGGTCACGGCCGGCGGCGTAGGCGTTCTCGCGCAGGATCCGAGCAGCGAAGCTGTGGAAGGTGTGCACCCAGAGCGCAACCGGTGGGGGCATGCCGTTGAGACGCAATAGCCGACGGATGCGGGTGCGCATCTCGGTGGCGGCATTCTCGGTGAAGGTGAGGGCCAGGAGGTGGTCGGCGGGGAGGCCACGCTCGAGGGTCAGCCAGGCGAAGCGATGCGCGAGGACGAAGGTCTTGCCGGTCCCCGCCCCGGCGACGACCTTGAGGGGCACCTCGAGGTTGGGTTCCTCGATGATGCGGCGCTGCTGCTCGCTGGGGGGGCGTTCGTATTGCATCAGGACAACTCCGCCTCGTCGCAGATGCCGACGAAGGGACAGCCGCCGAGGTAGGGACGGCAGCCCTCCTCCGGAGGAGTACCGGCGAATTCGGGCCGCGACTTGATCTCCACAGCCCATTGCACCAGCAGGGCGCGGAAGCGCTCCAGATCGGCGCGGGTCAGGGACTCGGTCTCCTTCTCCCCCTCCCCCAGCGCCACGCAGGAGGACTTGCAGCCCTTGGCGGAGGAGAAGTTCTGCAGGCACATGGAGCAGACGGAGGGTGTGCCGGGCTGGGCCTCCCAGGCGAGAGCGTAGGTAGGCAGTTGGACCTGGGTGGCACCGGCGTGAGCCTCCTCGTCGGTGAGGGGGAGATCGCGGCGCAGGCGCTTGGCGCTGGGGATGTCGCCGGTCTTGTAATCCACCACGGCCACGCCGCCCTCCACCTCCGCGGCCACATCTATCCGCCCGCCGAAACGGTGGCGGACGCCCGTATCGTCGAGGACGTCGAACCTCATTCTGCGCTCGGGGAGGAGCGTCTGGCGGGCGGCGAGATTGGTCTGCAGGTAGACCTCCAGGGCGGTCTCGGCCAGGCGGGTGTACAGGTCGGCGGCCAGCGGAGAGGAGAACTCGTCGCGGGCCTCGGCGAGGGCCGAGGCGAGCAGGCCGGCGGCTGCCTCGGGGGCGCGGCTTTCGGGGGGACGATGGTTGAGCTGGCGCAGGAAGGCGTGAACGGCGCTGCCGTAGACGGCGTTGTCGGCGTCCTCCTCCGGGCTGACGCGGACCAGGTCTTTCAGGAAGAAGCGCCGGGGGCAGCGGAGATACTCGGAGAGGCCGGAGGGGTACAGCACAAAACGAGCGGCAGCCTCGCGCAGGACGGGGACCAGGGACGAGGGCCGGTCGAGTTCGCTCTCCAGCGGCAGCGCGGCGCGGCGCTCACGGGCCAAGCCGAGCGGGCAAGGCTGGACGGGGCAGGCCTCGTGGTCGGCGCGGCCGGTCGGGCTCTCCGGGGCCAAGCCGCTGAAGGCACAGGTGAAGTCGCCCTCCAGCGCGGCGCCCTCGCAGAGGAGGAAGTCATCCGGCAAGGTCGCGGCCAGATAGGGTGAGGGGATGAGGGGCGCTCTGGCGGCCTCCAGGTGGGCGCTGAGCACGAGGCGGCGGTTGCTGCGGGTGAGGCAGGTGTAGAAGAGGCGCTGCTCCTCCTCTTCGGCTTCCGACGGGGCCTCGCCGAGACCGGCGAAAGACAAGACGCCCTCGGGAAGACGCAGCAGGTGGCGCACTTTCTCGCGCAGGGCCGAGGCAGCCGGGGGCGAGAGGAGGCGGGAGACGACGGCCGGCGCGGGGAAGGTCTCCTCCTGCAACCCCACAACAAAAACCAGGGGGAAGCGACGGCCGCGGGTCTGGTGGGCGGTGAGCACGGAGATCGCCGGGGACGGGAAGGGCGGCGAGGCCTCCGCTTCGGCAAGCACGGCGGCCAGATCGTCAGCGGTGAGCGGGCGAGCGCTGAGGCGCTGGAGCTGCTCGGCGACGCGGGCGACCTGCCCCAGCAGCGCGGCCACGGGTCCGAGGAGGCGCTCCCGGCGGTCCAGGGAGGCTTGGGCCAGGAGCCACTGGGTCACCTGGGGGAGGGAGGCGGTAAGCGGCTGGGCGCGAGCGGAGAGCACCTGCTCGCGGAGGGTGGCCAGGGCCGGGTAGTCGGACGGAAGGTCGAGCTGGAGCAGGTCGTCGGCCCGGCAGCAGAGGGCGGGGAGGTGAAGCTGCTCGCCGGAGTCGGCGGTCAGGTCGGCGAGACGGCACAGGGCCCGGGCCGCGCTCTGCTGGGCGGCGCGGGCGGCGCCGGGAGGACGGGGTGGGACCGAGGCCTCGCGCAGGACGGTGAGCAAATCCAACAGCAGGCGGCGGGCCGGCCACTGGCCCGGAGCGCCGGCGGAACCGGTCACCGGCAGGCCACGCAGGGCCAGATACTCCGCGGCGACTTGGGCCTCCCCGGCAGAGCGGGTGATGACCGCGATCTGCTCGGGCGCGTAGTCGCCGTGCGCGAGCGTCTCCACCAGGGCGTCGCCGAGACCGTCGAGCTCCTCCTCCCAGGAGCGGTAGAGGGCGTAGCCGAGTTGGCCGGACTCGCCGCTGCGGCCCGGGGTCTGGTCCGCCAGGCCGTAGCGGCGGGCGAAGCGCTCGGCCGCCTGGGCGATCGCCGCGGGCAAGGCGCCGGGTGCGTCGGGTAGGGCGGCCGCGGCCAGCGCTCGCCCCGGCAGCAGTCTCTCCAGCCAGGGGCCGGGATCGCCCACCGCGCCGCGGAAGCGGTAGAGGGCCTGGGCCGGCTCGTAGGCGCCGGCCAGTTCGGTCTCGGGACCGGCCAGAGCGGCGAGCAGCTCCAGATGGAGGGGGGTGGCGTCCTGGAGATCGTCGGCGAGCAGCAGACGGTACCGCCCGCGCCAGGAGGCGGCCAGGGCGGGGTCTTCCAGGGCGAGCAGGGCCAGCCAGAGCAAACCTCGCAGGTCGAAAACCCCGGCCTCCTGCAGCATCTGCTGGTAGCGCTGGTAGACATCGGCGAGGTCCTCCAGGGCCTCTTGCTCGGGGAGGCCGGGGAGCAGGCGCTCGCGGAAGTCTTCCGGGGTGAGCTTGTGGCGCTTGAGTTCAGCGATGAAATCAGCCACGTCGTTGCGAAAGCGGGCGCTCTCGCGTAGGGGGGCGGTCTGGAAGTGGCGGGCGGAGGCGGCGGTGTCCTCCAGAGCCCGGCCAACCAGGAGGCGCTCGGTGAGCGGGTCGAGGAAGCGGCCGGTGGGATCGCCGTGGGCCTCGGCCAGAATCTCCCGCGCGACCTGCTCGTAGGTGAGCACGGGAGGCAAGGCCAGAGCACCCTCGTCGGCGTCCTCCAGGAAGCGACGCTCGAGCAGCTCGGCCGCCGCGCTCTCCAGAGCCAGAAAGAGGACGCGAGCGGGGGGAGTGCCGGCCCGGAAGGCTTGCCGGGCACGGTCCACGAGGAAGGCGGTCTTGCCCGCCCCGGGTCCGGCTCGGAGGAGGGTGACGGGGGCGGAGGTTGTAGGAAGGGCGATGTGGTCCATATGTCCGCGCAAGTCGCGTTTCGACCCTGGACTGAGTGAATCCTCCCTGCGGAGGTGGTATGGGGGCGGATTCGGGGTAGACTAAGGGGTGTGGACAGGGAACTGATGGCAATTTGACACCTTGGGTGGCGGAGCCTACAATCCTTGCAACATTATCGCCTCCCCCCCGATTCGCCGAGGAGGCGCCATGGATCCTGCTTATCCTCAGATGCCTGACACCGATGCTCACCCGGGTCTCGGGCCAGCCCTGTTCGAGGGCCTGCGCGAGGCCGCTGACATAACTTGGAGGACTACCGGTCCGGCGGTGGTGGCGGCCGTCCTGGCCTACCTGGCGGTACTGAACCTCACTATCTACTTGTGCAAGTTGCGTCAGGGAGGCCTGTCGCGCAGCGACCAGCGAGACGTGCACGCCGTCTCGGTTCTGACGGCGATCGTGATCTGGTTCACCGTGCAGGGCCGGGGATACCTGTGGGAGCACTACCGCGGCTGGATCGTCGTCCTAGGGCTGCTGCTGGCCGGAGGACTGGTGGCGTTGGTCTGGGCCGCGCAACGCCGCAGCGCCCGGCTCAGCCGACACCGGCTGGGTCGCCTGGCTACCCCCGAAGGTCTCGCCAAGCTCAGCCCCCGCGAATTCGAGCTGGCCTGTGCCGAGCTGTTCCGGTCGCTGGGCTACCAGGTGAGGGTGAGTCCCCCGCAGGGCGACAAGGGGGCGGACCTGGTGGTCACCCGCGACGGGGTGCGGGGGATTGTGGAGTGCAAGCACTACCTCGGCGAGCGGAAAGTGAGCGGACCGATGGTGCAGAAGCTGCTGGGGGCCAAGGAGTACTACAACGCCACCGAGGCGTACCTGGTGACTGCCGGGGAGCTGACCGAGGCGGCCTGGGACGTGTCACGCAAGGCGAGCCATCTGCGCGTCTGGCGACAAGGGGAACTGGCGCGCCGGGTGAGTCGGGCGGTGGGACGGGAGGAGACTGCGGCGGTGCCGGGGGAGTGAGGAGGCCCAGGGGAGAGCGGGCCGGAGGCGCCGCAGATCTCGCGCCCTCCAGTTTGACACCCCCGCACGACGACTCCTATAATCACTGCCACGTTGCGGCCCCCTCGAGGCGCGTAGAGGAAAGCGAGGAAGCCGGGACTTGGCGCTGTTTTGGGTGGCTCAGAGCCGCCTGCTGAAGCTGCAAGAACCGCCGACCGATGCGCGGTGGCTGTGAGGGGCGAGAGGCCCCCCGCGGAGTTATGCTGAGGTTGATCGAGATTCCCCATGAGTGCGGAACTTACTGACATAGAGGAGGCCATCCGCCATCTAGCCCAGGGCGGATTTGTGCTCTTGCTGGACGATCCCGGACGCGAAGGGGAGGCGGACCTGTTGCAGGCGGCGGAGTTCTGCACCGGGGAAAGCCTCAACTTCATGACCAAGTACGCCCGGGGGTTGGTGACGCTGGCCATCAAGGCGGAGCGACTCGAGGAGCTGGAGTTGCCCCTGATTGAAGCGCACTACGCCCCGCCGCATGCGCCGCGCTTTGCCGTGCCGGTAGACTACACGCCGGGCACCACCACCGGGGTGTCGGCTTACGACCGGGCGGCGACCATCCGGGCGTTCTTAGACGCGAAGGCCAAACCGGAGCATTTCGCGCGGCCGGGACATGTGTTCCCCCTGGCGGCCAGCGCGGGCGGCCCCCAGGCGCGCGGGGGGCATACCGAGGGCGCGGTGGGCCTGGCGCAACTGGCCGGGCTGTACCCGGCGGTGGCGATGTGCGAGCTGATGGACGACGACGGGCGCATGGCCACGCGCGATAGGGCGCTGGCCTTCGCCGAGGAGCACGAGATGCCGCTGGTGACCGTGGCGCAAGTGACGGAAGCGCTCAGCCGGTAGCGGACTCGACGGGCGAGGACGCCCGTCGCACCCAGGGAACCATGCCACCCCACACCGGCGCCCCCTCGACTCCGCTCGGGGCGCTGAGCTTGTTGCAGCGGCCGCCGGTGCCACCCGGAGCGCGGGCTAGAAAGCCCGCGCCACGCGGACGGAACGCCCCCTCCGAAAGGACTCTCTCCCCATGAAACGGTGGTACGACTACGAAGACTGGGACATCATGCTCACGCTGAGGGATCTGACCCGGACCGGGGAAGGGGAGTACTCGGGGGTGGCGGACCTGCAGGGACCGGGCGGGGCTACGCGGTACTACGTGTACGCGCGGCTGGCCTCCGATGCCGACAACCCGATTGAGGCCCTCGAGATACCGGGGGATACGCCCTGGGAGCCGCAGGTGGAACCGGTGATCGTGCCGGGGACGCCGGCGGCTTTTCAGTGGATTAGCCTGGGATCAGTAGTGCGGCGGCGGCAGTATCAGCCCTTCACCGTGCGCGGCGCGGCGGGGCTACCGGGCCTGCACAGCCTGTGGTTCTCGCAAGTGCCGCGGCATCTGCTGGCGGGGCGGGCGGAGCGGGCGCTGGCCTACGGCACGCCGCCGGAGCCGCGCAGCGGGGTGCCCCTGGGCGGGGTGGGGGCGGGGAAGCTGGAGCTGTGTCGCGACGGGCGCTTCCGCAACTTCACGCTCAACGGGAACATCGACACGCCGATCTACAACTCGGAGGGGACCTTCGTGGCCCTGCGTTGGAAGACCGGGGCAGGGACCGGCGGGTGCGTGCTGAGTACGGAGGGCTTGCAGGGACTGCCGCCGGTGGCGGGACTGGAGTTCGAAGGGCGCTACCCGCTGGCGCGGGTGCAGGCGCGGGATGGGCGGTTGCCGGTGGAGGCCGAGCTGACCGCGGCGGGGCCGATCATCCCGCGGAATCTGGAGGACTCGGCGCTGCCCCTGGCGCTGTTTGCCGTGCGGCTGGCCAACCGGACGGAGGAGCCGGTGGCGGTGACGGTGGCCTTCTCGGCGGAGAACCTGCTGGGCTGCGGGGGGACGCCACTGTTGGGGGAGGACCGGGCGGGGCACGGCTACTACGAACACTGGGAGGAGCGCGAAGGCAACCGCGAGGAGGCGTGGCGGGGGGAGCAGGGGCAGGGCGTGGCGCTGATCGGCGAGGACAAGCAGGAGAAGCGGAGCGAGGGGCGGTACCTGCTGGCCACGGAGCGGGCAGGGGTGGCGGCGTGCTGCGGCTGGCGTCCAGAGAGCGGGGAGCGGCTGTGGCGGGGGTTCCTGGAGGAGGGGACGCTGCCGGCGCAGGCCGGGGGGCCCTCCAACGGGGAACCGACCGCGGCAGTGGTGGTGCGGGAGGTGGAACTGGCACCGCGAGGGAGCGCGGAAGTGCGCTTCGTGCTGGCCTGGTATGTGCCGCATTTCCGGCAGACCACGAAGACCGACTACGGGCATTACTACCAGAACCGCTTCGCCTCGGTGGAGGAGGTGGCGGAGTACGGCCTGGCCGAGTTCGCCCGCCTGCGCCAGGAGGCCAGCGAGGTCCCGGCGCTGCTGGCCGAGTCGTCGCTGCCGAAGTGGCTGGCGGCATCGCTAGTCAACGACGCCCACGTCTTCTCCACCTGCTGTTGGCTGACCCGCGACGGGCGCTTCTCGGTGAACGAGTCGCCGGCCAACATGTTCGGGTGCATGGGAACGCTGGACCAGAAGCTGTACGGGAGCCACTACTACTCGCTGTTCCACCCCGAATGCGACATGAGCGAGCTACTGCAGTTCGCCCGCGCCCAGGGGGAGAACGGTGGCATCCAGCACGACCTGGGCTACGGGCATATAGACCAGATGGGGCGTCCCTCAGACTGGCCGGACCTTTCCTCCTCGTTGGTCATCCAGACGCTGAAACTGTACCAGCTCACCGGCGACCAGGCGTTCGTGGACGAGATGTACCCGCACTGCGTGCGGGCGCTGCTGGAATACCAACTGGGGCTGGACAGCGATGGCGACGGGATCGCCAATATCAGCGGGGTGGGAAACACCTTCGACTCGGAGAAGTTCGAGGGGACCAGCGCTTACATCGCCACGGTGTGGCTGGCGGCGCTGCGGAGCCTGGAGGAGCTGGCCCGGCGCAAGGGTGACGCGGAGACCCAGGCGCGGGCGGCGGAGCTGTTCGCCAAGGCCCGCGAGAGCGCCATCCGGGAGTTGTGGAACGGGCAGTGGTTCGCCAACTACTACGACGTCAACCGGGACCTGCGCAATCCCAACAGCCACTTTTCGCAACTGGCGGGAGAGTTCTACAGTCTGCTGCTCGGGCTGGGGCCGTGCTATGGCGAGGAATACACGCTGAGCGCCCAGCGGGCGGTGCTGAGGCTCAACTACCACCCGGGCCTCGTCTTCCCCACCAACGAGGCGACGCCGGAGGGGCGGCGACCACACAAGGACATCCACGGGTGGCTGCCGCACGCGCGGGTGTACCTGGGCGGGCTGTCCTTCCTGCTGGACATGCCGGAGGAAGGCCTGGCGGCGCTGGAGCGGATGGAGCGGGCGCTGGTGGAGACCAACCATGACAACCGCTGGGATCAGCGGCTGTTCTACGAGCCGGAGACGGGGGAGGAGCACTGGGGGACGCAGTACATGACCGCCCCGGCGACGTGGTACGCCTACTCGGCGCTGCTGGGGGTGCTGTGGGACAAGCCGGAGGGGGCGCTGACGATCACGCCGCACCTGCCGGAGAGCTTGCGGCCCTTCTCCGGGCCGGTGTTCCTGCCGGAGATCTGGCTGTGGCTGACGGTATCCGAGGACGGGCGGGGCATGACACTACGGCGAATCAAGAGCTTCACCCCCAGCCTGCCCATCTGCCGCCTGCGCCTGCCGGAGGGCGATAGCGAGCCGACGGTAACAGCGGACGGGACGCTGGTGCCGCTGGTGCGGGCGGGGCAGCGCCACGGGTGCGAGGAGTACGACTGCGGGCTCAACCTGGCCGCGGCGGAGAGGGTGGAGATGAGATGGGTGGGGAGGTAGAGGGCACGGACACCGGTCTAGAGACCGGTGCCACTAGGGCGGTCTAGTTTTATTGCCCCTACGGACGCCTTAGTCCACTTCCACCACGTACAGGTCACACTCCCCGCTTTGCACCACCCGGAAGAGTACGCGAGTGCCGTCGGGAGACCAGATGGGGTCCTGCTCGTGCCATTGGTCGTCGGCGGAGACATCCGTGTCGCCCAAGTCGCAGTCGCCGGGAGGCAGGTCAGCCACACGCTCGGCGCTGCCCTCCAGGTCCGCCCGCCAGACCGCGCGGTCAGCCACGAAGGTCACGGCGCGTTCGCCGGGGAGGGCGTTGAGCGTGGGCCAAGTGGTAGGCCCCTCCCTCTCGGACCCGGCGAAGGGCCCGGCCAGCGCCCAGTTCCGCCCCGTCCCCACCTCACAGGCCCTGACCCACTTGCCCCCCTCCTCCCAGCGCAAGTAGCAGACCGCGTCCCCCTGCGGCGTCCAGGCGTAGCTGTTGAAGTAGGGACTGGCGTTGAGGCCGCCGTGGGTCAGGCGGTGGATACGGCGACCGGTGAGAGGGTCGGAGAAGGTGGCGGGGGTAGAGGGAGGCATGGTCGACCCAGTCCTTTCCTGATGGGCCGCGGGAGGCAGGTATCCCTGCCGGCGACCTCGAAACAGTCACGCACTCAGGCAGATGCAAGGAGGTCACGTCATGCGCGCGCTCCGTTGTCTTCTCTTCGGCATCGTTCTTCTCCTCCCCTGGCTGTCCACTCCCTCGCTTGCTGAGCTGACCCTCGACCAGGTCCAGCCGGACAAGGTCTACTACACGCCCGGAGAGGCTATCAACGTGGAGGTCGTGGTCTCCAACCCGGACGCCGCGGCGGCTACGGCGCAGCTTGCAGTGGAGTTGGTGCGCGATCTGGACACGGTGGTGCCCCTGACAGTGGCGGCCGTTACCGTGGAGCCGGGGAAGACGCAAACGGTTGCGGCTACCCGCAAGGCCGAGGCGTGGCTGGGGATTGAGGCGCGGGCTACGCTCAGCCGTAACGGCAAGGTGCTGGCGTCGCGGTCGGAGTATTTCACCTGCGCGCGCACTGTCCACCAGGTGTGGTTGCCGCTGCAGTTCTCCAACGTCGTGGGCCAACTGACCGAGGAGCAACTGGACGACTACGTCAACGGCATACCGGAGGCTTACCGCAAGGCGCACGCCAATGGGGGGGAGCAGTTCGCCTGGGCGCCCAGCGACTTTGATGACATGACGCCGGATACGGAGCGCTGGTGGGCGGGGCAGGCGCAGTACAACGAGAGCAAGTCAGCGCTGATCCGGATGCACCAGGCAGCGCGGACCATCGGGGTGCGGCCCATCACCTACGGGAAGGCGGGGGGTGGGGGGTGGATCACCTATGAGTTCCTCCGGCGGCACCCGGAGTGGACCTCGTACAGCGAGGGCCTGCCTGCCATGGGCTTCTTTGACGCGGCGTTCATGGACTACCTGGTGGCCCTGGGGCCACCGCATTCCAACGATACCGCGAGCGTGGTACCGCTGCTGCCGGCGGAGATGGAGAAGAATGGCTACCCCGGGGCGGGGTGGTATGAGCCTTTTGTCACGCAGCGGTGCGTGTGGAGCGACGTGTGGTACGACGGGGGCAATGACGAGCTCATCAAGTTCGCGGGGCGGGAGATGGGCGAATCGGCGAAGATGATGATCTACGACGGGGTGCGGTTCGATGGGGAGTTTTACTGCTCGCGGCACCAGAACCTCGACGGGACCTGAAACGCACCGCCGGACTACGACGCCGATAGGGCCGACGAGCGCATGATCCAGCTCATGAAGAAGGCCACCTGGGAGGTCTACCCCGGGTACCTGTTCGCCTACAACACGACGCTCAACTTCCGCTGGAACATCAAGCTGGACAACGCGCCGCGGGCCTTCCGGGAGAAGTGTAAGGATGACGGTCTGATCGCGCGGGAGGAGTTGGCCTTCCCCGGCAACGTGCCGTGGCTGGAGTACGCGCGGGTGGTGCAGCACGACTCGGACCTGAGCCGCTACTACGGCGGCCACTCGGCGGTCTATCCCTTCCTGCGTAGCCAGCGGGTGCTGTACTGCCACATCATCCCCTACGCGCTGCGCAGCCACGTGATGTTCCAGTACTACGGACCGGAGGACATCTACAAGTTCGCCACCCGCTATGCCGGGTTCTTGTGGGACGAGGGCATCCACGCTTGGAACGCCGCGCCGCAGGAGGTGCAGGTGGCGGCGACGCGGGAGCTGTGGTGGAAGCTGTTCGCCTCGGTGCGGCCGCGGCCGGGCGGGGGGACCTACTACCTGCTGCACCTGATCAATCCGCCGGAGGACAAGACGACGCTGGCCTCGCAGAAGGAGCTGGGCGAGGGCAAGCCGATCCCCGGCATGCTCCCGGCCGGGCCGGCGCAGAACGTAACGGTGGCGTGGAAGAAGCCGGTGGGATTCAAACGCGCCTTCGTGGCGGACCTGGACCGCTTCCAGCTGGAGCCGGTGGCGGCGGAGAAGCAGGGGGACTCTCTCGTCCTGCACCTGCCGGAGATCGCCCACTGGTCGATCCTGATCCTGGAGTCCGACGCGCCTACGCCGGCGGCGGTCTGGGAGGCCACGGCCGAGGAGGCGGGGCTGAAGCTGCCCACCCCGGAGGAGTTGGGCCTGACCAGCGGGTCGTCGTCCAGCACCGAATGGCGGCAGGCCTTCCAAATGGAGGACTTCTACCCCAACGCGGTCGTCGCCACCCAGATCTTCAAGGAGGCGGAGGCGAAGGGAGGGGCGGCGCTATACGCCCCGGGGGGCGGCAAGTCCTACTACATGGCGGTCGGCACCTACTGGTATCCGCGAATTCCCGGCGAGTACAAGGTCACCTACCGGCTGCGGGTGGCGGACAACACCCTCGACAAGCCAGTACTCACGCTGGTTACGGAGGACAACGTCCCGCGTCTACCGGGGATCGCTGTCCTCAACACGGAGAAGCTCGAGGTCAAAGGTACCGACTTCAAGCAGCCGGGCGTCTACCAGGACTTTAGCCTGATCATCAAGCACCCCGACATCGGTTACCATGCCTTCGGCGGCGTCTACACCGCGGCGGGGGACATCTGGTGGGACCAGACAACGGTCGAACTGGTCCGCCCGTGGACGCCTCAGGAACTGGCCGACTACTACGCCAGCCTGACCCCGCCGGAGAACCTCCAGCGCAGCGGCGACGACCAGCTGCACGTGCTGCTGGTCCGCGGGGTGTGGAACCGGATGTACCGGCTGGACGAGGCGGTGGCGCGGGTGCCGGACGCGGTTTCCACCACAGCCTACACCAGCTACGGTCACCAGGCGCAGGCGAGAATCCTGGGGTTCGAGTGGGACTGGGAGCCGATCTACGGGCAAGATGTGGCGGTGCTGGCCAACTTCGAGACCCGGGGCTTCGCCATGGGCCTGGAGCGGATGCTGCAAGAACGCGTGGAGGACGGCGGGGGGCTGGTGGTGCTGGGCGGGCTACATACGCTGGGGCAGGGGAGCGCGATGCAGTATGGCTGGCCGGAGATGCTGCCGGTGGAGCTGAACGGGCCCTTTGAAATCCGCAAGTGCGAGACGCCAATGGCGCTGGGCCAGCCGGACCCGGAGTTGGGGGTGGGGAAGATCGCCTGGCCCCAGCCGGCAGTGGTGAACTACCGGCACATGGTAACCCCGAAGCCGGGAGCCAAGGTGCTGCTGGCGGGGAGCAAGGGCGAACCGCTGCTGGTGGGCGGGCAGTACGGCAAGGGGCGAGTGGTGGTCTTCACCGGCACCGTCTTGGGCGAGCCGCCGGCCGGGAGCGTGGGCTTCTGGGAATCACCGGCCTGGGCCGATATCTTGGCCGCGGCTATCAAATGGGCGGGAGTGGAGGCGAGGGGGTAGAGGGGCAGAGACGGCAGCCGGCTGCCCGCGAGTCCGGCGCCGTCCGGAAGGAACTCACCATGCGACTAACTCATGTGGCCGTTCTGTGTGCAATCCTGGTGGCCGGGCCGGCCCTGGCGCAGGCAGGGGAACCCGCCGATCTGCTGGGGTACGGAAAGCTGGCGCTGACCTTGGATCGGCAGCCGGAGGGAGGAGTGGCGACCTTCACGTGTGAGGACGCGGGGCGAGCCGAGGCGCTGCTCAGTAAGCTGGTGGCGGACATCACCTGGGACCCCAGCCTGGGCGTCAAACCGGTGCCGCTGAGGGTCGGGAGGGTGCAGGCGACGGGGTACGCGTTGCTGGAGGCGGGGGTGGCACTGGTGGCCCAGCGGGGGGAGAAGGTCTACGTGGTGGCGGGGAAGGACCGGGGGAGCGTGGCGGCGCGGGCGACGGCGTTGCGGCTGGATCAGGCGGGAGTACGCTTTGCCGCGGACCAACGACACCCAGCGGGGCTGGATTACTTCGACCTGAGCGCCCTGCGGGCGTACTACTCCTGGCGGCTGGCTGACTACCAGTATTACAAGTGGACGCCGGAACAGGTGGCGGGCTACGACCAATTTGCCCGCGATTTTGGGCTGCAGACATCCTTCCAGTTCCCCTTCTGGGGCGTGGGCGGGGAGGCGGGAGACGGGGCGTTTGACACCTACTCGGGAGAATATGAGATCCGGCGGGCCCTGCGCAACGGACGGGACGTGGAGACCCTGTCCGGGCCGGCGGAGATGCCGCTGTGGCTGTGGGAGCGGTTCCCGGGGGAGGTCTCGGCCCATGACCCGTACGTGCTGTACGGGGACTGGGGTGGCGTGGGAGAGGCAGGGGCGGCGCACATGAGCTACTGGGCAAGCGCCCCGGCCTTCGCCTATGCGGAGCGGTTCACGCAGGAGGTATTCCAGCGCTACAGCGCGACGGCGGGGGAGCGGCTGGCCGCGGCGGCGGCGCTGTTCGGGCGCCCGGGCGTGGAAGCGGGCATCCACCACCTGGCCGGAGACTTCCTGGACTACTCCCCCGCGGCGCAGCGGGGCTTCCGGACCTGGCTGCGGGACGTGCAGGGATACAGCCTGGCCGAACTGGGGGAGCGCTGGTACGGGGACCCCGAGCATTTCGCGGCGTGGGACGAGGTTACCATCCCCAGCGTCTTCTCCTTCTTTGGGGGCTTTGGGGAGGCGAATACCCTCAACCTGCTGACCGGCTGGCAGTGGCGACTGGACAGCGAGGCGGCGCGGGACGAACTGTGGTACGCCCCCGCCTACCAGCCGGGGCCAGAATGGGTGCAGGTGGACCTGCCCCCCTCGCAGCAGCAGCTTTTCCTGCAACCGCACACCCGGCGGCAAGCGGCGTGGATGCGCCAGGAGTTTGACCCGACGGCGTGGCTGGAGAAGAACCCGGGGAAGGACCTGTATCTGGTCGCCAACACCTATAGCGGGACGCCGGTGGAGGTGTACCTGAACAACGACTACCTGGGGCAGATCCAATCGAAGGCGTACTTCGGCCCCATCGGGATGAAAGTGACGCTGCTCTTGCGGCCGGGGCGGAACGTGCTGACCGTGCGCGTCAAGGAAGGGCGCATCCTGGGGCCGGTGTTCCTGAGCACGCGGCAACCGGCGTACTACCCGAACCTGGGTAAGGGCAGCAATGCCCGGTGGGTGGACCTGCGGGAGTTCCAGGGGTACAGCACCTACTGGGGGCACAAGCGCGTATTCTCGGCGCTACGGCGAGTGAACCCGGAGCTGCCCTTCAAGATCTACGGAGTCGATGCGAAGCTCTGGGACTACTACGCGCGACTGCTGGAGGAAACCGGCGGCGGGGGGATGCAATTCACGGGGAGCGGCTCCTCCTACCAGCCCTGGCCGGCGGCGTTGGGCCTGGCGAATGGCTTCTATCAAAGCAGCGAGGAGGGCGGACAGACCAATGAGCCGTCCATCCTCGACCGGGAGTTGGCTTGGGTGCTGTTCGGGGCGGAGGGGTCGCATGTCTACTACTACGACGAGAGCCTGTACAAGGAGGCCAACGACGAGCACCACTGGTTTGACCAGCACAAGCGCCTGCTCGAACTGGTCGGCAAGGCGCAGCGGGTGGGACCGCAGATCGCGGTGCTGCACTCGGCGCGGAACCTGCGGCTCCTGCCGGAGAACAATGAGTCCTTCGCCTGGGGGACCGACCGGGGGATTCTCCAGTCGATCCAGTATGACAACGTGGTGGTGACGGACCGGGAGGTGCTCAGCGGGGTGGTGAAGGCCTATCCGGTGCTCCTGGACACGAACACCACGTGCATGGACGAGGCGGAGCTGACGGCGCTGGAGGACTACGTGCGGGCAGGCGGGACCTTCGTGGCGCTGCATGGCACCGGGCGCCATTCGCTAACCGAGCCGGATACCTGGGGCATCTCGCGGCTAACGGGCTGCCAGGTGATCGGCGAGCGGGTCAACCGGCTGGTGACGGTGCTGCCGGATAACCCGCTGCTGAAGCGGCTGGCGGGAATGACCTTCCCCGGCAACGGCCTGGCCCTGGACTACCGAGGCCGCGACCATGCCGGGGAGGGCACGGTGGCCCTGGCGCCGATGGATGATCAGCAGGGCGTAGTGCCGATTGCCACCTGGGAGGACGGGACCATCGCCGTGGCCATGCGCGCGCTGGGGAAGGGGCGGGTGATCGTGCTGGGCTCGACCTTCTGGACGGCTACCAGTGACCTGGCCGGCGACGGCATCCAGAGGACAGGGACGGTCAACCAGGAGTTCCTGCGGGATCTGCTGGCGGGGGTGGGGCAGTCGACGCCGATCGAGGCGGACGAGCCGCTCTGGGTCAGGCACATGGTGACGAAGAACGGCCTGCAGGATTGGTACGTGGTCTACAACTCGGGCAACAGTGCGGTGACTGGCCTGGAGTTCTCCTTCGCGGCGGCGAGTAAGCCGCGCGAGGTGCAGGATATGGAGAGCGGGCAGGCGACGCCGTTCATCTACGCCGAGGGGCGGGTGAGGGTGGCCGGGCTGTCCTTCCAGGCGCAGGAGGTCAAGATCTTCGGGCTTACGCGCGGGGACTGGCTGGAGGCGGCGCAAAGCTGGTACGCGGACAAGGTCGCCTTCCGCAAGCCGTACCCGCCGCCGGGGCCGGCGGAGGCGCCGATGCCGCCGGTGGAAGACGTAGTGCTGTCGGAGTACAAGGTCACGGGAACGGGCCTGCCGCCGGAGGGGGACCTGGGCTGGACGGCCGATGGTTACAACGAGGCCGGCTGGCAAACCGCGAGGACGGGGTACTGGGACGACCAGGGGATCAAGGTGGAGGGAGATACGGTGCTGTACCGGACGCGGTTCACGGCGCCGGCGGCGTGGGCCGGGCGGAGCGTGGTGCTATGCCTCACTTCCTACGACACGCCGGGCATCTTCGGGACCGCGACTTTCTATGTCAACGGGGAGAAGATCGTCACCCACCAGGGGCACGGCTGGAACAATATGAACGTCTTTGACGCGCTGGGGAAGGTGCACCCGGGAGAGAACGTGCTGGCGTTCAGCGTCACGGCCAAGGCAGACCAGCCGGGAGGGGTCGGCGGGCGGTTGTTCTTCCGTCCCGAGGTGCAACTGGAGGACGTGGTGGACCTCACGCAGGGATGGCAGCTCTACCTGGACAACCTCCAGGCGACACCGGCCGCCCTGCCGGGGAAGGTGATGGGCCAGAGCTTGCGGCGGGAGGTAGAGATCCCAGCCGCGTGGGAGGGCAAGCCCGTGTACCTGCACGTGGAGACGCCCCGCCAGTGGCTGTCATGCGTTGTGGTCAATGGCCGGCCGCTGGTCTATGACCAGCCGCTGCACCCCTTCGGGGCGCGGCTTGACTTGCGGGTCGACCAATACCTCCACCCGGGGGAGAACACGCTGGAGCTATGGTCTCACACCACGGCGGGCGACCCGACGGGGCAGACGGAGATGGCGGTGGGCAAGATAACGATGGGGGTGGGGACTCCATGAGGAGCTTCATTCTGCCGGCACTGGGGATGGCACTGATGCTCGGGACTACGCTCTGCGCCGGGGAGGAGTCGGCCCCCAACTTGCTGGCTAATCCCGGCTTTGAGGTGTGGGTGCCTGCCGAGCGGCGAGGGAATTGGCCGCTGATCCCGGACGGCATCCCGGAGGACTGGTTGCCGGGACAGAGCGCCTATGAGCAAGGCCGGGACCATAACTTCCCTGTGCAAGGCACAGTGGCGCGCGATACGGTGGTCAAGCACAGCGGGGGGGCCTCGCTGCTAATCGAGAACGGGCTCACAACCGACATCACCGACGTGATCTGCCAGCAGTTCGCGGCGGAGCCGAATACCATCTACCGGTTCCGGGTGTGGGTGCGAGGCGAAAACATCGTCGCCAACCCCAACGACGGCTGCGGGGCCTTGGCCTGGTGCCATACCCGGCCGGCCGAAGACATGTGGAAGAATGTCACCACGACCAACAAGCCGCCTGACCCGCGAGCGGGTACCTTCGACTGGACGCGGTTCTCCTGGCGAATCGAGACCCCGCCCGACGCTCGGTTCATGGATATCGTCCTACAACTGCGACGGGCCAGCGGGAAAGTGTGGTACGACGACGCGGAGCTGGAGGCGGTGGGGAGGATAACCGTAGTGGAGACGTATTAGGGAATTGACGAACGGAAGACTATGAACGGTGAACAAGGAAGGGGCTGGCGGACCGGGGGGTCATCTACCAACAGGAGTGTGTCTATGCGCGATTCGATTTCTCTTCCGACTGACTGGTGGGTATCTGTTTCTTCGGTGGATGCTGAGTTGGCGGCACGGAGTGGCGGGTTCGAGGTGGGGGAGCTGCAACTGGCCGATGATTCTGAGAACCACCCGCAATTGATTGAGTTGCCGGGCGGACCACAGTACGGCAAGCGGCCGCTGCATGCCGAGGCGCAGCGGACGGACGCAGCCCCGGCCGATACCGCTTTTGTGGGGCCCACCGCCGAGGAGGAGAGTAAGCGTCTCCCCGCGCCCTTCTTGAGCTATGCCCAGGCCGTGGCCATTCCCGCGGAGTGGGCCGGGCAGACGATCTTCCTGACGCTGGACATGACTCGGTACCACGTGACCGTCCACGTCAATGGGACGCAGGTGGCGCAGTACGTCGGCGGACTGGAGCCTCACCGGATAGACGTCACCGCGCAGGTCACTCCCGGACAGGAGGCCCTGCTGCTGATCACCGTGGGCGACTCGGGGGTCAGCGGCAAGCAGACCTTCGACCCCTACTGCTACACCGGCACACGGCTACCCACTTGCCAGGAGATTGAGAATTGCCTGGTCCATCCGGTCAACTACGGAGGGGCGGACCGCGGCGTGGGGAGCGTGACGCTGGAAGCAGTGCCGGCGGTGCGGACGGAGTATGTCTTCGCTAATCCGAAGGTGGCGGCCGAAGTACTGCAATACACGGCGGTATTGGCCAACGACACCGACCAGCCGGCGGAAGTCCACATCTTCAGTGAGGCCGTGGAGGGCAAGGTCCTGCTCGATGAGGACGTGACCATCCCGCCACAGGGGACGGCGAAGGTCTACCGGGAGGTGCCGTGGGAGGGGACGCGGTTGTGGGACTTGGATGACCCGTGGTTGTACCAGTTGCGGACGGTGCTGACCCCCACCCCGCACCGGCGAGCCGCCGGTGCCACCGGGGAGGGCGGGCTGGAAAGCCCGCCCCACGCGGAGGAGATCGTCGACCTCCACGAGGACTGCTTCGGCTTCCGCGAGTTCACCATCGACGGACCGCACTTCTACCTGAACGGGAAGAAGATTCACTTGCATGGGAACTCCGGCCATGTCGCCCCGCCACAGCACAACTTGTCGCTGGAGGAGAAGATGGAGTTCCTGCGGGTGTGGAAGGAGGAGGGACACATCGTGCATGTGCGGCTGCACGCTCGGCCGCAGGACAAGCGCTGGGTGGAGGCCGCCGACCGGGTGGGGGTGCTGATCACTACCGAGACGGCGTTGTGGACCACCGGCTTCCATTCCTTCGACTGGGCGGGGCAGGAGGAAGCTTGCTCCGAGAACGTCAGCAACCACTTCCTCGAGGCCCTGGTACGGCGCGACCGCAACAACCCCTCAGTGGTGATCTGGTCCCTCTCCAACGAGATGTCGCCGATCACCCCAGCGGACCTGGAGAACCCCAAGATGGCGGCGCTGACTCGCGCCTTTGAGCGAATCATCGCCGCGACCGAGGCGGAGGACGACAGCCGGATAATCCAGATGTCCTCGGCCATGGACTTCCTGGGGAAGCTGCCGATGTACAACCTGCACTACCCCAAGAGCTGGGCGGCCTACCCCGACTTCCCGCATACCGCCTACTGGCTGGATAGCTCCTTCCTCTTCCCTTGGTACGGGTCGCATCGGCACGAGATGCCCTCGTGGAGTTGGCGGCGGGACAAGCCGCTGATCTTCGGCGAGTTCACCTGCGTCTACGGGGCCACGCCAGACAGCCAAGCGTCGATCGTCGGGGACGCGGCCTTCGAGGATCGCGACTTCGGCTCGGCGCGGGTGGATGAGAAGCTGTGGCCGCTGGAGGTCAAGTCCTACCGGCGGCTGGATGTGTCGGGGTTCTGCGCCTGGTCCTTTGTGCTGGGGCATGAGACCGACCCACACAAGAGCCTGGCGGCGCCGCACGTCGCCGCGCACACGGAAGCGGTCCGGCCTCTGGCGGCCCTGGACCACTCCTACCGGAGCCAGTACTTCGCGGGAGATGAGATCACCGTGGAGATGTCCATGCACAACGACACGCGGGAGGCGCGGGAGCTGGCGCTGCGCTGCGACGTACTCCGCGAGGGGGAGGTCATCTGGACCGACTTGATGCCGCCGGCGGTGTATGAGCCGGGAGAGGTGCGCGCCTTCACGAACCGCTGCCGCACGCCCGAGACGGACGCGCCGCTGGAGCTGACCTACCGGGTGGAGATGACCTCCGGCGGGCAGACGGTGGACGCGTGGGAAAGGGTGTGGGGCGTCTGGCCGCGGACGTATGCGCCGGAGTTCCCCTCCGGGTGCGCCTTCCACGACCCGGACGGAGCCTGGGCGGAGCGGCTGGAGGCGCGGGGGATCGAAGGCGCGACCACCTTGCACTGTCGGCCGACGGAGGAGGTGTTGGCTGGGTTCGGGGTCCTGTGGCTTAACTTCGCGGAGGCGAAGGTCAATAACGCCGACTGGCGCGAGATGAGCAAGGCAGTGCGCGAGTTCGTGCAGGGCGGGGGCTGCGTAGTGCTGGATCAGCCGACGGAGGAGGTGTTGGCCGATTTGCCAGTGCCGCTGGCGAACGGGCCGGGCAACGCGGAAGGGGAGCGGCTGGAGATCACCTATGCCTACAACGTAGCACCGCACCATCCGCTCGGGGAGGGTCTCTCCGACGAGGACTTCGCGCTGTGGGGCGAGGACTACTACGTGGCGCGACGCTGCTTCGAGACGCCGCAGGAGGGCAACGTGCTGCCGCTGCTGGTGGCGGGGACCAGCCGGACTGGATTGACCTCCTCACCGCTGCTGGAAGTGCGGGACGGCAAGGGTAGCTGGCTGGTGTCTTCACTGGACCTCTTCGGCAAGCTCGTGCAGGCCCCGCGCGTAGCCGACATCGTGCAGCGTATGGCCGCGTACGAGGCCAGGCAGCCGCTAGCGGAGGCGAGCGTAGCAGTCGGCGACAGGAGTATGCAGCGGCTGCGGGAGGTGGGCTACACCGGAGAGATAGTGTCGGCGCAGGAGGCGCTAGGCGCGCAGGTGGCGTTGGTAGATGGGGAGTGCGTGACGGCGGAGACGGTGGCGGCCCTGGGTGGAGCGCTGGAAGCCGGGCGGACGGTGTGCCTCCACGACCTGACCGTGGAGCAGACGCGGGAAGTGCTACGGGCGCTGGAGCTGCCGGGCGAGGTAGAGCCGGGAGCAGCGGGGCGGCGCGAGTACGACGTCTTCCGGCATACGCGCCCCCTGGCTGACGGGATGACCAACAACTATCTGTACTGGATCGTGGACAAGGCGAAGGTGGCGCCCTGGACGCAGGCGCCGCTACACCCGGAGCCGGCCAGCGCGCTCATCAGAGTGAGCGAGAGCGAGGCGGCCCAGATCACCCGTCGCGGGGCCGTAACGATCTACCAGGTCGGCGCCGGCACGCTGGTCATCGACAACCTGGCCTGGCACGACGCGCGGATCGAGGAGCCCGAGCGGCCGCGGCGGTACCTGACCTGCCTGCTGACCAGCCTGGGCGTGCCCTTGGCCGCGGGGGCCGAAAAGCGGATGAGTGAGGACTACGAGACGCTGGAGGAGCGGCGGGAGAAGGGGCACATGTAGGGGAAGGTCGCTGGTCGTTGCACACCGACGGGGAACGTCGGGGCGCGGGTGCCTCCCTGGCGTTTGCTTGTCCCTTTGCCACGGCGGGAGTACCATACGGCCGGGACAGCATCATGCTCAAAATGACCGCCGTTGAACAGAAGGCTACCTTCTTCCGCGAGCTGGCCACCATGGTGGAGGCCGGGATGACGGTGGGGGAGGCGCTGGGGACGCTGCGGGAGCGGCTGGCGCCGGGGCGGCTGCGGATGGCGGTGATTGAGGCGGCCCACAAGACGCGCACCGGCAGCCCCTTCAGCGACGCCATGGCCCGCTACACCGACGTCTTCACGCCGGTGGAGACGGCCATGATCCGCGCCGGGGAGCAGTCCGGACACCTAGACCGCCTGCTGGAACAGATCGCCACCTACCTGGAGCAGGAATACTCTCTGCGGCAGATGGTCAGCCGCGAGACCTTCTACCCCAAGATCGTCATCGTCTTCGTAGCCGCCTTCCCCCTCCTGCTCCCGGCGATCCTGCGCGTGATCACCGGGGGAACCGGCCTCCTGGGCCTGTTTCTCACGCTGTTAGTGACCTTCCTGAAGCTCGGGGGCATCGCGGCGGTTATCTGGGGATTGTACCTGCTGACTAAGTACCTGATCGCCTCCAGCCCGCCGCTGGCCCGGTCGCTGGACGCGCTGAAACTGAGCATCCCCGTCTTCGGAAAAGTCGTGCGGCGGCTGGCGCTGGCGCGATTCAGCCGGGCGCTGGCGGCGCTGTATGCCGCGGGAGTCAGCTTGCCGCAGGCCGTAGGGATGGCGGCGGATCTCACCGGGAACGCCGCCCTCCGCGAGCCGATGAAGGCGGGCGTGGCCAAGCTGGAAGCCGGCCAGGGCGTGGCGGAGGTGCTGGAGACCGTGCCGCACATGGAGAACATGGTGCTGCAGATGCTCAAGACCGGCGAGGCCACCGGCAATATCGACAACATGATGAGCCGGGTGGCCGACCATTTCGAGGAAGCCTCCGCCAGCAGCATACGCCGGATGGCGACGCTGATCATGCCCATCGCCACCGTGGTCCTGGGAATCATCGTGCTGTTCATGGTGATGAACTTCTACACCGGCTTCTACGGCGGGATGTTGGATTACGAACCTTGAGAGAGGCGGACGCCTCCCCCCCTGCCTCTCTCTCCCGCACCGGGGAGGGGGGAGAAGAGTGACCCGGGTGGCGACAGAAATGGGTATGAAGGAGGAGAGATGAAGGCCGAGGCGGGACCGGAGACGACAGCCGGGGAGAACGTGGCGCGCGTCATTGCGGAGGCGCGGGCCTGGTTCCGGGTGGGGCAGATGGACCAGGCCAAGACAACCTGCGCGCAGCTGCTGGATGAGGGTGCGGCGTATCGGGAGGTCTACCTGCTGCTGGCCGACATCTACCGCTTCGAAGGCGAGGGGCGGAAAGCTGATGAGACCCTGAAGATGGCCGCCGAGGCGCCCAGCACGCCGGGGTGGCCGCCGACGGGGACCGACAAGGCGACGGCACGGGCACGGCGGCAGGTGTGGGTCGCCCCGCCGCTGCCGGTCTACCGGACGGTTCTCATCGGGGGCGGGTTGCTGGCGCTGGCGGCGGCCGTGGCTGCGCACTGGATGCCGGCGCAGTTCACATGGCTTGGAATCAACCTCGCCCAGATGCTGATGATCGCCACCGCCGGGTTCCTGGGGATGGGCAGCCTGGCCGCCTCCGGGCTGATTCGCACCTTCGACCAGGAGCTGACTGACCTGGGGCCGGGGGACGACCTGCCGGTGTGGGTGTACCTGCTGGCGGCGGGCGTCTTCAGCGCCTTCCTCGCACTGGGCATCTTCCTGTGGTCCGCCGTGGTGCGGGGCGAGTATTCCCGGACGACCTTGTCCGTGCTGGGGGCACTGGTGGTGCTGGGAACGGTGAGTGGAATTGCCGTGGGCGGCAGCTTGGCCTTCTGGTGGATGGGACTGAATGTGCTCTGGGAGAGCTGCCTGTTCGGCTGGGCCCTGGGAAGTATCGCCAGCCCACGAGAGTGGTGGCAGAAATGACACAGGGCCCGCGAACTCAGTAGGGCGCGGGCTGCCACTGGGGGTCAGTCAGCTACCCTCGCCACTCGCCGGGGTCTCCACCACCTGCCTTTCCCCCACCTTACTGAACGTCCGCTAGGAACTCCCCGATTAGCCTCGCCGTCTCCTCCGGCTCCTCCTGCTGCGGGTAGTGGCCACACTCTTCCAGTATCTCCAGACGCGCGTGCGGGAGCGCCGCCGCTAGTTGCTTACCTACCGCGAGAGGGACGAGGGGATCGTGTCGGCCCCAGAGGACCAGGGCGGGGGTGGCAATCTTGGGGACCAGCTCCCACACCGGCTCGGCGGTCAGGCGGCGGGCGGTGGCTAGGAGGGCGGCGCGGGCCCCGGGGAGGTTGAGACAGCGGGCGTGCTCGGTGACCAGCGCCTCGGAGAGGCGTGAGCGGTCGCAATAGGCAAGGCGGAAGGCGATGCGCACCGCAAGCTTCGCCGGGGCCCGGTGGGCGCAGAGCTCGCCCAGCAGCGGCAGGCGCAGGACCTGCAGCGCCCAGGGCATCCGCTGGGGGAAGCTGGCGGCATTCAGCAGGACCAGGCCGCGCAGGCGAGGAGCCCCGGCGCGCTGCAACTCCGCCGCGACCGCCAGTGCGACCGCCCCGCCCAGACTGTGCCCGATCAGCACGACCTCCGGCAGGTCCAGCGCCTTCACCGCGGCCAGGACCAGCCGCGCCTGGTCGCTTACCCGGTAGGCCCCGTCGCGCGGCTTGTCCGAATCGCCACACCCCTTCAGGTCCAGCGCGATCCGGCGATAGTCGGGCAGCCGCGCGGAGACCTCTTCCCAGCAGTAGGACGATTGCGCGAAACCGTGGAGAAGGAGCAGGGGCCGGCCCCGGCCGAGGTCGGTACCGTGGAGGGACAGCTGTCCGAGGGGGAGGAGCATAGGGAAGCCGCGCCGCTCAGAACACTTCGTGCAGCCAGGTCTCCATGAGCTGAGCGGTTTCGGGGGGGCGCTCCTTCAGAGGGTAGTGGCCGCAGCGGTCAACCACTTCCAGTCGACCGTAGGGCAGAGCCTCGGCGAGTTGGCGGCCGAGGCTGAGCGGCACGCGGGAATCATGGCGGCCCCAGAGGACCAGGGCGGGGACGTTAATATGGGGCGTCAGTTTCCAGACCGGCTCGTCAGCCATAGCCCGGGCGGTGGCCAGCAGCGCGGCGCGAGCGCCGGGCAGGTCCATGCACCGGACGTGCTCGGCCACCACCTCCTGGGTGATGCGGGTCGGGTCATGGTAGGAGAGGCGGAAGGAGGTCTGCACTACCAGCCGCGCGGGGGCAACGGCGGCGGTCGCCTCGCCGAGCGCGGGCAAGCGCAGGAGTTGCAGAAGCGGGGGGATGCGCTGGGGGAAGCAGATGGCGTCCATCAGCACCAGCCCACGCACGCTGCGGCGGCTCTCGCGCTCTAGCTGCGCAGCGACAGTCATCGCCACCGCTCCGCCGAGGCTGTGCCCCACCAGCACCACGTCATGCAGCTCCAGCTCACGCATGGCGGCCAGTACTACCTGCGCCTGGTCACTGACGCGATAGGCCCCGTCAGCGGGCTTGCTGGACTCGCCGTGGCCTTTGAGATCCACGGCGATACAGCGGTACCCGAGCAAGAGGGCGCTGACCGCGCGCCAGCAAGACGAGGATCCCGCCCAGCCGTGGATAAACAACACACATGGCCCCTTGCCCGTCTCTTCGTAGAAGATGTCGAGGTCGCCCGCGGGGATGATCACAATAATAAGGAGTATGACAGGTTAGGGGCAAGGAGGCAAGAAGTTTGTCCGGGCGGGCCAGTCGGCAGTCGGCCGACGCTTCCCCTTGCCCCTAACCCCCCTTTCGCCTACAATGCCCCTGTCTATTCTGCAGGGAGGAAATCCACTCATGGCTAGCAGCATCAAGCAGATCATCTTCCTCGGCGACGGCATTGGCGACCGACCGGTGCCCGCCCTGGGCGGCAAGACACCCCTCGAGCACCAGGCTACTCCGGCGCTGGATCTGGTCGCCTCCGGGGGCGAGAGCGGGCTGATGTACCCGATTCGTCCGGGCTTGCCGGCGGGTAGCGACACGGCGCACATGGCGATTCTCGGGTATGATCCGGCCACTACCTACACCGGGCGCGGGCCCTTCGAGGCGCGAGGCGTGGGGCTGGAGGTGCGGCCGGGCGACTTGGCCTTCCGCTGCAACTTCGCCACCATGACCGACGGCCTGATCACCGACCGCCGGGCGGGGCGGATCAAGTCGGGGACCGACGAACTCGCGGCGGCGCTGAACGAGGCCTTCGCCGGGGGAATTGACGGCGTGCAGGTGATCGTGAAGGAGTCGGTGGAGCACCGGGCGGCGATGGTGCTGCGTGGGGAGGGGCTGTCGATGCACATCACCGACGCCGACCCGCACGAGGCGGGCATCCCGCCCGGGGAGGTCACACCGACGCCGGGGCACGAGGGTGATCCGGAGGCGCTACGGACCTCGCGGATTGTCAACGAGTTCGTCGAGCGGAATCAGGCGATCCTGGCGGCGGCACCGGTGAACCAGGAGCGGGTGGCGCAGGGTCTGGGGCCGGCGAACGTGCTGTTGCCGCGGGGCGTGGGCACGGGCCCGCACCTGGCGCCCTTCGCGGAGCAGTGGGGCCTGCGTGGCGCGCTGATCGTGGAGGTGGACTTGGTGCGCGGATTGGGGCTGTACCTGGGGATGGACGTGGTTACCGTGGAGGGCGCCACCGGCGGGTCGGACACGGACGAGATCGCCCTGGCCAAGGCGGCGGTCGCGGCGCTGGCCGACCACGACTTCATCCTGTGCAATATAAAGGCGCCCGACCTGGGCGGCCACGACAGCCTGCCGGACGCCAAGTGCGCGGCCATCGCCAAGGTGGATCGCGCCGTGGGGTACCTGCTGGATACGCTGGACTGGAACCACCACGTCATGATGATCGGCGGAGACCACTGCACCCCCATCACCTCCGGCGACCACACCGGCGACGGCGTCCCGGTAGCCTTCTACGGTCACGGGGTGCGGCCGGACTACGTGACCAGCTATGGCGAGCGCCCCTGCGCTACGGGGTCGCTGGGCAGGATCCTGGGAGCCGACGTGATGTACCTGCTGGGTAACTACGCAGGGACGGTGCATAAATTCGGAGCATGAGAACTCCCGGTACATATGTAAGGGCAGAGGTTACGCCATCCACGGCGCAGCATCCGCCCACGGGTGGATCCAGCCTTAGCGCCGGAGGCGGGCGAATGTGGCGCGGTCGCGTGCGACCGTGCCATATCCGCCCCTACGTGGCGGGCCTGCTCCTGTGGCTGGCAGTCCCCCTTTTCGCGCAGACTGTCCCCCCCGGCTATCACGAGGACCTGCGGCTGGAGGTGACCAATACGGCGGGGGCGGTGTACCGAGTCAGCCGGGATGGGGGGCAGACCTGGCTGGAAATCGGGAAGGTCTTGACTGCCGCCGGGAAGATCAACCCTCGGGGCTACCGGGCCGCCTCGTGGGTACCGGACAGCAGCGTCGCGGCGACGGCGGTCAACGCCATCCATCTCAAGATCGGCCCCGACCCCAAGACCGGCCGCGCTCATATGCTGAGCCTAGTTCCGCAGGGGAAGATCGAGGGCGATGCACTGCCGCAAGCGGCTATCGTGCTGGGTACCCCCTCGGGGCTGGGAGTGTTTGGGGGTCTGGGGCCGACGGTGGGGTCACCGGTGCTGCTGCAGCGGGCAGGCTCAGGGGAGGGCGGGCTGGAAAGCCCGCCCTACACGGAGGGCTGGGAGCGGCTGCCACCGGACTGGGTTCCGGCGCCCGGCGACAAGCTGCTTGTGGTGCGCATGGTTCCGGACCGGGCCCTGCGCTACCTGGACCTTGAGAACGTTTTCGGTGGCCGCATTGTGGCCACCTACAGCGAGGGCGCGCCGGAGATCGTCGGGACCGTGTTCAGCCCGGTCACCGGCATCGGCCGCTTCGAGGGGACACGCGACGCCGACGCGGGGCGGCTACGGGCGAACCATGCCGGGGTGCTTGACGTCTCGACCTCGCCCTACGGGGAGGTCGGCGGCTTTCAGATCATCCCCTGGGACCACGCCAACGACTCCGAGATGAACTACGTGCGCACCAACCACCAGTGGATGGTGGTGGGACCGGTGAACATGGCCGAGGGGTCGTCGGAGAGTAAGCCGCCGCTGTTCTGGGGCAACCTGTATCCCTCCTGGCGACCGGACGACCTGGACCATGAGGACTGGTTCGCGCGGCTGCTCTCGCGGTGCATGGTCCTGTGCCAGCGAGCGCCGGGCGCAGTAACGCAGACGGCCGGACCGGGGGGGATCGTGCCGGACTGGCACGAGATGAGCCTGGCCGACGAATGGGAACTGCTCCCGGCGATCGCCTTCTCGCAGCAGGCGCCGCCGGACTCGCCGCGGCCGCCGGGGGGAAGGCTGTGGCTCCTGCATGAGCCGACCGACCCCCACAAGCCACTGCCCCCCGTGGCGGGGAACTGCCTGGCGGACGTGGTGGCGCTGCGGATCAGCCTGCCGATGGAGAGGTTCTGGCCGGGGGAGTGAGCGTGGTAGGGCGGGAGCTAAGTCCCCCGCCGGCCGGCGCGCCAACAACCAGTTTCGGTGGGGCACCGAGGCCCCGCCCGGCAGCAAAAGGAGGCTACTCTTACCATGTCTCGCACCGAGGCGCTCCTGCGCGAGCGCCCTGCACTCTTCGTGAGCCTTCCCCGTAACGAGGTGGCCCTGGCCCAGGCGGCGCTGGAGGGCGGGGCGGACGGGCTCAAGGTCCACCTCAACGTCGTCCACCACGCCTCGGGGACCAGTTTCGGCTCTTGGGCGGAGGAGGAGCCGGCAATCCGGGAGATCCTGGCGCTCGGCGCGCCGGTGGGGATGGTTCCCGGCACGCTGGAGCGCACCATCACGCCGCGCGAGGCCACCGAGATTGAGGCTGCCGGGGTTGACTTCCTCGACACCTACATACAAGATATGCCAATGATGGTGGTCGAGACGGTCACCACCATGGCGATCATGGCCGCGCTGAGCTGGCGCGACCAACGGAGCGGCTGGAGCCTGGGGGCGCTGGAGCGTCGCTGCTCGCTGCTGGAGGCCTCCATCGTGCACCCGGACGGCTATGGCGATCCCTTGGCCCCGCACGACTTGGCCACCTATCGGGAGATCGCCGCGCGCTGGCCGGACCTGCCTGCCATCGTTCCTACCCAGCGCAAGCTGCTTCCTCGGGATATCGCCAAGGTGTTGGCAACCGGGATGGGGGGCATCCTGATCGGGGCCATCGTGACGGGCAAGGCAGCGGAAGGGATACGACGGGCGACCGACGAATTTCGTCAGGCCATGTAGGGACGTGTGTGGCGTCGCCGCGCGCCGTATAGCGTGGGCCTCCGCCCCACCCGAAACTAGAGAGGAACAACCGTATGACCCTGCGACATCGCGTGCATCGTGTGCTCTACATCCCGCTGGACGACCGGCCGGTCAACTTGACCATGCCGCTGCTCCTGGCCGGGATCGTGGACTACGAGATGACCGTGCCGCCGCAGGCGCTGCTGGGGTCCTACAATACGCCGGGTAAGCCGGAGGCTTTGGCCGAATGGCTCCTCGCCCACGCCGATCACCCTGACTGCCTCATCCTGAGCCTGGATATGCTGCTCTATGGCGGCCTGGTGGCCTCCCGCCAGCCCAGCATCCCTCTGGAGGTGGCCCAGACGCGGCTGGACGTGGTGCGCAAGCTGCGCGAGCGCCTACCGCAGGCGGCGCTGTACGCCAGCAGCGTGCTGACCCGCCTGGACATGCCGATGAGCGCCGAGGACCGCCAGCGCTACGGGGATGACTTCTACCGTTACACTCGCTTAGCCGACGACAAGAGCGCGCAGGAGGAGGTGCAGGCGCTACTGCAGAGCCTGCCGGCAGATCTGGTGGAGCGCTACCGACAGGTGCGGCGGCGCAATCACGAGATCAACCGGGCCGCAGTGGAGTTGGTGGCGGCCGGGAATCTCGACTTCCTGATCCTGGCCCAGGACGACGCCGACGCGCGGGGCTTCCACCAAACGGAGCACCAGGCGCTGCAGGCGCAGATCAAGTGCGCCAAGGTGAGCGACCGGGTTGTGCTGTGCGACGGGGCGGACGAGACCGGGGCGACCCTGTTCTCGCACTTCGTACACGAGCACATGGAGGAGCGGCCCCAGGTATCGGTGCTGTACTTGGACCCAGAGGGCGCCGCGCGGGTGGCGCCTTTCGAGGATCGGCCCTTTGGGGCCAACCTGGTGCTGCAGGCCCAGGCGGCGGCGGTAGATCTGGTAGACGATCCTGGCGAGGCGGACATGGTGCTGGCCATCTCCCCGCCGGTGGCGAAACCGTTAGAGGCGGTGGCGGGCTGTCCGGAGCACGCCGTTCGACGCCGGCAACTGGCGGAGTTCGCCGACCAGATCGTGAGCCTAAGCGGGAAGCGCGGCGTAGCCATCTGCGACGCGGCCTTCCCCAACGGGGCCGAGCCGGCGCTGATCGAGGCGCTGTGCGAGGCGGAGCTGGCCTGGCCGCGGCTACTGGCCTTCTCTTCCTGGAACACCGCCGGCAATTCTCTGGGCACCGCCCTGGCTCACGGCACCGTGCGCCTGATCGGCCTGCGCGACAAGGCGGCTTTCGACCTGGCCCAACTAGTCTCCAGCATCTCCCCCATGCGGTACTTCGAGTTGCTTAACTCCCTGATCGGCGCGGAGCGGGCGCATCTGACGCTGCTCTTCACCCGGCTGGTGGATGACTGGCTTTACCAGGCGCAGGTGCGTCCGGTGGTCAAGGAGCGGATGGCGGAGATGGTGACCTCAGCCTCCTTCGAGCTGACGGAGGCCTACCCCCGGGCGGAGGCCCTGGTGCGGGAGATGCTGACGGAGGCGGCCTCCAGCCTGTGGGTGGAGGAGTTCATGGGACAACGCGCCGGCGAGATCGGCCCGCCCGGCCACCGCAGCGCCCTGGTCCTGGCCGAGCTGCAGGACACGCGCGTGAGGCTGCCGTGGCGGAGACTGTTCGAAGTGGAGCTGGAGTTCGACCTGGGGCTGGAGATGACGGCGGCGGAGTAGGGGCCGTCCGCGTGGCGCGGGCTTGATAGTCAGTCCTTGCAGGAAATCGCCTGTTCGTGGGAGGGCGGGATAGAAAGCCCGCCCCACGCGAAGGGAACCCCAGCGCCACCCCTCCCTCCAGACCCTCTACCCGGACTTCCCCACTATCTCCGCCGTATCCGTCGCGATCAGCAACTCCTCGTCCGTCGGGATGACCAGGATGCGGCTGGGGCTGTCGAACTTCGAGATGTCAGCCGGCTGACCGCGCAGACTCGGGTCGTTGTTACGAGTCTGGTCCAGGTAAAGCCCCAGGAACTCCAGGTCGCGCGTGGACTGCTCCCGCACTAACGCGTCGTTCTCCCCAATCCCCGCGGTGAAGACCACTGCATCCACTCCGCCCAACACCGTCGCGTAGGCCCCGATGTACCGCCGCAGCCGGTAGGAGAAGATGTCCAGCGCGAGCTTGGCGCGCGCGTTGCCCTCGCTGATGGCCTGGTGGATGTCCCGCATGTCGCTGCTCACGCCGGATACGCCCAGCAGTCCCGAGCGCTTGTTGAGCAGGTCGTCGATTTCCTCGGGGTCCATGCCCAGGTGGTTGATGAGGTAGGGTACCAGCGCTGGGTCCAGGTCGCCGCAGCGCGTGCCCATCAGTAGTCCCGCCAGCGGGGTGAAGCCCATCGAGGTCTGCACCGACTTGCCGCCCTGGATGGCGGTAATGCTGCAGCCGTTGCCCAAGTGGCAGGTGATAATACGCTGCTGCTCCGGCGCCAGGCCGCGCTTGTCCAGCATCTCGGCCGCCTTGCCGGCCACGTAGCGGTGGGAGGTGCCGTGGAAGCCGTAACGGCGGATCTTGCGCTCCTCGTAGAGCTCGTAAGGGATGCCGTAGATGTAGGCGACGGGAGGGAGAGTCTGGTGGAAGGCGGTGTCAAAGACGGCCACCATGGGGGCGTGGGGGAGGCGATCCCGACAGGCCCGAATGCCGAGCAGATTGGCGGGGTTGTGCAGGGGGGCGATTTCGCAGAAGCGCTCGATGGCGGCTTCCACCACCGCGTCGATCAGCACCGACTGGGAGAAGGCCTCGCCGCCGTGCACTACGCGGTGGCCGATGGCCTGGATCTCGTCCAGCGATCCCAGCACGCCTTCCTCGGGGTCGGTGAGCGCCGCCAGCACATACCCCAGCGCGACCTTGTGGTCGGGCATGGGCGCTTGGACTGTGAACTTCTCCTCGTCTCCGGCCCGCTTCTGCTCCAGAAGAGCTTCTTCGCCGCCATTGACCCCGACCCGCGAGGCCAATCCGGAGGCCAGGGACTGGCCGGTGTCACTCTCAAACAACTCGTATTTCAGCGAACTGCTGCCGCAATTGACAACCAGAACCTTCAAGGGATCACCTGAGCCCACACCGCCTCAGTCGTCGGTGTCGATAGTGGAGCGCGAGTCGTAGCCGCGCCCGCTGGAAGGCGGGGTCTGGGCCACGAGCGCCTTCTTCGTTTTGTCGATGGTGGCGGAGATGCGGCCGACGTAGTTCTCCAGCCGTTCCACTACGCCGCGCGCCCAGGTCTCGGCCTCGGCGCGGACCGCTTCCGCGTCGATGCGGGACTGGGCGAGGACTTCCTCAGCGCGCTGCTCGGCCTGGCGGACCAGTTCGTCGTTGGAGATGAGCAGTTGCGCCTGCTCGCGGGCGGCCTCCAGGATCTTGGCCCGTTCTTCCTGAGCCTCGCGCACAATCCGCTCCCGGTCGCGGGCCACCTGCGAGGCTGTGGTTACCTCCTCAGGCAGCGACGACTTGAGCTGATGGAGGGCCGCGAAGTACTGCTCGGCGTCAATGGCGGTCTTACCGAGGAGTCCGGGAATGATGCGGGTGTACCACTTTTCACCCACTTCACCCATGGCCTCCAGTTCGTCGAGTATCCTGAGGATTTCCATTGCTTGCCTCCCGGGAACGGCGGCGGAACGGTGGCTGAGTGCCGCTGAACGGCAGGGAAAAGGATCGCAGGGGCGAGTCCCCCACTTACGACTTACGGCTTCCGCCCTTCGACTTCAGCCCCTCGAGCACCACCCCGGGCACCAAGTCCGAGATATCCCCGCCGAGGTTGAAGATCTCCTTGACCAGACTGGAACTGAGAAAAGCGTAGTCGGAGTGCGTGACCAGGAAGACGGTATGCACATCGTCGGCCAGCTTCCGGTTGACCAGAGCCATCTGGACTTCGCGCTCGAAGTCGGAGATGGCGCGCAAGCCCTTGATCAGGGCCACCGCCCCTCGTCGCCGCGCGTATTCTACCACAAGTCCCCTGAAACTATCCACCTCGACGTTACGCAGTTGGGCACAGGCCACCCGGGCCATCTCCACGCGCTCCTCCAGGGAGAAGAGCGGCTGCTTGCCCCCGTCGGCGCCCACGGCCACGATAACCCACCCGAACAGCTTGGCGGCCCGGCGGATGACGTCCAGATGCCCCTCGGTAATGGGGTCGAAACTGCCGGGACAGACCGCGACATGTTGGACGGGAGTTCCGCTCATCGATTCCTCTCCGCGAATCGGTCTGTAGGGCCCGTCAGGGCCGAAAGTACGCCACCGCCGTCTCCCCGAACAGCTTTTCCTTCCACGTCGGGAAGCCTGCGGGCAGCGCTCGGCGCCGGGAATGCTCGATGATCACCAGGCCCTCCTCCGCCAGCCCCACCCTCTCCCCCACCAGCATCTCCAGCAGCTGCTCGAGTCCCTCATGCGCATACGGCGGGTCGGCGAAGACCAGGTCGAAGGGGCCGTGCCGCTCCGCGACGGCGCGCCATTGCGTCTCGGCCGCGCCGGTGACGATCACCGCGCGCTCGCCAGCTCCCAGATTCGCCGCGTTGGTACGAATGGCCTCCACGCAACGCGGGTTCTCCTCCAGGAAAACGGCGAGGGTCGCGCCGCGGCTGAGCGCCTCCAAGCCCACCGCGCCGGTGCCGGCGTACAGGTCGGCGAAGCGCGCCCCGGGCAGGTCCGGCGCGAGGCTGGAGAAGATCGCCTCGCGGACCGACTCGGCAGTGGGACGTAGGTCCACTCCCTTGGGGTAGACCAGCGGCCGCCCGCCCCATTCCCCGGCCACCAGACGTAGTCTCATAGGGTCCAGGCCTCCCGCCGCCGCGCCGTGCGCTCCAGGTACTCGCGCAGAGGCCGGTGCTCGAGGCGCTGCAGGTCCGGGTCGCTCTCCAGCAGGCCGAAGGCCTCCTCCCGCACCTGCGTTAGCAGCCGGGTGTCCGCCGCCGCTTCGGCCAGGCGCACATCCAGGTAGCCGCTCTGCCTCTGGCCGAACAGCTCCCCCGGTCCGCGGCGCAGGAGGTCCTCCTGGGCTATCTCAAACCCGTCGTTGGTGCGCTCCAGCACCTGCAGCCGCTCGATCACCTCCGGGTTGGGCGAGCCGGTGATGAGGTAGCAGGTGGCGGGTTGTGCGGACCGCGCCACCCGGCCGCGGAGTTGGTGAAGCTGCGCCAGGCCGAACCGTTCGGCGTTCTCCACCAGCATCAGCGTAGCCTCCGGTACGTCCACCCCCACCTCCACCACACTGGTCGCCACCAGCGCGTCCAGCTTACCGGTGCGGAACTGCTCCATGATTTGCTCGCAGTCCTCGGAGGGGAGCCGCCCATGCACCAGCCCCCAGCGCAGGGCCGGGAGCATGTTCCGCAGGTGCTGGTAGTGGTCTTCGGCAGCGATCATCCAGTCGAATTGCGGGTTCTCGATAACGGAGCAAACAATGAAGGAGCGGCCGCCGCGGTCGGTCTGGTCCTGGATCGCCTGATAGGCGGCGCGGCGCCGGCGGGGCGAGATCACCTGCGTGAAGACGGGATGTCGCCCCGGGGGTAGCTCGTCCAGCACGCTCACGTCGAAATCGCCGTAGGCGGTCAGCGCCAGGGTGCGGGGGATGGGCGTGGCGGACATGACCAGCAGGTTGGGGGACTGGCCCTTGGCCTGCAACTCCGCCCGCTGGCGGACGCCGAAGCGGTGCTGCTCGTCGACGATGACCAGCGCCAGGTCGGCGAAGCTCACGCCGCTCTGGAACAGGGCGTGCGTCCCCACCGCGACCTGCGTCTCGCCGGTGGCCAGGCGGGAGCGAACTCGCGCCGCCTCTTGGGGCGAGGCGGCGGCGGTCAGCAGTTGCACGGTCACCCCCAGCGGCGGCAGCAGGCGCGAGAGTACCTGGTAGTGCTGCTCGGCGAGCAGCTCGGTCGGGGCCATCAGTGTCGCCTGCCGCCCGGCCCGCGCCACCGCCAGTAGCGCCGCCCCCGCCACCGCCGTCTTCCCCGAGCCCACGTCGCCATGCAGGAGGCGCTGCGCCGGGCAGGGGCCCTCCAGGTCGGCCAGGATCTCCCCGATTGCCCGCTGTTGCGCGCCGGTCAAAGCAAAGGGCAGCGCGGCCGCCCACGCTGCGGCCGCTCCTTCCACAGGGACGCGGCTGCCCTCGGCGTCGCGCCGGTGTTGCTGGCGTCGCTGGGCGAGGTCAGCCTGCAGCGCAAAGAGGGATTCGTAGGAGAGGCGACTCTGGCCTTGCCTGGCCTCGTCCATGTCCGCGGGTCGGTGGGCCAGTGGCAGTGCCTCCGCCAAGGGAGCAAGTCCCCGCGCCTGCGCCAGGCCCGCCGGGATCAGCCCAGCCGGGATCTCCGCGCAACGCTCGCCGGCCTGCCGGATCAGGTCCCGCAACATCGGTTCGGAGAGTCCCTCGGTCGTCACATATAGCGGAGTCACGCCCAGGTTCGCCTCCCCGGAGGACAGGCGTTCGGTGCCCAGGACCAGGATCTCCAGTCCGCTCGGATAGCAGCGGGCCTGACCCTTGATCAGCAGTGCGTCCCCCCGCCCGTACTGCTTGGCCATGTACGGCTGCTTGACCCAGACCAGCTTGCACGTGCCGGTGGCATCGCGAGCGGGGATCACGGCGCGAGGCTGGTGGCGGAACTGGGCCTCACCGGGGCCGGTGACGGTGACGCGGGTCATGAGCGGCTCTCGGTGCCGCGCGTCGGCCAGCGTAGCGAGGCTGGAACGGTCCTCGTATCCGCGGGGGTAGAAGCACAGCAGATCGCCCACCGTGTCGAGGCCCAGCGCTCCCAGAAGGGCCGCCCGGTGGGCGCCGACCCCATCCAAGACAGTCACGGGGTCGTCCCAGGTCACGGGGCCGGGCGAGGCAGACTGGGATCGACGCGGGCGGTGGGGAGAGGGAGGCGGCGCAGGGAGTTCGTGTTCCGCGACGCCCAGAGCCAGCAGCGCCGCTTTGGCGATCTCCTGGCGTTGCAGCGGGGGGAGATCATTGTACCCGGAGAACCGCGCCGCTAACTCCGCGGCCCAGGGCGCAGCCTCGACATCTTCCGCCGCCACCTGCCCCGCCCAGGTCGCCATAAGCTTGTGCATCCCACCCAGGACGGTGCGGTCCAGGCAGCCTTGCTGCCACTCCAACAGGAGCGGCTTGCGCGGGCGGGCATGGAGAGGGGAAGTGGGGCGGTTCATGGAAAGACGGCAGCAGGGAGGTCAGGCTCCCTGCGCATGGCGCGTACGAGATCTCAGACCTTTCCCCCCGACCGGGGCGAGGACTGGTAGGCCTCGTAGGCGCTGTAGAGGTACAGCCCGAGCAGCAGCACCAGTGACAGCCACCCCCAGAAGCCCGGCGGTTGCGCCGGCAGGTGGGACATGGGCGAGAGGGCCAGGGCCACCGCGGGCGCCACGAACAGCAACATGACGGGGATGAACAGCAACAGCGCCGCCAGCGCTAACGCCACGCCCAGCTCGAAGTCGCCGTTGTAGAGCTGCCCTAGGCCGGGAAACAGCAGCGATCGCGCGGCCGCGCCCCCGGCCTGCTTGTGCGGCGCGCCCTTGAAGCGCTCGAGGTCACCGGCCAGCAGCGCGTCCCGGTCCCAGGTCGCCTGATCCAGTTGTAGCGCCAGCTCGGCGTACTTGCGCTCGGCGTCAGCATTGGCGGGCTCCGCTTCCAGCGCGTGCTGATACGCTGCCCGTGCCGCCTTGATATCCCCCTGGGCGCGCAGCACATCGCCGTGGAGCTCCAGCGCAGTGGTCGACTCGGGCGACATCTCGAGCAACTTCTGCACGCCCTCGGCCGCTTGCTCCAGCCGATTCAGGTGCAGGCCACGCGCCGTCTCGTCGGCCAGCCGGCCGAAAATCTCCTCTTCTTCCAGGGATAGCGGGGCGGAGGGATTGTCCGTCACTGGTCGCCTCCTGTCGCCGGATCGGCGGGCGCCAGCAGCCCGGCAACGTCCAACTGGGGCGCATCCGCCCACAGGCGCTCCAAGCCGTAGAACTTGCGCGCTTCCTCACTGAACACGTGGACCACTACGTCCAGGTAGTCTAGAATCACCCACTCCCCCTGCCCGCCGCCCTCGCGGTGGTGCAAACGCAGTTTCGCCTGCTTGGCACGCTCGTCGATCTTGTCGCAGATAGCCTGCGCGTGCACCGACGAGCGGCTATGGCAGATGATGAAGTAACCGCAGATGGGCAGGAGCTGGCCCACCTCCAACACCGCGATATCCAGGCCCCGCCCCTCGTCGGCGGCCTGGGTGAGCAGGGCTACATGGTCGGGGAAGGAGGGAGATGAGGAAGGAGCAGTGTTAGGCATAGGTTAGTGACTCGTCAGCGATACCCACCAGGGCCGGTTGAGGGCCGGCCCGCCCGGCATCAGACCAAGCGCGTGCCGGCCGCTAGCGCCGCTGTGACGTCGCCTTGGCGGCGGCCCTAAAGTCCCGGCCGACTATGATGGTCAGGTCCACGCCCGGCGCCGTAGGGTCGGCGGCGGCTTCATGCAGTTGTGCCCCCGGCAGGCCCAGGGCTACAGCTAGACGCTGAGCCGCCGGCCGCTGCCCCTTGACGTACTCGATTAGTGTCTCCTGATAGTCGTAGTGGTCCGCGTTGGCAATCTTGTCCAGGTAGACATCCTTGTGCTTGATTAGGTCGGCCGCACGCTTGGCCGCCCCGGCGACCCCGCTGCCGTTGAGCACCCGGACCCGCACCGGCCGCGCCGCCGCTGCGGTCGTCCCCTGCTTGAAGCCCGGTGTCAGGTTGGACTTCGGCATATCGCTGGCCCCGGCCAGGAAGGCCGAAAGTTCACCGCGCATCTCCGCCAGCTTCGCCGCCTCTGCCTCACAGTAGTACGTCCCGCCGATTTTTCTGTCTTCCACCGGCACGGTCAGGTGCAGCAGCTTGGTGGTATCCAGGCCCCGCAGGATGTTGGCCAGACCCACCATGGTACGCCAGTCCATGTCGGTGTCGATGTGTTGCATCACGAATCCTGCCGCCCGCAGCAAGTTAGGCAGGTTGCCGACCTTGGCCTTTTGCTCCACCAACGCCTTCAGAAAGAGTTGCTGGTTGCCCGCCCGCTCGGAGTCCTCGATCCCTATCAAGCCGCCGTGAGCGTTGCGGTACTGAGACTTGCGGTAGCGCACGAAGCCCATGGCCTGCTTGCCGTTCAGGTGCTGGTAGCCCGGCTTGAGGTGGATGTGGAGCTGTCCCCAGTTATCGTCGTAGTTCATCCCTCGGCCCCGCCCCTCGTAGTCCGGGACCTCCAGGTCCACCCCACCCAGCATATCAACGACGGTGACGAAGTTCTTCAGGTCGATCTTCGCGTAGTAGTCGAACTTGATCCCCAGTTCACGCTCGATGATCTTGCGCGCCAGCTTCACCCCGCCGAAAGCGTAGGCGTGGTTGATCTTCTGCGGGTAGGTCTGGACGCCCTTGGGCACCTCGGGGATGGTCACCAGGAAGTCGCGGGGGAGGGACATCAGCGCCGCGCGCTTGGTCTGGGGGCTAAGCGACAGGACCATGATGGTGTCGGCGCGGCCGCGCTCGAACTCGCCGCTGAGCACCACGCGGTCGTCGGCGCCCATGAGCAGGAGGTTAACGGGGTCCCTGCCGGCCAGGGGGTTGACGACTAGCGCCCCCCAGCCGCGGGCCCTATCGCCCAGCCCCTGCGGGCCGCCGGGTTTGGGGGTCATGACCACGTCCATCATGCCAAAGGCGCCGCCGATGATGATCAGCCCGGCCAGCATGTAAAGGACAACGTCACGGAATCGCAGTCTCATAAGCGTCGATCTTTCTGTGGAAAGTGGCAAGCCCGGAGACAATCGGGCCTCTTCCCTACTCGCGACTCGCCACTACTCCCGATACAGCTTCTCCTTCAGAATATACGCCTCCACGACGGGCGGAAGCAAGTAACGAACACTAAGCCCAGCGCGGACCCGCGCACGGATCTCGGTGCTGGAATGCCCGAACAGGGGCATCGGGAGCTTCTCTAGCTTAGACACTTTCTCGGGGCCCAGCGCCTCCAGCAGTGCCGCCTCGTCACACCCCGGCCGAGGCGCGGCGACGACAGTGGCCTCGGCGAGCAGTTCGTCAGGCTTGTACCAGGTGGCCATCTCCAGGGCCGAATCTATCCCCACCAGGAAGAAGATCTCCGCCCCCGCTCCCAGGTCAGCTTTCAGCTCCCGCACCGTGTCCACGCTATACGAGGGACCGGGCCGATCCAGCTCCAACCGGGACACAAAAAAGCACGGATGATCCGCGCAGGCCAGCTCCGTCATGAGGTAGCGATGCTCCGCCGGGCTGACCGTATGCCCCGGTTTGTGGGGCGGCTGGCCATTAGGCAGAAACAGGACCCGGTCCAGGTCAAACTTCTCGAGGGCGCGGTCGGCGATTTCCAGGTGGGCGTAATGCGGGGGATCAAACGTCCCCCCCATCAGCCCGACCCGGAGGGCTGTATTGGTCCGCCTCATTCCGGGCTGCATCGGCAAGATTATACCACAAAGAGGGAGGCGGAGGGGAGGGGAGACTCCCGGTAGCGCAGGCTTCCAAGCCTGCGTCTCTGTAAGGCACGGGCTCGTACCGCGCCCTCCGATGGCACCCGCGTCTCGTTGATGAGCGCAGGTCGGCGATCCGTGGCTGCCGGGCGGGCGCCTCGCCCTTCACCACGCCTCTCGCGGTCTCTCGCCATTCACTGGCCTTAGCTCCAGTCCGTCCCCCTCTACCAGAATTCGCCAGGTGCGCGCGCCATCGCGGCTGACGTACCAGCGCTGATGGTACCCGCGGCCCGTGGGAGACCGATACTGTGCGAACGCGAGAAACGCCTCCCCGAGGCGCTGCAACTCCACAGGCCTGTCGAAAACGTACAATGGCTCCGTCCGCCCCGTCTCAACGTCCATCCGCCGGAGTTCGGTCTGTCCCCCGGCTGACTGTTCTGCCTGGTCGGCAACAAACACAATACCGCCATCGTGGGGCCTCAGCATCCCTGGCCCAGAAACCCCACCACGGGCCTTGCCTACTGTCCTCCCCGAGAAGTCCATTAGCACCAGCTCGCCGTGGGATCGTGGCTGTCCCCTATCTGGATTCGGGTAGTCTACGCCCTGCACGAAGACCAGACGTCCATCGCCTTCCGCCGAAAGCAGCGCATACCATCCCAGGCGATGCTCGACAGGGAGGTCGATGCGAGTCTCGGGCGTCACTAAGACCAGTTGCCCCGGCTGCTCCGGCTCGTGGGTGGGGACGAATAGATACCACACTTTGTCCCCTCGCCTGGCCCAAGGGGTCGAGACGTAATCCCCGCCAGCTCCGGCTCCGCGCCCGGGCGCCCGGAGGATCTCGGACGGATCGGACACCCAAGGAGCGCTGCGGTTCGCCACCACGGCCCAGAAGCCCCCGTCAGGCGATATCGCTATTCTCCCTTTGGGCGGCCCCGGCACCTCCTCGCCAGTGTCCGCGTCCACCGCGCGCCACATCGGTGTACGATACGGCAGATAGAGCAGCGTCCGCCCATCCGGAAGCCACCCTTGCAAGCATGAGCCTGTAAACGAGGCAACCCTCCGAGACTTGCCAGCAGGGAGGTTGGTCACCCAGATGTCATACTTGGTGGGCTCTGTCTCGCCCTCGTTGATGGGCCTAAACCACTGCACACGCTCGCGGTCGGGAGTTAGAGCGAACCACCGAAAGCCGGACGCCGTCCTCGCATAGTCCACACATGCTCGTCCCAGGTTCTGGAGATGTCTGCCGCGGTACAGCAAGAGGTCGCCGAGAAGGTCCTGGTGCGCACTGGCCTTCTGGTCATCGTGCACGGCAACCAGGGCGCGGTCACCCACTAAGTCCAGCAGGGCCCGGCGCTGGTCACCGAGCTGCAACTCTGGGAGCGGGTCGAGCTGCTGTCCGGTATCTCGGTCCAAGTAGACCACGCGAGGGACTCTGGCGGGATCGCGGACCGGCTCCGGTGGCGTACCTGGACGGTAGATGTCCATGCTGGTGAATGAACCCGACCCGAAAGGCGTCAGCCGCGGCACCACGGGTCCCTCCCCGGCACGGGAGGTCGCCACGGTTACACTCTGGTCCGTGTCGGGGAAGTACTCTACGACCTGCCAGCCTCCGTCGGGAGTGCGCTCGGTGTACAGGAGGAAAGGGCGGGCGACAGCGGGGGGAAGGGTTACCCCCTGTGGCTGCTCAGAGGAGCAACCACCCAAGGTCAGGGCACATGCGATACCGAGCACGCTGCACTGAAGCAACCGCCGTAGTCTTCGCACGTCGCTGTCGCCTCCCTCGGCTCAGGCTACATGCTTGAACGACTATCCGTGGGGGGAAGTTCCCCTCAATCCGGCACGTAATCCATCTCGTGCCCCGCCACCACTACCGTTGCGCCCTCCGGGGCACCCGCGGCGCGCAGGGCGTCGAACAGCCCCGCCTTGCGCAGCAGCCGGTGGTAGTGGGCCGAGCCGTCGCCACTGGAGAAATCCGCCTGGGCCATGATGCGCTCGATCTCCGTGCCCCGTACCTCGTAGCGGTCGGGGGAGCGGCGGATTATCTGCAGCGGGACCTCCGGCGGCGGGGGCAGTTCCAGGTGCAGCGGGGCCTCAGTCTCTGGCTCGGCCGGCTCCAGCTCCCGCAGACGCTGAGCGGTCTCGCGCAGCAGTGGCACGATTCCCTCCCCCGTCGCCGCAGAGATCGCGAAGACTGGCGCACCCTCGGCGCGTGGGGCGAGCTTGCTATCCCGCTCTCCCGAACGCGGGCTAGAAAGCCCGCGCCACGGGGAGGCCGCCAGCGCCGCCCGCAGCCGCGGCAGGTTGGCCTGCGCGTCAGGCAGGTCGAGCTTGTTGAGCACCGCCACCTGCGGCAGCGCCGCCACAACCGGGTCGTACGCGGCCAGCTCCGCGCTAATGGTCGCCCAGTCCTCGAGCGGGTCGCGACCCTCGGTCCCGGCAGCGTCCAGCAAGTGCAGGAGCACCCGGGTGCGCCGGATGTGGCGCAGGAACTGGTCCCCCAACCCCGCGCCGGTGTGGGCGCCCTCGATGAGGCCGGGCATGTCCGCCACCACGAACTCGGTGTCCTCGTCCAGACGCACCACGCCCAGTTCCGGCTCCAGGGTGGTGAAGGGGTAGGCGGCGATGCGCGGATGGGCCGCGGAGATGCGGCTGAGCAGCGAGGACTTGCCCGCGTTGGGCATCCCCACCAGCCCGACATCGGCCAGCAGTTGCAGCTCGAGGCGCAGACGGCGCTCCTCACTGGGCAATCCGTGCTCGCGGATGCGCGGAGCCTGGCGGGTAGAGGTGGCGAAGTGGGTGTTCCCGCGACCGCCCTTGCCGCCGCGGGCGACCAGCAGTGTCTGCTCCGCCCGCACCAGGTCCGCCAGGCGCTCGCCGGTCTCGGCGTCGTAGACCACCGTCCCCAGAGGCACGCGGACGTAGAGGTCGGGTGCGGTCTTGCCGGTCATCTGCTTGGACCCGCCGTTATCGCCGGGCTCGGCCGAGTAGAGCGACTTGTAAGTGAAGTCGAGCAGCGTGCGTAGCTTGGGATCGGCGCGCAGCAGCACATTGCCGCCGTGGCCGCCGTCCCCTCCGGACGGTCCGCCCCGCGGCACGAACTTCTCCCGGCGGAAGAGGACCTGCCCGTCCCCCCCCTTTCCCCCGCGCACCTGGATGTCGGCTTGGTCTATCAGCATAGTCGATGTAGAGTGGGGGTTACGTCTCCCACCCTCCCCGGCTTCCGGCGGGGGGGACGTAGCCCCCGCTCTACAGCAAAACTGCCGCCGTCTTGCGACGCCGGCAGTTCGATCAATCCTCGTTGTCGGTCCGGCGTCTACTCCGGGGCAGGCACCACGTGCACATGGCGCTGGCCCTTCTGTTTAGGCACGAACTTCACGGCGCCCGCGGTCAGGGCGAACAGGGTATCATCCTTGCCTCTCCCGACGTTCTGCCCCGGGTGCATCTTGGTCCCGCGCTGGCGCACGATAATGGCCCCGGCCTTGACGATCTGTCCGCCGTACGCCTTCACGCCCAGTCGCTGACTATTGCTGTCGCGACCATTGCGGGTACTCCCCATTCCTTTTTTATGTGCCATGAAAAGTCACTCCTCTGCTCCGCGTGGCGCGGGCTTTCCAGCCCGCGCAGGGGTCTCCGGGGTAGGCGAGCCAGAAGGCCCGCCCCACACGGAATGCTACCCCGAGATCTGCTCCACCCGCACTGCGGTGAAGGACTGCCGGTGACCGGCCTGCTTCTTGTAGTGCTTCTTGCGCTTGTACTTGAAAATGCGAATCTTGGGCCCGCGTCCCTGCTCGACAACGGTGCCGGTAACCTGCGCGCCCGCCACGTAGGGAGCGCCGATCTTGACCTCGTCCTCGCCGCACAGGGCCAGGACCTTGTCGAAGAGCACCGCGTCTCCCGGCTCCGCAGCAATCTTCTGCAGACGAATGATGTTTTCCTCATCCGCCCTGTATTGATGACCACCATGCTCGATTATGGCGTACATAGCCCGCAACCTTCCATGAGCAACCCACGCAGAATAAGATACAGCCGCCCGGCCGGGTGGCTGCGAGGAGTATTATAGGGAAGGCGAGGAAGAACGTCAAGCGAAAATGATAAACGGGGGCCCCGGCGGCTACCGCCGGTAGGAGCTCTGCATTCATCGTTTATCATAGCGGCCACTGGGCTGCCGCCCGTCGTCGCCTTGACGCTCCCCTCCGTGCCCTCTATAATCCCTTTGCTCAACGACCCCGGCTTCCAGGAGGGTGGAATCCCGTGTCCTCTACTCGCCTCTCCCGTTGCCTGCTGCTTATCTGCTTGCTGGCGTTGCTCGCTGGCGGCACTGTTCTGGCCCAGACCACTCGCAGTCCCCTACCGGCTCCGCCCGCTGCGGCCCCGGCGCCGGAGCCGCCTACCATTGCCGCAATCAACGGCAAGCCCTTGGCCGTGGAGTCCTTCAACGCCGCCATGGCCGAGGCTTTCGCCCGACAGATCTTCGAGGCCCTGCTTCACCGGCGCCTGGTCTATGACGAGGCCGCCCGCGTAGGGATCCCCCTGACTCGGGAGGAGTTTGAGGAGCGCGTCAAGACCGCCAAGGCGGCCTATGGCGATGAGGACCAGTTCCAGGTCGCCCTACGCCGCCAGGGCATCACCGAGGCCTGGTTCCTCCAGCAGCTCAAGACCGATGTGTTGCTGGATAAGATATTGGAGAAGCGTGGGACCATCCCGGACGAGGAGGTCGCCGCTTACTACGAGAAGCATAAGGACGAGTTTGTCCGCCCCGCTTTGGTCTACCTGTGGGACTACGCCACCGTGGATCTGGAGCAGGCTTACGCCATGGCCAAGCGGCTTAGTCGGGGCGAGAAGCTCTCTGCGACCGCCGAGGGCCTGACCGTCGGCTGGGTCACTCGCGCCGAAATCGTGGACCCGCTGCTGCGCGATACCGCCTTTACCCTGGAGATCGGCCAGGCCAGCAACCCGGTGCAGGTGGAGGGCAAGTACCATATCCTGTACGTCAGCGAGGCCCAACCGGGCGTCAACCGCAGCCTGACCCAGGCGCGGGAGGACATCCTCACAGCGTTGCGCAAGGAGAAGGGTCTGACGCGGGAGGCGGTGCTGGACGCGCTGGTGCGCGACGCCCGCATCCAGATCAACTGGGACCCCCTGCGCTACCTCAACGCCGAATACCTCGCGCTTAAGCAGACGCAGATCCTAGTAGACGGTAAGCCGGTGACGCTACCGCGCCCGGCCTACGTAGTGGGGGGGCGCCTGCTCATCCCCGCCAAGCCGGTAGCCCAGGCCCTGAGCGCCAAGCTCTCCTGGATGGCGCAGAGCTCCACCCTGATCGTGGAGCGCGGCACCTCCAAGGTCACCTTCACGGTCGGCAAGCCGGTGGCCCTGGTGGGCAGCCAGCCGGAGGTGACCGTAGCCCCGCGGATAGACGGCGGCACGCTGATGGTGGAATCCCGCACCCTCATCGAGGGGCTGGGCTGCACGCTGCAGTGGGAACCGCTGGTGAACACGGTGTACGTGAAGACGGGAGAAGCCGTAGACGACTGACCATATCTGGGGGGGCCGCCTAGGTAGCTCACGCGCCAAGCGCGCGAGACGGAACCCATCCGGCCCCTCCGTGTCTTCTCTGGAGGCCTTCCTCCCGAACCCATCCCTCCGCCGTGGTGTTATAACGCTTGTGCCGGCCAACCCTCGATCATCCCAGTCCCCGGCTTCCGGTCCGGCTCAGCCGCATCTACGCCTGCTTGTGGAGCACCCGGAGGACTGCGCCTACCGGACCCTGACGCCCGCCCAGCGCTGGGGGGGGCTGGGGCTGCTGGCGCTGATCGTCGCCGTACTCCTCTGGAAGCCCACCTCCACCCTAATCGTCCTCAACGGCCTTGCCATCTTTTTCTACCTGGGCCACATCGGCTACAAGTTCTACCTCGTCTACCGCTCCCTGTACCGCCCCGCCCTGCTCTCGCCGACGGCGGAGGAGCTGGCGGCCTGGCGCGAGGCGGACCTCCCCACCTACACCGTGCTGGTCCCCCTCTACCGCGAGGCCGCCGTGGTCCCCTCCATCAGCGCGGCCCTGGCGGCTATGGACTACCCGGCCGATAAGCTGGAGGTGCTCTTCCTGGTGGAGGAAGACGACGCGGAGACCCAAGCGGCGCTGGAAGCCCTCGACCTGCCCCCCGGCTTCCGGCCCTTCGTGGTACCGCTCGGCGAGCCGCGCACCAAGCCCCGGGCCTGTGACTGGGGTCTGGAGGAGGCGCGGGGGGAGCTGCTAGTGGTCTACGACGCCGAGGACCGTCCCGAGCGCGACCAGCTCAAGAAGGCCGCCTGGCTCTTCGCCCACAGCCCGCAGACCCTGGCCTGCGTGCAGGCGCGGCTGAACTACTACAACTCCACCCAGAACCTGCTCACCCGCTGGTTCACTAGCGAGTACTCCACCTGGTTTGATCTTTTCCTGCCCGGCCTGACCGGCTTGAACGCCCCGATTCCCCTGGGGGGCACCTCCAACCATTTCCGCACCACCGTCCTGCGTGACTTGGGCGGCTGGGACCCCTTCAACGTCACCGAGGACTGCGACCTGGGCGTGCGCCTGTACAAGCGCGGCTTCCGGGCGGTGATGATGGACTCGACCACCTGGGAGGAGGCCAACAGCCGCCTGCCGAGCTGGCTGCGCCAGCGCTCCCGCTGGGTCAAGGGCTACGCGCAGACCTGGCTGGTGCACATGCGCCATCCGCTGGCCCTGGGGCGCGCCCTGGGGCCGGGCGGCTGGTTCAGCTTCCAGATGACGGTAGGGGGCTCGGTGCTCTGCTACCTACTCAACCCGCTGTACTGGGCGCTGACCATCGTCTGGCTGACCACCCACCACCCCTACATCACACTGCTCTTCCCGCCGGTCATCTACGCCCTGGGACTGTTCTGCCTCTACGTCGGCAACTTCATCTTCGTCTACCTGTCGGTGCTCGGCTGCCTGTACCGCCGCTACTGGGGGCTGGTCAAATACGCGCTGATCTCGCCGTTGTACTGGCTGCTGATGAGCCTGGGCGCCTACCGCGGAGTCCTGCAGTTGCTCACCCGGCCCTCCTACTGGGAGAAGACCGACCACGGCTTCGCGGGACCGGAGGGGAAGCTATGAGCGCCTCCGCGCGTAGCGCGGGCTTTCTAGCCCACGCAGGGGAGGGCGGGCTAGAAAGCCCGCCCCACGCGGACCGGAAGGTACGCTGGCCCGCTATCCTGGAGTACCTGCTTGCCTTCCTCCTTGTCGCCGGCCTGTGCCTGCGGGCGGGGAGCCTGTCGGCGGGTGCCGGGCAGGTCAACTGGGAAGGTCTGGCGGCGGTGGGCCATGCTGAGGACATCTGGTACCGCGCCCCGGAGCCACGGTTGAGTGAGATCGGCTACGTGCAGCCGCCGCTGCCCTCGCTGTTGGCCTCCCTGGCGGTCATCCCCCGCCCCCCTGCAGCGGAGACGCCTTTCGCTCCGGCGCGGCTGGGAGCAGTGCTGCTGGGGCTGACGGCGGTGATCCTCCTGGCGATGGCCCGGGCGCTGGGGCTGGCCTGGCCGTGGCGGTACCTGCTGGCAGCGGGCGTGGTGCTGCATCCGGTGCCGCTCAGCCAGGCCGCGGCGGGCTCGCCCGCGGCGCTGCTCCTGCCGCTGCTGCTGGGCAGTCTGTGGTGCCTGGATCGGTGGGCCGCCACCGGTTCCCTGCGACCGCTGCTCATCGCCAGCGTGCTGTTGGGGGCGGGGGTCCTGACCCGCTACGAGATGCTACTGTGGGTGCTGCTGGCTGCGGGGCTGGTGGCCGTGGTAGCCTGGCGGGCCGGGGGCTACCGCCAAGCCGAGGGCACGCTGTTGGCCTTCCTCCTACCCACCGCCTACCTGGGCGCCGGGTGGATTGCCGCCTGCTGGCTGATCCAGGGCGACCCCTGGTACTTCTGGCGCTACACCTTCGGCGGCCCCCCACATGCGGTGGGCAATCTGCTCCTGATGGCGCTGTACCTGGGCCTGCTCTGCTCACCGCTGCTCCCCGCCGGCGTCTACGCCATGCTGCGGGGCCACGGGCGGGAGAAGACGGCGGTCTCACTGCTGTTGGGGGCAGGGGGGCTGGTGCTGGCGGGCCTGGCGACGCCCCTGCTGGGGCGCCTGGCGGGGGACGCCTGGTCGCAACTCACCGTGCCGCTGCTAGCGGCGATGGCAGGCGGGTATCTCCTCGCCGCGCGAACGGTCCGCCAAGCCCAGCAGCTCGGCTGGGGGCGGCAGGCGGCGGCGGGAGTGCTGGCGGTGGCGGGGATAGCGGCGGTGCTGCTGGCCGGGCACGCCGGGGGCGGGCTGCCCCGCGGAATGCGCGAGGCGCTGCAGGGCAACCTAGCCTTCACCGACAGCGCCCAGGCCGAGCAGCAGGTAGCCCAGCGCCTCCGGGCGGAGTTACGCCCCGGGGAGACGGCGGTCGTAGCCGGCTGGCCGGGCTTCGCCGTGGCCCTACTGGGCGGCGACCTGGGGCGCCTGGCCCTGCTCTCCGACCCCCGCCCCCCGGCCAAGGCTCTACCCGAGGCGGGGGAGGTGCTCCTGGTGGCGGAGCCGGAGGCAGGGCAGTTGCGGGCGACCTGGCAACAGACCCTAGGCGCGGAGCTGCGCGAGGTCTGGCGAGTGGACTCGTGGACGTGCTACCGGAGGGGGAAGGCTACACAAGACCGGGGAGGACACGCAGGGCTAGTACAGTACGGAGTTGGCCGTTAGCCTCGGAAGCGTCCAGAGCCACTGGCCTCCTCCGCTGGCGCAGCATTCACCACGGCGCCTGCGCTATTCGTCCTGCTCCGCCACGATTACCGACACTTCGCGCTGCGCCACTTCCTCCCCGTCTGCTGAGGTCACCGCTACCCGTACTACGTGCTCTCCGGGATCGTAGACGTCCGTGTTCCAGCTCCATGTGTACGGTTTCATGTTGGTCAGGCAGCGAATCTGGCCGTCTAGCTGGAAAATCACCGTATCGACATCGAGGGCCTCCCCCACGAACGCGGTCATCAGCACCTTCCCCCGCGCCGCCTCCGGCGAAGAGCCCCGAATGGTCACCACCAGCTCCTTAGGCGCCGGCGTGGCTAGGCCCTTCTGCGGCAGCGCCCGGCTGGGCACAATCGTCGGCCCGACCGGTGCCACGGGCAAGGCCGGCGGCCCGATAATTCCGGGTAGCCCAGCCCCCGGCGCCCTCAGCGGCGTCGGCAGGAAGTAATCCCGCGCTATGATCTCCCTGTACTGCGCCAGCACCGCCGGGTCGGTGGTCACCGCATAGTCATTGTCCGCCAGACCGTCGGCACTCGCCTCCACCGAGAACCAGCTCACGAATACCACCCGCGGGAACAGCTGGGGCAGGGCGTCGTAGAGCTCGCGCATGTTCTTGAGGCAGAAATCGGTGGTTGCCCGCCGCGCCGCTCGGCAGAAATGCGTAGCCGCGTACTCACAGATGGCGATCGGTTTGCGATCAGCGTAGGTCTTGTAGACAAACTGGAGCTGGTCCATCTGCGTATCGGTGGCCAGCTGCGCGGGGTCGCCGTTGTTGTATACCACTGAGTAGATGTTAACCCCCACCCAGTCCACGTAGTCATCGCCGGGATAGTATAGGGGGATGGTGCTGCGAGGCGTGCCGAAGGGGCACCATATCATCACGACGTTCGGCGCCGTCTCGTGCATGACCCGGTAGACCAGCCGCCACTTGCGGATGTACTCGTCGGGGTTGCCGGAGTAGGGCATCCAGTTGCCGTTCATCTCGGAGGCATAGCGCAGGAGAATCGGCGCCCCCAGGTGCCGAGCGGCCTGCGCCCAGCCACGCAGGTAGGTATCGTCATGCACCTCGGACAGGCCGTTGTTCGGCTCCCAGGCGATCTGGGGCATGGCCCCCGCCGCTACCACCTCCGCCGCCCACTTGTGCGGAAAGGGCTCCCCATAGCCGACGTAGCGCAGGTAGGCGGCGTGCTTGCGCCCCACCAGCTTCTCGAAGGCGGCGATATCGCCCTTGACTACGGGGTCTAGTTGGATATAAGCGCCCAGGTAGGCGCCGCTGGTGGGGACAAGGGAGGCGGCGGCAGCCGTCTCGGCATCTTGACCGGCCGCCATCCGCGGCAGCCCGGCCACCGTCAGCCCCAGGAGGAGGACGAAGATATCCCAGCGGAAACCTCGCATCGATCCTGATTATATGGCCCCGTCGCCAGGAGTGTCAACGGCTCCTACGGGGACGAGTGTGATCTGGGTCTGTCGGTGGCCTCCAGGAGGGGCCGTGATGAGCTGCGCACGAGGTGCGTGGCGAATCCGGCCCGCTCCTGGGACCGCACGGTCCTAGCGCCGTGGCCCGTCCTCCCTTCCGGCAGGAATCCCGCTCCCGGCTGCCGAATCATCTCCCTACATCCCACTACCCACCTAGGGAGGCTTCCCATGCTAGCCACCGCCCTCAAACAACATGCGGCTGACCTCGAGACCCTCATCGATGGTCTCACCCACCGCCAGATCGACCCCATTCTCGCCGGCTTATGCCAGGAGCAGCAGTGGGAACTGATGGCCACCGCGTTGGTCACCGCCCAGGAGGTCCCGGCGCACGCGATTATTGACTGCCTGCTGGACAACGGCCAATATGCGGCCCTGGTGCCCTGTGCTTGCTTTCGAAGGCAGATCCGGCAGGCCACGCTCTCCGGTGGCGGTCGCGTGGGCGCAGGCGTCTTCCGCGATCTGGATACGGAGGAAGACGGCGAGGGGGTGCCCGAGCACATCATGGTCGAGGTCGAGGACATCGCCGCCGCCGCCGCTTCCCGCCGCGCCACCGCCTCCGTCCAGGCCGCCAACATCGACCGCGACCCCCTGCGCACGCTCGTTATCACCCGCCTGACTGAGAAGATGGTCACCGAGCGCGGCGCGGTAGAGGCGCTCATCACCATCGCCCTGGCCTCCGCCTTTGAGGATACCCGCCGCGAGGCGGCGATGAAGATCGCCAACAATAAGCGCCTGGTGGCGGCCCTGGTGAAGGCCGCGCGCATCGCCGATCTGGTGGGCGTGGCGCAGAGCACCGGCCTGAGCAGTGCCCGCCAGAACCTCGCTCGTGCGATGGCTGCTGACCTGGAGCGCTGGCACGCCGACGACAACCGCCCCGCCCTGGAGTTCATCGCCGAACACCATGTCGAACCAGGCATGAGAGAGGCCGCCAAGGCGTTTCTGGGGTAGAGGCGGGGAGCGGAGCGATGATTGGTGAGTCGGGGTGTGCCCCCCTCCTGTCGGTAATGGTACTGAGGGCAGTTCAGAGGAGGGGCCGCGATTAGCTGCGCACGGAATGCGCGGCGAATCCGGCCCGTTCCCCTGGTCGGGCGGCGGGCCGCCGACAAGCAGAGGTCCGACCCGCGAGCCGTGCTGCAGCACGACAGCCGCCGGGCGGGTCGGGCGGCGCCTGCAGCCGGTGGTCAGAGGATCCATCGGCGCCGGATGTTCCGCAGGCTAAGCGCAAACAGGACGACACAGAAGCCGCAGAGCATACCGAAGTCTAGGGCCAGGGGCATGGTCCCGGCGGTGTGGATCGCCTCGTGCAGGATGTCGGCGCCGTAGGTCACGGGCAGCAGGTAGGAAAGCGGGCGGAGAAACACGGGCAGCTTCGCGAGGGGGAAGAACAGCCCGCACAGGAAGATCATCGGGAAACGGAAAAAATTCGAGAAGGTCTGGGCCTCAAAGACCTCGCTCACCGAGACGGCGATGAATAAGGCCAGGAAGGCCGAGGCGACCGCGATCAAGACTACGGCCGGAACCGTCGCAGCCCAGGCCACGTGGGATAGGTCTGCAAAGCAGGCGGCTATCGCCAGGGGCACGAAGGCGTTGGCGATGCCGAAGAGGATCGCCCCCGACGTTTTGGCTAGCATGAGTACTTCCAGCGGTATGGGGGCGAGCAGCAGCCGCTCGAAGGAGCGGCCCCTCTTCTCAAAAGTCACGGCCACCGCCAGCAGGGAGGTGGTCCCGAACAGGATGGACAGGGAGACCACGCCGGGCAGCAGCGTCATGACGCTGTCCAGGCCGGTCCCCGACTTGATAAAGAACATCCCCGTCCAGGCCAGCGGGAAGATCAGGGCCCAACTGATGTTGGGGGGCTTGAGATAATAGCAGCGCGCGTCCTTGACGAGAATGCTCCAGAAGGCGATCCACTGTTTCATCCCGCGCCCTCCCTCGCGCCGCGTTTCTCCTTTTCCTTACGCATGGCGTCTATCGCGATACCGGTGATCTCGACGAAGACATCCTCCAGGGAAGGACGTACCTGGCGAGCTTCGAGCACCTCGACCCCTCGCTCCTCCAGAAACCGCACCAGAGGGCCGATGCAGATCGGTTCCTCCGACTCCACCCGGATTTGCCCGGGACCAGCGGGCGCGGCGCGGTAGGCGGGAAAGGCAAGGGTCAACTCCTCACCGAGTCCCGCCTTAGCGTCGGACACGGATACGAGCAGCACACGGCGGGCCTGGTGCGGCTGTACCAGGTCCGTGACCCGCTCGAGGCGGACCACTCGCCCGCTCACGATGAAGGCGATGCGGTCACAGAGCCGTTCGGCTTCTTCGATGTAGTGGGTGGTCAGGAAGATCGTGGTACCGGCGCGGTGCAGATCGGCGATGAGCTGCCTGGCTTGACGGGCGCTGGCGACATCGAGGCCGGTGGTAGGCTCATCGAGGAAGAGGAGGGGCGGGTGGTGGATGAGGCCGGCCGCGATGGTGAGCTTGCGTTTCATCCCCGTCGAGTAGCCGCCGAACCTCCGGCGCGCCGCCTCGACAAGACCAAAGGTCATGAGAAGCTCGCGCGCCCGCGCCTCGCGCTCGGGCCGCCGCATGCCATACAGCGCGCCGCAGAAGCACAGGTTCTCGAACCCCGTCAACTCCGGGTAGAGGTTGTTCTCATCGGGAACTACCCCGATCAGGTGCTGGCCCTTCTTCGGGTTGCCCGTGCAGTCAACCCCGCCGATCCGGATCGTCCCCGCGTCCGCCCGCGCCAGCCCGGTCAGCACATTGATGGTGGTTGTCTTGCCCGCGCCGTTGGGTCCCAGGAAGCCGAATACCTCGCCCCGCCGGACGGTGAAGCCCACGTTGTCCACGGCCCGAACGTCACCGTAGCGCTTGCTCAAGCCCTCGACCTGGATGACCAGGTCTGCCTCATCGGTCATCAGCGCACCCCTTGGTGAATCGCAGCCAGATGCCCGCACCGGCAAACGACGCCTCGGCAGACCGGCCCTCGTCTCCCACCACCTCGAAGCTGCCCAGCCCCGCCCCCTGTCCCCACGCTCGGAAGGTGGAGGGGTGTCGCAGGCGCTGGAACTCGCCATAGCTCTCTGCCCCTCGGCTGCGCTCGCCCTCGAGACGCCGCCGACCGAACTCCAAGCGGGCCCACTCTGGGTACTCGGTGCCCAGACCGCCGCCGATCGTCGCCTTGCCTCCCACGCGCAGTACCCGATATACCTCGCGCAATCCAGCGACGGGATTGTCCCAGAAGAAGATCGAGCCCCGGCTCACCACGAGCGCAGCCGTATCACTTCGGAGGGGGAGCGCCTCCGCCCGGCCCAGCACCGTAGCGACGCGGCCGGCAAGCCCCTCCTGCCCTGCCCTGTCAGCAGCCTGCCGTAGCGCCTTCTCGTCCGGATCAACCAGTAAGACGGCGCGGCCAGCGGCGCGGGCCAGTGCAAGCCCTACGGCGCCGGGACCCGAGCCCAAGTCCACCAAAAGGCCCGGAAGCGGTGCACAGTATCTCAGCACATCGTCGGCGACGAAGGCACAAGGGTCCGGAAGCGCACCGGCCGCGGGCCCCGCTATCTGGGGTCCGTTTGCTTCGGCTCTCATAGTTCCTATCGCTCGCGAGTCTCCCCTGCGTTTGTCACACAGCGATGCTTCTTCACATCCCCGTGGCACTGCTTGATCTGCTCGGGCGTGCATTCCTCAGGCTTCCCCACGAGTTTCTTGGGTTTCTGGCATGATCCGCGATCACACATTGTCTCTGCCTCCTTTCTTGGCAGCCGTAATGGCTATTGCTGTTCCTCAGGCTCTGCGAGTATTTGGCGGACGGCGGCTTCGCATTTGCGGGCGGCGTCCGGGCTCAGGCGGTAGTGCACGAAGTTCGCTCGCTTGTCGGAGACAACCAGACCCGCTCGGCGGAGCACGTGCAGGTGCTGAGACACGGCGCTCGGGCTCATGTCGAGACGAGCCGCCAGGCCTCCCACGCACAAACCCCGTCCCCGCAGGGCCCTCACGATCCTGAGGCGCGCTTCCGAGCCAAGGGCCTTGAACAGTTCGCAAACCTCGCTAACGCCTGTACCGGTCGGGGTCATTTCAGTAATCGATGAAATACTAACATACCCGGCCGGTCATGTCAAGAGGAGACTTGGTAACACGGCTGACAGGTGACGACTGACAGGTGATTGACGCAGGGGGGACGTGCTGATATACTAATAATGCCAGGTGGGCCCGTGGCGCAGCTGGGAGCGCGTCTGAATGGCATTCAGAAGGTCGGGAGTTCGATCCTCCCCGGGTCCACCAAAACCGACCTTCAGGCGGCGCGGAGCAATCAGCTTCCAGCGCCGCCTTTTTTCTGACCCCCGCGCCCTGCGAGGGAAAGGAGCACCTCCCATGTCCGACAACCACTTTGACGTCCTCATCATCGGCGGCGGCCCCGCCGGCTATGTCGCTGCCCTCTGGTCCGCCCAGCGCGGCGCCAAGACCGCTCTGGTCGAAAAGAAGTACCTCGGTGGCACCTGCCTTAACGTCGGCTGCATCCCCTCCAAGGCCCTCATCCACTGCGTGGAGATGCTCGACATGGCCAAGGAGGGCAAGCGCTTCGGGATCACCTTCGGCGACCCCGCGGTCGACATGGACAAGGTCCGCGGCTACAAGGACCGCGTCGTCAAGCAGCTCGTCTCCGGTGTGGAGGGGCTGCTCAAGGGCCGGTCCGTGGAGGTCTTCCGGGGCACCGGGATCGTGACGGGGCCGAATGCTGTGCGCGTGGTGAGCGAGGATGCCGACGTCGCCCTCAGCGCCGACAAGATCGTCGTTTGCAGCGGGTCCCTGCCCTTCTACCTGCCCATCTGCGACTACGGCGACCCCCGTATCATGACCAGCGACAATGCCGTCTCCCTCCCGGGCCCGCCCGCCAGTCTCGCCGTCATCGGCGGTGGCGCCATCGGCCTGGAGTTCGCCTTCATCTACAGCGGCTTTGGCACCAAGGTCACGGTCATCGAGATGCTCCCCCGCATCCTGCCCACCGAGGACCCCGAGGCCTCGGAGGTCCTGGCCAAGTCCCTCACCCGCCGCGGCGTGAAGCTCTGCCCGGCCTCCAAGGTGCAAGAGATCGGCGATACCCCCAGCGGCAAGCGGGTGGTCTTCGAGCGAGAGGGTACGGAGGAAGCGGTGGAGGCGGAGATGGTGCTGGTAGCCGTCGGCCGCCGCGCGGCGACGGACGAGATGGGCCTGGAGGAGGCTGGCGTAGTCATGGACCGCGGCCGCATCCAGGTGAACGCGGAGCTGCAGACCTCAGTACCCAGCATCTACGCGGCGGGCGATTGCCTGCGCGGGATCGGCCTGGCCCACCTGGCCTCCCACGAGGGGATCGCGGCCGTGGACAACGCACTGGGGCGCGAGGGGCATGTCTGCCTCGACTGCGTGCCCAGCGGCATCTACACCGTCCCCGAGGTCGGCTCAGTGGGCCTGCGGGAGCACGAGGCCACGGAAAAGGGAATCGCTGTCACCATCGGCAAGTTCCCCTTCAGTGCCCTGGGCAAAGCCACGGTCCTCAACGAGCGGGAGGGCTTCGTCAAGCTGGTTGCCGACGCCGCCACCGGCCGGATGCTGGGCGGGACCATCGTCGGCCCCAAGGCGACCGAGCTAGTCGCCGAAGTAGCCCTGGCGGTGCAGCACCAGCTGACCATTACCGACATCGCCGAGACCATCCACGGGCACCCGACGCTGAATGAAGCGGTGGGCGAAGCCGCCCACGCGGGGCTGGGAATGCCGATACATTTCATGGGCTGAACGGCCGCGGACTCGTGCCGTACTCTCGGGGACAGACGCCGGCGCCCGCGCCGGTGTCTGTCCCCGCGGTGCACCAGCCGATCGCCTCCCTGCGGCAGGTCTCACTTCCCCCACGACGAATTCTTCCTTGCGCGATGACCTGGCGACAAGGAGCCTCACCATGCCCACCAAGACTCTCCTACTGATCCTGGCGGTAGCGGTGCTTACCTCCTGCCTCGTTCCCGTCTTCTGTGCCCCTACACCTGTGGTTAGCATCCTGGAGAAGGACGGCAACCCCAAGACCGGCCCCATGCCGCCTCCGCCCTACCTGGAGCTCCTGGAACAGCACGGCCTGGTCGTCGGCTACCCCGACGCGACCAAACAGGCCGCGCTCTCCTGGGATGCTCTGAAAAGGCACAACGTCACCGTCGTCATCCGCCCGCCCGACCAGCGAGGCTATGCAGTACTCACCGACGACGCCACCCGGGAGCAGCGCGAGCTACTCGACCGCTACCTCGAGGCCGGCGGGGGCGTGCTCGTCTTCCCCGGCATCCATGTCGGCGACACCGTTAACGAAAACAAGCAGATGAACGAGTGGCTGAAGAAGTATGGCGTGCAGTTCGGCTGGCAGTGGATCGCCGACGAGGAGCACACCTACCAGGACCCGCCTGCAGTCCCCTGGCAGCGCGCCGAGTACCTGTGGACCACCAACTTCGCCAATTCGCCGATCCTGCAGCGCGTCAAGACCCTTTACTTCCCTCACGACCGCTTCTGGGTCCCCTCCATTCAGCCCCTACAGATCACCGCTCCTGAGTGGCAGGTCCTGGTGAGCAGCATGCCGACGGCGACCAGCTGGAACCTCACCGAACCCCTGGGCGGCGGGATGCCTGAGAACATCGACGACTCGAAGAAGACCGGCGCCGCCCCGCTCATCGCCGTCCGCCAGGTCGGCAAGGGCCGCCTGGCCGTCTGCGCTCCCCAGGCCTCCGCACTGTGGTACGACCTGGGCAAGCCCGTGGGGGACCAAGTGGCCTCCGTCAAGGGCGACGGCAATACCTCCTCGGACTGGCTCCCCTTCCTGCGCAACCTCGCGGTATGGCTGGGCGAGCCCGCCCAGGCCGCCGGCAACTTTCCCGGCGGGGCCACCGAACCGGCCGCGACCTTCGTCAATCCCGAGTACGGCAACCTCAAATCCATCGACTGGAACCGCCCGGAGGTCTCTTGGCCCGACCCGGAAATCTACCGCCTCTACGCCATCCACGCCGGGCCTTGGGATGAGGCCTACTGGCGCGCCAACGCGGCCGGCTACTGGAAGTCCTACAAGTTCCTGGTGGGCGCTCACACCCAGGCCACCGGGGGGAAGGGCTCCGTGGCCGACTGGAAAGCCGCCGCCCGCAAAGCCGGCTTCGACGGGGTCATCTTCCGCGAGAAGATCCTGGAGATGACCGAGGAGCAGTGGAATGCTTTCGAGGCGGAGTGCCAAGCCGCGTGCGACGACAACTTCCTGGCCATCCCCGGCCAGGAGTACACCGACTGGATTGGCCAGCGCTTCATGCGCTTCCACTGGCACATTCCCTACTTCAACGAGGAGCGCCTTACGGCCGACCGCAAGTACGTCAAGGACCAGCTCTCCTTCTACTTCGACGCCGGCTGGCCCGCGCATTTCCCGCTGACCCCCCAGAAGAACGCGACCGCCTTCTGGAACTACCGCGTCTACAGCGCCTACCCGGTGGCCGTCTACCAGGGCGGGCAGATGATTGAGAACAACCGCGCGCAGTGGCACTCCTTGGTCGACCGCATGGAGTATCCCACGCCGCTGGGGGTGCACCTGCTGGAGGACCCCGCCGAGGTCGCCGCCACGGCCGGTGAGGTGCACTTCGTCCTGCGCGCCCCTAGCTTGTCCGACATCCGCAACAACCCCCGCTGGGCGCAGAGCAGCATCGGCACGGGGATGCACAACGTCAGCGTCGGGTATGCCTCCGACGGCCCCGTCATTGACGCCTTTGAATCGCTTAACCACTACCGCACCACCCTAGGCAACCGCGACGTTCCCGGCAGCTACCGCTACCGCATGATCGTTCGCGCCCATTCCGCCGAACCCCTCACCCTAGTCGAGGTGTGGGGCGGCGGGCAGCTCATCCGCCGCTTTCGCCCCGGCGCCACTTCCTTCTATGTCTCTTTCGACGATGAGCACGCCCGCCAGCGCGGCATGCTGCTGCGGGTAGTAGACGCCCAGGGCCGCGAGGCCGTCGCCACCAGCATCATGGTTCACGACAAGATGATGGTCTGGTATTGGTGCGGCGACCACTGCAACGCTCTGCCCTACGGGCAGGGCGTGAACGAGCAGGGCTACCCCACCGGCCTGGGCCTGGTTACTCACGTCAAGGGCGCCTTCAGTCCCGCCGGGGGCCCGGGTGGCACCTTCAGCGAGGCCCTCGACTACGTCCCCTCGGGCACCGACACCTCCTTGCCCGGCCTGAATCTCTTCGGCGGCGTCCGCTTCGCCGGGGCCACCGGCCCGGTGCCGGACCCCAACGTCAGCTTCATGTCGGACTCGCATTTCTGGTACGCCAACCGTGACGTTCTCATCACCCGCATGAACGTGGACTCCTACGCCCTGTGGGACAAGTATGTCCCGAAGGAACAGCCCACCATCAACGGCTGGTATCCGTACGTGGAGACCCAGCCCACCGAGGACTTCGACATCACCCACGACGACATCGACCTACACCGCGATGCCGGGCAGCCCTCCTTGCAGCTCTGCCGCGGCGAGGTCCGCTTCAAGCGCGACGTGACGCTTACCGACCAGGATCCACTGAATTTGGTGCTCATGGAGGTAGGCTGGAACACGATCAAGCAGGGAATGTACACCGTCCAGGGCAAGCTGGCTCAGCCTGGCCGCGTTGCCGGCAAGCTGGGCAAGGGCAACTGGGTGACTTGGCCCGCGGACCTGGGCACCGCTACCATCTATGCCCTGGAGGACGACTTCGCGGTCAACGCCGCCGTGGACAAGGACGGCAATCAGGACGGGCGCCCCGCCTTCGGCTACGCCCTGGGTCAGCGCGAGTTCCATAAGGGCGACGTGCTGCGCTACAGGTTCCTGCTCATGCGTTGGCCCGTCGGGACGACCATGGCCGACCGCCTCGACGCCAAAGTCGCCGCGGCCCTCAACCTGGCCGCCCCGGGTTTGGGCGTGAACCTCACCGCCGAGCAGGGAAAGGTGCTGGCCACCCAGGTCACCCAAGACCTCCAGGCCGACGGCTCGGCCTTCCGGGGCACGCTCCGACCGGAGAACGTGGGGATGCGGGTGCCGGTGCGGGTGAAGGGTCTCAGCCCCAACTGGACCATCGCCGTCTGGCATCCGGGCCTGACCGAGCTGATGCCGTTCGGCCTGGACCCGGAGGGCTGGGCCTGGACCAGTCTCGACCCGGTGGCCGACGCCGGCCCGATCTTCCTGGGCAACGTCGTGACCTGCGAAAGGTCGGGGATCATCCTACGCGTCCTGCAGCACACCGGTGGCGGCTGGGACCTGGTGGCGCACAACCCGCTGGAGCAGGCCCTGACCTTTACGGTCAAGGGCGCCCCTGGCGGCCCGCTGCCCGACCTGCAGAAGAAGCTCACGCTGGCCCCCGGCCAGGAGGTCAGGTGGACAGTGGAGTAGAGGGAGGTGCGAGAGGACGCGGCGGCGCACCGGTGCGGGGACAGGAAGTCAGAGGTCGCCAGGGACCGAGGTCGAGCAGATTCTTGTTCGGCCCCTCTGGCACCAAACAGAAGGCGCGAGCCTCCCGGCCCGCGCCTTTCCTTACGACCACCCGTTGCCCATAGCCTGGACGGGGATTGCGTCTACGGCCTCTCTCCCCCGCCAAACCCTCGCGCCAGCGCCAGCAACTGCGTCGGAGAGGTATCCGCGGCCAGCACGCGCCACTCGTCCCCCTCTCGCCACGCCACCAGGCTGGTCGATCCCCCAGCGGCCACGTAGAATTGCTCCATGTCCACCCGCATCGGCATCATCCGGTCCCGCGCCAGACCGCCGGGCGGGAGGGTAAAGGACGACAGCGGCAGCGAGGATACGCTGTACAGGCGGTGGCTAACTCCGGTGGTGCCCAGCGCCTGATCCAGCCGCGCCTGCGGCAGCCACGTCCGCCCGGTCCGCTGCGCTTGGCCCGGCACCCACGCCGTGGGGATGATCGGCCCCTGGGCCACCTGCAGCACCAGTACCTCATGCGCCCGGGCCAGCGCTTCCGGCTGCACCGGCGGCGGCAACGTCGCCAAGCGCAGCACCCACGCCGCCAGGATCAGGAAGACCCCCGCCCCGGCCAGGGCCCACGCCCGCCGTCGCGGCACCGAGGGAGCCGGCCGTCGCGCCGTCCGCTCCCCCACCGCATCCACCAGGTCCAGCGCCTCCCCGAGCCGCCCCCAGAACCCCGACTCCAGCGTTTCCGGCTCCTCCGAGTTGGCCCCCAGGTAGTACTTGACCGCCAGCAGCCGCCCGGCATGGGCCGCGCATTCCGAGCAATCCAGTAGGTGCCGCGCCAGCGCCCGCTGCCGCCTCGTCGGCAGCTCCCCGTCAACAAAGACGGATAGGTTCTCCTCCTCCCAGTGGCAATCGGACATAAGGGTCATCTCGGTGTCGGAATCGACAAGTCTCCCTACACCAGCCTCCTCGACTCTGCGTACTCCTGAAGACTATCCCGCAACATCTTCCTCCCGCGGAAGATGCGACTGCGCACCGTTCCTAACGGCGCTCCCAGAGAGGTCGAGATCTCCTTGTACGACAACTCCAGGATGTCCGACAGGATCACCGCCAGACGGAAGTCCTCGGGTAGCGCCTCCAAAGCGGGCGCCAAGTCCTCACTTAACTCGTGCTCGACAAAGCGCTCTTCCGGCCCCAAGTCCTCGCCCGGCGGGTCGTACTCACCTCGTACCGTGGCCGCACCCAGCTCTTCCCAGGAGACCGTATCAGGCGCCCGCCGATGGCTGCGGTAACGACTGATGTGCGTATTGGCCAGGATGCGGAGCGTCCAGCCGCGGAAGTTGCTGCCGCGGGAGAACTGCTCGAAGGCCACGTACGCCTTGATCAGCGTCTCCTGGCAGAGGTCTTCCGCCTCCGCCTGGTCTCCAGTCAGGCGCAGTGCCGCTCGCATCAGAGCCGGCTCGTGCTCACGCGCCAACTCCTCGAACTGGCGTCGCCGAGCCTCCGGTGAAAGAGAGCGAGACCACAGGTTCAATACGGTGTAACTCCTCCCGGGCCGGCCCGTGTGCACCGGACCGTGGCCCCTTCCTAGATACATAAGACGCCTAAGACAAGCCCGGAAGTTCCCGGACCGTTACCGAGGGGAGGGTACCCCGCCCGGAGATGGCACAAACTCGTCGGTAGGAGCGGAAGCCCGGGCCGCACGAGAACTGAACCCTCCGGATAGCCATGTCCCGACATCTGCGCCGTTCTGCTCGCAGCTACCGCGGGCGGATGTTGCGGCTCAGAAGCCGCAACATCCGCCCCTACGCGAGCCGACTGCGACGCTTGGCACACGCGCTTACGGCACCTGCTCCTCCAGTCCTACTGTCTCCTCTCGCCTGTCCTTCCTCCACACCGGCACCGCCGCTATCGCTCCCTGCGGGCATCTCTGGCATTCCAGACAGGATATACACAGGTGGCTGGACACCTGCTCCCGCGGATTCAGCCCTGCCGGGCAGACTTGCTCACACAACCCGCAGTCCACGCACTTGTGCGGGTCAACCCGAATCTGCAGGACGCTGAGGCCGTAGAATAGCGAGAAGATCGCCCCCAGCGGGCACATCAGTCGGCAGAAGGGCCGCCGCACGAAGACAAAGGACAGCAGCCACGCTACCAGCATGGCCTCCTTGAACCACCACCACGCCCCGATCCCCCCGCGCAGCTCCGGGTGCAGCAGCGGCTGCAACAGCCCCCCCTGCAACGCCCCCTGCGGACAGATCTTGCTGAACCACTGTACGCTGGTGTAGTACGGTACCACCAGCACCAGACCCACCAAGAACGCGTACCGCAGGTAGCCGGCCCACGGAGGCGGGCGCAGCTTGTATTTGCTCAGCTTCGCCAGCAGGTCTTGCAGCCACCCGAAGGGGCACAACCAGCCACACATGAAGCGCCCCAGCGTCACGCTGAAGATGAAGAGAGTGCCGAGGATGTAATAGGGGATCACCGCCAGCCAGCTCGTGCCGCTAGCCACCAGCAGCCGCGCCTCGCCGGCGGCATGCTGCAGCGCCCCAAGGGGGCAGGAGGTCACCGCGCCGGGGCAGGCCCAGCAATTGAGCACGGGGAAGCAGAAGCCCCCCGCGGACTTGAGGGGCGCGAGAAACCGCAGAAACGCAAGGTTGAGCACGACGGTGGAGACAGCTTGTACCCACCCCCGCCGCGCCAACCAAGGGGACCGATGAGGGGGACATTTCATGGGGACTATTCTCGCGTGGGGTGGGCTTTCTGTCTCGTTTCGCGTGGGGCGGGCTTTCTAGCCCGCCCGCGTCCGCACAGGGGAGCGCGGGATAGAGAGCCCGCGCCACGCGGCAGGGATCTACCTCCACGTCAACCCAATACACGACGTACACAACTGGCCAAACCAGTCCTTAACCGTCTCGAAGCCTCCCGTGGAGAGGCCCCAGCTGAGAGCCCCCACGCTCAGCGCCAGCAACGGGATCCACGCCCATCGCCCTACCGCGTCCGCCACCCGGTTCATGGCGCTCGCCCCATCAGCTTGAACAACGACTTGAGGTACGCGAGGTCCGCCGCCAGCGACTCCAGCTTCCCGTTCCCCTCGCGGCAGGCGAACTCTAACGCGTAGTAGCCCCCGTAGTTGTGTTCCGCCAGGATCTCCAGCAGTGGATAGTAGTCCACCAGTCCCTCGCTGATGGGCGCCCAGTGCGGCCGGTCTCCATCCTCGCCGGCGTAGGTGGAAAAGTTGCGCACATGAACGTGCGCCACGTGGTCCAGCACTCGCTGCAGCCGGTCCTCCGGCTTTTCCTCCACCGCCTGGTGCGACACCTCGAAGTTCAGCTTGAAGTTGGACCGATCCACCAGTCCCAGCAGCCGCAGGCTGCTCTCGGCCGAGTCGGTCAGCGTGTCGTCATGCATCTCCGCGGCCAACACCAGGTTCAGTCGCCCCGCTCGGTCGCAAGCCTCCTGAATCTGCCCCACGGTCGCGTCCCATTGCTTCTTGGTCGCCGTGGCCGCGGCGATATCCGACGCCCACACCCGCACGATCGGTGCCCGCAGGCAGCGGGCGGTGTAGAGCGTATCGTCAATGTCCACCAGTTCATCCGCCCGCGTCCGCACGGCCCCGAAGACCACATACGAGCCCAGGCAGCAAAGTTGCAGCCCTTTCTCCTCGATCATCCGCCTCGCTGCTTGCACCCGGTTCTCGTCGAATTTCTCACTGATATGCGGCTCCCGCCCCCACAGCTCCACCGCCCCGAACCCCAGATCCTTAGCCGCCTCGAGCACATAGTCAAGCAGCTTCTCTCGGTGCGAGATGGTGCACAGCCCGAATTGGGGCTTTTCCCGGCTTCTCTCCACTAGCTTCCCGCCTTTCCGAACCTGACCAATCCGTCCCGCCGGCCGCTTACCCGTGCCACCTTCCATATACCCCGGACCCTTACCTCAACCTAACCGCCTCGCCCTTCTCCGCCGACTCATGCAGTGCCGCCACGATCCGCACATTCGCCAGCGCGTCCCCCGGGGTGATCAGCGGCTGCTCCTGGCCCTGCACGCAGCGCGCGAAGTGCCGGATGCTCGCCACGCCGAACCCCGAGTACCGCCCCTGTACCTCTTGTACCACTGCCATGTCCGGGTACTCCCCGCCGCTCGCCGTGTACTTCTGCATCATCCGGTGAGTGGCCATGTCCACGTACAGGCTGCCCTCCGCCCCGAACAGCGCCATCTTCAAGTCGAAGAGGTTGGGCTGGCTGTTGGACATGATCCAACAGTTCTCCAGGTGGACCACCGCCCCGCCGTCCATTTCCAGTAGGGACTGGAAGAAATCGGGTGTATTCACTCCCCGCGCCGCCAGCACCCGCGAGCGGGCCACGGCATAGACCCGCTCCACCTCCTGCCCCGTCAGCCAGCGCGCCAGGTCCGCCAGGTGCGAGGCCAAGAACCACGCCACCGTACTCCGCCCTGCCCAGGAGAGCATCTCCGTCGGCACCCACAGGGTGTCGTTGAGCAGCAGCGACAGCATCTGCACCTCGCCGACCTCACCGGCCTCCACGGCGCGCTTGGCCGCGGCGAAAGCGGGGTTCCAGCGGTTGTGAAAGTCCACCATGAGCAGGACTCCTGCCTGCTCGGTGGCCGCGGCAATCTGTTGGGCTTCCAGCACGCTCGTCGCCAGCGGCTTCTCTACCAGCAGGTGCTTACCGGCCTGCGCCGCGGCGAGGGCGATATCGTAGTGGGAAAAATCGGGGGTAACAATGCTGACGGCGTCCAGGTCGTCCTGGGCGAGGAGTTCCCGGTAGTCGGTGGTCCAGAAGGGCACATGGTACTGCTCCGCCCGCCGGCGCGCCAGGTCCCCATCGAGGTCGCAGACCCCCACCAGGCGGCAGCCGGGGACGTCGCCGTAGGCCCGCAGGTGGTTCTCACCCCAGGTCCCCAGTCCCACGATTCCGAATCCGGCACAGCTATCGCTCATCGGCATCGCTCCTGGTGCGGCCCTCTACCTACCGACCGTCACCGGCCTGATTATAGGTCCAGTGACTTTTCGTTGTCAACGGCCGGGAGATCGTGGGGGCGAGAGCCCTGCTCTCGGAGGCACCGGCGTCTCGCCGATGCGGGCCGGCGGGGAGAGGCCAGCTTGCAGGGAACCGCCGAGGGGGGAGCCGACAGGTTCTGCCCGACCTCTCCTCCTCCGTTCCCTCACGCTTCCACCCTTCCTGGTCGAGACTCGCGACTCGCGACCTCCCCCCCTGCCGTTGTGCCTCCGGTCTTGCTCTGCTATAATCCCCTCCAATACACCTTCATTATCGGAGCCTCGCCTCCGTTTCGCATCCCCCACGCGAAGGAGCTACCTTACGTCATGGAGATGGATATTGCCGACATCCTCAAAACCTTGCCGCACCGCTACCCCTTCCTACTTGTGGACCGTATCCTCGAGATGGAACCGGGCCGCCGCGCCGTGGGGCTCAAGAACGTCACCGCCAACGAACCCCACTTCACCGGCCACTGGCCCGAGAATCCCGTCATGCCCGGGGTGCTGATCCTGGAGGCCATGGCCCAGGTCGGGGGCGTTTTCCTCCTGTGCACCGCCGAGCACAAGGGGAAGCTGGCCTACTTCGGCGGCGTGGACAAGGTCCGCTGGCGGCGCGCGGTGCGCCCCGGCGATCAGCTCATCATGGAAGCCGTACTTGATCGCATCAAGGGCAACGTGGGCCGCGTGTCCATGACCGCGCGCGTGGACGGCGAGGTAGCCTGCGAGGGCGTCTTCTCCTTCGCCCTGGTAGATAATCCCAACCCCCCGTCACCGAGTGGCGAGGAGCGCCCGGCATGAGGATCCATCCCACCGCGGTAATTGACTCTAGCGCACAGCTCGGCACCGACGTCTCCGTCGGCGCCTACGCCGTCATCGAGGCGAACGCCCAGGTCGGCGACGGCTGCGAGATCGCGCCCTTTGCCGTGGTCCGCTCCCACACCAGCCTGGGCCCACGCTGCCGAGTGCACAGCGGCGCGGTCCTGGGCGGCGAGCCGCAGGACCTGAAGTTCAAGGACGAGCGCACCTACCTGAAGATCGGCACCGACAACCAGATTCGCGAGTACGTCACCGTCCACCGCGCCAGCGGCGAGGAAAGCGCCACCGTCATCGGCGACGGCAACCTCTTCATGGCCTACTCCCACGTCGGCCATAACTCCATCGTGGGCAGTCATATCTTGATGGCCAACTCGGTAGCCATCAGTGGCCACTGCGTCGTCGAGGACTACGTCAACATTGGGGGACTGGCAGCGATTCACCAGTTCGTGACCATCGGCACCATGGCCATGCTCGGCGGCCTGTCGCGCGTGGTCCGCGACGTCCCACCTTATCTCATGGTGGAGGGCAATCCGGCGCGCCCCCGCGGAGTCAACGTCCGCGGCCTGGTGCGGTGGGACGTGTCGGAGGCGTCACGCGACTCTCTGCGCCGCGCCTACCGCATGCTCTACCGCAGCGAGTACAACATTAGCGATGCCATTAAGCACATCCTGGAGGAGGAGAAGGAGCCATCGGCCGAGCTGTTGCGGCTGCTGGAGTTCGTGCGCCACATTGACGCGGGTAGCCGGGGCCGCCAGGCCAACCCCCACTGACTAACCCGCCGCGCTCGGCCCGCCCAGCCCGGCAGCCCTGGGGGCGGGCGGACCCGGCCGACTCGGCCCATTCAGCCTCCGCCCTTCCGTCGGCTTTTCTCTGCCTTGCCGAGGCAGGGGCAGGGGGCGAGGCTCCCCTTCTCCCTTCCGCACCATGGACAAAGAGACCTACGTATATACGGTAGCCGGTGAACCCTCCGGCGACCTCCATGCCTCGATGGTTGTCCGCTGCTTGCAGGACCGTCACCCGGCCCGCTTCCGCGGCGCCGCCGGACCCATGATGCGAGCCGCCGGTGTCGAGGCCGACTACCACAGCGACAACTGGGGCACCGTCAGCTTCACCGGCGCCTTCAGCCGCATTGTCTACCTCTGGCTCACCGGCCTAGTCATCTTGCGCAGGCTCAAGTCCTGCCCGCCCGATGTGGTCATGCCCGTAGACTTCGGCGCCTTCAACATGGGCTGGACCTGGCGGCTGCACGACCGGATTCCCTCCGCCAAGATCCTGTACTACTTCCCGCCCGGCTCCTGGCGTCCCCAGAGCCGGGACTACCGCCGCTTAGCCGCTATCACCGACGCGGTCGCCACCCCCTTCGCCCACTCCACGCGCCACCTGCGCGCCTGCGGCGTGAACGCCTACTGGGTCGGCCACCCGGTCCTGGATCGTCTCCAGCCGCCGGCTGATCGCGCCGCTTTCCGGCAGGAGCACGGCCTGCCCGCGGGGAATCCCGTTATCGGCCTCCTTCCGGGCAGCCGCACGCTGGAGCGCAAGCTACTGGGCGCCCCCCTGCTGGAGACAGTTACCTGGCTGCGCCAGCGCCTGCCCCAGGCCACCTTCCTGTGGTCCCAGCTTCCCTGGCGGGCGCCCTTTGCCGTTGACCAACAGGCGGAGGCCACGCCCGGCGTTACCTTGGTGCAGGACAGCGCCACTCTTATGCAAGCCTCCGATCTGGTTATTACCGCCCTGGGCACCGCCACCTTGGAGGCCGCCGCCGCCGACTGCCTACAGGTTGCCGTGTACCGCGGCACCTGGGGCATGTCCCTGCAGTACAAGTACGGCAGCGTATCCAAAATGCCCGCCTTCGCCATGCCCAACATTCTGCTGGGCCGTAAGCTCGTCCCCGAACTGCTCCAAGCCGACGTGAACCCGGAGCGGCTGGGCGGCGAGGTCCTGAACCTGTGGCAAGACCCCCAGCGCCAGCTGGAGATGCGAGATGGGTTGGCTCGGGTACGGGACCTGCTGGGGACCCCCGGCGCCTCCTGCCGCAGCGCCGAGATGCTCTGGCGCCTAGCCCAGGGCGACACCGATCTGAGCGACCTTGCCCTGCCTCTGCCCGAACCGGAGGCGGTCACCCCATGAAGGGCCTCTGGACGCTCCGCCGCTATGCGAAACGCTACTGGAAGGGACTGCTGCTGGCTCTCCTGCTGATGGCCAGCTCTGCCAGCCTCAACATCGGGGTAATCGCCAAGATTCAACCCGTCTTCAAGGGTCTCTTTGAGACCCTCCCCTCCGCGGACGCCGCCACCCGCGACCTGGCCCTGAGCGGGATGCTCGCCAACTTGACGATCTTACTCGCCGCGGTCCTGGGGGCCGCCTTGGCCCAGGCGGGTTCGCTCTTCATGGGCGACTGGCTCAGTCAGAAGGTGCTCCTCGCCCTGCGCAGCGATGTCTTTCATCACTTGCAGAGCCTTTCCCTACGCTTCTACGAGAACCGGCGCGCCGGAGAGTTGGTCGCCCGCCTCAACAACGACACTACGGTGCTGCAGAGCATTCTCGGCGCCGGTCTCACCGAGCTAGTCGTTGCACCCCTCACCGCTATCGGCGTGATCGGCTACATGGCCTATCTCGACTGGCGCCTGACTCTGGTGATGGTCGTCATCGGCCCCGCCGTGGCTTTGCTCACCCAGCAACTCGGTGTCCGCCTCCGACGCTACTCCCACCAGGTCCAGAGCCAACTCGCCGACCTGACGGCCAACGTGGACGAGTCCTTCTCCCTCATCCGCGTCATCAAGATCTTCGGACTGGAACGCCCCATGAAACAACGCTTCGACGAGGACGCGAGCGAGGTCCTCCGCGCCGAGATGCGCGGCTCGCGCATGCGGGCGCTCAACGCCGCCGTCGTCGGCCTCTTCACCGGCGTCGCCCTGTGTGCCGTGCTCTTCCTGGGGGCCTACGAGATCATCTCCGGCCGCCTGAAGCCCGACACGATGACCACTTTCATCATCGCCATGGGTATGGCGGGCAACGAGATCAACCGCTTGGCTCGCGTGATCATGGCACTCTCTCGCGGCGAGGCCTCCGCCCTGCGCACCTTGGAGCTGCTCGATGAGGTGCCCGAGATTCAGGACCAGCCCAACGCCATCGCCCTGACCGAGATGCAGGGGGACGTCCGTTTCGAGGGCGTCACCTTCGCCTACGAGCCCGACCGCCCCGTGCTCAGCCAGATGGACCTGCACCTCGCCCCCGGCGAGAAGGTCGCCCTGGTCGGCCCCAGCGGCGCCGGCAAGACCACCATCGCCGGCCTGGTGCCGCGCCTGTACGATCCGCAGGCCGGCCGCGTGCTCATCGACGGCCGCGACGTGCGCGACATCCAGCAGGACTCACTGCGCTCCTTCATGGGCTTCGTCCCCCAGGAGACGCTTTTGTTCGCCGGGACGATCAGGGAGAACATCGCCTTCGCCCGGCCGGCCGCCACGGCCGCCGACATCCGCGAGGTCGCTCTCACCGCCAACGCGGCCGATTTCATCGAGGCCCTCCCCGAGGGCTACGATACCCAGGTAGGCGAGCGCGGCGTGAAGCTCTCGGGCGGCCAGCAGCAGCGCATCGCCATCGCCCGCGCCCTGCTCCGCAACCCGCGCATCCTCATCCTTGATGAGGCCACTTCCTCTCTGGATCAGGCCTCCGAGCAGGTGGTGCATCAGGCCCTGCACACGCTCCTGCAGGGCCGCACGGCGCTGATCATCGCCCACCGCCTCTCCACCATCCGCGACGCCGACCGCATCCTAGTGGTCAACAACGGCCGCATCGTCGAGGAGGGCAAACACGACGACCTGATGGCCCAAGGAGGTCTGTACTGGAACCTGTACCAATCGCGTCTGACGCAGGACGGCGAGGAACCGACTTAGGGGCATGATTCCCTCCGCGTGGGGCGAAGTGCATTCCGATGCACAGGACTTCCCGCCCATCTTCTGCCCGTTTCAGCCTGGCCGATCTCTCTCCCAAATCGCTTCCCTCTTCTCCCCCTCCTTTTAGGGAGGGGGGGTAGGTCCCCCAACCCATCATGCCTCCCGATACAACCACAACCAAAGCCCCTCCTTCTCCCGACTGGGGGAAGCTTGCGTACAAACTGCTGGTGATCGCCACCTTACCTCTGGGATTCCTCTACCTGCTCTGGCGGCTGTTCCTCAAGGGCTCTTGGCGAGAGGGCCTGGCGGAGCGCTTCGGCTTCCTCCCGAAGAACCTGCAGGCGTTGGGCCAGAGCGAGGACACGGTAGTGTGGGTGCACGCCGTCTCCGCCGGGGAAGTGGGGGTAGTGGAGCCCATCCTGCGCCAGCTGCGCCAGGCCGAGCCGCAAGTCCGGCTGGTGCTCTCCACCGTCACCTACACCGGCCGCACCCTTGCCCAACGCAAGCAGCTCGAGCTGGAGGGCATCTTCTACTTCCCGGTTGACTTCCCTGGAATTCCCGAGCGCGTGCTCCGTACCCTCCGCCCCGACCTGATCGTGGTGGCTGAGACCGAGCTGTGGCCGCTCCTGCTCGCCGCTGCTCACGAGCACAGTGTGCGCACCTGCATTGTCAACGGTCGCATCTCCACTCGCGCCTTCCCCCGCTACCGACTCTTCCGGCCCCTGATCGCCTGGACCCTACGCAATCTCGATCTTCTCTGCGTGCAGTCCGAGCTGGACCGCGAACGGTTCCTCGCCCTGGGTGCCGATCCCGACCGCGTGGCCGTGCTCGGCAACACCAAGTTCGACGAAGACTTCCCCCAGGTCCCGCCCGAAGAGACCGCCAAGTGGCGCCAGGACCTCGGCTTCACCCAGGAGCAGCCCGTCTTCCTGGCCGCCAGCACTCACCCCAAGGAAGAGGAAATGGTCCTGCGCTGCTACCACCAGTTGCGCGCCCAGATGCCCGAACTGGGCCTGCTGCTGGCCCCGCGCCATCCCGAGCGAGGGGATGAGGTGGAGGCGCTCATTACTAGCTTCGGCTACGCTTGTCAGCGCCGCAGCCGCCCTCCCGCCGAGGGCACACCCGCGCCCGCCGACGCCCGGGTCCAGGTGGCCTTACTCGACACCCTCGGGGAACTGACCCGTGTCTGCTCCATCGCCACCGTCGTCTTCATGGGCGGCAGCCTGGTCCCCGTGGGCGGCCACAACTTCCTGCAGCCCATGTCCCAGCACAAACCGGTCGTATTCGGTCCCTACATGCAGAATTCGCGCGACCTGACCGAATTGGCCCTTCGCGAGGGCGCCGCCTTGCAGGTGCGCAACGCCGCCGAGCTGACCGAGACGGTCCGCGGCCTGCTGGGGTCCGAGACCGACCGCAATCTGCTGGCCGTCAAAGCTCAGGCCCTGCTCGCCCGTAACGTCGGTGCCTCTCGCGCTATGGTGAAGCGTATCCTGCCGCTGCTGGAGAGGACATGACCCGCAACGACCGCTGGGCCTGCCTGGTGGAGGAGCCGCCCGCAGGCGCCGGCGACTACCTGGCGCGTGGCGCCCTGGCCGCCCTCAGTCTCCCCTACCGGCTGGGGCTGGAGGCCAACCTGGCGCTCTACGACTGGGGGCTCAAGGCCCGCACCGTGCCCGCCTTGCCCGTCATCAGCGTAGGCAATCTGTCCCTAGGTGGCACCGGGAAGTCCACTACCGTGACCTACCTAGCCCGCCGCCTGCAGGAGCGCGGCGTGGCGCCCGCGGTGGTCACCCGCGGCTACCGCCGCTCCGGAGAGGGCGTCCTCCTGGTCGGCGCCGGGCAGGACCCACCTGACCCAGCTCAGACCGGGGACGAGCCGGCCATGCTAGCCCGGCTGCTACCCGGCATACCCCTGGCCGTCGGCAAGCGCCGCGAGCAGGCGATTCGGCTCCTGGCCGAGCGCACGACCGCCCGGGTGGCCCTGCTCGATGACGGCTTCCAGTACTTTCGCATGGGCCGCGCGGTGGACCTGGTGCTGCTCGACGCCAGCCGCGCTAGCCGGAGCGAACGTCTCTTCCCGGCCGGGTACCTGCGCGAGCCCTGGAGCCACCTGCGCCGGGCGGATCAGGTCTGGCTCACCCATGTCGACCGTGCGGCGCCGGGAGCCGTAGAGCGCCTGCAAACTCGGGTGCGTCGCTACGGCCGCCTCCCGGAGCCGGTGCTGACCCGCCACCGCCTCACGGCCCTGCGCGGCCCGGACGGTGAGCGCCGCCCACCGGAAGACCTCGCCGGGCGCCGCGTCCTGGCCGTATCCGGCCTGGGCAACCCGGCGTCCTTCGAGGATTCGCTGCGGGCCGCAGGAGCGGAGCCGGTGCCCCTGCGCTATCCGGATCACCACGCCTACTCCGCGGCTGACTGGGAGGAGATCGCGCGCGAGCAAGCCCAGCAGCGGGCGGAATTCGTGGTCCTAACGGAGAAAGATGCCGTCAAGCTACCCGCGCCGCTGCCCTTCGAGGCCTGGGTAGCCGAATGCGAACTGGAGATCCTCAGCGGGGCCGAGCAAGTGGAGGCACTGCTGCAGACTGTCGCCCCGGCGGCGGTCTGACCCGCCGCGTCTGGCAGGTCTGCGCGTGCCTCACCGACCGAGGAACCTCACCATGCAGCGTAAGCCCAAGTCCAAAACTCGCCGGGCCCTGGAACGGACCCTCACCCGGTGTGCCTCAGCCACGTTCTCCCTTTGCGTGCGCCGGCTTTCGCTGCGGTCCATCCGGGCGCTAAGCGACGCGGCTGCCTGGCTGATCCGCAAGCTCGCCCCCTCGCGCCAGCGCGTGGCCATCGACAACATGCGGCGAGTCTTCGGCGACCGCTACACCGACCGCGAGTACCACGCCCTGGCCGTGGAGGTCACGCGCGGCATTTGCCGAACCATGGTAGAGCTGCTCAAGTCCCCCTACCTCACCCCCGAGCAGCTTCGCGCCCTGGTCCGCATGCACGGCCTGGAACATCTCCGCCAGGCCCTCGCCCAGGGGCACGGGGCCTTGCTACTGACTGCGCATTTCGGCAACTGGGAGCTGATGGGCGCCATGCTGGTCCGTGAGGGCTTGCCCCTCACCGTCGTGGCCCGCGACTCCCAGGAGGCCTTCACGGCCTCTCTGATCAACCGCTCGCGCGAGAGCCACGGGATCGAGGTCCTGGAACGCGAGGAGACCCGGGCCATGCTCCGCACGCTGCGTAGCAACCGCATCCTGGGCATCCTTCCCGACCAGCATGCGGCCGGCGGCTCCGTTATCGTGGACTTCCTGGGCCGCCCGGCGGCCACCGCGGTGGGCGTCGCCACTCTCGCGGCCCGCACCGGCGCCCTCGTCGTCCCCGGCTTCTGCCTGCGCCGGCCGGACGGCACCTTCGACGTTGTCCTCCATCCGCCCCTGGAGCTAGTCGAGACTGGCGACCGGGAGGCGGACGTCCGCGCCAACACCGTCTTGATGAACCAGGTCATCGGGAAGCAAATCCTGGCCCATCCCGAGCAGTGGCTCTGGCTGCACCGCCGCTGGAAGGTAGATCCTCCGGCCGCGCTTCCGGAGAGGTGAACCCATGACGGGCGAGATTGCCGGTCTCATCGCGGAAGCAGTAGACTCACCGACCAAGCTCGAACTCGTGGCGTATTTCGTCCGTAACCCGTATACCGTCGAGAGCCTGGCCGGCCTCACCGCCCGCCTGGGGCGCGACCCGGCGGGGGTGGATCTGGCCACTCGGGAACTGACGGCCACCGGCTTCCTGCGCGCCACC
>JALGSV010000035.1 GCA_029821755.1 Candidatus Zipacnadum vermilionense | reverse complement strand
CTTGCCGGTACTGGTCGGCCAGTAGCCGGGACATGGGCCCCAGTTGCCCGGAGCGCTCCCCGGCCCGCATCAGCCCCACCGTGCTGGCCGAGAAGATATGGGGATACCGCGCCAATTGGTCGCTGAAGCTCTGCCCCTGGGCCAGCGGTGGGGAGATCTCCCGCAGGATCGGCCGCAGCCGCCAGTGCACCCGCCCCGGCAGGACGGTCATCGCCTCGTAGATACCTACCCCGGCCTCCAAGAGCTCGCCCAACTGGTCGAAGAAATCACGCAGCAGCCCTGCCTTCACCGACCACAGCGCGTAGGCCCACTGCCCCGGCGCGGCCCGCGTCGGACGGGGCTCGTCGATCTCCACCACCAGCATCTTTGCCGGCTCCAACCGGGTGATCCACAACTCGGAGGCGCGCAGGCGCATCGTCGCCTGCATCCGATCAGGCGCTTCCACCTCGCCGGCCACTGTCCGGCCTTGCTGGTCGCGACCTTCGTAGGTGAAGCGGGGCATGGGTCTACTTATTATACCATCTGCGCCGACCCGTGGCATGGGCGGGCCGGATTCACTCCGCTGCGTTCCGTTCATCCAGCCCCTCCGCGCAGGTATCCTCCTCGCCGATAGCGAATTCTCTGCCAACCTGGTTCGTCGAGGTACGCCGAAATGATAGACGAAACCCTACTAGAGATACTGGCCTGCCCTGCCTGTAAGGAGCCGGTGCGCCTGGAGGACGACAAGATCGTCTGCACCGGCTGCGGGCGGCGCTACCCCATCCGCGACGACATCCCCATCATGCTGATTGAGGAGGCCGAGCTACCGGGGGCGCCTGAGGGCGATAAGGACTCGGCCTAGCCCGCGCATGTCCGGCCCTCCGGTGGACCTGAGCGTTGGCCTCGTTAGTTGGAACGTCTGGGCGGACCTGCGGGCCTGTCTGCTGAGCCTGCGCGAGAACCCCGGCCTGCGCCTGCAAGTCATCGTGGTGGACAATGCCTCCGCCGACGACACTGTCAGTCGTCTCCGCCAGGAGTTCCCCGAGGCGGAGTTGATCGTCAACGCCGAGAACCGCGGCTTTGCCGCCGCCTCCAACCAGGCGCTGGCCGCCGCCGAGGGGCGTTACCTGCTGCTACTCAACCCCGACACCGTCGTCCCGCCCCAGGGCCTGGAGGAGCTGGTGGCCTTCGCCGACCAGCACCCGGAGGCCGGGATAGTCGGCCCGCAGTTGCGCTACCCCGATGGCAGCCTCCAGTACTCCGCCCGCCACTTCCCCACCATCACCGCCGCCCTCTTCCGTAACACCTGGCTCGGCCGCCTCTTCCCGAAGGCCCGGGCCGTGCAGGCTTATCTGATGACCGACTGGGATCATACGGAGGTGCGGGAGGTGGACTGGGTCTCAGGCGCGGCGCTACTCATCCGCCGCGAGGCCTACGAGCAGGTCGGCCCGCTAGACGAGCGCTTCTACTGGGGGTCGGAGGACGTGGATTACGCCTGGCGCGTCCATAAGGCAGGATGGCAAGTGCTGTACACCCCCGCGCCCCGCATCATCCACACGGTGGGCCGTAGCACGGACCAGGCGGTCCGCCGCACCATCGTCAACACGCACCGCAGCATGTACCGCCTGTACTGCAAGCACCTGGCCCGCAACCCGCTCTCCTGCGGGCTAATCTGGCTGGGCGTGTGGCTGAGGGCGGGCCTGCTGCTCCTGCCGCTGTGGCTGCGGCGCAGATGAGGCGCTTCCCGACTCGTAGGGGCGGATATCGCGGCTTCTGAGCCGCAATATCCGCCCGAGGCTGCCGGGAACAGGGCGCCGGAGCCGCCGAACCGCGGCTATCCGGATCGCTCACCCCCTGCGCGGGCGGATGTTGCCGAGCGAGTACGCTCGCACGAGTACGCTCGCCAATATCCGCCCCTACGGAGCCGCCGGTGCTCCTCAAACACGCCCGTAGACAAATCCCCGCCCCCCATGACACTACCCTAGCAGACGGCGACCTCGCGCCCGGCAAGGACGGCATGAATCGCGATTCATCGGCGGAAGATGGGGCGTTGCTGGAGCGATTGGCCCAGGGAGACCTCGAGGCCCTGGCCGCCCTCTACGACCGCTACGCGCCGCCCGTCTACCATCTGCTGCTGGCGCTGACGAGCGATCCCGACACCGCCGCCGACCTGCTGCAGGAGACCTTCCTGGCGCTGCTGGACAAGGGGCGGGGCGCCCGGAGCATCCGCTCTCCCCAGGCGTACCTGCTGGGCGTAGCGCACCATCTGGCCTCCCGCGGGCGGCAGCGCCGCCGCCGCGAACAGACGCTGGCTGCCGCGAGTACTTTTCTTGCCAAAAGGTGCGCGTTCTGGCAGCCGGGGGACAGACTAACTTATGACAAATACCGCGGTGAAATGCCACAACCGCTGTGCGTCTTTGGGTGGGAGGGGCCAGGGCCCGAGGAATTCACCCATCGAGTGAAGGTGAGCATCTCGAGCGTTACCGGCGAGGCGGTTGCCTATGACGCCTCGGTCGACCCGCCGAACTTGCCCGCCGCAAAGCCCGTGCGGCTCTCAGCAGACGACGCGGTGCAGCGAGTCAGGGAGATGCTGCCTACGCTGCAACCGGACACGGTCGGGGAGGCCAAGGTGACCGTCATGGGGCTTCGGACCGGCGGCACTCCTTGTTCCCTGCCAGGCCAGCCGGTCTATCTCGTAGACCTGGAGGGCTACAAAACGCCCACTGGCTATGCCAAGCTCGAGGGCGATGCCAAGCCCCCGGACCGAACGAGGCTGGCTTGCTACCGCATTGTGTACGAGGTCGATGCGAGCACCGGCGAGATCCTGACCAAGCGCGTAACCCTTCAGGACCTGCCGCGGCCGAAGGCGCCGCAGATCAGCGCGGACCAGGCGCTGCAGATCGCCACGAGCAGCGCGCCGAACCGGTTGACGGAGCCCACGTTCGCGGTGTCGGCGATGACCAACCGGTGCCGCGTAGCGCCGCACGGGACGTTCGTGTATCCGATGCGGCTGAGCGGCAAGATGCCCGCGCCAGACGGGTCCGGCGAGCGCTACGAGTGGGCGCAGACCTGGGCGGTCGACGCACAAACGGGGAAGGTTTATGGTCTCGGCGTCCGGCGGGCCAACGAAACAGGCCCAGCGCCCACAGCAGGGTGAGGCGGCTGCACAACCAGAACCCAGGCCCAAAACCGCGCCCCGCTCCTCCTCCCGGACCCCTTCAGCGGCCAGCCCTTCGTCTACCGCCGCGAGGGTAAGGGCTTCCTTCTGTACAGTATCGGCCCGGACCTGCAGGACGACGGCGGCGAGGCACTCCGTTACGGCCAAAGCAAAGGCCCGCTGGGTGACCTCTTGTGGCGGTGCGAGAAGTAGGCCGAGGGGGTGGCGGAGACGTCGAAAAGACCGCGCTTCCCTCTCGGGAGAACGCGGTCTTCTGGTTGGTGGAACCAAGTGGCGGGGCTGACGGGACTCGAACCCGCGACCTCCGGCTTGACAGGCCGGCACTCTGAAACCGACTGAGCTACAGCCCCGCAAGACGCAAAGTGCCCGCTCCATGGGGAGGGGGCAGCGTCACTTTACCATACCCCCAGGGGGCTGTCAAGCCACTTGTGGCCCGGCTCCTTGCAAGTACCCGCCCGCGCTGTTATAATCCCAAGGTCGCGACCCAGTCAACCAGGAGCGGGCGGCCCGGCTCGCTTTCATCGGAGTCACCCTATGCCTCTGCAACCCACGATCGGCCTGGAAGTTCACGCCGAACTGTCCACCAAGTCCAAGATGTTCTGCTCTTGCGCCAACGAGTTCGGCGCACCGCCGGATTCGCACACCTGCCCGGTCTGCCTGGGCCTGCCCGGCTCTCTGCCTGTCCCCAATCGGCAGGCGGTGGAGAGCGTTATCCGCACGGGGCTGGCGCTGGGCTGTCACGTCGCCGAGCGCTGCCGCTTCGCGCGGAAGAACTACTTCTACCCCGATCTGGCCAAGAACTTCCAGATCAGCCAGTACGATGAGCCCCTCACCCACGACGGGCATATCGACCTGGAGGGCGAGGGCCAGCCCGTTCGCATCCGCATCCGCCGCGCCCATCTGGAGGAGGACACCGGCAAGAATATCCATCTTTCCGACGGCCACACCCTGGTGGAGTACAACCGCTGTGGCGTGCCGCTGATGGAGGTGGTCACCGAGCCGGACTTCCGCACCGCCGAGCACGTCCGCGAGTATCTCTACACGCTGCGCTCCATCCTGCAGTACCTGGGCGTCTCCAGCGCGGACATGGAGAAGGGCCAGATGCGGTGCGAGCCGACCATCAACTGGATCGACCCCGACACCGGGGAGCGCACGCCCAAGGTAGAGATCAAGAACCTCAACTCCATCAAGTCGGTCTACGAGGCGGTCAAGTACGAACTGGCCCGCCAGAAGCGCGCCGCGGCGATGGGCGAGGAGGAGTTGGTGCAGGAGACCCGGCGCTGGGATGAGGCCAAGCTGGTTACGGCCACCATGCGCCTCAAGGAAACCGCCGACGACTATATGTACTTCCCCGAGCCCGACCTGGCCCCGCTGGCGCCGGAGCCGGAGTGGATCGAGGAGATTCGCGCGAGCTTGCCCGAGCTGCCCCGCGCACGGGCGCAGCGGCTGGTCGTGGACTATGGCTTGCCGGCGTACGATGCGGGGGTCCTCACCGAGACCCGCGACCTGGCGGACTACTTCGAGGCCGTCGCTGCCGCCGTCCCCGACGCCAAGTTGGCCTCCAACTGGGTGATGGGCGACGTCCGCGCCTGGCTGAACCAGGAGGGCGGGGATATCTCCACCTTGCCCCTGGCCCCCACCGCCCTGAGCGAATTGGTCAGCTTGGTCGCCGCCGGGACCATCAACAATACCACCGCGAAGGACGTCTTCGCCAAGATGATCGCGGAGGGCAAGGGCGCCCAGGAGATAGTCGAGGCGGAGGGCCTGGCGCAGATCAGCGACACCGGCGAGCTGGAGCGCCTGGTGGAGCGGGCCATCGCCGACAACCCCAAGATCGTCGAGGACTACCGCGGCGGCAAGAGGAAGGCGATAGGGGCCCTGGTCGGCGCGGTGATGAAGGCCACGCGGGGGCAGGCGAACGCGGGCCTGGTGAACAAGTTGCTCAAGAAGAAGCTAGGGTGATCTGATGTCTCAACTCCGCACTCTCCTTGCCGAACTCCCCGTCGCCGCGCAGGCGGAGGTAGCCGTGCTGGGTGGCGGGCCGGCCGGGCTGTGCGCCGCGGTGGCCGCCGCGCAGGAGGGCGCCGACGTGCTGCTCGTCGAGCGCTACGGCTTCCTCGGCGGCATGGCCACGGCCGGGCTGGTCAACCCTTTCATGCCCTTCCAGGTCGCGGATCTGAACACCCCTAGCCCCGCTGCTCCTAAGGCACTCAAGCTCGTCAACGGCGGCCTCTTCCAGGAAATCCTCCGCCGCTTGCAGGCCGCCGGCGGCTACGAACCGCAGCAGCAGGCCTTCGACCCCGAGACCTTCAAGCAGGTGGCCCAGGAGTTGGTCCTGGAGGCCGGGGTTCGGCTGCGCCTGCACACCGCGCTCCTGGGGGCCCTCGCCGAGGACGGCCACCTCCGCCTCGCCGGGACGGCGAGCAAGTCCGGCCTGCAGGCTATCGCCGCCGAGGTCTTCATTGATGCCACCGGCGACGCCGACCTGGCCGCCTGGGCCGGGGCCGAGTACGAACAGGGCCGCCCCGAGGACGGCCTGTGCCAGCCTATGACCCTCAACTTCCGCATGGCCGGGGTGGCCCCTGACCTGATGCCCTCCCGTGCCGAAATTAACGCCCTCTATGACGCCGCCCAGCAGCGGGGGGAGATCGACAACCCCCGCGAGGACGTGCTGTGGTTCTACACCACCCGGCGCGGCGAGATCCATTTCAACACTACCCGAGTGGTCGGCAAGCAGGCCACCGACGCGGATGACCTGACCGCGGCCGAGATTGAGGGCCGGCGCCAAGTCCAGCAGATGGTGGCCTTCCTCCGCCGCGAGGTTCCCGGCTTCGCCGACGCCTACCTCGCTGCCACCGGTACGCAGATCGGCATGAGGGAGAGCCGCCGGGTTAGGGGCGACTACGTCTTGACTGCCGAGGACGTGCTTTCCGCGCGCGACTTCGCCGACGGCATCGCCCGCGGCTGCTACCCGGTGGACATCCACAACCCCGCCGGCACCGGCACCGTCATGCAGCCCGTGCCGCCCGGCCGCAGCTACGCCCTGCCCTACCGCTGCTTGACGCCGCGCGGCCTGGAGAATCTCCTGGTCGCGGGCCGACCTATCTCTGCCGACCATGCCGCCCATTCCTCGCTGCGCGTCATGCACATCGCCATGAACGTCGGCGAGGCCGCGGGCGTAGCCGCCGCCCAGTCCCTGCGCCGCCGCGGCCGGACGCGGTCGGTAGAAGTAGCGACCCTCCGCCAACGCCTGCGTGAGCGCGGCGCAGTGATTGACGAGGTCTAACCGCGGGATAGAGAGCACACGCCACGCCGAAATAGCGAGGTGCCCGCGCTTGTGGTCTTCCGGTGAGCTAGCCCATACCTTCCTCACGATCATCGCTCTGGCCCTGGGCCTGATCGCAGGCGGCTACATGGCCATTGGCCTTTTCGGGATGCTCATGAACCGGGAGGTGTCCTTCGGGGAGTTCCTGATGTGGACGCTCGCCTTTGTCGGCCTGCTGGCCACCACCATCGCCTCCATCGGCACGCCGCTCTTCTACCTGTTGGTCCTACTGACCATCGGCCTGGGCCTGGGCCCCCCGCTGTCCTCCCGACTTGTGGATCGCCTAGGCAGCCAGCGCTTGCGCCTGCAGGACATTGAGCGCTACCTATACGGCACCCAGGAACGCCCCGAGATCCCCTACAACTACCGCAAGCTGGGCGACCTGTACTACGAGAGCGGTCAGTGGGGTCTGGCGGCGGAGTGGTACGAGAAGGCACAGAAGGTACACGCCGACAAGCAGGTCGAGTTCATGTTCGCCAAGGCCCGCGAGCGGCAGAGCCTAGGCCGGGGCGAGCCGGTGCAGTGCTTGTGCGGCAAGCTCAACCCGCGCGGCGCCCAGCAATGCCGGTACTGCGGCGCCACCCTCCCCGGCAGCCACGAGATCCTGGCCGCCGTGGGCCTGGGCGCCGGCCGCGGCCGTTTGCTCCTGTTGCTCGTTGCCGCCGCCCTGCTCAGCGGCGGCATAGCGCTTTCGCTGCTGCGCACCGGCTTCCCCTTCCTCAACGCCCTTTTGCTCCTATTAGGCGTAGGTGCCGCTCTCCTGCACTTCTACGCCACGCAAGCCGTCGGCCCAGAGGTCCGCGACACACCAGAGGAGACTTCAGACTCCAGACCTCAGACTGCAGGGCGGAAGCAGACCAAACCACCGCCCACGGCCAGCGACTAACGGCCAGCAGCCTTCTCCCAGGAGGCCTCCTATGCAACTCCTTTCCCGCGAAATCTTCCTCCCCCAGGGCAACGGTCCCCGCGGGCTGATGCCGGGCTCGGTCACTTACCTCAGCCCCAGCGAGGACCACCTGCTCTTCCGCTACGCCTGGGAGTCGGACTCGGACGCTTACGACGACTGGAGCGAGATGATCAGCCGCGACAACGGCCGCACCTGGTCGGAGCCGGTCGTCCGCCACCAGGGCCATGACGTGGAGGGCGGCCGCGTCTACGTGAGCGAGAACGCCAGTTGGCTCGACCCCGTCACCGGCAAGGTCCTGACCGTCTTTGACTCCGGCTGCCGGGCGGGTAGTGAAGGCATGGAGAAAGTACGCTGGTCGCTCCAATTCCTGGAGTACGACCCCGCGACCGATGTCTACACCCCTCTGGAGTGCACCGATTTCGGCCTCCCGCACGGGATCATGCTCAGCTTCTGCAATCCGCTGCTCCTCTCCACGGACCGTCTGCTCCTCCCCGCCGCGACCGCGGCCAGCGACGAGCAAGGCCACATCGTCCAGCACCCCCAGGTCTGGGACAAGTGCTATGCGTCGCTGGTCATCGTTGGCGAGCGCTGCGCCAACGGCCGCTTCGCCTTCCACCTCGGCGAGCAGGTCGCCCTCCCGATGGAGGTCACCAGCCGCGGCCTGGTGGAGCCGGCGGTGGCGGAGTTGGCGGACGGACGCCTCGCCATGATCATGCGCGGCGACAACAGCGGCCACCGCGCCCGTCCCGGCCACAAGTGGCTGTGCTTCTCGGAGGACGGCGGCGAGACCTGGGGCGACGTCGGCCCGCTGCGCTTCTCTGACCACACGCTGCTCGAGTCAGGCAGCAACGGCTCCATTCTCGTGCGCTCGATCAAGAACGGCAAGCTCTACTGGCTGGGCAACCCCTGCGTCGGCGAGGAGCGCGCCCACGGCAACTTCCCCCGCGCGCCGCTGGTGATGTACGAGGTACAGGAGGATCCCTTCACCCTCCGGAGGGAGACGGCTCTGGTCGTGGACAACCGCAGCCCCAGCGACTCGGCCGGGCTGCAGTTGTCCAACTTCCGCGTCTACCAGGACCGCGAGACCGGCGACGTGGTGCTGTTCATGTCCCGCCACGGCGAGCGCGACGTGAACGACTGGCGTCAGGCCGACCTGTACCGCTATCGAGTAGCCCTGGATTGACCCACGCGGGAGGAGGTCTGCCCCCCGCTGGAGGGAAGTGCGTGTCCCGAGAGGAATACTCTGTCACCATACGTGTCTGACGAGGTGTCTTACCCATGTCCAACGACCTTGCCCTACTCGGCGGCTCGCCCGCTATCGTCACCGACCCCGGCGACCTGTTCGCCTGGCCCATAGTTACCCAGGAAGACGAGGATGCCATCCTCGACGTCCTGCGCCGCGGCGCCATGAGCGGCCTCGACGTTACCAAGGAATGGGAGCGTGAGTTCGCCGCCTGGAACGGCGTGGAGTACGGCCTGGGCTGCTGCAACGGCACCGCCGGGCTGCTGGCCGCCATGTGGGCCTGTGAGGTCGGGGCCGGCACGGAGATCATCTGCCCTAGCATGACCTACTGGGCCAGCGCTGTCCCTGCCCTGCAGCTCGGCGCTACCGTCAACTTCGCCGACATCAATCCCGACACACTGTGCCTAGACCCCGCGGACCTCGAGCACCGCATTGGCCCGCGCACCAAAGCCATCGTGGTCGTCCACTACACCGGCTACCCCTGCGAGATGGACGAGATCATGGCCATCGCGCGCAAGCACGGCGTCCGCGTCATCGAAGACGCCTCCCATGCCCACGGGGGGCTGTACAAGGGGCAGATGGTCGGCACGCTGGGCGACATCACCGCCATGAGCATGATGGCCGGTAAGGGCTTCGCCGTCGGCGAGGCGGGCATGATCCTCACCAACGACCGCACGCTCTACGAGCGCTGTGTCGCCTTTGGTCACTACGAGCGCACCGGGACCGTCGGCCGCTGGTTCGGGGTGGATCAGCAGATCACCGACCCCGAACTGACCCCTTACTCCGGTGTCCCGCTGGGCGGGGCCAAGCACCGCTTGAACCAGTGGTGCGCGGCGATGGGTCGGGTGCAGCTTAAGTACTACCCGCAGCGCATGGCTGAGATTCAAGCCGCCATGAACCGCTTCTGGGACCTGCTGGAGGGCGTGCCGGGCATCCACGCGCATCGCCCGCCTGCCGACAGCGGCAGCACCATGGGCGGCTGGTACTCCGCCCGCGGCCTGTACCGCGCCGAGGAACTGGGCGGCCTGCCCTGTGCCCGCTACTGCGAGGCGGTCCGCGCCGAGGGCTTCCCCGGCTGCGGCCCCGGCGCCAACGGCGCGCTGCACCTGCACGCCTACTTCCACACCGCCGACATCTTCCGGATGGGCCAGCCGACCAGTATCGCCTTCGGTCAGCGTGACGTGCGCCAAGGCCCCGGCTCGCTGCCGGTTTCTGAGTCCATCAACGAGATCGCCCTCTCCATCCCCTGGTTCAAGCATGACCGCCCGGACGTGATCGCCGAGTACGCCCTCGCCTTCCGCAAGGCCGCCGAACATGCGGATGAGCTTGGCGAGGAGGTGGAATGATCCCCTCCGCGTGGCGCGGGCTTTCTAGCCCGCGCTCCCTTGAACTGCAGGCGGAGGGCGGGCTGGAAAGCCCGCCCCACGCGAAAGGAGGCGGCGCCCCATGATCATTCCCCTCTTCGATGCCCAGTGCGGCTTCGGTGGCGCCGTCCCCGGCGTCGCCGAACTCGTTACTACCGGTGATCTTCTCGCCGAGATGGAGCGGGCGGACCTCGCTCGCGCCCTGGTGCGCATCACTCCGGAGACGCTGGACGGCGACGTGCCCGCCTCTAATGCGGGGCTCTTCGCCGCCTGCGCCGAGCAGCCCGCCTTCACGCCCTGCCCGATTGTCGTCCCCGCGACCGGCGGCGACTTCCCGCCCGAGGAGGAGCAGGTTGCCGACCTGATCGCCTGCGGCGCTCGTGCGGTGTGGATTCGCCCTGACTTTGATCACTGGCTGCTGGCCGACTGGCAGTCGGGCCCGCTCTTCGCGGCCCTGGAACAGCGCCGTCTTCCGGTCGTCTGCCTACAGCGCCTGGTGAAGATCGCCGACCTGGCTGAGCTGGCGTCCCGCCATCCGGCCTTGCCGCTGCTCTACGCCGAACTGAGCTACCGCGAACAGCGCACCTATCTCCCCCTGCTCGAGCACTTCCCGAATATCCGTCTAGTGCTAGGCGCCCCCTACAGCGTCCATGGCGGTATCGAACAACTGGTAGCGCGGGTGGGCGCCAGTCGCCTCCTGTTCGGCAGCGGCCTGCCTGCCGCCGGGCCCATGGCCGCGATCACGCAGCTTGTGTACGCAGAGATCAGCGAGGGGGACAAGCAGCGCGTGGGAGCGGGGAACCTGGAGGCGCTGGTAGAGGAGGTGGTCCGGTGAGCGACCTGCTGCGCGCCGGCCGGAGGGGCGAGAGACTCACCGGCCTGGAGATCATCGACGTGCACGCCCACTTGGGCGTCTACAGCTTTACCATTCCCGACCTGTCGGCGGCGGGCATGATCGCCTCCATGGACCGTCTGGGCGTGACCCGGACCGTTGTCAGCCACATGGCCTGCATGTCCGCTGACGCCGAGCGTGGCAACCGCGAACTGCGGGTCGCCGTGGAGGCCTACCCCGGCCGCTTGCTGGCCTACCTCTCCGTCTGGCCTTTCTCGCGCGAGTGGGTGGTCCAGCAGGCCGAGCACTGGCTGGCCCAGCCGGGCTTCGTGGGCATCAAGGTCCACAACTCCACCGGCTTCCCCTACACCTACGACGCCTACGAGCCGCTCTACGCCGCCGCTCACGAGCGCCGCCTTCCCGTTCTCTTCCACACCTGGGGCGCCGAGGACGATTTTGCCCAGGTCCGCGCCCTGGCCGAGCGCTACCCCGAGGCCGCCTTCGTCCTCGCCCATAGCGGCAGCAACAACGAGCCGGGCTATACCGAGATCGCCCGCGAGCACTCCCACGTCTACCTGGACACCACCCTCAGCATGCCGCGCCTGGGCCTAATCGAGCGCTTGGTGGAGGGGGCAGGAGCGGACAAGGTCATCTGGGGCTCGGACATCTACTTCATCGGCCAGGCACAGCAGTTGGGGAAGGTCCTGGGGGCGAAGCTGAGCGACGAGGTGAAGGCGCAGGTGCTGGGGGGGAATGCGCGGCGGGTGCTGGCGCGCGTCAGGAGCTAGCGTTCTCCCCCTGCGCCCTCCCGGGCACTGCCGCCCGCGGCGGACGGTCGCCCACCGGCCCGCAGGGAAGCGTCAGCGCGCAGTGCCAGCCCACCCCCGGTAGTTCCCACAGCTCGGGGTATCCGTCCTCGGCATAGGTATACGGCGCAATTCGCGAGGGCAGCATCGGCGTCTCCAGAAACCCCAGGTTGTCGCTTTTCACGAACCGGATCCCGCTATCCCTCAGCCCCCGGAGCACCTGCGGCTGCCCACGCAAGCCCGTTCGCGAACCCCCCGGCGCGCACAGCCCCTCCGGCCGGTAGCCGAACCACTCCTCGATCAGCTCTCCCCCGCGCCGAAGGGACTGCTCAGCCTCCTCCAAGGCGTCGGACAAAGGGATGTCCGGCATGGAGATGGTGGTGCGAGCACGTGTGTCTCTGCAGGTGGTACCCCACCAGCAACTCCACCAGCGGGAAGCCCCGGACTTGCCGCCTGCCACTGCTCACTCATCGTACTACCAGTCTGCTGATCCATGGACCCACTCCGACCATCTGCAGCCCGAAGATCATCAACACCACGCCGAAGACCTTCTTCAGCGTTTCGCTCGGAATGTGTTGCGCCAGCGGCACGCCGATCAGGTAGGTCCCCATGACCGCCCCGACGCCCACCAGCACGGCCAGGGACCATTCCACGCGGCCGAAGGAATAGTGATTCCGCAGCGTTCCGGCGATGGCGGAGGGGACCATTACCGCCAGGGAGGTCGCAGTCGCCATCTGCATGCTGGTGATGCTGTCCTTCCACAGGTACAGCAACACCGGCACCATGAGAATACCGCCACCGATCCCGAGCATCCCCGAGATGGTCCCCACCACCACTCCCAAGCCCAGGCCGGGTATGAGCGTTGTCCACTTGAACATCATGGTCTCCTCACTACAAGTCGAGGAGGGCTACCCCTCCCCCATCTCCGTCTTCCGCACCGCGCACGGCCCGCCTACCTCGCACTCCTGGTCCTGTCGGTTGGCCATCTCCCAGGTCAACAGCCCCTCGGTTGCCCCGTAGCGTTGTATCACCGATCCGGCGTTGAGCGCCCCGATACGCATTGCCTGGGGGATATCGCCGCCCCGGATCAGCGTCGCTAGCGCCCCGGCGGCAAAAGCATCCCCGGCACCGACGGTCGATACGGCAGGCGCTTTGTAGGCCGGGATGCTGTGGCGCTCCTGGCCGTCAGAGGCCTCCACGCCCTCGCTTCCCGCGGTAACAAAGACGGTGCCGCAACCCGCCACGTGCAGGCGCCGCATCATCTCTTCCTCATCCGCCGTGCCCCGGCGCGGCTCAACGCCCGTCAGCTTGTAGGCCTCCTGCTTGTTCACGAACAACACGGTGCAGTGCTCCAGCGCCGGCCGCAGCTTCTCCCAGCCCACCTTGAGCTGGTGGCCGCCGGGGTTGAGCGCCAGCTTGATGCCGTGCGCTCCCGCAAAGTCCGCCAGTTGCATGAACAGCGGTGCGCTGGGTCCCGACATCGACCCCACAAACAACCACGGCACCTCTTGCAGCAGGTCCCACGGCAGGTCCGCCTCGCTCAGCTGGCTGCTCGCCCCCCGGTAGGTCAAGATGGTTCGGTCGCCGGTGAAGCCGGTCAGGATGACCGACAGCCCGGTGCAATGCTCGGCGGTGCGCACGAAGCGACTAGTGTCAATCCCCAGCGCCTGTAGCCGCGTCTGGACCCGGTCCCCCTCCTCGTCCTCCCCGATCTTGGCCACCGCCGCCGTCCGCAGCCCCATTCGCGCCAGCCCCGCCGCCGTGTTGGTCGACCCCCCCCCTACAGACAGGAACAAGCTCTCGACGGAGACCTTCGCCCCATACTCCAACGCCAGGTAAGTGGTCTCGCGGTCCGCGTCGGCCACCTCTATCAACTTGGCCTCCGACGCCTTGACGAAGACGTCTTCTGTAGCAGTTCCCACGACGGCAATGTCAAACATGGTAAGTCCTCTCAGTCCCTCGCGCATGGCCGCCCTAGGTGAACTCCGGCAGGTACGCCGCCTGCAGGGCGAGCATGTCTTCCAGTAGGCTCCGCGCCCCGCGGACGCTGTGCATGCACGGGTCGAGCAATAGCGCCTGCAGGAGTAGCTGCTTCGAGCGCGTGCGGTAGGCCTCGGTCAGCAGGCCGATGATCGCGACCTGCGTGCGCAGATGAGCGGCCCAGCCCTCCGGTAGGGCGCCGACGGCCAAGGGCTCGATCCCCTGACTACTCACCAGCGCGGGCACCTCCACCGCGGCGTGCTCGGGCAAATTGGCGATCAGGGGGCCGGCGTTCAGCAGATTCACTGCCGAGACCCGCACCGGCTCCGCCTGCTGCAGCGCGCAGATTACGGGCAGCGCCACCTCGCCGCTTGGCTGGAGCGCCTCCTCCGCGGTCGCTCTCCCACCCAGGAACCGCTGCGCCAGGCTTTCCGGCGTTCCCGGAGCCGGCGCAGTTACCTGCCGGCTCTCCAGCCCATAGGACCACTTACGCCCGTGAAAATCGGTCCCGAAGGAGAAGTACTCCCCGATGTGGTCGTCTGAGGGGTAGGAGAGCACGTTGTAGATACGTGCCATCTCCCGGTACAGCGGCGGCACCTCCACAGTCTCGTCCTCCTGCACCCTCCGCAGCAACTCCGGCAGCCACTCGCGGCCGGTACGCTTGTCCTTGATGCTCAGGGCGCAGAAGACGTGGTTCAGGCCCGCCGAGGTGACCTCGAGGTCCTCGAGAGGCAAGTCGGTCAGCCGGCTGGCAAGCGACTCCAGCCCGAAAACCCCGTGGCATAGCCCGATAGCACGCACCTGGGTCAGGTGCAGGATCGCGTGGAGGACCCGCGCCTCCGGGTTGGTGAAGTTGAGGAGCAAAGCCTCCGGGCAGAGCTCCTCCAGGTCCCGGCAGAGGGGCAGAATCAGGTGGTAGCTGCGCAGAGCGTGGAACAGCGCCCCTGGCCCGCCGTTCTCGCCCAGAATATGCTCCACCCCATGCGCATGCGGCACCCGGAAATCCTGTTCCCACAGCTCCATGCGCTGAACGGCCACGGCGGTGATGACGTAGTCGGCGCCGGGGAGGGCCTGGCGCCGATCAGTAAAGCTCGTGAGGCGAACGGCGCTCCCGGTGTCGTCGCGCAGCCGCTCGGCAAAAGCGGCCATGGTCGCCAGCGCCTGGGGATCAGTGTCCACCAGACCTAGCTCCAGGTCCGGCAGGCTCCTGGCCTCCTCCTGGAAACAGTCGGCCAGCACTCCTCGCCCAAAGCTGGCGCTTCCCGCGCCGATGATAACGATCTTCATGCGTGGTCTCCTGTCTTGCGGCTGGGGACGGCCCTGACTACACGCCCATAGCACAACGGGCGGAACGCTCGTTCCGCCCGCACTTACCCCCCTCCGCGCCGTCCAAACTCACCGTCCGGGTGGCGGGGCAGGCTTGCGCGCTGCCTCAATCCCCGTCAGCAGCGCCATCGCCTGCATGTACCACTGGCTCTCGTGCTCCGGGCTACCTGGCTTGGACTCCTTGAACAGCTGCAGGACGCGCACCGCCGCGTCCAGCCGAGCCGTAGCCTCTCTGGTCAGCCCTTGGGTTCCCTCAGGTGCGGCGGCCATCAGCGCCTCGGCCACCGCTACGTTCGCGGCCGCCTCATAGTACGCCGCTTCCAGCCGCCGGGGATGATCGGCGTTCGCCTGCCGCCACTGCTGCAGCGCCGGGATCGACTTCACCGGGTCGTCCGGGATGGCCATGATGAGCAGGTCCAGGCGGGCGTCCGGCACCACCCCGCTCTGGTTCTGTGGGTCCAGCTCCAGGGCCTGCTGCAAGTGCTTCCGAGCCTCGGAGATGACCTGAAGCTGCATGTACACATGCCCTACTCGCAACTCCGCCGCAGGCGAGTTGGGATCGGCTTTGAGGCTATCCCAGGCCTCGAGCGCCTCGGTCACCTGGGCTAGCCGCACGGCAAAGCCCTTACCCACCACGCAGCCGAACATCCGGTAGACCTCGCGCCCCTGCGGGTCCAGGAACAGGCTGGTGGGATACCGCCCACCCCCCTCCCAGACCACCCCGGCTTCGCGAGACACCTCCGCGCCCGCCGGCCCCCCGACGCGAAAGTATGGAATCTTGTACTTCTCGAAGAAAGCGAAATTAGTGCGGTTGTGCGCGTCCAGGGCGACAAGCTGGAAGGAAGCCAACTGCGCCACCACATGGTCGTAGGTCAGGGTCTCGTCAGCCATCTTTATGCAGTCCGGGTTGTACTTGGCCCAGATATAGATGTAGACCGGTCGCCCGGCGACCTGCGCACTGGCTAAGGCCTGCCCGACGTCGGTAGACCACTGCAGGGCTATCGGAGTAAGGGGCCCCGTGGCCGTGGGCAGTGTGCCTCCTTCCGTCCCCTGTGCCCAAGCCGCCGCGACGGCCAAAACCAGGACGACCATCGCCAGAATTATGGTGCGAGTCGAGACTGCGTGGGACATTACCGCACTCATTCCTTCCCGGATACCTCGGGTTCCGGGCACCCTCACCCGGATAGCGTATTGCCTTGCGCCCCGGACGTCAAGAGTCCCGCGCCCAGAGCGCCTCCCCACTGTAATAACGTTCCGCCGCGTCCCCAGGTTGCACCCTCCGGCTATCTCCGCCCTCTCTCAACAGCAAACAAGCCGGCGCCGCGCCCGCGCCGGCCGTCCCGGCCCACTGCCATTCCCCGTCCCTTCCCCCCTCTATCGCCAGGAACAGGGGGGAGCCGGCCGCTCAGACCTCCTTGGCCAACTCCGGCACTGACGGGAGCGTGTCTATCCGCCCGACCAGGCCCCCTGGGGCGATATCGAAGGGCCGCCCTTTCGCCGTGTAGCCTAGCTTCTGCAGGGCGTGGGTGGCCTCTGGGCCGATTGACTCAGGACCGTCGACCACTAGTTTCAGGTCGGGTATGGCTCGCCGGTCGCCGATCTCTCCTAGCGTCCACGCCGCCCGCGCCCGGAAGTTGGGCCCCACCAGTTCCGACTTGAGCGCGTCGGCCACCTGCTTGCTCACCGGATTCTCCTTCGACCGGCCCACCATCTCGCGGCCCTTCTTCACCAGCGCCAGCGCCGCCTGGTCGTAGATCACCGGGTCGGACTCCAGCGCATCCACCAGCAGTTTGAGGGCACGCGGGTCGTTGACGTTAGCCAGCTCCAGCACCGCCACCTTGCGCTTGGTGGGGTCAGGTGACTTGATCTGCTGGCTCAAGGTCTCCATTCGATCCACCCCGCACCCCAACAGTGACAGCGCCGTGGCTACCATGATCAACCCGGTAAGAACGTGCTTGACGCGCAACGTATCTGCTCCTCTCGCCTTCCTGTCTACAGGGGCTCCCCAACGCCTCACCCGCCACCACCTTATCGCCGCAGCGGTGCTGATTCGGCTCCAGACTACGATTCCGCCTTTGTCCGACCCTCCCTCGGGGGAGTCGGAGGCCTCCTACCTCAACGCCTCTTCGGCCGCCTCCCGCACCCAGTACTCGTCGTCATTCCGCGCCTCCTCGAGGGCCGCGCGGCTCCGTTCACCCATCGCTGCCGGCAGGGCGACCATTCCCAGCGAGTGCACCGCCGCGATGCGCACCTCCGAAGCCTCGTCCCGCATTGCCCCGATTAGCGCCTCCCCCACCTGCATCCCCTGGCGCTCCTCCGCCGGCGCGGCGTGTGCCAGGGCCTCCGCTGCCAGGGTCCGCACGACGACATCCGGCTCCCGGTCTGGCTGCAGCAGCGCCGTCAGCTCCTCCACCGCCTCCTTGCTCTTGACCGTCCCCAGAGCGATGGTCGCCGCCTGGCGCAGCGCGGCCTCCTGGGGGTCGGACGGCGCCTGCAGCAAGGCGATCAGCACCGGCGCCGCCTCCGGGGCGGCCAGCAGAGCCAGGCTGCGGGCCGCCGCGGTGCGCACCTCCAGCGGCTGGGTAGCCTGCTGGAGCAGGGCCGTCAGGGGCTGCACCGCCGCCCCTGCCCCCAGACGTCCCAGCGCCGTCGCCGCCGCGGCCCGCACCGTGGCATCCGGGTCCTGGAGCAGTTCCAGCACTGCCGGGGCGTGGCGCGGGTTGCCGGTATTGCCGACCAGGATCGCCGCCCGGGCACGCAGGTAGGGCTCGGCCGCCTTGAGCAGCGGCACCGCCCGGGCCTGCGCCGCGGCCCCCAGGCCGTTCATCTTGCGCATCGCCCTATACGCCTGGTAGTCGTCCTGCACCTGCAGGTCCTTCGTCAGACCGGTGGCCCGCGCACTGCGCTGTAGCGCGCTCACCCCCCACACCACGGCTACCAGCACCACGACGATGATGATATTAGTCAGTGTCTTTCTGTTCACGCGTATCCTCTCGCTTATGCCCGTCGGGCGGTTGCGCTTGCGCTCTGCGATCTGCGCGTGTGTGCTGGGCTCTCCGTCCCCCATTCCCCCTCCCCTACGTCCCCTACGAGGCGCGCCTCCGCGCAGGTAGGGGCTTAGGGGGCGAGGTATCACACAAACGCTTGGGCCCGCACCTTCATGATCCTGTCGTACACCGCCTGCGCCGCCTCGACCCGAGCTTGCTCCGGTCTCTCACTGTCTGGGAGCCGCTGCAGGAACTTCATCGACTCCGGGTCCCCGATCAGATAGATCGACACCGCGGCCCACGATTTACTGGCTTGCTCCCGACCCCGCTCCCGCATCGTCTCCTCGTTGGCCGGCTTGCCGATGGCTCCGAGGATTGCCGCGATCCACGGCATAAGTGGCTCCTCGGCAGTGTTCAACCTCTTGGTCAACTCCAGCGCCGGGGTGCCTTGCATCAGCGACAGAGCGGTCGCCGCCTGTAGCCGCAGCCCGTCGTCGCTGGTCTGCTCCAGCACCTGTATCAACTTGGCCACCGCCGCCTGGGCCTCGGTGCCAGTGCCGTCGCTCTGCCTGGCCAGGCGCCCGCCCAGAATCCCCATCGCTCGTGCCGCTGTCGCCGCCAGCGGATTCCCCGGGGTCAGGAAGCTGTTGAGCACCTCCACCGACTCCCCGTTGCCGCGGTAGGCCAGGCCGATGAGGGCCAGCCGATGCATCTCCGCCGACTCCGCCGGGTCCGTTACGGTGCTGTTGAGAATCGACGCTAGCTCGGCCCGCTGCTCGCCAGCCGCCGCTGCGGTGGTCCCGAACAAGGCCCCCAGCAGCGGGGTGGTACCCGGCGATTCATGGAAGGCCAGCGCTACGGCCGCCCGCCGCTTAGCCGTTTCCTCACCGCTGGTCACCGCGCTCGTCAGCAGCTTGTCCGTATCGCCCAACTGCCAGTCCAGCAACAGGCGCATGGCGGTCATGCCCACCGCCGGGTCCGCATCGACCAGCCCCTTGACCAGCGCCTCGGTAGCCTCCGGCTGCCGGGTAGCCGCCAGGCCCTGGAGCGCCGCTTGCCGCAGCGCCGGACTACCTGCCCCAGCCGCTGCCGTCAGCGGTGCCACGGCCGCGGGCAGTTGGGACCGCCCCAAGGCATCGGCCGCCGCCGCCCGCGCCTCGCCGGTAGCGCCCGTATCCGCCAGTACCGCCGCGGTCGCCGGCAGCGCCGGCCGCCCCAACTCACCCAGGCCCACCGCCGCCCAGTCGCGTGTGAAAGCATTGCTCGATCGTAGCGCCTCGGCCAGCGCCGGCACCGCCGGCGGGCCGATCGAGGTCAGCGCGTTGGTTACCACCAGGGCCACCCGCGGGTCGCCGGAACTGAGCCGCGCGATCAGCGGAGCCACCGCCACCTGACCCAGCCGAATGAAGGCGCGCTGTACCGCGCTGTACACCACGGGATCCGAGTCGCCCAGCGCCCGCGCCAGAGCGTCGATCACCCCGGCCGTCGCCTGCGCCTCCAACGCGGTCGCTGCCACTCGCCGCACGCCGTCGGCCGAGTCGCTCAGCCGCGCCACCAGCAGCGGCATGCCCTCCGGGGCGTTCATCCCCGCCACCGCCTTTGTCGCCAGCTCCCGCGCCTCCGGGTCGGCGGCCACCAGCGCCGGCCCCATTGCCGGCAGGGCGGCCGGCCCGATGCTCTGCAGCGCCAGGACCAATTCACGCCCCGCGCCCTCGCGGTTGGCGACCAGCGTCTGCACCAGCGCCGGTGCCGAACTCGGCGAGGCAATCAGCCCCAGCGACTTGACCGCCGCAGCCTTGACCTCCGCGATATCCTGCAGCCGCGCCGTCAGCGCCGCCAGGATCTCCGGCTTCTGTCCCTTCTCGCCCAACTCTCCCAGCGCCGAGGCCGCCCGCCGCCGCACTGACCAACCGGAGTCGGTGATTAACTGCAGCAACGGCGGCACCACTTGGGGTGCCTGGAGCTCCAGCAGCTCTACCATTCGTCCCAGGATCAACGCCGCCGTCGCCCGCACGTTCTCCCGTTTGCTGGGCACCAGCTTCTTGATGATGGGCTCCAGCGCCGGCTCCTTCATCGCCACCAGGGTCTCCGCCGCACAGCTTTGCGCACGGGTAAAGGCCGCCGAAGTCTGGTCGAGAGAGGGCTGCTGCTGCAGCAGGACTCTTATCGCCACCGGTGCCGCCGGCGCTCCCAGCGGCGCCAGCACGGCCGTCACGCCCGCCCGCACGTAGTCGTCATATGCCCCCATCAGTGGCGTTACCGCCGCGATCACCGCCGCGCCGTCTTCCGGCGAGGTCGCGCCGATCTTGGCCAGCGGCCCCTGCGCCGCCGTGCGCACCCCCTCGTCCTTGTTCTGCATGCATTCCACCAGCGGCCCGATCGCTAGCCGCCCGAACGACGCCAGGGCGTCAGTGGCCCACTTGCCTACCGGCTCGTCCAGCAGGGGCACCGTCTCTGCCAACTGCTGCACCGCCTCCGGAGTCCCGATCTCCAGCAGCGCCTTGACGGCGGCCATCTGGGTCCAACGGGGCTGTTCCTTCAGCGCCTCGGCGACCTTCCCGCGGTTGGTCAGCTTCTGGATCGCGGCCACTTGCTGGGCCACATTGCCCTGCGCGAGCTCCTCCAGCGCATTGGGCACCAGACTTCGCTGCGCCCCCGCGTACACGATCAGCGCCAGCGCCGCTGTGATCATCAGGACCCAGGTGATTTGTCGCCTGGTGGTGTCGTCCACGGCGGTCAACTCCTCAACTGCAGCGCACGTCAATAGTCCGGGACTCCGGATCCGCAACCTCTCCCTCGCCCGTGTCCCTCTCTGCCCCCGGCGTGACCTCCTATGCGTTGAGCGTCGATCAAGAGGCGGCTCCCGGAGAAGCCTCAGGAGGAACTGGGCGGGGGTAGGTCCCCACGACCTACCATATCCCACACTAGTTTCTCCTCCCCACCTCTTCTTTCCTTCTCCGACTTGGTTCTTCCTACAGAATTGTCCCTACCGGCCGTATACCTCCTCGATTCGGCAGGTCTGCCCCCGGCGGGCAGCGAATACAGTTCAGGGAGGGGGTCTTTCGTGCCCCCTGTGGAGAAGGTTACTCGATGAAATGCAATCTTTCCTTGGCCCTCGCCCTCATGGCGCCGGCCGCAATCTGTCTGCTGGCCGGCGGTTGCCAGCAACCCGCCCCCAATGGCGTGGAAGCCGCGCTCGCCCGGACGCGGCACCAGCCCCAGGCCCCTGACGCCTGGGCCGCCCTGGGCCAGGCCTACCTAGACACCAAGCTCTACAATGACGCCTTCGTCGCCTACCGGAAGGCTACCCGCCTCGACCAGAAGAACTTCGAAGCGCTCCGCGGGCTGGGCGAGGCTTCCTTGCGGCTGGGCGATGCTCAGGGGGCCCTGGACTGGTCCGGCCGCGCCCTCGCCTTCAAGCCCAGGGACCCGGTCGCCCTCGGCCTGCGTGGCCGGGCCCGCCTGGCCCTGGATCAGGTCGACCAGGCCCGGCCCGACCTGGAGCGCGCCGCCAATCTGGACCCCTCCCTGGTCGAGGTGCGTCTGGCCCTGCTCACCGCCTACCATGCTTCCGAGCAGGACCTGCTGGCCATCAACCAAGCCGCCAAGCTCACGGCGCAGTTCCCCTCCGAACCGCGTGCCCGCTTTGCTTACGCCGCTTTGCTCGAGAAGCAGAAGCGGCTGGCCGAGGCCGAGAGACAGTACCGCGAGACTTTGCGCTTGGACCCCGACCACAAATCCGCCAAGTTCGCCCTGGCCCTGGCGCTGGTCCACCAGCATAAGCAACTGGCGGAGGCCCGCCGCCTGGCCGCCGAGGTCGACGCTGCTGACTCCGACAGCGGCACTGCCGCCGGTCTGGCCGCCTGGGCCCTCTTCCTCAGCGGCAAGCAAGAAGAAGGCCTCCGGGAGCTGGCCCTTGTCTACAAACGTCACCCGGGCAACATGCAGGTCGTGCTGTGGATCAAGGAGGCCGCGCTCAAGGCGGGCCGGTCAGAGCTCGCCGAGGCCGCCAGCAAGACCCTACAGGCCGCCAGAGTTCGCACCCCATCGCAATAGCGGCACGTGGACCGTGGAACGCGGCACGGTGCCGTGAGGAACTAATCCCGGTACCACCGGCGACTCGCCGGTGCCGGGCGGTTGGAGAAAGCAGAGATGGAACGTTAGGAGATCGGTGCAGATGAGCCCATTGCACCCTCTGCGATCCACGCCCGTTTCTGGAACTTTCCATCCGCCACGTCAACAGGAGGTCGCCCTATGGACGTCACCTCGCTCCCCCCCACCGAGGATCGGCTCCGCGAAGAAGTCGAGCAGCTCAGCCGGCAACTAGCCGCGGTCCAGCGCATCGCAGCCAGCCTCAGCTCCGTCACCAAGGTCGAAGACATCGTCCACGAGGCTCTCGGATTGTGTCTAGAAATCGCCGAGGCCGACGCGGGGTCCCTGGTGCTCCTCGACCCCAAGAAAGAGAAGCTGGTCTACCGCTACGTCATCGGCGAGGCCGCCGCCACTATCACCGGCCTGGAAATCGCCCCCGACCAAGGCATCGCCGGTCAAGTCTTCACCAGCGGCACCAGCCTCATCTCCGAAGACGTCTCCAAGGAGAAGAGCCACCTGCGCAAAGTGGACGAGGACTCCGGCTACGTCACCCACAACATGGTGACCGTCCCGCTCAAGTCTGTCGATGGCGCTCCCCTCGGCGTGATGCAGGTCCTGAACAAGCACGAGGGCGCCTTCACCGACAGCGACGTACGGCTGATCGAGATCATGTCCAGCGAGGTGGCCGCCGCCATCGAGTCCGCCCGCCTGGCTGAGGAGGCGCGTCTGGCCACCGTGGTCCGTTTCCTCGGAGACCTGAGCCACGACGTAAAGAACATGATAGCCCCGGTCAAAACCGGCACGGAGACCCTCCAGATGTTCGCCGAGGAGGCCTTCACCGACCTGGATGAGATCACCGCCGAGGCCGGTCCGGAAATCGCCGAGAAGATCAACGACGCCATGGGCACCCTCCGCGAGCTGATGCCGGAGTTGTTCGAGATGTTCCTGGAGGGCTCCGACGCCGTCCAGCAGCGCATGGCGGAGATCGCGGGCGCCATCAAGGGCATGGTCAGCGAACCGACCTTCGAGGAGGCCGACGTCCCCGAGATCGTCGGCCGCGTGCTCAACCTCCTGCGCCCCCAGGCCGACAAGTCCATCGTCACTCTCTCGGTGGAAACGGTCGGCGACATACCGACGGCCTGCGTGGACAAGAAGCAGATCTACAACCTCATCTACAACCTGATCTTCAACGCCATCGACGCCTGCACCGAGGGCTGCGGCGTTACCTTCCGCACTCTCACCGGTGCCGCCGCCCCCTGGCCGGAGGGCAACTACCTGATCCTGGAGTGCGAGGACACCGGCCCCGGTATCCCGCCGGAGGTCAAGGCCAAGCTCTTCACCGAGAACGCCGTCAGCACCAAGCCGATGGGCACCGGCCTGGGCACCAAGATAGTGGCCAACGTGGTCCGCGCCCACGGGGGTATAATAGAGTTGGACAGTGAGGTCGGCTGCGGCACGACGGTCCGCTGCAAGATCCCGATCAACCAGCCGCCCGCCTAGGATCCGACAGGGGTCGCACACGAGCACGGCTCGCGCCGCGAACTGGGCGAAGTACCCCGCCCGCTCGGCGGCTGATTTCGGGATGCCGATCTCTGGAGGTCCCGTCCGTGAGCCGCAAGCTGCGCCCGCAGGTTCTGCACCAATTGCGCCGCGAGAAGCAGCCTCCCGCTCCGGTGCCCGCACCGCCGAAGGGTTCGTCGCTGGTTAGCCGGCTGCCCGTCGTGTCTGCGCGCTCCCGGTCGTGGTTGCTGTCTCTGCTGGTGCTGCTGCTGGTGCTGGCCTTGCTGTGGCTGGTGTGGACCTGGGTCGGCCCGGGCCGGCGCCGTTTGCTGGACCTGGTCGCCCCGCCACCATATGTGCCGGAGGCCCCCGCGCCGCCGCCGACCTACCGGCCGGCCCCGGCGCCGCCTCCGCCGTCGCGTCCCACGCCGCCGCCCAGCCCGCCCGGCGCATTCAACACACGATAGGTCCAAGTGCACCGCGGAGGGCGGGCCCGAAGCCTGCCCTCCGCGCAAGGCGCCGCTACTGCCGTTCCAACTGTCTTTCCAACTGGAGTCCCAACTCAATCATGTCTTCCTTCTTCAATCCCGTCCGCCTCGCCATGGGCGAAGGGTCCTTCGCGGAACTCGGCGTCCACACCGCCCGCTACGGCTCCCATGCCCTAATCGTCACCGGCCGGGAGGCCATGCAGCGCACCGGCCGCCTGCAACAGGCCCAAGACCTACTCGCCGCCGCTGGGGTGCAGGCTACCGTCTTCACCGGCGTCCGCCCCAACCCCACCGATATCGGCATCCGCGAGGCGGCCGCCCGATGCCGGGAGCGCGGCTGCGACGTGATCCTCGGTCTGGGCGGCGGTTCGCCGATGGACACCGCCAAGGGCGTCGCCGTCGCCGGCACCCACGACCGCGACATCGACGATTTCCTCCTCTTCGGTCCCGACGGCAAGAAGGCCAAGCCCGGCCCGCAGACGCTGCCGATCATCTGCGTGACCTCCACCGCCGGTACCTCCAGCCAGCTCACCCCCTTCGCCATTATTAACGCCGAGGCGGCGCGCGTCAAGACCTCCCTCGCCGGTGACGCGATCTTTCCTCGCGTGGCGATCTGCGACCCGGAGTTGACCTATTCCGCCCCGCCTCGCGTCACCGCCGCGACGGGAATCGATGTGCTCTGCCACTCGATCGAGGCCTCCTTCGCGAGCGGGGCCAGCCCCGTTACCGACCTATGCGTCGAAAAGGCGGTGGCCCTGGTCGCCGAATTCCTCCCCCGCGCCGTCGCCGACGGCTCCGACCGGGAGGCTCGCCGCGCCCTGAGCGAGGCCGACATCTTCGCCGGTTATGGCCTGTCCAACTGCGGCGGAACCATCATCCACGCCCTCGAACATCCACTCAGCGCCCACTACACCGACCTGACGCACGGGGAGGGCCTGGCCGCCCTGCTCCCGGCCTACGCCCGCCTATTTCATGCTCAATCCCCGGCACGCTTCGCCCATCTCGCGGCGCTCCTGGGCGCCGGGGAATCCTCGGAACAGTTGGAGCCGGCCCTGCGTCAGTTGTTGGAGAAGGTGGGACTCTCGGTCACTCTCGGTGATCTCGGCGTCAGGGCAGACTGCGTGGACGAGATAGTCGCCGACACTTTGCGCTACAACCGCGGCACCCTCGACCGCATGCCGATTTCCGTCGGCGAGGCCGAGGTCCGTGCCATGCTGGTGGAAAGCATGTAACTCCGGGTAGCGCAGGCCTCCAAGCCTGCGTGAGTAGTCGTCCGCGGAACACCATGCAACGTTGTCTCATGCCAATCTGCGTCGCCTTCCTCGCCATCATCTTGCTGGGCGGATGTGCCCCGCGGACGGCCGCGCCTGTCTCCCCGGCGCCCGTCTTCTCCCCGGTTCCGCCCCCGCCTCCGCTCCCGTCCGCGTCTCCAGCCCCGACTCCCGGTCCGGAGGCGGCTCCAGCCGAATCCCGTCAGCCCGACCCGCCGGCCCCAACAGCGCGGCCCACGCGGACCAGCCACCGCCGCCGTCCATCCCCTCCTCCGCCGGCTCCCCTTCTTCCGGATACCCCCTCGGTGCCGGCCGCTCCGCCCGAAACGGTCCCCACAACTGCCCCCCCCCGCTCCGCCGCCTGCCCCTCCTCCGGCTGGCGTGGAGCCGCAGAATGCTCGCGATCCCTCCCACGGCCGCCCCCGCCCCTGCCCGGCCTGTCCGCAGCCGTGGTAGCCCTGCGCACTAACCAAAGGAGAACTCGCCACAACTTCCGCCGCCTCGCGACTCGCGCCCCGCGGTTCGCGACTCGACCAAAGTGAGACACCACTAATGAGCGAAATCGCTGCTGCCAGTTGGGTCCTCGGAGACTCCCTCGCCGATACCTTCCGCGCCCTGCACGATCTGAGCATACCTCTGATCGAGCTCAGCACCGGGGCTGAACCGCCCAATCCCGACCTGCGCGATCCGGACCAACTCGAGTGGGTCGCCGCCCTTGGCGCGCAGTTCGGGATTGGCTGCCACGCCGTCCACACCGAATTCCGCTTCAACTGGGACCTGGCCTCGCCCGACCCCACGACGCGCACCTTCAGCGTGGAGGCCAACAAGACCATCGTCCGCGCCGCCGCCCGCCTCGGCGCCCGGCATGTCATCCTCCATCCCGGCCAGGAGCTGACCCCAGACGAGCCGGTGCCCGCCCAGCTCCAGCGTTCCCTCGACAGCCTCCGCGAGCTCGGGCCGGTCGCCCGTGAGACCGGCGTTTTGCTGGCCGTGGAGAACCTCCCGCCCGGCTACGTCGGCAGCAGTCTGAGCGACATGCGGGAGCTGCTGGAGGCCCTCGACCCGACCGTTTTCGGCTTCTGCTGCGACACCGGACACGCCGCGATCTCCGGGGAGGGCCCGGCGGCTTTCGTGCGCGCCTTCGCCCCGCGCCTGCTGGGCCTCCACTTCCACGATAACGGTGGCCAGGACGACCATCTCTTCCCCGGCCGGGGCAGGATTGCGTGGGAGGACTTCTTCGCCGCGCTGCGGGAGATAGACTACACCCTCCCCATCACTGTGGAGGCTCTCCCGCCCTCGGACCTGCCCCTGGCTCAGGCCGCCGTGATCATGCAGCAGTGCGCGACCAGACTGACCCCACCCGTCCTGCCGCCCCGCCCTGAGGCGCGGGGATGAAGCCGACGTTCTTCACCGTTTCGTGGAAGTAGTAGTGGTGCTTCCCGGGGGGGCGTGGGCCGGTGCCTGGGCACTGCTCCGCGGGTAACTCAGTGCCTGGCAGGCCTTGGGGTCGGGGGTAGCTCTGTGCAGCGTCTACCTGGCGAGGGCGGTGCCCCAGCCCTCCCGGTAGCTCCGGCGCCTCCCAGGGCCGGATGGGGCCCGTCCCGCGACTACCGTCGCGGTCCACCCATGCGGCCCCTCCGGGGGGCCAGCCCGGCTGCCGTTGTGCCTGTCGTTGAGCCTGCCTCTGTGCCTGCCCTCGTGCCTGCCGTTAGAAGTATTGCCCTGGGAGCGCCTGGAACTGCTGCCCGCCTCGCCCGATCCCGATGATCTGCTCCGGCGAGGGGAAGGCCTTGATGCTGATGCCTACCATTATCTGGTTCAGCGCCTTGCTGTAGGTGAGCGTCCCGATCATGCAGTGCAGGTCGCGCTGCACCTGGACGTCCAGCGTGTCCAACTGCCCGCTGTAGCCGGTGTAGCCGCTGACCGCCGCCACCCGCCACAGCCGGTTGACCTGCCAGTCCAGTTCACTCGTCGCCCGCGTCAGACCCTCCCCGGTTAGATCATACTCCGCAGCCAGCGTCAGGTACAGGTTGGGCCGGCTCACATGCGTCCACATCAACCCCAGCGGCCGCCATTCCGTCTGCTCGATACTGTACCCGGTCTGCAGTGACAGCTTGTTCCGGCGGGTGGGCATGTACTCCGCCCGCAGGTACGCATCCTGCCAGTAATGCCCCACGGCGTCGTATCCCGTGGTCAGCTCCATCCGCTGCCGGTCGGTGATCGCCCGCACCAGTTGCCAGGTGAAGTAGTCGCTCCTGCTCCCGTAGTCGAGGCTGATGGGCGCGAAGCCGTGCCGTTCCGAGTGGTCGTAGCGCAACCGCGTCTGCCAGGCGTTCCCCAGATCGTACTGCCAGTCCAGGTTGGCCGCCAGAACATATTGGGCCGACGAGTCAGTGTAGAGGGACTGCAGGAATCGCCCTGAGACCGTGGCCAGCTGCCGCTTGCCCCAGCGCTGCTGGTTGCCTCCCAGGCGCAGGTCCAGCCCGACTCGCCCCACGCTGATGTCCGCCGGCTGCTGCTCGAACTGGCCCAGCCCCAGTTGCGCGGTGAAGGGCACCCGCCCCAAGAGCTTGTAGTTGCCTAGCCGCCGGCTATCGGTGTTGACGACCAGCGCCGGCAAGCGGTTGAGCGCGTATCGGCGTGCCTGTCCCTCCGGCCGAGCCAGCTCGAGAAGCTTCCCGGCCGCCAGGCTCCAATCCCAAGCCCGTTCCCGTCGGTTCACCTCGAAGCGCGTGTCCAGGTTCCGCTGTCCCGGCGCGCTCCCCCCGAAGTTGTAGTCCTCGAACGTTCCCCGTAGTGACCAACTGCCGTTATTGCCCATCTGTTGCCGCTGGCTAAAGGTTTGCGTGTCGCGTCGCGAGGCCCCAAACCCTCCGCCCGAGACGGAATGTTGGTACCCCACCTGCGTCTGCCCGCCTGTCGTCTGCCGCGTCAGCAGCAAGCTGCCGGCCAGGTTGGTGGTGCTCCCGAAGTAACCACTGTTACTGTTGTAGCTGCCCGTCAGGTCGGAGGTCCACGCGTCGGCGATCTGGTAGCGGTGCTGTAGGTTGGTGCTCAGCGAGCCCTGGGAGGGTTCCCACAGCACGGTCCCGGTGCCTTGCTGCAACTTGCTGGCGATGGTGTGGTCGAACCCCAGTCCGATCCCGCGCTTCGTCGACAGGTTCAACCGCGCCACGCCGTCCCCCGCGGCCCCCATCAGGTACGCAAAGGCGAACTTGGCGTACCACCCCTCCACGTCGTTCATTCCCACCAGCGGCAGGTACTGATTCTTCTGCTGATCCAGCGGCATCACCAGGCTGAAGGGGAAGGTGAGCACGCGGCGCCCGAGGATATCCAAGCTGGCCCGCCGGGCGATGACCTTCTTGCCGGGCCGAATCTCGATCTCTCGCGCGCTTATGTCATAGTGCGGGTGCTCCAGGTCGCAGGAGCTGACTGTACCCCCCGTCAGGGTGATCGGCCCCCCCTCCTCCGGCGACGAGCCCTCCCGCATACTCAAGTACAGCTGGTCGGTTACCTGCCCTCCCGCGAAGAAGCTCGGCTCGATCACCACCCTGCCGCCCTCCTCCAGGTGCCACTCGCCGGTCTTGACGTTGGCCCGCACCCGCCCCCCGCGGGCCACGAGGTCCTTGCCCTGCAGGCTGATGTTCCCGCGCAGCGTTGCCCACTGCGTCTCCTGGTCAAACTCCACCTCGTCCGCGCGCAGCGTGTACTGGGTAGATCGGACCACCACCTCTCCCCGGGCATGGATGATCCCGTTCTCGATGCGCACCTGCTTCCCGCGTATGATCACCCGCCCCTCCGCCGGCTCCCCCGGGAACGCCGGCTCCATCTTACCGCCGGTAGGAGGTGTTGAGGGCTCCTCTCCCGGTAGCGCCGGCGTCTCGCCGGTGCTCTGTACCCCCTCCCCTGCGAGGGGAGGGGGCAGGGGGTGAGGCTCCGTCCCTGGTGGCACCGGCGTCTCGCCGGTGTCGGATGGCGGTGGTGTGGCAGTCGCCTCCCCGGTCGCCGCCTGCGCCAACCTCGTTTCTACGGGCTCCAACCTGGTCAAGGCCGCCTGCGACCCCGCCCACACCGGCCAGCACGCCAGCAGGGCCAAGGGCACCACTCCCTGGAGGGACAGAGACGCCCTGGTTTGGCAGGCCCGGAGGAATGACATGATCGTGGAGAACCACCTACGACTAGGCTTGCGTCCGCGCCCGGGGAGGGGGATAGGCTCCCCTACCTCTGCCGCCACAGCCCTACCCCCGCCGCCACCATGATTACCCCATTCTCTATCCAGGCCCCCACCACCGGCGGCAACGCCCCGCCCTCCGTCACCATTCGCAACCACAGCATCACCACGTAGTACACGAACACCAGCAGCAGCGTTGCCAGCACCCCCAGCAAGCTCTGCCCCCGCGCGAAGCTTAGGGTCACCGGCAACGCCAGCAGCGTGAAGGCCAGGCAGGCGAAGGCCAGCGAGATGCGCCAGTGCAGCTCCACCGCATACCGCCGCCCCCCGCCCCGCCCGGCGCTCTCCTTCTCCTGGTACTCGGCCCACAGTTCGCTGAAGCTCAAGTCGTTGACGTTCTTGCTCAAAATCCCGGGCATGAACGCCAGGGCGCCCAGGTTCACCCGTAGGCGCTCCAGTTCGCCCCAGTCCCGCACGCCGCTGGGGCTGAGGGTATAGAAGCTGGCCGGGCCCGTAGTCAGGCCCCACTCGGAGAAGCTGGCCTCAGCAGCGTGGAACAGCAGCGGCGCCTCCCGGGGCCGCCGTTGGAAGATGAACAAGTCTCCCAGCCTCCCCTGCGCCCGGTCCACTCTCTCTGCGAAGAAGTCCCACCCGGCCTCGGTATGCGTGAACTTCCCCGGCTGGAAGGCCAACGTCGGCCGCTGAGCGACCATGTGCTCCAGCATTGTCGCCGCGGCATGATTGGCGGCGGGCACCACCGTTGCTGCCAGGACGAGCGCCACCAGCGACGCCCCCAGCCCCACCAGCAGTACCGGCCGCAGAATCCGCCAGAACCCCGCCCCGCCCGCCCGCAGCGCGGTCAGCTCATTCTCCGAGGCCATCCGGTTCAGCGCCAGTGACGAGGCCAGCAGTGCCGACGCCGGTAGCGACAGCAGCATGGCATACGGCACCTGCAGCGCCACGAACTTCGCCACCGAGGGCAGCCCCACCCCGTGCTCCACGACCCTGTCCACCACGGTGAAGAGCATGTGGCCGGTAATCATGACCACAAACGTCCCCAGCCCCACCAGCAAGGGCACCAGCATCTCCCGCAGCAGGTATCGGTCAATCCGCAACATAGCGCACCCGTCGCCTAAAGACCGCCGAAGTAGGGGAAAGGTTCCGCGTGGAAGTGGAGGAGACCTGCCCCGTGCGGGGGCGGCCGCTTCCCGGCGTATCCGTCGCAATGCACTGAGGCTACTGCCCGTACGCGATCGGCCTCGGCAACGAGGCCGGGCAGTGCTGACCCGAAGACACGAGGACGAGGAGGAAGCGCCTCCTCCCGACCCCCGGCACCACCTCCCAACGCAGGCGTTGAGGGTGTCCCGCCAGAGGCGTGGCCATCGGGGGCCACCATACCCAACTCCCCGGAGTTACGTGCAGTGCCCCCACTCGGCTACCCGTAGAACTCCTTAACCCCCTCCGCCACGTACTCTATCTGCTCCTCGCTCAGGTAGGGGTGGCAGGGGAGGATGAGGATCTCCTCCGAGGCCTTCTCCGACTCCGGCAGGCTTATCTCATTCAGGCCGTACGGTGCCAGCGCCGCCTGCTTGTGCGCCGGAATCCGGTAATGTTGCGCCGTCGCCACACCCCGCGCCTCCAGGTGCGCCACTAGCTCATCCCGCCGCGGGGCGCGGACGTTGTACATGTACCAGCAGTGCGTGAACCCCGGCTCTTCGTAAGGCAGCGTCAGCGGTGTCCCCGCCAGCCGCTCGGTGTAGAGCTCTGCCTGGCGCCGCCGAATCTCCATCGACTGCTCCAGCCGCGCCAGCTTGATCCGCAGGATCGCCGCCTGGATCTCATCCAGCCGGCTGTTGTAGCCCACCAGCCCATGCTCGTACTTGCCGGTGTAGCCGTGGTTGCGCAGCAGCCGCAGCTGCTCCGCTAGCCCCTTGTCGTTGGTGGTCATCAGCCCTGCCTCGCCGTACGCCCCCAGGTTCTTGCTCATGTAGCAGCTAAAGGCCGAGGCCTCCCCTACGCTCCCCACTCTCTTCCCCTGCCACTGCGCCCCGTGCGCCTGGCTGGCGTCCTCAATCAGCAGCACCCCGTGCCGGTCGGCGATCTCCCGCAGCGCCCCCAGGTCCACGGGATAGCCGTAGACATGCACCGGGAAGATCGCCTTGGTTCGCTCGGTGATGGCCGCCTCCACCAGCGCCGGGTCCATGTTGAAGTGCCGTGGCTCGATATCTACCAGCACCGGCTTGGCCCCTAGGTGGACGATCGAGGCGAGGGTGGCGATGAAGGTCCAGGCCACGGTGATGACCTCGTCCCCCGGCCTCACACCTGCCGCCTGCAGAGCGAGCTGGCAGGCATCCGTCCCACTGCCACAGCCCACCGCATACTCGACGCCACAGAAGTCGGCGAACTCCTCTTCCAACGCCTGGACGTTCGGCCCCAGGAACAGCCGCATCGAGGTCAGCGCCTCGTCTATCCTCGCCAGCATCTCCGCGCGCAGGTCGAGGTATTCCGCCTTCAGATCCATCAGGGGTACGTTCACGATAGGGAACCTTTCCGAGAAACTGGGGAGTGTCTCCTTGTTAGAGACCGGACCGCGGGAAAAGTTGCACGACGCTCCCGCCTCCCCCCTTCCGGCCCCAATATTGGCTCTGTTACGGAAGCCCGTTTCGTCTGACGCCGGCTTCCCGGTCCGCGCCGGAAACCGCGTATTCATGCGCTTCCTCGATGGGCGAGGACGCCTGTCGCCCCCTCTCCTAACAGAACCACATTGGCTGTCCAGGCTCTGCACACCTCCCTCTCGGCCCTGCGCTCTCGCTTCCATGACAAAGCGCTGTTTATTGTCCCCTAAAGTATAGATAAGCTTATACTCATATTTAGCTCAAGAGGATTGTACCGCTCACCGGTCCCGATTAGAATGATATACACGCGGTGGGCACATGACTTGAAGTGCCCCGTTCGCAACCAACATACGAAGGAGCAGTGAGTCCCTAACCGGCCAATCAGCCCGGAGCCATCAGCGGCTTCCGTGCGACAGCCAGACAAAACCACGTATCGGCTTCAGAAGAGTACCGTCTAACTTGTCTCCAAAATGGGGGGAGACAAACACAGACGGCAAGCGCCCCGGGGGCGCTCAGCCGCATACGTTGGAATATTGTCTGGCTTTTTTGTTTTCCGGCCCCGCTAGGAAGGCGAGGACAACGCCATGCATTCAGAACTTCGACAATCCGTCAGCGCCGATCGCTCAGATGCCCCCCTGCGGACGAACGGCACCTTTCTGGCCCGCCTGCGCTGGGCCCTACAGGACGAGCAAGGCACCGCTTCGGTCGAATACGCTCTGCTCCTAAGCCTGGTAGTCGTCGCCACTCTGGGGGCCTGGGTGGAGCTCGGGGCCAAAGTGAGAGAGACCCTCGTGACGCTGACTGTATCGATCAGTCAGCCACCGAGCTAGCAGAACGTTTTCCCGGCAGATCCACGAGGAGATGATATCGGTGAAGAACGAACTGGGAGGAGTGTATTGGCGGCAGCGGCGGTGGCGCCGCGCTTCGGCGGGGAGCTTGACCGTGGAGATGGCGATCATCGCCCCCCTCCTGGTCCTGCTCCTGCTGGGGACCATCGAGATGGGCCTGGTGGTGAAGGACTCCCTGGTGGTCGGCTCTGCCAGCCGCGAGGCCGCGCGCTCAGCGGCCGTCGGCGCAACCATCGCCGAAATCGTCGAGGTCGCCCGCGCCGCCGCCCCGACCCTCAACGTCAGCGCACTGACCATCGAGCAAGCGTACCGCACCTGCGTCGACGGCATCTGGAGTGCCTGGACCCCCCTGACCGATGCGCCCCCTCGGGACGCCAAAGTGGAGAACGTTGCCCCCTCCCGAGCTCAGGTGCGGATCACCCTCGCCTATCCGCACTCCCTGGTAACCGGATCAATGTTCGCGTCTATGGCCACGCCAGGCACCAACTCGGTCCACCTGCAGAGCAGCATAGTAGTCACCCGCGAGTAGCGGCGCCTCCAGCGTCCCAACAGCCCGTCCTCATGTGCCACCAGGACTGTTAAGGGGTTGAGTAAGAGATGAGTTGGGACATGATTCTTACGTATATAGGCATTGTCTTCACCGCCTTGGCGGTCGGTAGCGTGGTGGGCCTGGCCTTCTCCGAGGCCCTGACGGCCCTGGGGAGGCGTGCCAAGCGGTGGTCGAAGGACGCGAAGGGCACCACCAGCGTCGAGTATGCGATCGTGCTGGCGGTGGTGGTGGTCACGGTCGCCTGCGCATCCGCACCGCTGGTCCAGGACCTCACCGCCGGTGTGGGTGCGCAAGCCGAGGCCGTGGGTCAGGCGTCGGAAGGCCCCGCCTCCCCTGCTACCTGGGCCACCTGGCGCTAGCTGGTGCTGCCGCCGACTAGCGCTAACTCCTCGTGGGCCGCTGCCCCCTGTAACCAGCGTCTTTGCTTCCCTGTCCCCATACCCCCGTTTGCTCTCTCCGACCTCTTCCTAAGAATCCATTCCCCTATCGCTATGTCCGCAGTCAAGTTATGGGCAATTGTTGTTCAACCACCTGGACAATCGCTATCCGTACGGTATCATGTGAGTGTTGGGTGGGGAGGGATCTCTCCACCCTTTGCTTTTACTACCCGGCTGGAGCTCCTACAGTTCCGGTCTTGTAGCCAGACGGGATGACCTAAGCGGCTGGAAGTGCCTGGCGAGGGGATCGTCTTAGGCCTGTCTCCGCAAGTCGGGGGACACCTGAAGGACGGGGGGAGCGCAAGGCGCAGGGCCGTGTAAGGGTGATTACCCTGTCTGGCTTTTTCGCTTGCGCCCAGTGACAGGAGGAAGAACAAATGGGTTCTGGTCTCTTTCGCGGCATTGTCGGGCTGTCCTGGGGTACTCTCCGCTGGTTGCCAGTGCCACACTTGCGGCGCTGGGCCGGTGACCAAAACGGCTCCTCTAGCATGGAGTATGCCATGCTGCTAGGGGTGATGGGCGTAGCTACTGTCGCCGCCTGGCAGGGCCTGGGTGAGTCCGTTCGCGCCACCGTAACCGCCGCCACCGCGGCTCTGGACAGCTTGCTGCACTAGCAGCAGCCGGGCCGGGCACCGGCCGGGATCGACTCGGCCCGCCCCGTCCACCTCTATCCACCCCACGATTCTATGGTTACTATCCCCAGGTCTTGCTTTTTTTCTTCATCCTGGTATAATGCCCATGCAGGATGGAAGAAAAGTGGCGGCGGTTCGCTCGCAGGACTCCGGTTCATGCCTCGACTGGTTGCTCCTTAGCTTCTCGTTGGAACCCTGTTATCCCAGTTGGTGCGCGTCCAAAGAGACGCGAAGGAGACCGTTTGTATGCGTATCTATGTAGGCAACTTGCCGTATTCGAGTACGAGCAGCAGCTTGCGAACCGAGTTTGAGGCTTTTGGCACCGTCGACGACGCCATCGTCATGCAGGACCGGGACAGCGGCCGGTCGCGTGGCTTCGGCTTTGTCGAGATGGGTGATGAGGCCGAGGCGCAGAAGGCCATTGCCGAGTTGAACGGCAAGGAGTGGGAGGGGCGTGCGTTGACGGTTAACGAGGCCCGCCCGCAGGGCAACCGCGGTGGTGGCGGCGGCGGCGGCGGCCGCGGCGGCTACGGCGGCGGCGGTGGCGGCGGTGGCGGCGGCTGGCGCTAGGCTACCCCGCTTCAAGCCCTGACAACTGAATAGGTGAACAAGGCGCCC
>JALGSV010000067.1 GCA_029821755.1 Candidatus Zipacnadum vermilionense | reverse complement strand
GGAGGCGGTGGCTCTGGGCGAGCCGGTAGAGGCGGCGGGGCAGAGCTGGGCCTGGGAGATCGCGCTCGGGCGGCGAGAGGATGTGGTGCTGCACCATGGCGATCTGCGGCTGGCGCTGCTGCCGCGACTGGCCTCAGGGGGCAACTTCAGCCGGGTGGACCTGCAGACAACCGGTGCGGGAGCGCTAAGCTGCGCCGAAGCGCGTTGGGTAGAGCCGGCGGAAGAGATTGAAGTGCGGCTGTGCCTGGTGCAGGTCGCCGGATCGCCGCTGCTGCACCTGGTGACCGAGACGCAGGGCCACGATCCCGGCATCGTAGACAAGCTGGCGAATGCGCTTTATCTGCGGCTGGAGACGGAGGGGGACCTGCTGCGCCACGAGGCCTTCATCAGCCACTTCCTCCAGGAGACCCGCAAGAGCGTAGTCACCAGCCCCTACGTTCTGGTCAGCCACTTGCCCGCCGGAGCGCTGAGCCTGATCAACTACGGCAACATCTGGCACAACGTGGAGGAGCGGGCCGTGGAGGCGGCAGTGATGTTCCCGCTGGAGGGAGTCACCCGCCGGCGGCTCGCGCTGGGCTGGAACTTGCAGGACCCGATCGCGGCGGCGATGGAAATGAACGAGCCCCTCCTGCTGGCGGGCGGCAGCGGCTCCGGCCAAGCGCCGGGGGCGGTCCAGGTGGAGGGGCCGGGGGTAAGACTAACCTCCCGGCGACCGGAGGGGATCATCCGCCTGGCGGAGACGAGAGGCGAATCCCAGAACGTAGTCTTGCGCTTCGGGGAGCCGGTGTCCCAGGCCCGCTTCCTGTACGAGCGCGGCCGCACCGCCCGGCCGCGCGTGGACAAGCGGTGTGTCAGCTTTGAGATGGGAGCGTATGAGATCGTGACGGTACACGTAACCACCGCGTGAGGACTCGAAAGGAGCACCGTATGCCCGGCACCTTGCTGTTCGGAATCGACGTGGAAAGCGCCTCTCCAGCCTCCGTCGGAGTAGCCCAGTGGGGCACGGTGTTGTTCGAGCAACTGGAGACGCCCGTCACTTACTATGTGACCGGTAGCACCCTGCAGGCCTACCCGGAGGCCTTCCAGGAGGTGGACAGTAACCCCTGGGTGGAGGTGCAGAGCCACACCTACAATCACCTGCTGCTCAAGACCGTCCTAGTGCAAGTGCCTCCCGGCAAGGTGGTCCACAACTCCACCGACTGGTTCATGCAGCGCGGCGGGTCGGTGGCGGAGGTGGAGGAGGACCTCACCCGTTGTCAGGAATTGTGGGAGCGGGTGTTGGGGCGCCGAGCAACGGCCCTGACCGGGCCGTGGTGCTACTACCGGGGCTTGGGAGACCGTCCGGACCTGCTGGAGATCGTTTGTGGCCTGGGCTTCCGTGCCCTGCGCTGCTGGGGGCGCGACGAGCGCGACGGCCAGCCGACGCCCCTGGAGTGGCAGCCCTTCTTCTACCGCGTCCAGGGCTTCCCGGAAGCGCTGGAGATAATGGCGCACGACTACCAGGACGACTTCTACTGGCGCATGTTCGTCCAGCCGGGCCCCGAGGACACCTACCTCGAGCACCTTAAGACGGTGGCCGACCGGGTAGCCCGAGATGACCTGGTTTGGAGCATGGCCTCGCACGACCACGGCTGCGACACCTCAGAAGGCTTCGCTCAAAAGGGCGACTGGTGGCGGGAGATTCTGGAGTACGCGAAGGGACTGGGGATCCGCTGCCTGTCGGTAAGTCAGTACTACGACGAACGCTTGAAGGAGGAGCAGGAGCAAGGCTAGGGGAACCCCTCGTAGGGTCCTGACGCACCCGGGGCGCGACCGGGGGTGACGGTAGCTTCAGTTCAGCTGTTTCCCAAGGAGGAACTGCGATGTACACCATCGGCGAAGAGGAAATCCAGGCCGTCGTGGAGACCATTCGTAGCGGCAAGCTCTTCCGCTACCAGGGCGAAGAGCAGAGCCAGACCGACCTGTTCGAGCAGGAGTGGGCGGCCAAGATCGGCGTCAAGCACTCCCTGGCCGTCACCAGCGGCACCGCCTCGCTCATTTGCGCCTTGGCCGGGCTGCAAGTGGGGCCGGGGGACGAGGTGATTGTTCCCGCCTACACCTTCATCGCCTCCGCGCTCGCCCCGCTGGCGGTGGGAGCGGTGCCGATCATCACCGAGATCGACGAGAGCCTCACCCTCGATCCCGCCGACGTGGAGGCCAAGATCACCCCCCGCACCCGCGCCATCATGCCGGTGCACATGAACGGCCTTCCCTGCAACATGGACGGGATTATGGACGTCGCCCAGCGGCACAACCTGCTGGTTGTGGAGGACGCCTGCCAGGCCGATGGCGGCTCTTATAAGGGCCGGCGCCTGGGCTCTATGGGCCACGCCGGGAGCTTCTCGTTCAACTACTTCAAGGTCATCTCCTGTGGCGAGGGCGGGGCGATGGTGACCGACGACGACGCGGTTTTCGAGCGCGCCAGCTTGCACCACGACGGTGGCTGCGTGTTCTTCAAGGAGGGTGTAGCCAAGCAGACCCCCCTCTTCGCCGGGTGGAACTTCCGCTTCAACGAAATCCTCGCCGCGATCCTGCGGGTCCAGCTGACTCGCCTGGACGGCATTCTCGCGGGTCTGCGGGAGGACAAGCGCCTCATCCGGGAGGGGCTGGAGGGCACCGGTGGCTTCGAATTCAGCCCGGTTAACGACGCGGAGGGCGAGTGCGCGGTCATGTTCAGCCTGCTCTTCGAGAGCGGCGAGGCAGCCGCCGGGTTCGTGGAGAAGCTGGGTGAGACCGGCTTCGGCGCGGGCTCGCCGATCAACAGCGGGCGGCACGTCTACGCCAACTGGGAGAGCATCATGGAGCAGCGGGGCAGCGTCGACGCGCGCCGTAACCCCTTCAAGACCGGCGAGTGTGACTGGGTCTACACCCCAGACATGTGCCCGCGCAGCCTCGACATCATGGCCCGCACGGTCAACCTCGCCATGAGCCCCACGCGTACCGAGGAGGAGCGCGCTGCGCTGGTGGCCGGCATCCGGAAAGCAGCGGGCTAGGCAGGATCACCCGAACTGCTGTTCCCCTCGCCAGCTCTCCCCAGCGCCACGTCCGCGTGGCGCTGGGGAGAGGTTGGTACAGCGCGCGCGCCGGTTGAGGCCTCCCTGCCGGTCCAACTTTCGTTTCGACTATCGCTCCAGCCGCCCCTCGAAGGAGCCTCCCCTTGAAACCATCCCCTGCCCCCGAGCTCGACCCCGCCCTCTGGCGCAACCCTCCTGCCGAGTTTCGCCCGGCGCCCTTCTGGGTCTGGAACGAGGCCCAGGAGCCACGGGAACTCCGCCGTCAGATCCGCGACATGAAAGCCCCCGGGTTCGGGGGCTTCTTCATGCACGCTCGCATCGGCCTCAAGATCCCCTACCTGGGTGCGGAGTGGTTCGAGCACGTCCGCGTCTGCACCGAGGAAGCCGCACGCCTGGGGATGCAGGCCTGGATCTACGACGAGGACCGCTGGCCCAGCGGCTTCGCCGGCGGCAAGATCGCGGAGGTCCCCGGGCTCGACTTCGCCGCTCAGACTCTGGTCTGTCGGGAGGTGGACGGTCGCCGGGTCCTCACCGTCGAGCGTGCTCCGCTGGCTCACGACTTCAACGGCGCCGCGGCTGTGGATGTGCTCAACCCCGAGGTGGTCGCCGCTTTTATGGGTCTGACCCATGACGAGTACGAGCGCGTCATTGGCGATCACTTCGGCAAAGCTGCTTCCGGTACGTTCACCGACGAGCCCAGCTACGTGCCCTGGGGCCGTCCCGACCTGTTCCAGACCGTGCCCTGGACTGGGCGAATGGAGCAGGAGTTCAAAGCCCGCCGCGGCTATGCTCTGCAGCCGCACCTGGAGAGTCTGTTCTACGAGGAGGGCGACTACCGCCGCCTCCGCCTCGACTTTTACCGCACCGTCACCGAGCTGTTCCTGGAGGCCTATTCCCAGCAGATTCACGACTGGTGCCAGGAGCGGGGGATCGCGGCCACCGGGCACATGATGATGGAGGACAACCTGCTCCACCAGGTCCGCGCCATCGGGGCGGCCATGCCGCACTACGAGTACATGCAGATCCCCGGCATTGACCACTTGGGCACCGGCGTGATGGCCTCACCGCTACTGCCTAAGCAGTGCGTCAGCGTCGCGAGCCAGCTGGGCGGGCGGCGCGTGTTGTCGGAGATCTGGGGCGGCGCGGGCTGGGAGACGCCCCTGGCCGAGATGAAGCCTTCCGGCGACTGGGACCTGGCGCTCGGCGTCAACCTTGTCAACCAGCACCTGGCCTACTACTCCCTCCGCGGCCGCCGTAAGCGCGACTACCCCGCCTCCTGCTCCTACCACCAGCCCGGCTACGACCTCTACAAGGCCTTCAATGACTACTGGTCCCGCTTGACTTACGCCCTCACGCGCGGCCAGGCCGAGCGCCGGGTGCTTCTCCTGCACCCTATCGAGAGTTGCTGGGCGCTCTACACCCCCCTCGTCCCGGAGAAAGCGGAGGCGCTGGACGCCGCCTGGATGGAGCTGACAGCGATGCTGCTCCAGACCCAGCGCGACTATGACCTCGGCAACGAGATGGTCATGGAGCGCCACGCCCGCGTCGAGAACGGGCAGATGGTAGTCGGCGACATGCGCTATCAGGCGGTGGTCGTCCCCGGCGCGGAGACCTGGAACGCGAGCACTGTGGCGTTGCTGCGGGAGATGGTGGCCCAGGGCGGTCTGGTGATTGTGGTGGAGCGGGCGACGGAGTGCGTGGACGGTCGGCCCTCCGCCGAGCTCGCCACGCTCTGGGACAACCCGGCGGTAGTACGGGTGAAGAAACCTACCGTAGCCGCCCTCGCCAAGGCACTCGCCTCGGTCCCTGCTGACGTGCGCATAACCGACGAGTCCGGTAAGTTCGTCCCCGAACTAGTCTACATGCACCGTTCCTGCGGCGACACCGATCTGTACTTCCTCACCTTCGGCCGCAAGCAGCAGGCCTTCTGCGCCGCCGTCTCCCTGGAGGGCGAGGGTCGCGTGGAGGTATGGGACGCCCATACCGGCACCGTCCGGCCCCTCCCCGCTGAGGCCCGCGAGGGGCGGACGGAATTCACCATGGACCTGTCGGCCCGCGGGTCGGTATTGGTAGCGCTGGACAGAACGCGCCGCCCGGCCCGCGCCGCCGCGACGGTCACGCCTCGCGTGCGGACCCTGGGCGGGGCGTGGAAGGTCACCCGCCTGGACTCGAACGTCCTCCTGCTCGACCAGGCTGCCCTGCGCTTCTGGGAGGCGCCCTGGTCCTGCCCGATGGGCGTCTTCGGCAGCGGCTCCGGCCTCTGCACCGTGCCCAACGCGGAGGACACCATCGCCCTGGCCCTCGAGCGCAATATGGTCCGATCGGAGTGGCCGATCTACCTGCGCTTCGAGTTCGGAGCCGACCTCCCTCAGCCGCATCAGGTGGCGGCCTGGCTGGTGACGGAGGATGGCTTGGCGATGGCCAACTGGCTCTGGTGCGAGCCCTGGGAGGTTGACGTCACGCGCTTGCTGCAGCCAGGAGCGAACCGGATCGCGGTGGAGTTGTCCAGCAACCTGGGGAACGTTCTGGGTCTGACGCACCACATACCGCCCTGGTCCGACGTGGCCCACCGTAAGGATGGGTACCTGCTGAAGAAACTCGGCCTCGGCGGGACACCGGAACTGCTGATGTGGGGGTAGATGCAGGGCGCTCGTGACGAGCGTGAAACGTCTGCCCCTAGACGGGGCCCGCCCAAGACCCAATCCCCCGAGGTACACCATGACTCCCAACGATCTCTTCCGCGGTTTCGCACAACCTGCCGACGCCTTCACCCAGATCCCCTTTTGGTTCCTCAACGGGCCTGTGGATGGGAAGGAATGGGCGCGGCAGATTGAGGAGATGGCTCGGCACGGCGTCCGCCAGGCCATGCCCCATCCGCGCTTCGGCATGGACCGGCGCGACTACCTCACTGACCGCTATTGGGAGGCCTTCTCCTGCCTGGTCGACAAGGCGCAGGAAATCGGCTTCACGCTGCACCTGTACGACGAGTACAACTGGTCGAGCGGCCCCGCCGGCGGGCGGGTCACGGCGCTGCGCGAGAACTGCGCTCTCGGTCTGGGGATGCGCTCCCGCCGCGCCTTGGGACCGACCCAGGTCTGCCTGGGCGGCTGGGAGGAGGGCCTGTTCGGCTGGGGCCGCCAGGAGGAGTTTCTCTCAGTCGTCCTCGCCCCTTGGGAGGGTGAGGAGTTGGACCTCGCCCGCGCTCAGACCCTCGCCGTGCCCCCGCCTGAGCAGGAAACTGTCTCCGTCTCGGTTCCCCCTGGCACCTGGGAGGTCATGGTCTTCTACACCCTCCGCACGCTGCACCCCTCGCCGCTTCGGATGGGTAACGGCGGCCTCATCGACTATGTCAGCCCCCAAGCCACTCAGGACTTTATGCGCTACACGCACGAGGAGTACGCTCGCCGCTTCGGGGAGCACTTCGGCGGACTCATCCCTTCCATCTTCTACGACGAGTCCGCCCCCCTCGCCTCCGGCCCCTTCACCTGGGGCGCGGACCTGCTCGAGCAGTTCCGGCAGCGCCAGGGCTACGACCTGCTCCCCCTGCTTCCTCTGCTCTTCTTCCAGGGCGGCGCGCTGAGCGAGAAGACGCGTGCCGACTACTGGGATGTGCTCAGCGCCCTCTTCGCCGAGCGCCACGTCGGCGCCATGGCCCAGTGGTGCGAGGCCCACGGCCTGGCCCTCACCGGCCACACGTATGAGGAGCCCGAGCGCTGGCTGATGGCCGGCGACCTCTTCCGTACCCTCCGACAGCAGCAGTGGCCGGGCCTGGACAGTCTCGGCGGCTACAAGCCCTACCACTACCTCAAGCCCGCCATCAGTGTTTCGCATATCACCGGCAAGGAAGTCGTGCTCTGCGAGGGTCTGGGCTTGATGGGTCTCTGGGAGGCCTCCCCGCGCATGATGCGTGAATCATACAATCAGCTCGCCATAGCCGGCTGTAACCTGCAGGTCCCTCACGCCTTCTACCAGACTATCGACAACCCCAAGGTCGAGTGCCCACCCAGCTTCTTCGACCACAACCGCTACTGGAAGTACTACGACCAGGTCGCCGCCCTCACCGCCCGCCAGTGCTTCATGAACCGGCAGGGACACCACGTCGCGCAGATCGCCGTGCTCTACCCGGTCGTCTCCTGGATGGGCGACGCCCGCGGCGGCCGTGGCTACACCTACCCCTGGATGATCGCCACCCTCCAGACCGAGGCCAGTCGTCCGGACCGCGAGGTCTTTGAAGCGATTGTGGACGGCCTGATGGCCGCGCAGATGGATCACGACGTGATTGACGGCCAGGCCTTAGAGGAAGGGACGCTGGAGGACGGGCGCCTGCGCCTGGCGGACGAAGAGTACGAGGCGCTCATTCTGCCCCCGATGACGACGGCGAGGCGGGTGGATGTGGAGAGAGCGCTGGAGTTCGCCCGGCAGGGCGGGATGGTGATCGTAGTCGGCAAGTGGCCGACGGTGAGCACGGACGCGGGCCGGGGCGACCCTGACCTAGCGCGGCTGGTTGAGCAGTTGCGCGGCGTGGCTCGGTCGGTGGCCACTCCCGAGGAGGCTTTCCAGGCTCTGCGCTGGGCGCTCAAACGGGACGTGGAGGTGCTCAGCGGCAACCCGGCCGCCCTGGAGATCAGCCATCGCCAGACCGGGACCGCGGACGTCTACCTGGTCAGCCACCACGCTGCGTCCGAGGAGCGCGTCCGCCTGCGCCTATACGCCCAGGGCGCCGCGAGCCTGTGGGATGCGGAGGAGGGTCAGGCCTACGCCTTGGAGACTAACCAGGCGGAAGAGCATACGGATGTCAGCCTGTGGATGGGGCCGGATGAGGCGGTCTACATCGTGCTGGAGAAGGACGGCACGCCCGCCGCGCCCGTCGCTCCCCTCCCGACGTGGCGTCGCGGCCAGGACCCCCGCGTCCTGCCCCTTGACGGTCCGTGGACCTTCGTGCCGGTGCCTACCGAACTCGACACAGACTGGCGCTGCCAGGTAGGTGCCCAGGAGGTGTCCGTGCCGGTCTTCCGCACCCGGGAGCTATCCCCTCAGCCCCGCGAGGACGCTGACGCGACGCTCTGGCAGGAGTGGTTCCTTCCCGAATTCGACGACAGCGACTGGGACACGGCCCACTGCCTGCGGGGGCCGCTGCTGTACGATGATGCAGGCAGCCGCCTCTTCCGCGCCGCCCTGCCGCCAGGCGCCACCGCCCTGCGCTTGCCGCTGCCGGTGGAGAAGGAGTATGCGCTCTACGTCAACGGCGAGCCGCAACGGGTGGTCCTGGGGCACGAGCGCCAGGAGCCCGGTTGGCTGGAGCTGCCCCCGTGCCCTCCAGGCCACGGCCTGATCGCGATAGAATGCGCCTCCCTGGCCCCACAATTCGGTCTCACTGGCTCCCTGGTCTTCCGCTGTGAGCCGGTGGAGGTCCCCCTGGGGTCATGGACGGAGCAGCGCCTGTGGTGGTACAGCGGGCGGGGGCTGTACCGGACGACCTTCCCGTGGGGCGGGCTGTCCGGCGCGTCCGGTCGCGTGACCCTCAACCTAGGTGAGGTCCGGGAATGCGCCGAGGTCTGGGTCAACGGACAACTCGCGGGGACTCGTATCTGGCCCCCCTACCGCGTGGAGATCACCGAACTGTTGCAGGAGGGTGAGAACGAGTTGGTGGTGATAGCCGCCAACCTGATCGCCAACCGTCTCGCCTGGGACGAGTGGGGCACCCGAGGACCGGGGGCCACGCTCGCGTCCGGACTCCTCGGTCCGGTCCGCCTCGAGGTCTGGTAAGGGCGTGTCCCCCGGAGGAGCTGTCTACGCCGGCGAGACGCCGGTGCTACCGATCGCGGACCCCATGGGTAGTCTGTGAGGGGGGCGCCAGAGCAGTCCCGGCCGACAGGATTCCGGTGCATGGCCGGGGAAACCGGAGGCAGGGGAGCCAACCCACGAGACGATCAATCATGCCGAGTTCTACGTCAGAGGGAAGGTACACACCAACTGTCTGGAGAA
>JALGSV010000066.1 GCA_029821755.1 Candidatus Zipacnadum vermilionense | reverse complement strand
CCAGTAGAGGTAGTGGCTCCACATCCACCCCTCGTCAGCCGGGTCGGCGACAAGGGCATGGCCGTCTCGCGCCTGGAGATCGGGGAGCACACGGCCCACCCCCGGGGCAGGTCGAGTCGGATCGATCAGGATCTCTTCCGCCGGCTGGTTGTCGGCCTGGGCTGCGGTCTTCTGTTGCTCGGCTTGCAGGCCGACCACCGAGAGTAGAGACCAGGCCAGAGCCAGTGTAAGGGGGGTGGCTCTCATGGTCGCCTCACTTTCCCTCGCAGTCGAAGACGACGTTGCTCCAGCCCCAGAAGCGCGGGACCGTAACCTGCGCTCGTCCATCGCCGAGAGTCTTGATCGGCAGCGCGGCCCGCGTCGCCACGGGCTCCGGGGTCAGGACGCAGGCGGTGACCGTTTCGCCCTCAGCCAGCGTGAAGGTTACCACTACCCCGTCCGCGGGGGCTTCGCAGACGAGGTCGACCACCTGTTCCCCGGCGGGCGGATTGAACAGCGGCACGATCACCTGGCGGTGACCGGGGCCCAACCGGCGCTCGCTGACCAGCGGCTGCCACCAGACGGGGCGGGGGCCGGATACCGCGAGGACCTTCTCAGGGGCGTCCAGGAGCTGCGTCCTCGGGTCCCAGAAGTAGGACCCGTAGCGCACCATGAACCGCTTCTGGTCGCCATAGGGGCTGTTGTAGGACCCACAGGGATGGCCCCCGACGGCAAAGCCCAGCGCCGTGGAGAGCCAATTGCCACCGGCGTTGATGTAGGTATAGTGTCCGCCCGCGGAGCGGGTCAGGTGCGATCCCGTCCGCAGCAAGTCAATCCAGTCCCGCCAGCGCCGCTGCGCGCTGGTGGGCGAGTGAAAGGCACTCCTGAGCATCTCCTCCATCATGAGGGAGCCCTCGCGGCAGTACGTGGTCCAGTCAGCGCTGGGCTGGTTACCCAGGCAGCACACCCCCAGGTTATTGCCGATGCTCACCGGCGGGTCCAGCTTGGCCAGGGCCGCCTTGACCGTCGGGAAGTGCTTGGTCGCCAGCGGCCCGGCATCGTAGCGGTAGGCCTCCCAGCCGTATAGCTTGGCGCTGGCCACTAGTTGGGCCGTGTGGTATTCCAGGTAGGTCTGTCCGCCGTTGGCGGACCGCGTGTCGAAGTTCATGCTGATGTGGGGGTATACGTTCCCCGAGACGGTTTCGTCGTTCTGGTACTGCTCCATGACGGCGGTGTTGAAGCCGGCTCCTGCGTACCACTCGGGATGCCGTCGCACCACCTCAAACCCCGGCCAGCCGAAGGGAATGGAATTGGTGTAGGCCGCCGGCGCAATCCCGTGCTGCTTCATTAGGCTGTTCAGCAGGAGAATCTGCTTGCGAGAGACCGGATAGAACGTCTGCCCGCCGAGATACGGCTCGTCGGAATCCTCCGTCATCACGGTCGCATCCTCGCGCGCCCAGGCAAAGTACTCGAAGTAGGTGGCGTATTCCCGCCGCGCGGCCTCCACCGCTGCCTGGCAGTCCTGGGCATATTGCTCCCAGTTGTCCAGCACCTTCTCCTTGAAGCCCTGCAGACCGAGATGATGCGCCCCGGGCAGCAGGTACGGTGCCGCGACATTGCACTGGATCATGCACCGAAACGGGCTATCGCTGACGGCAAAGACGTCGCCCCTCTGGTCAATCACCTGGCCGCCCAGTAGCAGTTCCGCCCGCGCCTCATAGCCGCCGTCCTGGGCCGGCACGGCAAACGGCACGCTCCCGCTGAGGCTCGCCTGGGCTTCCACCGTGAACTTGACTGGCGTTCCGGCGACCGCCTTCCCGTCCTCATCGATAATGACCGGACGTACCTGCACCTCCTGCGTCGTCGCCAGGGCATTGACTAGCCGCACCTCCAGTGCGCCCGGCTCCCCGTGCTTGTAGCGCACCTTGACCGGCCGGGCCCAACTGACGCAGACGGGAACGTCTACCTTCTCCAGGGTCAGGGAGGCCTTCTCGATCTGCACCTTCCCGGCGGCGCAGGTGGTTCCCCCCCGGTACATCGCGCCCACCATCACCGGCTTGCCCGCCTCCACCTCGAACTCCAGCGCGAAATCCTGCCACTCGCTGGGCGCGTCAAACCGGTACCCATTCATAGAGGTTGCGGCGAGGGGGATGGAGACCTCCCCATATCCGGTGGCGTCGAAGGCGCCCCCGTTCTCCTGGGGCACCCAGGCTTGCAGGACCAGAGGACTGGTCCCGAACTTCTCGGTACGCGCCCGCAGGCGGACCCGGTACCGCCCCGGTTGCTCGGCCGAGATCGGCCCCCACTGGACCACCGAGAGTAGGGGATAGTAGTTTGGCCCCGGCTGGCCCTTGCCCTCCACGTACACCAGGTCGTTCTCCAACACGGTGCCCGCCAGCGCCTCGCGGGTGGTGGGGCCAGTTTGCCACACCCCAGGCGTAGGCTCCGCAGCCCCCGCGCACCGCACCTCCACCCACTGCCCGACCAGCAAGCAAACGATCATGCAAACAGCCACGTGTCTCAGTGATCTCATCTCGATCCTCCCTGGCTCGCATCCGGAGGCCATGCTCGCAGATTTCGCCTGGTAAAGCCCATTTGCCCAGCGCCTCGCGTCAAATCGCCAGCCCCAACACGGTGTGAGTATAGTGGGGCGGACCCCGCTGTCAAGGCACTAAAGGTGCCGCACCCAGGGCCGCCTTACTTCCCTCCGCAGTCAAACACCACGTTGCTCCAGCCCCAGAAGCGCGGGACCGTAACCTGCGCTCGTCCATCGCCGAGAGTCTTGATCGGCAGCGCGGCCCGCGTCGCCACGGGCTCCGGGGTCAGGACACAGGCGGTGACCGTCTCGCCCTCAGCCGGCGTGAAGGTTACCACTACCCCCTCGGCGGGGGCCTCGCAGACGAGGTCGACCACCTGTTCCCCGGCGGGTGGGTTGAATAGCGGCACGATCACCTGGCGGTGACCGGGGCCCAACCGGCGCTCGCTGACCAGCGGCTTCCACCAGACCGGGCGGGGGCTCGTGACTGTCAGCACCTTCTCGGAGGCGTCCAGGAACTGCGTGCGCAGGTCCCAGAAGTAGTACCCGTAGCGCACCATGAAGCGCTTCTGCTCGCCGTACGGACTATCATAGGCTCCCCAGGGATGGCCCCCGACGGCAAAGCCCAGCGCCGTGGAGAGCCAATTGCCACCGGCGTTGATGTAGGTATAGTGTCCGCCCACAGAGCGGGTCAGGTGCGCCCCCGTCCGCAGCAGGCCGATCCAGTCGGCCCAGCGGCGCTGGGGGCTGGTGGGCGAGTGAAAGGCACTCCTAATCATCTCCTCCATCATGTAGGAGCCGTCGCGGCAGTACGTGGTCCAGTCAGCGCTGGGCTGGTTACCCAGGCAGCACACCCCCAGGTTATTGCCGATGGCGACCGGCGGGTTCAGCTTGGCGAGAGCGGTCTTCGCCGCCGGGAAGTACTGGGCAGAGAGGGGGCCGGCGTCGTAGCGGTAGGCCTCCCAACCGTACATGGCGGCGCTGTCGATCAGTTGACCGATGTGGTAATCAAGGTAGGTTTGCCCCCCGTTGGCGGAACGAGCCTCGAAGTCCATGGAGATACAGGGGTAGGTGACACGGGCCCCTTGGTCGTCGTTCTGGTACTTCTCCAGCAGCTCGGTGTTGAAGTTAGCCCCGACGTACCACTCCGGGTGCCGCCGCACCACCTCGAACCCGGGCCAACCAAAGGGGATAGAGTTGAGGTAGGCCACCGGCGCGATGCCCTGGCTCCGGAGTAAGTCGTTGATGAGGCGCACCTGCTTGCGCGAGACTGGCCAGCTGCACTGTCCGGCGAGATACGGCTCGTCGGAATCCTCCGTCATCACGGTCGCATCCTCGCGTGCCCAGGCAAACCACTCCATGTAGGTCAGGTAGTTGCGTCGCACCTGGCCCAGGGCCTCCCGGCAGGATTCCTCGTAGGCGTCCCAGTTGTCCATCACGTCGGTCCTGAAGCTCGCTAATGCTCCGGCGGAGGACAGGATGCGGGGGAACTGGTCCCCGTGCGCCTGGATGGCGAACTGGAAGGGGCTGTCGCTGAGGCAGAACACGTCAGCGGAGCGGCTCTCCACGACCTTCCCGGCGACCAGTATTTCCGCGCGGCCCTCATAGCCGCCATCCTGCGCGGGGAGGGCGAAGGGAAGGACAGCGTTGAGCGTCCCCGGCGGTATGGTGAGAGTAACCGCCGGGCCGGAGGTGCTCTTGCCCGCCTCGTCCACCACTACCGGCCGCGCCTGCACCGTCTGAGGCTGCGCCGTGTCATTGCAGAGCTGGACCTGGATCTCGCCCGGCTCGCCATGATGGTAGCGGAGCCGGCTTACCAGGGCGTGGCCCACTCGTAAGGGCAGGTCTACCTTCTCCAAGCTCAACGAGGCCTTCTCGACCTGAACCCTTCCGGCGGCGCAGGTGGCCTCGCCCAGGTACATCAAGCCCACCCTCACCGGCTTGCCGCTCTCCACCTCAAACTCCAACGTGAAGTCCTGCCACTCGCCGGGCGCGGCGAACCGATACCCGCTCATGGAGGTTGCGGCAAGAGGGATGGGGATTTGCCCGTACCCGGTGGCGTCGAAGGCGCCCCCGGATTCCTGGGGCACCCAGGCTTGCAGCACCAGCGGGCTGGCCGCGAGCTTCTCGGTACGCGCCCGTAGGCGGACCCGGTACCGCCCCGGTTGCTCCCCCGCAATCGGTCCCACCTGGACCACCGCGGCCTGAGGGTAGTAGTTAGCGGCGGGTTGACCGTTGCCCTCCACATACACCAAGTCATTTTCCAGCACGGCGCCCGCCAACGCCTCGCGGGTGGAGGGGCCTGGTTGCCAGAGGAACTCCGCCTCGGTCGCGGCCCCCGTGGGCAGCGGCCCCCCTAGGAGTAGAGAGGTTAGGGCGGCACAAATCACATATCTCAGAAGACTCATCATGATCCTCCTCAGTTGGCCTAGGGGGCGGCACACCGAGTCCGTGAAGGGCGGCTCCCCATGTCACCTCGCGTCAGATCACCAACGCAAGCACGGTGTGAACTAAGTACAGTATAGTGGGGTGGTCCCACTGTCAAGACACCCAGGGCCGCCTTACTTCCCTCCGCAGTCAAACACCACGTTGCTCCAGCCCCAGAAACGCGGGACCGTAACCTGCGCTCGTCCATCGCCGAGAGTCTTGATCGGCAGCGCGACCCGCGTCGCCACGGGCTCCGGGGTCAGGACACAGGCGGTGACCGTCTCGCCCTCAGCCGGCGTGAAGGTTACCACTACCCCTTCGGCGGGGGCCTCGCAGACGAGGTCGACCACCTGTTCCCCGGCGGGTGGGTTGAATAGCGGCACGATCACCTGGCGGTGACCGGGACCCAACTTACGTTCGCTAACCAGCGGCTTCCACCAGACGGGACGGGGGCTCGTGACTGCGAGCACCTGCTCGGGGGCGTCCAGGAGCTGCGTCCTCGGGTCCCAGAAGTAGGACCCGTAGCGAATCATGAACCGCTTGGTGGCTCCGTAGGGACTGTCGAAGCAGCTATAGGGATGCCCCCCGGCCGCAAAGCCGAGCGCCGTCGAAAGCCAGTTGCCGCCGGCGTTGATGAAGGTGTAATGTCCGCCCACGGAGCGGGTCAGGTGCGCCCCCGTCCGCAGCAGGCCGATCCAGTCGGCCCAGCGGCGCTGGGGGCTGACGGGCGAGTGGAAGGCACGCCTGGTTATCTCCTCCATCATGAGGGCGCCGTCGCGGCAGTAGGTCGTCCAGTCGGCGCTGGGCTGGTTGCCCAGGCAGCAGACCCCGAGGTTATTGCCGATGCCCACGGGCGGATTCAGCTTAGCCAGCGCCGTCTTGACGCCGGGGAAGTGCTGAACAGAGAGGGGGCCGGCGTCGTAGCGGTAGGCCTCCCAACCGTACAGCTTCGCGCTGGCCGCTAGCTGCTGAACGTGGTACTCGAGGTAGGTCTGCCGACCGTTGGCGGAGCGGACCTCGAAATCCATGGTGATACAGGGGTAGGTGGCGATGGCCCCCTGATCGTCGTTCTGGTACTTCTCCAGCAGCTCCGTGTTGAAGTTCGCCCCGACGTACCACTCCGGGTGCCGCCGCACCACCTCGAAGCCGGGCCAGCCGAAGGGAATGGCGTTGAGGTAGGCCACCGGGGCAATCCCCTGTCGCTTCATCAGGTCGTTGAGCAGGAGTATCTGCTTGCGGGAGACCGAATAGCACGTCTGCCCACTGAGATACGGCTCGTCGGAGTCCTCGGTCATCACGGTCGCATCCTCGCGCGCCCAGGCGAACCACTCGAAATAGGTGACGTAAGCCCGCCGCGCCCTCTCGACCGAAGCCTGGCAGTCCTTGACATACTGCTCCCACCGGTCCAGCACCCTCTCGCGGAATCCCTGCAGGCCCCGGGCATGCGCCGAGGCGAGCATGTACGGCCCTATGTCACGGTTAGCCACGATCATGCATCGAAACGGGCTATCGCTGACGGCGAAGACCTCGCTGCGCTGGTCAATCACCTTGCCGCCCTGCAGCAGTTCCGCTCGCACCTCATAGCCGCCGTCCCGGGTCGGTACGGCAAACGGCACGCTCCCGTTGAGGCTCGCCTGGGGTGCCACCGTAAACTTGACTGGCGTTCCGGAGACCGCCTTCCCGTCCTCATCCACAATGACCGGACGGAGTAGCACCTCCTGCGGTGCGGCCGTGGCATTGACCAGCCGCACCTCCAGCACGCCCGGCTCCCCGTGGTGGTAGCGCAGCTTGACCGGCCTGGCCCAGCTGACCGACACGGGCAGGTCCACCTTCTCCAAGGTCAACGAGGCCTTCTCGATCTGGACCCGTCCGGCGGGGCAGGTAGTCTCGCCCACGTACATCGCCCCGACCCTCACCGGCTGGCCCGGCTCCACCTCAAACTCGAGCGCGAAGTCCTGCCACTCGCCGGGCGCGGCAAATTGGTATCCGCTCATGGGGGTCGTGGCAAGAGGAAGGGGGATTGGCCCGTACCCGGTGGCGTGGAAGACGCCCCCGTTCTCTTTGGGCACCCAGGCCTGCAGCACCAGCGGGCTAGTCCCGAACCTCTCGGTACGCGCCCGCAGGCGGACCCGGTACCGCCCCGGTTGCTCCGCCGGAATCGGGCCCCACTGGACCACGGCGGCCTGGGGGTAGTATTTGGCGGCGGGTTGACCGTTGCCCTTCACATACACCAGGTCGTTCTCCAGCACCGTGCCCGCCAGCGCCTCGCGGGTGGAGGGGCCTGGTTGCCAGAGAAGCTCCGCCTCGGTCGCGGCCCCCGTGGGCAGCGGCCCCCCTAGGAGTAGAGAGGCCAGTACGGCACAAGTCACATATCTCAGTAAGTTCATCATGATTCTCCTTGGCTCGTATGCAGGGCTAGACCATTCGGACTCGGCGAGGGGAGCCCCGCTCGGGGCTCTGCGGACCGGCGCCAGCCGCAGCCTGGCCGCCGGCGGTCATTCCCGGAGGCTAGCCGGCTCGGCACTCTTGAGTGTCAACTCCCCGCAGGCCGCCTCGCCCCCGGCCAGCAGTATCACCTGCGCTCGCCCGTCCGCCCAGCGCTTGACCACGGCGGCCGTGCCGGCAAGACGCGCCGGGCCGTCGGTCACCGTAACCGGGTCCTTGCTGAGCAGGATCCAGTGCGTTTGGTCCGGCAGCGTCACCTTCAGAAGTCGCCCGTCGGCGAGCGTCGTGACCTCCGGCCGCGGCTCCTCGGGCTTACGGGGGTACAGGACCACCCGGAAGCCTCCGCCATCGGCCTGGCCGAAGACGCGCACCAGCTTCTGGTGTTCCTCGCCGCCGCCCAAGAACCCTTGCTTGTGGCCCCATTCGCCCAACTGCACCCGGCCCGCCGCGGGCTCCGCAATGAACATGTCGAGGTCAATCCCGTGCTGTCCGGTGAAGCGGTAGCTGCGGTTTCCGGCGTCCTGTACGTCGTTGGCCAGGCACCACAAGCTGAAGGCGGGCTCCAGTTCTTGATTGCCGGCCAGATCGTCCGCGATCACCAAGTAGTTCGGCCCGGCGGGTGAGTCGTCCTTCACAAAGGCAAACTGCCGCGTCCAGCGGAAGGGATGCGCCAGCTCCACCTTGTCGAAGACCGTGAACTGCGTCCACGGGTCCGGATCTCCTTCCCCTTGGTTGTAGTACGGCAGTTTCTCAAACCAGCGGCGGTTGGCCTCGCCCCGCACGTAGTCAGCCCCGGGCTGGGTAGCGAAGGCGGCGATGACGCCGTTCATATCGGTGATAGAGGAGGCCGCCTCGTCGGCGATAGGCGCCAGCGCCACATCGGGCTCGAACTGATGCTCGTACCAGTTCTTGCCCGTGTAGAAGCAGTCGGCAGCGCCCCGCCCGGGGCAGGGCACCGGCGTCTGATGCTCCTGGTGGTTGTAGGAGAGTGTGCTGTGCCACCAGGGGGAGGCGGTGTGCGGCGTGTACATGGAGGCGAAGTCCAGCGCCAGCGGCACGCCGCGAGCATACCAGTGCACGCCCCCGGCGTCGTTGTGCATGTGCCCGATGGTGAAGTCCCCAAAGCGGATGGCGACGTACGACTCCTCCGGCGTTCCCGGCCCGCTGCGCAGAAAGGCTCCAAAGCCGGGGTAGACCACGCTCTTAAGCTGCGGCTCCTGCGCCGGGATGGTCGGGTCCAGGAAGAAGGCTGCGTTGATGAAGCCTTGCAGCGAACGCCCGCTGTTGAGCCAGGTCCACATCAGCGCTCCGGCCAGCTTTGGATCGCTTTCCTTGAACATTCCCGCGATGTGCCCGGACAGGCCGTTGCCCTCCCAGTAGGTGTCCCCCAGCGTGGGCAGAATGTGCATCCCGAAGCGTATGTCCTCCGGCGGCATCATGTCCACGATGAACTGGGCGTAACGGTGCAGGCTGGGGAAGGTCTTCCTGATGTCGCCGATCTTGCCGGTGCTCTGTAGCGCCAGCAAGACGTTCAACACCGGGCCTCCTTCGGTGGCCAGGCTGTAGTGTGGGCAGGAGAAGGGCGTACCGTCCTCCCCGAAGTACTGCTGGACCACGTAGGTCTGGTACTTCACGCATTCCGCTATCCAGGCGTCAGCTTGCGGATGGTCGGAGAGCAGCGCCGACAGCGCCCCGCGCCCCCCGCCCACGTTGGTGGGCATCCCCGCCGAGCCCCAGCCGAAGCCCGCCTTGCGCGGCGGCAGGTACTCCCCATCCCAGATCAGATAGGTCAGGAAGGCCATCCGCGCCCGCAGCGCCTTGCGCTCCCCGGCGGTGAAGCTGGGGTCACCCAACAGCACGTCGGTATGCGACGCATGGGTCATCATCCACCAGGGGAAGGCATTGATGCCAGTGTGTTCGCCGCCGTAAGGCCAGGTGAAGGCGTCAACGATCAGCGCATCCAGGGCCTTCATCATCTCGTCGTACGCCTGCCGGGCGTCTTCTTCCCTGCCTTCCAGCAGCCATCGGTGCACCGG
>JALGSV010000034.1:1423-58058 GCA_029821755.1 Candidatus Zipacnadum vermilionense | reverse complement strand
CATGGCTAAGAACAAGATGAAAACCAAGAAGGCGGCCGCCAAGCGGTTCGCCGTGACCGGTACGGGGAAGGTCTACCACCGCCAGCGGGGCCTCAACCATATGCTGTCCAAGAAGTCCTCCCGTCGCAAGCGCTCTCTCTCGGGGGACAGTGTCCTTAACGACACCGATACGGCTACGCTCAAGCTGCTGATTCCGTACAAGAAGCCGTGACCGGGGGCGCCGGCTCCCTCTCTGCGCATGCCGGCAGAAGAGGCGGAGGTCCCGAGGGCAGACTCTCCTGCCCGTCCTCCCGAGGGCTCTAGCCTACCAGGAAGGTTGAACAGAGATGCCGAGAGTAAGGACTGGAATCGTACGCCGCCGCCGGCACAACAAGGTGCTGAAGGCCGCTAAGGGATACTGGGGCGGCCGGCACCGCCTCATCCGCACCGCCAAGACCGCCCTCATGCGCGCGGGGATGTCCGCCTGGCGCGACCGACGCCGCAAGAAGCGGGACTTCCGCCGCCTGTGGATCGCCCGGATCAACGCCGCCGCCCGTATGCGCGGCCTGACCTACTCCAAGCTGGCCGGGCTGCTGCGCAAGGCCGACATCGCCCTCAACCGGCCGATGCTCGCCCACTTGGCCGTCGAAGACCCCCAGGCCTTTGACGCGGTAGTGGAGCAAGCCAAAGCCGCGGCCTAGCCGGACCAGAACAAGGAATCGCACGCTAGCGGGCGGAATCCCTACTACGGGGTTCCGCCCGTTGTTTTGGCTGCTGGTTGACGACGGTCTGTGCCTCCTCCGACTATGACCACTTGGGCCCTCATCTTCGACGTAGACGGCGTCCTCGCCGACACGGAAGCGCTCAACGCGCGGGCCAGCGCGCTGATGTTCGCCGAGCTGTACGGCGTCACCGTACAGCCGGCGGATTTCTACCCCTTCATCGGCACCGGCGACGAGCGCTACGTCGAGGGCGTGGCCGAGCAGTACGGGGTGCAGATCGACACCGAGACGGCGGTCAACCGGCGCGCGGAGAACTTCTTCCAGCTCCTGCGCAGCGAACCTCTTCCGGCCGCCCCGGGCGTCCTGGAGTTGGTTGCCGAGGCGCGGACGAGTAACCGAGTGAGACTCGCCATCGCCACTTCCGGCCGCCGGGAGAAACAGTTCCCGGTGATCGAGGGCACCGGCCTCAAGCTGGAGTGGTTCGACGTAGTCATCACCGGCGACGATGTAACCCGCAAGAAGCCCGACCCGCAGATCTACCAACTGGCCGGTGAGCGCCTGGGCCTCCCGCCGGAGCGGTGCGTAGTAGTAGAGGACGCCCCGGTAGGCGTAACCGCGGCCAAATCCGCTGGCATGTGGTGCCTCGCCGTAACCACCAGCGCCCCCCGCGAGGCCCTGGCGGCGGCGGACCTGATAGTAGACAGCCTCGCGGCAGCAAGCGTGGGGACGCTGGCGAAGGAGTTCGGGCTGTAGTCCCTCCGCGTGTGGCGGGCTCCCGGTGAATCCTAGATTCTCCGCCTGCCCTCCCTGTCCGTAGAGCGCTGGACGATGACGACCTTCGTACCGAGAACCATGATCGACTCCCCTCAAAACTCCCGTGTCAAACTCTTTCGCTCTCTCTCCGAGGCCAAGCATCGCCGCGCGACCGGCCTCTTTGCCTTGGAGGGGCGGCGGCTGATTGGGGAGGCCCTCCGCGCCGGGGCGGAGATCGAGTGGGCCGCTTACTCGCCCGAGAAGTTCGTCGGCCCGGAGGAAGATCGCCTCTTGCGCGCCCTGCTCGACGCCGGGGTCGAGGTGGTGGAGATCACTCCCCGCGCCCTGGCGGCTATGAGCCACACCGAGACCCCGCCCGGCCTCGCGGCGGTCGCGAGGATTCCCACTCCGGGTAGCGCAGGCTTCCAAGCCTGCGTCGGCGCGAGCCAAGAAGAAAACACAGGCTTGGAAGCCTGTGCTACCCCCTCTCCACCCCCTCTCCTGCCAGGAGAGGGGGCAGGGGGTGAGGCTCCCCTCTGGCTACTCGGTCTCTGGGAGCTACGCGATCCCGGCAACATGGGCACCATGATCCGCACCGCCCACGCCTTCTCCGCCGCGGCGGTGGTGGCAGTCGGCAATTGCGTGGACTTCTACGATCCCAAGGTCGTGCGGGCCTCCGCCGGGTCGCTGCTGCACCTGCCCCTGCTGCGCCTGCCCAATCTCTACGCCCTGCGCGACCACCTGGGCCGATGGCAGGCGGCGCTAGTGGTCGCGGCGATGGAGAGCGGGGCGCCCTGCGACCAGGCCGACTACCCGCCCCGCAGCCTGCTGCTGGTCGGCTCGGAGGCCCACGGCCTGCCCGAGGAGGTCGTCACCGCCGCCGACCTGGCCGTCAGCATCCCCATGCCGGGCGGCGCCGAATCCCTCAACGCCGCCGTGGCGGCTGCGATCATCGCCTTCCAGCTAGCGCGAGAGCTGCCCACCTGAGCGCCACCGCACCCGCCAGTTTGCCGCGCTCTTAATAAAGGGTGGGGGGGGCTTGACAAGCGGGACTGGTCTGATTATACTCTCATTACTTGGAATCGGTCGTTGACGCTTAGGATCACGGGGGGGATCCGAAGGGGCTCTCCATGAGAATGCGTATCTTCCCCATAATCCTACTCCTCGTCACGGTTCTCGCCTCCTCTGGGGCGTGGGCCGATTTCGTCACTTACACCTCCACCCCCTTGAGCATCGGCCCCAGTCTAACGGATTGGGGGCCGACCAACATCTCCGTCCCCCAGTGGGACCCCTCTACCTTCGTAGGCTACACCCTGGCCAAAGTCACCCTTACTTACGACGGCACCGTTGTAGGTACAATCCAGTACGAGAACGAGGGATCGGCTACCACCGTAACGGGTACGCTGAAGGCCGAGATGCACCTGTGGGATCCTGACAGTGTGCTCCTGCTCACGGCTACCCCTTTGGTCTCCAAGACTGATGCGCTGCCGGATTACGATCTCATTGAGGACTTCGCCGGGCTCTCGGGGCGGACGTACACTAATGTCACCGGGTCGACCCAGGAGATCTGGTGGACCACCGGCTCCCCGTACCTGACCATGTTCAGCGGGAGCAGCAACGTCACCATGACTACCGACGCCGAGGGGAAGTCCATTGCCACCGGCGGAGGGAATGTAGCTGGCGAGTTCGTTACCAACGCCGGCGGGTCCCTCACCGTGCGGTACGATTACGACCAGACCGACATTCCCGAGCCCTGCACCTTAGCGCTAGGCGCGCTGGGGCTGATGGGAGTCGGACTGCTGCGGGGTCGCCGCCGGCGCCGCTCGAGCAGGTAGATTGCTGCATTCATAACGCGGCTGGGCGAGAACCTCGCCGCTTGCAGTTGGCGCCCTGGAGTGCGGGGCGCCCCAATGACTCACAGACACAGCAGTAGCAAGGGACAAGTGCACCAGCAAGGGGCTGGAGCCTCCCCGGGGGGAGCAGAGGACGCGGTGATGAGGAAGACTTTACTACTGACGCTGACAATTGTCGTTTGCCTGGTCGCGACCGGGGTCGCGGCTGATACGGTGCAGTACACCTCTAATCTCATCCCCAACACGCTCTGCGATTGGGGGCCGTTGAACCTCACGGTGTCCAAGTTCGATGCGAGCGGCGGCGCGACGCTGAACTCCGTCACCCTCAATTTCTATGGAAGTGTCGCGGGCACGATCAAGTATGAGAACAAGGGCTCTGCGGGGACGATAACCGGCCACCTGCAGGCCAATGAATCTCTGTACGACACCAGCAACGTGCTGCTGCTGAGCACGACGCCATCGGCGATCCGGAGCGATGCCTTGCCCGCCTATGACGGGGTCACCGACTTCGCTGGCCCCTCGGGGCGAACCTATACGGGTGTGACCGGTTCCGCGACGGGGAACTGGACCAGCGCAACCCCCCTGTACCTGGCCATGTTCACCGGCCCGGGCAGTATCAGCTTGCCGACCTACGCGTCGGCTTCCTCCTATGTAACGGGCGGCGGTAATGTCTCGTACCGCTTCACCACCCTGGCTGGGGCGTACATGACGGTGACCTACGATTACGACGCGATCCCGGAGCCCGGCACCCTGATCCTGGTGTCCCTGGGACTGGCGGGGGTAGGGTATTGGCGCCGGAGACGCGGAAAGCGTGCGGAATAGACGGGGGTCACACACCCCGCAGAAAAAAAGTGTATGAAGGGTCTTGACAACCCTGGTCAGTTTGGGTAAGCTACCATCGCACGGAGCAGCCTTGGACACACTCGATCCTTAGGGGGGACCCGGGAGGGTATTCCTGTGAAAACGCGCATCAGTATCTCAATTGTGGTCATTCTCATGCTTCTGGTCTCCTCAGGGGCCTGGGCGGACTCCATCAGCTATCTCTCGGTCCCGGTCAGTCTCGGGCCGACCAGTACTGCTTGGGGCCCCACCAACATCGCTGTTCCACAGTGGAATGCGGCGTCCTTCGCTGCCGGAGCAGTGCTCCAAAAGATTACCCTGACCTACGATGGAACCGTGCTAGGCACAATTCAGTACGAGAACACATCCACAGGCGCGCCCAACAACACGGTTACCGGGAACCTGGCGGCAAGTATGAGCCTCTGGGACCCCGGCTCCACTCTCCTGCTCACTTGTGTGCCGACGGTGACCCAATGGGACTCCCTGCCGACCTATGACGGGACTACGGACTACGCGGGGGACTCTGGAAAGACCTACAACAACCAGACAGCTACCCAGCAGTCAATCTGGTGGGACACTACATCGCCGTACATAACGATGTTTAGTGGGACGGGTAGCGTGACCATGACGACTGGCGCCACCGGCGCTTCAACCGCATCAGACACCGTGGGCTACTTTTCCTCGGCGTTCACTACCCAGGCGGGAGCCGCGTTGCAGGTCACTTACGACTACGACTACAGCGACATCCCCGAGCCGACTACGCTGGCCCTGAGTTCGCTGGCCCTGCTGGGCCTGGGCTTCGCTCGGAGGCGCCGCAACAAGAAGTAAGCCAGGTTTCGACCACAGCATATCAAGCGGCAGAGCCTTCCCGGCTCTGCCGCTTTTTTTGCGGGCACACCGCGAACCTCACGGTTCGCGGTGTGCTCCCTGCCAGGACTGAGCCCCTCGGCCGCGATTGCCAATTGTGAAACATGGCACAATGTGATTGACACCCTCCCCCCTTGAACCGTATCATTCCCTCCAGAGTCAGATCTATCGCCTAATGCATATCAAGTATGCTGCGCTGAGGACTTACCAATGCACGAGCACGGGCTTTGCGATCCAGTATTGAAGGTGATCCACGACCGCCTCCCGGCTGATCTGGCCGGGAAGTGCGTCAAGGTACGCCTGCGAGTGTCGGAGATCTCGGGACTAACCGAGCCGGCGCTGCAAGCGGCCTTCGACCATGCCCATGCCTCCCATGAGGGGCCCCAGGTGCAGTTGGACCTGCGCTCCGATGGGCTGCTGGGCAACTGCTCTCAGTGCGGGGAGGTCGTGGAGGTCACTCCCGACCTGGCCTGCGCCCAGTGCGGCGACACCGGGGTCACTCTGGCTGCCGGCGAAACGCTGCTCATCGAAGAGATCAGCGTGGCCCCTGCGGCGCCGAAGCCGGCGGCTGCAACGCATGAGCACTGAAGCCACTGCTCCGGCCCGCGAGCGCCAGAGACTCATCATAGAGGGGATTGTGCAGGGCGTCGGCTTCCGCCCCTTCCTGCACCGCTTGGCGGACGACCTGGGCCTCGCCGGGTCGGTGTACAACTACACGGGCGGGGTGCAGGTGGAGGTCGAGGGACCGGCGGCTCAGGTGGAGGCCTTCGTCCGGCGGCTGCCGGAGGAAGCTCCGCCCCTGGCGGTAATTGAGAAACTAGCGGTGAAGCCCCTTCCGGCGCAGGGGAGCGACGCTTTCGTCATCATCCCCAGCCGCGAGGAGCAAGGCGGGCCAGTCTTTGTCTCCCCCGATGTGGCCACGTGCGCCGACTGCCGGCGGGAGCTTTTCGATCCAACCGACCGGCGCTACCGGCATCCCTTCATCAACTGCACCAACTGCGGGCCGCGCTTTACCCTCGTGCGAGCCGTGCCTTACGACCGCCCCTTCACGTCCATGGCGGCCTTCCCGATGTGCCCGGACTGCCGGGCCGAATACGAGAACCTCGACAACCGACGATACCATGCACAGCCGGTAGCGTGTCCCCAGTGCGGGCCCCGGCTAAGGCTCGTTCCGGGTAGCGCAGGCTTCCAAGCCTGCGTCCCCCTGGGAGGCGAATCCTCTCCACCGGCACAGGCTTGGAAGCCTGTGCTACCCGGGCCCGAGGGAGACGCCGCTCTCCGCGCCGCCCAAGACCTCCTCCGCCAGGGCCAGATCGTGGCGGTCAAAGGCCTCGGCGGCTTTCATTTGGCCTGCGATGCCACTAACGAGGAGGCCGTCCAGCTCCTGCGCCGCCGCAAAGGCCGGGCGGAGAAGCCCTTCGCGGTGATGGTCGAGTCCCTGGAGACCGCCGAGAAGCTGGTCGAGCTGGATGCGCCCTCCCGCAAGCTACTCACCGGGCCGCGCGCGCCGATTCTGCTGGCAGCCCAGCGTCTCCCCAAGGGCCTGGCCCTCGGCGTGGCGCCGGAAAGCGCCGACTATGGCGTCATGCTACCCTACACCCCGGTCCACCTGCTGCTCTTCGACGGGCTGGGAATTCCGGCCCTGGTAATGACCAGCGGCAACCTCAGCGAGGAGCCGTTGGCCACCTCCAACCAGGAGGCCCACGAGCGCCTAGGCGGGATGGCGGACGCCTTCCTGGAGCACGATAGGGACATTGTTACCGGCTGTGACGACTCGGTGTTGCGAGTAAGCGCGCAGGGGCCGATCCCCATGCGGCGCTCGCGCGGCTACGCGCCGCTGCCGGTGACTCTGGCCGAGCCGGCGCCCTCCGTGCTGGCGGTGGGCGGGCACTACAAGAACGCCTTCTGCCTGACCACAGGGAAGAACGCTTTCCTCAGTCAGCATATCGGCGACTTGGCCGACGCGGACAACTTGGCCTACTTCGAGCGCTGCGTGCGGCACCTGGAGGAGGTCTGGCAGACCCACCCGCAGGCGCTGGCCTGCGACCTGCACCCGGACTACCTCTCCACCCGTTACGCCCGGGAGCGCGCTGAGGTCGAGGGCCTGCCGCTGGTGGCCGTCCAACACCACTGGGCGCACCTGGTCTCAGTGCTGGCGGATGCACATGATCCCGGCCCAGCGGTCGGAATCATGTGCGACGGCTCCGGCTATGGCGAGGACGGCACTGCCTGGGGATGCGAAATACTCGTAGGCGATGCGCGCGCCTACAGCCGCTGGGGGCACCTGCGTAATATCCCTCTCCCCGGCGGCGAGCGGGCGATCCGTGAGCCCTGGCGGCTGGCAGGAGTCTACCTGAGAGAGAGCTTCGGAGCAGACTTCTGCGACGAGCTGTCTGACCTGGAAACTTGCCGCCATCTGCCCCGGGACAAGTGGGCAGTCATCGAGCAAATGATCGCCAAGGGCGTCAATACCCCCCTGGTCTCCTCGGCCGGGCGGCTGTTCGATGCGGTCGCGGCGCTGCTGGGGCTGGCCTGGGCTAGCTCGTACGAGGGGCAACCGGCGATGGCGCTGGAGGCAGTCGCGAATCGCCAGTCGCCAGTCGCGAGTAGAGAGTACCGATGGGAGCTGGCGCGGGAGGACGGTCTCGCCCTCGCGGATGTTCGGCCGACCATTCGGGGAATTGTAGAAGACATGCGGGCCGGGAAGTCGCCGGGCCAGATTGCGGCGCGGTTTCATGAGAGCTTCGCGCAGATGATGGTGGAGATGGCGACGCAAGCGGCGGAGGAGCACGACTTGCAGGTCGTGGCGCTCTCGGGAGGAACTTACCAGAATCGCCTGCTGCTGGAACGATGCTGCGACCTGCTGAAGTCCAGAGGACTAAGACCACTATTTCATCGCCACGTGCCCCCCAACGATGGGGGGATCGCCCTGGGGCAGGCGCTGGTGGCGGCAGCGCAGTTGTAGGGCGCATGTCGCCGCTACGGCGCCGCGCCCGCCGCCCCTACGAGAGGCGAATCCATGCCCGACCAGCGGCCCAACCTGATCCTGGTTTTTGCTGACCAGTGGCGCTCCGATTGCCTGGGGGTGCTGCACCCAGTGGTGGCGACGCCTACCCTCGACCAGATGGCCGAGGAGGGGGTGCTGTTCTCTTCCGCCTACTCGGCCTGCCCCAGTTGCATCGCCTCCCGGGCCTGCCTGGCGACCGGCCAGACGCCCTCGACCTGCGGGCGGATCGGCTATCGCGACAAGGTCCCCTGGCGCTACGAGACGACGCTGATGGGTTGCCTGCGCGACGGCGGATACCAGACCCTCAACGTTGGCAAAACGCATTTCTACCCGCAGCGGACGCGGCTGGGATTCGAGGAGTCGTTCCTCTACGACCCGCAGACGCTGGACCCGGGCTTCGAGAGCGACTACGAGACGTGGCTGCGGCAGGCGTCCGGGGGGATGGTGGAGGATACCGCTCAGGGACGCAACAACAACTCGTGGCTGGCGACGCCCTGGCCGTATCCGGAGTACTTGCACCCTACCAACTGGACGACGACGGTGGCTATCGAGCGCCTAGAGCGACGCGACCCGCAGCGGCCATACTTCCTGCAGGTCGGCTATCACCGGCCGCACCCGCCGCTGGACCCGCCGCTGCCCTTCCTAGAACTCTACCGCGACGCGGAGCTGCCGCCGGTACCGGTGGGCGATTGGGCGGAGCGCTTCGGCAGCCCGACCACGCGGCTGGACGCTAGCGAGGGGCGGCTGCCGGACCGAGTGCTGGACCGCGCGCGGCGGGCGTACTATGCGCAGGTCACGCACCTGGACCACCAGATCGGGCGGCTGCTGTACTCGCTGGGCCGGCGGGGGGCGCTGAACAACACGTGGGTCATCTTCACCTCGGACCATGGGGAGCTGCTCGGCGACCATCATCTCCTGCGCAAGACCACGCCGCACGAGGGCTCGGCCGGGATTCCGCTGATCGTGCGCCCACCGGGACCGGCCCAGCGGCGGCGCTCTGACCGACCGGTCACGCACATGGACCTGATGCCGACGCTCCTGGACATCGCCGGGCTGGAGACACCGGCAAGCGTGGAGGGATCCAGTCTCCTGCCGCTAGTCCGCGGGGAAGAGACACCGTGGCGAGAGTTTGTCCACGGCGAGCACTCGCCTTGTCCCTACGGCTGGCAGTACCTGACCGACGGTCGCGAGAAGTACCTGTGGGAGACGGTCTCGGGCCAGGAGTGGCTGTTTGATTTGCAGTGGGACCCGCAGGAGTGCCACGACCTGAGCGGGGACCCAGCCTGGAGCGAGCGACTGGAAACCTGGCGGGGACGGCTGGTGGAGATCCTGGCGCAGCGGCCGCAGGACGGCCTGACCGACGGCAAGCGCCTCCTCCCGGGCAGCCTCCCGGCAGTGCGGGAGCGACTGCTGTGAGCGTAGGGCGTAGTCTGACTCGCGTTGGCGCAGAGACGGGATAGCCGGAGTTGATTCACATGTGTGTAGCCGTACCAGCCAAGGTGATTGAGATAGAGGGCACCCGCGCGATGGTCGTCGTGTCCGGGGCCAAGCTGCACGCGCAACTGGAGTTGGTTCCGGAGGCCGAGGTGGGCGACTATGTCCTGGTCCACGCAGGGTTCGCGCTCCAGGTGATGAACGCCGAGGAGGCTGAGGAGACCCTCGCCCTGCTGCAGGAGGCGCGTCAGCTTGCCTGAGACCATGCGCCTGCACGAGCAAATTGGGCGCTTGGCCCGGCAGATCGCCGAGACCGCGAACCAGCCGATGGCCTTCATGGAGGTCTGCGGCACCCACTCGCACGCGGTGGGGCGCTACGGCCTCAAGCAGCTCCTGCCGGACAATGTGAAGCTGCTGTCCGGCCCCGGCTGCCCCGTTTGCGTGACGCCGACCGGCGAGATTGATTGGGCGATTGAGCTGGCCGCGCGTCCCGAGACCATCGTCACCACCTTCGGGGATATGCTCCGAGTACCGGGGTCGAAGAGCACCTTGGCCGACCAGCGGGCCCGCGGGGCGCTGGTACAGGTCATCTACTCGCCGATGCAGGCGCTGGAGATCGCCCAGAAGAACCCGACCAAGCAGGTCGTCTTCATCGCCGTCGGTTTTGAGACAACTACGCCCACGGTGGCGGTGGCGGTGCAGCATGCCGCGGAGATGGGGCTGGATAACTACACCATCCTGTGCAGCCACAAGCTGATTCCGCCGGCGATGATGCTGTTGCTGGAGAGCGGCGAGGTGAAGCTGGACGGCTTCCTCTGCCCCGGCCACGTCAGCACCATCATCGGCGCCGCGCCTTACCAGCAGATCGTGGACAACTACCACGCCCCCTGCGTCATCACCGGCTTCGAGGCCCATGACATCATGAAGGGCCTCTACGCCCTGGTGAAGCAGAGCGCGGAGGGCCGGGCCGAGGTGGAGAACGAGTACTCCCGCACTGTGCGCTCGGAGGGCAATCCCGCTGCGCGCGAGGTGGTCCGCTCCATCTTCGAGGTGACCGACGCCGTTTGGCGCGGGCTGGGCCTGCTGCCCGGCAGCGGCCTGAAGCTGCGGCCGGAGTACGAACGGTTCGACGCGGCGAAGCGCTTTGGCCTGAAGCCCAGCGGCGCCGGGGAGCATCCCCTCTGCCACTGCGGTGAGGTGCTGCGGGCGGTCACTCTCCCCGTGGAATGCGAGGCGTTTGGGGTAGCCTGCACCCCGGAGCATCCGCTGGGGCCGTGCATGGTATCGTCGGAGGGGGCCTGTGCCGCGGCGTACCGGTATGAGAGGGGCCGGTAGGACGGGGGAGCCCCTCAGCCCCTACCCCCTCCCTGGGCGCAGACGCCCTTGGCAGGGGAGGGGGGAGAAGAGATATGCCTGACGACATCATCAAACTAGCCCACGGCGGCGGCGGCCTGCAAATGCAGCGGCTGATCGAGCAGGAGTTACTGCCGGCGTGTGACGCGACTTACGGACGGGGCGGCGAGGACGCCGCGGTGCTACCTGGCGCGGCGCAGATCGTCCTGACCACCGACACCTTCGTGGTGCGGCCGGCGGTCTTTCCCGGCGGGGACCTAGGCAAGCTCGCCGTCTGCGGCACCGTCAATGATGTGGCCATGCGCGGCGCCCGGCCGGTCTACCTGACCCTGGGACTGGTCGTGGAGGAAGGTACCGAGATTGCTTTGCTGCGCCGGGTCATGCGCTCGGTTCGCGACACTTGCAAGGAAGCAGGCGTGGCGCTGGTGGCCGGCGATTTCAAGGTGGTCGAGCGTGGCAGCGGGGACGGCATCTACGCCAACACCACCGGCGTCGGCTTCCCGCTGCTGCCGGAGCCGACCTCGATCCACCGGGCCCAGCCCGGCGACGCGATCCTGCTCAACGGCCCCCTGGGCCAGCACGGGCTGGCGGTGTTGGCGGCACGCGGCGAGTTGGAGCTGATGATGACCGTAGAGAGCGACTGTGCCCCCCTGGCCGGGCTAGTCGCGACGATGGTGGAGGCGGGCGGGGCGGGCGTGCACGCGCTCCACGACCCCACCCGCGGCGGCATGGCCGCGGGCCTCAACGAGATTGCGGCCGCCTCGGGGGTAGGCATGGAGTTGGAGGAGGGCGCCTTCCCGCGCGACGTAGGCGTCGAGGGCGGCTGCGAGGTCCTTGGCCTCGACCCGCTGCAGGTCGCTAATGAGGGCAAGGTCATGGCCATGGTCGCGCCGGAGGTGACCGAGCAGGTCCTGGCGGCGATGAAAGCCCACAATTACGGCGCGGACTCGGCTCTGCTAGGTCACGTGGTGAAGGGTCCCGCCGGTCGGGTGGCGATGCGGACCATGCTCGGCACGCGGCGAATCGTGGACATGCCCAGCGGAGAGTTGCTGCCGAGGATTTGCTAGCTCCGCGTGGGGCGGGCTTTCTAGCCCGCCCAGTCTCGCGGAGGGGAGGGCGGGCTAGAAAGCCCGCCCCACGCGGAGGGAACAAGAATGGATCGCTACCAGTGTTTGGCCTGCCCCTATATCTATGACCCCGCGGAGGGTGACCCGGACAACGGCATCCCCTCCGGAACCGCCTTCGGCGACCTGCCGGAGGACTGGGTCTGCCCGGAGTGTGGCGTGGGCAAGGACATGTTCGAGATAATCGAGGAGTGACTTGTAGGGGTGGGGGCTACGTCCCCCGCTGCTTTCTTCCGGTGGCGCCGGCGTCTCGTCGGTGCTCCCCGCAGGAGGGAAGCACCGGCCACTCCGCCCCGGCGAGACGCCGGTGCCACCGGGAGCAGGTGAGACGCCTGCGTTACCGACTCGGCCAGGAGGTCCTGCGCATGACAGTGAGAGTGATCGACAAACACGGCGTGAGAAAACTGGTGGAGAAGCTCCAGCAGGAGGCCAAGGTGGTGGCCCCCCACCGCCGGGAGGGACGCGATCAGTGGTCCTTCCAGGAGGTCACCGACCCGGACCTGATCTGCCTGGAATATACCACCAGTTGCCTCCCGCCCAAGGAGTTCGCCTTCCCTCCCCGCGAGACGCTGCTGCGCTACCAGCGTGAGCCCGAATTCGCGGCCGAGGCGGTTATCCAGTCCGAACCGATCATACTCTTCGGCGTGCACCCCTGCGATATCTACGCCCTCGAGAGCCTGGATATCGCCTACTGCGCCGACCACGGCGACCCCAACTGGATCGCTCGCCGCCAGCAGATGCGCCTGGTGGGCGTGGATTGCATCCCCGATGAGTGGTGCTTCTGCGCCGCGATGGGCACGGCCACGGTCGACTCCGGCTACGACCTGTTCCTCAACAACCTCGGCGACGGCTCTTACCTGGTTGAGGTAGGCACCGAGGCGGGGGAGGAAATGCTGGAGGGCATAGAGCTGCGCGAGGCCAGCGCCGAGGAAATTGCCCACGTCAAGAAGCGCCTGACCCAGCGGGTCAAGCAGGAACGCAAGATCAACGACGAGACCCGCAACCTGCCCCTGCACTTTAGCGGGAAAGCGCAGAGCGAGGTCTGGGAGAAGCACGCCGAGCGCTGCTACTCCTGCGGCACTTGCGTCCTGGTCTGCCCTACCTGCTACTGCTTCGACGTGGTGGATGAGGTGGCCCTGACCCTCAAGGAGGGCACGCGCGAGCGCATCTGGGACGGCTGCATGCTGGAGTCCTTCGCCGAGGTCGCCTCGGGCGAGAACTTCCGCGAGGAGCGCGCCCAGCGGTTGCGCCACCGGCACTTCCGCAAGTACGCTTACCTCTTCACCAAGTACGGCCGCCCCTTCTGCTGCGGCTGCGGACGCTGCGTTCGCCAGTGCCTGGTACACATCGACCCCGTGGCCATCATCAACGACCTGATCGCCGAGTCCAAAGGAGGTGTGAGCCGTGGCGCTTGAATTGTGTCAGTGCGACATGGAATCGGACCTGTACGTGCCGCGCCCCGCGCAGGTGGTGGCGGTCGAACCCCAGACCCCTATGGAGACCCTGGTTCGCTTCAAGTTCCCGGACGGGGCCGATCTGGGGCACAAGCCCGGACAGTTTGTGCAGATCTTCATCCCGGGCATCGGCGAGGCCCCCATCTCCGTCTGCTCGGCGCCGAATGCTGAGTGCACCTTCGACCTGACTGTCCGCAAGTTGGGCGACGTTACCGGCGCCCTCCACCGGCTGCAGCCGGGGGATACCGTCGGCATCCGCGGGCCCTTCGGCAACGGCTTCGACATGGAGGCGCTCCAGGGCTATGACCTGGTGATTGTCGGCGGCGGCATCGGCCTCGTCCCCCTGCGGTCGGTGATCCAGTACGTCGCCGACCACCGCGCCGACTACGCCAACGTCCACCTGCTCTACGGCTTCAAGTCGCCGGTGGAGCAGATGTATGTCGACGAGCTGGCTCAGTGGCAGGCCGACTGCGACATGGACGTGCGGCTGACCATCGACAAGCCGCACGACGCTTGGGACGGGCACGTGGGCGTCATCACCACGCTCTTCCCCGACCTGACCATCGTCCCGCCGCGCACCTACGCGCTGGTGGTGGGGCCGCCGATCATGTACCAGTTCGTGATTACCGAATGTCGCCTCAAGGGCCTGGCTGATGACCACATCATCATGTCCCTGGAGCGGCGGATGCGCTGCGGGGTGGGCAAGTGCGGACACTGCCAGATCAACAGCAAGTACGTCTGCATGGACGGCCCCGTCTTCACCTTCAGCGACGTGAAGCATCTGTGGGAGGCGATCTAATTGAAGCCACGCGTGGCCGTGTTTTCCTTCACCTGCTGCGAGGGCTGCAGCCTGACCATCCTCGAGTGCGAGAATGAGCTGCTGGATGTCCTCAACTTGGTGACCTTCGTGCGCTGGCGCGAGGCCATGACCGAGACCAGCGACGACATCGACATCGCCTTCGTGGACGGCAGCATCTCCACGCACGACGATGTGCGCAAGATCAAGCAGATCCGCGAGATGGCCAAGCTGGTCATCCCCATCGGTGCCTGCGCGTACAACGCCGGCCTCAACTCCCTCAAGAACCGCTACGGGATGGCTCAGGTCAAGGAGATGGTCTACGGCGAGGACGGCGCACAGTTCGACACCATCCCCGCCCGGCCGGTCAGTGCCGTGGTGCCGGTGGACTTTGCCCTGCCCGGGTGCCCCATCGACAAGGACGAATTCCTGCGCACCGTGCGTGACCTGGCGCTGGGCAAGACGCCGAAGCTGCCCGATTCCCCGGTCTGCGCCGAGTGCAAGCGCCAGGGCAACGTCTGCGTCTTCACCAAGGGCATGAAGTGCATGGGCCCCGTCGCCCGCGGCGGCTGCGGGGCGCTCTGCCCCTCCTTCGGCGACTACTGCGAAGCTTGCCGCGGCTTCGTGGACAATCCCAACGAGAACTCGCACAAGGAGACCCTGGCCGAGTACGGCTTGACCGCGGCGGAAGTCATGAACTACTTCTCGTTGTTCAACTCGTACGACAAGAGTCAGATATGATGTAGGGCGTTCCCGGTGGCACCGGCGTCTCGCCGGTGCTCCCCGCCGGAGGGGGAAACCCCGCCACCCCGCACCGGCGAGACGCCGGTGCCACCACAGAGGGCCGAGGTGCCTGAAATGCAGAATGGCAAGATCGAGGTTCATGAAGTAACTCGCGTCGAGGGTCATGGCAACATCATCCTCAACGTCAAAGAAAGCAAGATTGAGGAACTGCGGCTGGAGATTACCGAATCACCGCGCTTCTTTGAGGCCATGCTGGTCGGGCGCAATTGGTACGAGACCACGCACATCACCTGCCGCATCTGCGGCATCTGCTCCATCGGCCACACCAGCGCCTCTCTCAACGCTCTGGAGAACGGCCTGGGCATAACGCCCTCGGAGCAGACCGAGCGCCTGCGCCGGATCATCCACGCCGGCGAGACGCTGCAGAGCCACGTGCTGCACGTCTACTTCTTGGCCGCCCCCGACCTGCTCGGGGTGCCGAGCGTCTTCCCCCTGGTGGAGACCCACGCCGAGGTGGTCAAGCGTGCTCTGATGCTCAAGCGCCTGGCTAACGACATCTGCGCCGCTATCGGCGGCCGCCATGTGCACCCGTGCTCCATGCGCGTGCACAACTTCTCCAAGGTCCCTACCAAGGAGGCCTTGGCCGGGCTGCGCGACCGGATCGTAGCCGCCGGGCCCGACCTGCAGGCCACGGTGGAGCTGATCTCCACCTTCAAGCTGCCCGACTTCGAGCGCGAGACCGAGTACATGGCGCTGCACCACCCCGACGAGTACGCCATGTACGACGGCGATATCATCCGCTCCACCAAGACCGGCGACACGCCGGTGTACGACTACAAGACCAAGATCCAAGAGTACGTGGTCTCCCACTCGCACGCCAAGCACGCCGAAAGCGCACTGGGGTCGTACATGGTCGGCGCCCTGGCCCGCTTCAACGTCAACTACGACCAACTGCGGCCGGAAGCCAAGGAAGCCGCCACGGCGATGGGCCTGGCTGGCCCCCCCTGCTACAACCCCTTTATGAATAACGTGGCCCAGATCGTCGAATGCGTTCACGTCGCCTTCGAGACGGTGGACCACCTCAACGCCCTGTTGGACATGGACCTGGTGGAGGAGGAGTATGAGGTTCCGCTGAAGGCTTGTCGCTGCGTAGGCGCCTCGGAGGTGCCGCGGGGGACGCTGTACCACGAGTACAATCTGGACGACCAGGGCCTCGTGACCAGCGCGGACCTGATCATCCCCACCGCCCAGAACCTGAACAACCTCGAGCAGGACATGCACGCCCTGGTCCCGCAGATTCTGACCCAGGAGGCTGACGAGATCCGCCAGACCCTGGAGATGCTGGTCCGGGCCTACGACCCGTGCATCTCCTGCGCCACGCACCTGCTGGACGTGAAGTTCGTGTAGCGTGTCTGCCTGGGGCAGGCTTTCTAGCCCGCCCTTCGGTGGACGTGCCGCTCCGAGCGCGGGCTGGAAAGTCCGCCCCCGGCGGGAATCCGGTACTAACCGATCATGGCCCACTGCAACGTCTCCTCCAACGGCGACACCGTCGCCCCTATTGTGGTTATCGGCGTCGGGAACGAAGTCATGCGCGATGACGGCGTGGGGACCGACGTAGTCCGCCGACTGCAGGAGGAGAATCTGGGGCCGGACGTGGAACTTATCGAAGGCGCGGTGGGCGGACTGGACCTGGTGTTCGACCTGGAGGGGCGCGAACGGGCGATCATCATCGACGCGGCCCGGATGGGCCTGGAGCCCGGCGCGGTGCGCCTGGTGCGGCGCGAGGAGATTGAACAGCGCCTGCTTCCTCTGGCCTCGCTGCACCACATCGGCCTGCACGACGTGCTGGAACTGGCCGAGATGAGCGGCATCCGCCCGGAGATCATCGTAGTAGCCGTCGAGCCGGCCGAAGTCGTCCCTGGTCTGGGCCTGAGCGCCACGGTCGAGGCGGCCGTGCCGGAGATGATAGGACTGGTCCAGGAACTTCTTGCTCGCCCTTGATCCGTCCCAACTGCCTTTCCAACTACTGTGCCTACTGCCTTTGACTCTAAGGGAGGCTCATACTGTGGCAACCGAAAGCAAGCGAATCCTGATCGTGGACGATGACCCCGATATCGTGGAGTCCCTCAAGATGGTGCTGGAGAGCGCCAACTACGACGTGGACACGGCTGGCAGCCCTCAGGAAGGGTTCGCTCGCATCGAGGCCAATCCGCCCCACCTCATCCTACTGGACATCATGATGCCCGACGGCACCGAGGGCTTCCACTTCGTCTGGCGCCTGCGCAACGAATACCCCGAGCCGAGCAGCCAGATTCCCATTCTGGTCCTGACGGCCATCCACTCCACCACGCAACTGCGTTTCTACCCCGACGAAACCGACAAGGAGTACGGCGCGGGGGAGTTCCTCCCCGTCCAGGGCTTCATGGACAAGCCGGTTGAGCCCAGTGTCCTGCTCAGTAAGCTGGGAGAGACGCTGGGGACGAAGTGATGGCAATTACTGAATGATGATTGATGAACTGGGGACGCCGCCCGGCGGCGTCCGGGCTCCCCATTCATCTTCTCCCCTTATGCTCGTCGCTCAGCGGGAACTCACGGAACGCCTCTTCTGGCTCTACCGACTGCGCTGGCTGGCGGCGTCCGGCATCGTGGGCCTGACGCTGGGTGCCGTCTACGTGTTGCACTTCCGCGCGCTGCCGCTACCCCAGCTGATCGCGACTGGGCTGATCGTCGTCGCCTACAATGCCCTCCTGCTCGCCTGGGCCCGAGCGGTGCGCTCTCGGGAGGGTGCCGTGCCCCTGGGTCTGGCCTATGGCATGGCCCATCTCCAGATCGGCCTCGACCTGGTGGCGTTGACTGCAGTCATCCACTTCACCGGCGGCGTCGAGAGCCCTCTCGGCCTCTATCTCGTCTTCCACATGGTGATCGCCGGGATCCTGCTCCCACCGGGTGCCGCTCTGTTCCAGGCGGTGGCGGCCTCGCTGCTGTATGGGGGCGATGTGCTTCTGGAGGCCACCGGGGTCCTGCCCCACTATGCGCTGGGTTTTGCGCCCCCCGCCTTCCACACCTCGCCGCAGGCGGTCTACCCCGTTCTGGCCTTGGTCTCCGCGCTGTATGTCTCCGTCTTCCTGGCCACCAGCATCGTCCAGCGCCTGCGCCGCCGGGAGCGAGAACTGTCCGAGCTGACCGAGCGCCTCGAGCGGGAGCAGGCCCGCACCCAGGCCGCTTACGAGCAGGCCCAGGCGGCCCAGCTCATGCAACTGCGCTACATGCACCGGGTATCTCACGAGCTGCGCCGGCCCCTTTCCTCGGCCGCCTCGCTCCTGCGGGTGCAGTTGGAGGGCTACGGCGACCACCCGCCCGACGAGCAGACGGCGCGCATGATCCAGCGGGCGCTCAGTCGCCTGCAGCAGGGCCTGGACTTGGTGGTGGACCTGCTGGCGCTCAGCACCGCCCGGGAGTCGCCGTTGCGCGAGCCGCGGGTATGGATGGATCTGGGGAATCTATTGGAGCAAGTGGAGGACGAACACGCGGACGCCGCGCACCACGCCCAAGTGGCGCTGCGTTTGGACCTGGAGGGCCACCTGGGCCCGATCTGGGCCCAGCCGGAGGGGCTGGTCACGGTCATGCGCAACCTGATCGGCAACGCCCTCAAGTATACGCCGGCCGGCGGCCAGGTGACGGTGACCGCCCGCCAGGACGAGCGTGCCACCTACCTGGCGGTGAGTGACACGGGGATCAGCATTCCGGAGGAGGATCTCCCGCGGGTCTTCGAGGAATTCTTCCGCAGCCAGGAGGCGCGCCACCGCGACCCCGGCGGCACCGGTCTGGGCCTAGCGATAGTCAAGAGCATCGTGCAAGTGCACGGGGGAGAGATCCACGCCAATCGCCGCGAGGAAGACGGCACGACCTTCGAGGTGGTCTTGCCGCATCGGTACCCGGAGACGGAGGAAGGCTGAGTCCCTGGAGGGGCCGCCCCGCCCTTACCCCGGCCGCACGATCTTCAGGAAATCCCCCAGCGGCAGGAACAGCCCGTCTAGCCCTGCCATAAGCGCCAGCCGGTTGGCCCGCACCTCGGGGTCCTCGGCCATCACCATGATCTCCTCGAAGAAGGTATGTACCGGCTCGGCTAGCGTCAGCAGCGCCGCTACCGCCTGGCCGTAGGCCGGCGGCTCGGCGGCCAGGGCGCGTTCCACCCCTTCGGCGACCTCTCGCGACAGATTCCACAGCTGCGCTTCCAGGGAGAACTCGAATAGTGCTGTGCTCACCGGCGCGCCGGGCTCCACGCCCTCGGGCCGGCGGATACGCGCTGGACGCTCGGCAATGGTCACCAGTTGCTCGAAGGCCTCCGGCTCGTCCGCCCGAAGCTGCGCCAGGAATGCCGCCCGCCGCGAAACCTCCACTAGGTCGGTCCAAGGAGTGGCCAGCGCCGCGCGGGCGACATCGTAGGGGATCCCCTCCCCGTCCCACAACGCCTCCAGCCGTTGCGCCAGGAACCCCGGTAGCCGCTCCAGCACCTGCTCGGTCGAGATAGCCTGGCCTTTCGTCGGCGGCTCGGGGAGTAGGGCCAGCGCCGCCGAGAACAGCTCCGGCCATGCCACCGACCAGCCGCGGTCGCGCACGAGCCGGATCAGCCCGGTCGCCTGTCGCCGCAGGGCCTGCGGGTCCGCGGACCCGGTCGGCTCCAGCCCCAGCCGGAAGGCCGCTGCCAGGTTGTCCACCTTGTCTGCCAGGCTCAGCAGCGCCCCCGCCGCGCTCTGGGGGAGGGCGTCCTCCGCCCCCACCGGCAGGTAATGTTCGGCCACCGCCTGCGAGGTCGCCTCGGTCTCTCCCGACAGCCGCGCATAGTGCCCGCCCACGATCCCCTGCAGCTCCCCCAGCTTGCTGTCCCCGATCATCATGGTGACCAGGTCGCACAGCTGCTTCGCCAACCAATGCACCAGCGCCCCCAGCCGCACGGTCTTGTCTTTGAGCGTCCCCAGCCCGCCCATGAAGGTGACCTGCGCCAGGTCGTCCAGCCGGTCGGCCAGCGGTCGGCGCATGTCCTCCTCCAGGTAGAACTGCGCATCATCCAGCCGCGGCCGCAGCACCCGCTCGTTTCCGGCCAACACGGCCGCATCTGCAGTTGCCGGTGCGTTGCTGACCACCAGGAAGTTCGGCAGTAGGTCCCCCTGGGCGTCGCCCTTGGCCTCGCGCACCGGGAAGTACTTCTGGTGCCCCTGCATGACGGTGATGATGACCTCGCGCGGCAGGGCCAGATAGGAGGCGTCGAAGCTCCCGGCCAGCACCCGCGGTGCCTCCACCAGGAAGCTGACCTCGGTCAGAATCTTCTCGTTCAGCACTGCCAGCCCGCCGCACTCGGCGGCCTTGCTATGGGCCCCGTCAATGATCGTCCGCAGGCGCTCCCGGTGGTCGGCGATCACTCCCTGCGCCCGTAGTGCCTCCAGGTACACGGCCGGGGAGGCGATCTCCACCTGGCTCTGCCCCAGGACCCGGTGTCCGCTGCTACAGCGCCCGGCCCGAATATCGGCAATCTCCAGGTCCATGACCTCTTCGCCCGCCAGTGCCACCAGCCACCGCAGCGGCCGGGCAAAGCGCACCTCGCCCTCCCCCCACCGCATGGTCTTGGGGAAGGTCAGCCCCAGCGTCAGCGTCTTGAGCAGCTCCGGCAGCACCTCCGCCGCTCGCCGCCCCGGCTGGCTGACCACGGCGTACATGAAGTCGCCCTTTTTATCGCTGCGCCGCTGCAAGTCACCCGGCTCCACGCCCTGCTTGCGAGCAAAGCCCAGCGCCGCCCGAGTCGGCTGCCCCTGCTCATCCAGCGCCTGCGCCGCCGGCGGCCCCTTGATCTCCTTGACCGCGTCCTCCTGCTGCTCCTGGACGCCCTCGATGATCACGGCCAGCCGCCGCGGAGTGCCGTAGGTGCGCGCCTCCCCATGCGCCAGCCGCAGTTCCGCCAACCCCGCGGTCAGCCCCGCCGCCAATTGCTCCAGCGCTGGCAGCACGCTCCCGGCCGGTATCTCCTCAACGCCGATTTCATACAGAACATCTATGGGCATGTGTTATCTCCAAACCCGCGTGGGGCCGGTTCCGCGTGGGGCGGGCTTTCTAGCCCGCCCTCTCGTAGGGGCGAATGCTGGCGGGCGTACTCGCCCGACCACATCCGCCCGCGCCTGCCGCTAACTTGTGAGAAGGCGGATCTTCCTCCGCTCTCCCGAGCGGGTATTGTGCGCTCGTCGACTCGCGGCCAACGTTCGCCCCTACGCGCGCAGCAGCGGCCACCCCGCCGCCTCCCGCTCCTGCACGTACGTCCGCGCCACCTCATACGCCAGCTTCCGTATTCGCGTGATCAGCGCCGCTCGCTGGCTCACACTCACCGCCCCGCGGCTATCCAGCAGGTTGAAGGTGTGCGAGCATTTGAGTACATAGTCATACGCCGGCAGCGGCAGACTCGCGGCCAGTGCCGCCCGCGCCTCGCCCTCGAATTTCTCGAACAGCTCCCACAGCAGCGGCACGTCGCCCACCTCGAAGTTGTAGCGCGAGAACTGCCGCTCTTCCTCGTAGCGAATCTCGCCGTAGGTAATGTCCTCTGACCACTTCAGCTCGCGATAGTCCGACACCCCCTGCAGGTACATCGCCAGCCGCTCCGGCCCATAGGTCAACTCCACCGACACCGGCGAGCACGGCTGCCCCCCCACCTGCTGGAAGTAGGTAAACTGCGTGATCTCCATCCCATCCAGCCACACCTCCCACCCCACGCCCGCCGCCCCCAGGCTGGGCGACTCCCAGTCGTCCTCCACGAAGCGCACGTCGTGCTCCGCCAGTTTCAGCCCCAGATACTCCAGGCTGGCCAGATACCGCTCCTGGATATCCAGGGGCGAGGGCTTCATGATCACTTGGTACTGGAAATACCGCTGCAGGCGGTAGGGATTCTCCCCATAGCGCCCGTCGGTAGGTCGTCGCGAGGGCTGCACATAGGCCACGTTCCACGGCTCCGGCCCCAGCGACCGCAGGAAGGTATCCGGCGACATCGTCCCGGCCCCCACCTCCAGGTCATAGGGCTGCGAGATATGGCACCCCTGCGAGGCCCAGTATTCGTTCAGTTTGGAGAGGAGCTGTTGAAAGGTCATGGTTGTTTGTAGGGCGGGGGCTACGTCCCCCGCCATCGGCTAGCGCCGGCTTCCCCGCCTGCGTCCGGGGGCTCCGGCGAGACGCCGGTACCACCGGACAACACGCAGAAGGCGGGCCTGCTGGACCCGCCTTGCTGCCCGAGGATTCGCAGGTTGTTCCCGGCGCCGGCTTACTGCAGCAGTTCACCCATCATGCCGATCTCCGCCAGGTGCGGCATGACTTGCGGCAGCTTCCGTCGGATGCGGGACAGGGCGTTGTCAATGGACTTGATCTTGCAGGTCAGCCCCACTGCCATTTCCTTGTACGACTTGCCCAGCCGATACTCCCGCAGCACCTGCCACTCAAAGGGCGAAAGCTGCTCGCGTAGCGACTGTTGCAGGATCTTCTCCCCCTCGATGCTCAGCACCATCGACTCGGGGTCGACGTCGGTGCGGGAGGAGATGACGTCAAGCAGGTTGGAGTCGTCGTCATCGTCTCCCATCGGGGAGCTCTCCAGAGAGACCGACGAGTTGAGCGGGACCTGCTTCTGCCGGGTCGCCGCCTTGATCGCCGAGATCATCTGCCGCTGGATGCAGACCTTGGCGAAGCAGGCGAACGAGGTATGCCGATCAGCGCGGAAGTCGCTGATGGCTTCCCACAGGCCGATGAGTCCTATCTGTATCAGGTCTTCCCTTTCGGCTCCGACCAGGAAGTACGATTTGACTTTGGCTTTGACCAGATTCTTATACTTGTGCAACAAGTACTCGCAAGCTTCTCTGGCGCCCTCTTCCTGCGCGCGCCGCACCAGTTCCTCATCGGGAGGGAAGTCCGGTGAAGTCTCACCGATTGGCATGAAGGTGGCCTCTCGGAAGAGTTCTGCCGCTTTGACCATTTCGCACCTCAGTCTATGCGAGAATTGAGTAGGAAGGGGGCCTGGGCGATTCCCGCGGGCAGGGCGCCCCACTGGTTGCATATGCCGATGTTGTGACTGCTGCTCGGATTGTCCAGTCTCCATCAACGATGGCGGATGTTGCACCTCCCCCGCACTATCCACCGTCTACCGATCGGCGCAAACAGAAATGGCCCCTGGAGAGGGGCCGAAGGCTTACACACGACACATGTTGTCACTCAACGACAGCGGACGAGCGGATTCGGAGGAGCATAGAGGGCTCTCCCCCGCAGTGGCAATGGGCAGACAACGCCCGGCAGCTTGCGGTCGTCCGTGGTCTGAGGCTTGCATGGGCCGTCCGAACATGGGCTAAACAAACGGGGCACTCCGCCAGGGATGCCTCCGAGGCCGCATTATACTCAAGCGGGAAGGACGAGTCAACCGCAAGCGCGAGAAAAGCAGCGGAACTGTCAAGGAACAGTCGACTGTGTCAGCCCCGGCCCGCGCCTGGCCCCCAACGGACACTGTCAACTGCCCACTGGCACTTCCCTCTGCTTGAACCCGACCCCTGCCCGGAGTATAATACCCGTGCCGAGAGTACGCCCTGCGTTGTTCGTGATCTCCGATTAGTCTCGAGCCACAACCCAGATAGAGGGAGCTCGGACTCTGTTGCAGGCGCGGTCGCGGGCTATCCTGAGGACCAGCCTCGCGCAGGAGAGCACCCACCTGCTAATGGGTTCGTAGACTTCAGGGGACACGGCTCCTGCGGGGCTCTCTCGTCTTACCAGACGCTGAACGGCTGCTGAACGACGGCACAAGGGCGGGGCCTCTGCCCATACCCTCCCTCTAAAGGGAGGGTCGCCGGCGTCCGCGCCGGCGGGGTAGGGCCGCCCATGACCTCCGAGGACCTCTTCACCCAATCCGTCGGCTCCGCCCACCTCCCCCTGGCCACGCGGATGCGCCCGCGCTCGCTCGATGAGATCGTCGGCCAGGAGCACCTGCTCGCCCCCGGTTCGGTGCTGCGCCAGTCCCTCGCCGCCGACCGCCTCCCCTCCATGATCCTCTACGGCCCCGCCGGCTCCGGCAAGACCAGCCTGGCCCTGGCCCTGGCCCGCCAGACCCGCAGCCGCTTCGAGCCCCTCTCCGCCGTCACCGCTGGCGTCGCCGACATCCGCCGCGTGGCCCAGGAGGCCGAGGAGCGCCGCCGGCTGCACAGCCAAGGCGCCATCCTGCTCATCGACGAGATCCACCGCCTCAACAAGGCTCAGCAGGACGCCCTGCTGCCCCACGTCGAACAGGGCACCTTCGTCTTCATCGGCACCACCACCGAGAACCCCTATTTCAGCGTCGTCACCCCGCTGCTGTCTCGCTGCCGGCTGTTTACGCTGCATCCCTTGGAGCCGCAGGCGCTGGCCGAGCTGGTGCGCCGGGCGATCACCGACCCCGAGCGCGGCCTGGGCCAGGAGAATGTGACGATCACCCCCGAGGCGTTGGATCACCTGGTCGCCCTCTCCAGCGGGGACGCGCGGGTGGCGCTGAACGTCCTGGAGCTGGCCGTCCAGACGGTCGCCTCAGACGCCGCCGGGCAACATATGATCACGCTGGAAGCCGTCGAGGAGGCGCTCCAACATCCGGTCGTCAGTTACGACCGCAAGGACACCGGGCACTACGACACCATTTCGGCTTTCATCAAGTCTATGCGCGGCTCCGATCCGGACGCGGCGATCTACTGGCTGGCCAAGATGCTGGAGGGCGGGGAGGACCCCCGCTTCATTGCGCGGCGGCTGATCATCCAGGCCGCCGAGGATGTCGGGCTGGCTGACCCCACGGCGCTCCGGGTTGCCGTGGCCGCGGCCTATGCGGTAGAATATGTAGGGCTCCCCGAGGCGCAGATCCCCCTGGCCCTGGCCACGTTGCATCTAGCGACCGCCCCCAAGAGCAACTCGGCCTGCGCAGCGATCGCCGCAGCCCGGGCCTACATCCAGGAACACGGTGCCGAGGCGGTGCCCGGTCACCTGGCCGGCGGCCCCCGGCCGGAGCAATCCTCGGTCAAGTACCTCTATCCCCACGCCTACCCCGGCAACTGGGTGGCGCAGGAGTACCTGCCCGAGTCGGTACAGGACGAGCAGTTCTGGCAGCCGGGCGGCAACTCGCGCGAGCAGAAGATAGAGGAGTACCTACGGAAGCTGAAGGGCGAGGAGTAAGGGCGGCCTCTCCCTCGTGGCACCGGCGAGACGTCGGCGCCACTGGAATTTGGGATACCGCGACAGGGCTAGACGGAGGCAACCAATGAAGGTCAATGCCACTTACGAAGACGACCTGGCAGCGATTACGGCGGAGGGCGAGCTGGACTCCGACACCGCGCCGCTCTTGCGCGAGGCGGTGGATGCGGCTCTGGGGCAGAGCGCCCGTTGGCTGCTCGTGGACCTGCAAGGCCTCGATTTCATCGGCAGCGTCGGCATCGGGGAACTGATCCGCGCCGCCAAGTACTTGGGCGAGCGCGGCGGCGATATCGCCGTGGCCTGCCGCCGCCCCAACATCATCCGCGTCTTTGAGATCTCCGGCACCAAGGAGATGCTTCACCTCTGCGCCGAGGAACAAGAGGCGCGGGCCCGGCTTCTGGAGGCCCGCTGCCAGTTCCAGGCCGCCTGCGTGCAGCAGGAAGGGGATGAACATGGCCAGGCTCAGTAACGATGTTGTCGAGCTGATCATCCCCACCCACCCGCGCTACCTGGCCGCCGCGCGCCTGCTGGTGGGAGGCGTCGGCGCCCCGGCCGGCCTGAGCGTGGACGAGGTCGAAGACCTCAAGGTGGCCGTCTCCGAGGCCATCACCAATGTCATGGACCACGCCTATGCCGCCGACCAGCCCGGTACGGTAGTCATCCGCTACCGCCCGGCCCCCGGCGAACTGACTGTAGAGGTCGAGGATACCGGCGTCGGCTTCGAGGCCGACCGCCTCCCTTCCAGCACCCCCCCCCAGCCGGGACCGGAGGGCGGCTTGGGGCTCTACTTGGTGCGGGAGCTGGCCGACAGCGTCAAAGTGGAGAGTGCTCCCGGCAGCGGGACCAAAGTCACCATCACTAAGAGGCGGCACGGGTGAAACAGCCCGCCTCTCCCTGGGATGGCCGCACCACCACTGATTTGTTCCAGGAGTATCGCCGGACCAATGACGCCTCTCTGCGTGCCCATTTCGTGGAGCAGCATGAGGGCCTGGTGCGCCATGTGGCTAAGGACTATGCCGACTCAGGGGAGCCTTTCGAGGACATTATCTCCGTAGGGATGCTGGGCCTGGTGCACGCGGTCGACCGCTTCGACCCCGACCGGGGCACCAAGTTCGCCACCTTCGCCGTCCCCACCATCCGTGGGGAGATCCAGCGCTATTTCCGCGACCACACTTGGGCCATCCGGGTGCCGCGTCGCATCCAGGAACTGAGCATCAAGGCTCGCGAGTTGGGCGATAAGCTGGCTACTGAGCGTGGCCGACCGCCTACCTACGCCGAGCTGGCCGGCGCCCTCAACGTAACTGAAGAAGACCTGGTGGAGGCGCTCGAGGTCGGCCGGCAGTACGAATCCGTGAGCCTCGAGTCGGCGACTGAAGAGGATGACGACACGGGCCGCTCCGCCCTGGATCGCGTCGGCGAGAAGGACCCGCGGCTGGAGGAGATTGCCGAACGGGACCAACTAGCCCGGGCCCTGCGGCAACTTCCGGCCCGCGAGCGGGTGGTGCTGGTCCTGCGCTATTATGCGGAGCTGTCCCAGCAGGAGGTGGGCCGCCGCCTGGGCATCTCTCAGATGCACGTCTCCCGCCTCCAGCATCAGGCCCTCCGCAACCTGCGCAAGATTATGGGCAAGGCCGACGAGTAGAGACGGTCCCGGTGGCACCGGCGTCTCGCCGGTGCGGGGTGGCGGCGATGTGCCCCTATTGGTTGTGTTCGGGAAGTCGCATCTTCCCTCCGCGTGGGGCGGGCTTCCAGGCCGCCCTCCCATAAACATGCGGCACCCGTGGCGGGCTGGAAGCCCGCCCCACGCGGAAAGCACCCATGTCTCCCACCGACGCCGACAACCAGCCTTCCTCACCCGCCAGCGGCCCCCGCTGGGGTGCCCTCTTCACCGCGGTCTTCTGCGGTGTGCTGGCCGGTATCGCCGCCTGGTTCCTGCTGCTCCGGTTGTACCCGGTGATCGTGGTGGCCGCGATCGGCTTCGCCCTCGCCTACCTCTTCGATCCGCTGCTGGATCGTCTGGAGACTCGGGGCTGGTCCCGGGGGAAGGCCGTGGGGGCGGTAGCCGTCGGCTTCGTGGTGGTGCTGGGTATAGCCGGGGGCCTCGTCGTGCCCCTGCTGGTGGGGCAAGTGAGGGGGGTGGTGGAGAACTGGCCCACTTACAACCAGGAGATCCAGGAACTGCTCAGCGTCGAGCAGATCACGCCGCTCTTGGAGAAGTACTTCCCCCGCGAGCAGATCACGCCATATCTGGAGGAGCAGCAGAGAAAAGCCCAGGACTGGCTGGCCGCGCAATTGCCCAGAGCTCTCGGGTGGGTGAGTAGCGCGGTGGTGCGCTCGACCACCGGCCTGGGCTACGTCTTTATCACCCTCATCGTCGCGCTGTACGCGATGATGGTGCTCGACCCCTTCCGGCGCCGGTTTGAGGCGCTCTTCTCGGAGCGCGGGGCCGTCGCGCTGGCCACGGTGGACCGCAGGGTCACCTATATGCTCGGCCAGTACCTACGGGGCATGTTCCTCACCTGCGTGGGGATCATTGTCGCCAACGCTCTCCTGCTGCAGATCGTGGGATTCGCCTTCGGCACCCAGTTCAGCCTGCTGCTGGGCGCGCTGACCGGCGTGGCCTATTTGGTGCCCTACCTGGGCATGCTCACGGCGGTGGTAGTAACCGGGCTGCTCGCCTACCTCACCGCGGCGCACGATGCCTGGGTCGCTGTGGCCTTGTCGGTGGGCGTCATCCTGGCCGTCAACCAGGTATTCGACAGCTTGGTCATGCCGCGCATCGTCGGCCGCAAGGTGGGCCTGCATCCGCTGGTCATCATCCTGGCGCTGCTGGCCGGCGGCACGCTCTTGGGCATCTGGGGGATGATCCTGGCCACTCCGCTCGCCGCGACGATTAAGATCATCCTGGCCCAATGGGTTCCGGTTGTGGCGACCGTTCCGGCTGTGCCCGAGGACAAGCAGCCCCTGGTGCTCGACCTGGGCGGCTTCCTGGCGAGCACCTGGAGCGCCGTCCGCCAAGCCGGCCACAAACTGGAGGAGCACTTCACCTCGCACAACAGGGAAGAAGGGGAAGACGACAAGTAGGGCCGCCCCCCCTCCCCGATGGCACCGGCGTCTCGCCGGTGCTGGAAGGCGTGGCCCCTCTCTGCTCCCCCTCTCCTGCCCAGGGCGTCTGCGCCCAAGCAGGAGCAGGGGGTCAAACCCCGCCGCGGCGAGCAGCATACGCAGACCCTATCGCCATATCGGAGAATCATCTATGAAGGTCCAGAAACTCAGAGAAACCTTTCTCAACTTCTTCGCCGAGCGCGGCCATCTCCTTCGCCCCAGCGCTCCGCTTGTCTTGCATGACGACCCCACCAGTTTCTTCACCAGCGCCGGAATGCAGCCCTACATGGCCGCCTTCCGCGGCCTGGAGCCGCCCCCGGCCCCCCGCGCGGTTTCCATCCAGAAGTGCGTCCGCACCGGCGACCTCGAGGGTGTGGGCCTCTTCAACCGCTACCACACTTTCTTTGAGATGCTTGGCAACTTCTCCTTCGGCGACTACTTCAAGGAGGGGGCCATCGACTTCGCCTGGGAGTTCATGCATGACGTCCTGGCCCTCCCCACCGAGGCCCTCTGGTTCACCGTCTTCACCACCGACGACGAGGCCGAGGAAATCTGGCATAAGCGCATCGGCATCCCCCGCGACCGTATCCTCCGCTTCGGCCGCGAGGACAACTGGTGGCCCAAGCTGCAGTGGGAAGGCCCCTGCGGCCCCTGCACCGAAATCCACGTCGACCTCGGCCCCAGCTTCGGCTGCGAGCAGGGCTGCGGCGTCGGCTGCCCCCGCTGCAACCGCTACCTGGAGGTCTGGAACCTCGTCTTCCAGCAGTACACCGAGGCCCCCGACGGCGCCCTCAGCCCCCTCCCCGCGCCCGGCATCGACACCGGCATGGGCCTGGAGCGCCTGGCTCTCGTCCTGCAGGGCAAACGCTACACCATGGAGACCGACGAGCTGTTCGCCATCCTCACCGCGGCCCTAGGGAGCCTCAACGTTCAGCGCCCGCAACCCTACACCTACGGCGACGACCCCGGGCTGGACATGGGCCTGCGGATCATTGTCGACCACCTGCGCGCCGCCGCCTTTCTCATCGCTGACGGCGTGGTCCCCTCCAACGAGGGCCCCGGTTACATCCTGCGCCGCTTCATTCGCCGCGCCTATCGCTATGGCCGCAATCTCGGCGCCCACCAGCCTTTCCTCCACGAGGCCCTCCCTGCGGTGGCCCAGGTCATGGGCGGCCACTATCCCGAGCTGGCCGCGCGTGAGCCCTACGCGGTCTCCCTCCTACTGCGCGAGGAGGAGCGCTTCGCCGCCACGCTAGAGCAGGGCCTGGCCCTGTTCGAGGAGATCGCCGAGCACCTCTCCGTCCGCCGCGAGGAGGTCCTCCCTGGCGAGCAGGCCTTCAAGTTGTACGACACCTACGGTTTCCCCCTGGACATCACCCGCGAGCTGGCCGCCGAACGCGGCCTGACCGTGGACGAGGACGGCCTGGAGGCCGCCATGGCCCAGCAGCGCGAGCGCTCCCGCGGCCAGTCCATCGGCCTGCAACTCCACGGTCACGCGCTCGATCTGCCCGCTAGCGAGTTCGTCGGCTATGACGCCGAGATCGCCGAGGGCCGGGTGGCCGCACTCCTGCTAGATGACGAAACCGTTTCCGAGGTGAGGGAGAGCCAGATCGTCGCCGTCGTCCTCGACCGCACGCCCTTCTACGCCGAGAAGGGCGGGCAGGTCGCCGACCAGGGCGTCCTCGTTGGCCCCGAGGGGCGCATGACCGTGGAGAACGTTACCGTGGAGGGTGAGTCGTTCGTCCACCGCGGCCTGGTCACCCAGGGCACGCTGAGCCTTGGCGACACCGTCCAGGCCACGGTTGACCACGAGCGGCGCGCCGCCATCCGCCGCCATCACACCGCCACCCACCTGCTGCAGGCCGCCCTGCGTGCGACGCTGGGCGATCACATCACCCAGGCCGGTTCCTGGGTCGGCCCCGACCGCGCCCGCTTCGACTTCACCCATCACGAGCAGGTCAGCGAGGAGATCCTCACTCAGGCTGAGCGCCAGGTCAACCAGTGGATTTTAGAGAACCTCCCCGTCACCTGCACCGTACAGCCTCTGGCCGAGGCCCAGGCGGAGGGCGTCATGGCCCTGTTCGGCGAGGCCTACGGCGACGAGGTCCGCGTGGTCCGCGCCGGGAAGATTAGCGCCGAACTGTGCGGCGGCACCCACGTCTCTCGCACCGGCGATATCGGCTGCTTTCGGATTCTCGCCGAGAGCAGCGTGGCCGCCGGCCTCCGCCGCATCGAGGTCGTCACCGGCTTGGCCGCGCTGGAGGAGTGGCGAGCGGAGACCGGTCTGCTCAAGACCCTCGGCCACGAACTCAAATGCGCGCGGGAGGAGCTTCCCGAGCGCGTTGAGGGTCTGCGCCGCCAGGTCCGCGACCTGGAGAAGCGCGTCCAGGAGGCCCGCCGCGCCTCGGCTTCGGTGAACCTCGACGAAATCTGCGCGGCTGCCGAGACCATCAACGACGTGCGCTTCATCGCCCACACGCTGCCCGACCTGGACAAGGAGGCCCTGCGCGAGTACGCCGACCGCCTAACTGCGAAAGCCGAGGACGCGGTCGTTCTTCTCGCCGGCACCCAGGAGGACAGCGCCACCTTCGTCTGCAAGGTCCCCGACGCCCTGATCGCGCGCGGCATCAAGGCCGGCGACATCATCCGCGAGGCCGCTAGGGCGGCTGGTGGTGGCGGCGGCGGCAAGCCCCAATTCGCCCAGGGCGGCGGCAAGTCCGACCTGGTACCCGCCGGCCTCCAGGCAGCGCGGGAGTACCTCTCGGGGTAGAGCTCCCGGTGGCCTCCGCCTCGGGTAGCGTAGGCTTCCAAGCCTGCGTCCCGGTGGCACCGGCGTCTCGCCGGTGCTCTCGTAGGGGCGGATATTGTGGCGTCCGCGCCGCAACATCCGCCCGTTCGCGAACCTATGCCCAACCTCACCCTCACAACCTCCCGCCGCCGCCTCCGTCCCTTTCGGGAGGACGACTTCCCGGCCGTCCGCGCCCTGACCGATTTCGGCTTCGCCGAGATGGGCCTGCACCGTGTTCACGCCTACGTCGTTTGCGCCAATGCCGCCTCGGTCCGTGTCCTGGAGAAGCTGGGCATGCGGTGCGAGGGCCACTTGCGCGAGGCGATCCGCAAGTGGGACCAGTGGCACGACCTCTATCTGTATGCGGTGCTGGACAGAGAATGGGCCGGAGGCGATCATGCGCAGCCTCGCCCTTGATCCCGGCTCCGCCCGCCTCGGCCTCGCCCTCAGCGACGCCGGCGGTTGCCTCGCCTTGCCGCTGGAGATCCTCCCGCGTGACCCGGCAGACGCCTGGCTGGAGCGCCTGGCGCGGATCATCCGCGAACGCGGCGTGGAACTTCTGGTGGTCGGTATGCCGTTAACCTTAAGCGGCGAGCGCGGTCCGGCCGCCGAGCAGACGGAAGCCCTCGTGACGCGCTTACGCGAGGCCCTGCCCGTGCCGGTGGAAACCTGGGACGAGCGCCTCTCCTCCGCCCAGGTGGAGCGCGAGATGCGCGATGCCGGCCTCTCTTCCCGCGAGCGCCGCGGGGCGGTGGACGCCTGCGCGGCCGCGGTAATCCTACAGTCATATCTGGACGCTCATGCCAACCAAAGCAAAGAAACGCAGTAAAGGCCGGGCCTGGAAGCTGGCGATCCTCCTCGTCGTGGTGCTCCTGGCCGCGCTGGTCGGGGTCGTCGGCTATCTGCTCGCCTTGCAGCCCGTGCTGCTCGAGGGCGAGCCGCAGACCCAGATCGTGGAGATCGCGGCTGGCCAAGGGGCCCCCGCCATCGGCGCCCTTCTGGAGGAGCGCGGTCTCATCCGCCACGCCTGGGCCTTCACAATCCAGACCTACCTCACCGGCGATTTCCGCCGGCTGCAGGCCGGGTACTACCAACTCTCCGACGACACGTCCACCGCCGAGATCATTGCCGCTCTCGCCCAGGGTAAGTCCGCCCTGCGCAAGGTCACCTTCCCCGAGGGCCTGGTCCGCTACGAGATGGCCCCTATCCTGGAGAAAGAGCAGATCTGCGACTCAGCCGCCTTCCTCGGCGCCTCCGGCCAGGAGGCTGTCGAGCAGGTGCTGGGCACCAAGCTCCCCGACAAGGCCGGCGTCGCCGAGGGCTTCCTCTTCCCGGACACCTACCTCCTCGGGATCGGTGATGACCCCGACCGCCTCGTCACCCAGATGGTGGGGCGGTTCAAGGAGCAGTTCTTTGATCCCTACTGGCTCCCTGCCTCGCGCACCAAGCCCTGGGGAAACCTGTTCCAAGTAGTCACCCTTGCCTCCCTGGTGGAGAAGGAGGCCAAGCATGACTCCGAGCGCCCGCTCATCGCCGGCGTCCTGCTGGGCCGCCTGCGCAAGACCATGCTCCTGCAATGCGACGCGACCGTCCAGTACGCCCTAGGCGCGCACAAGTCTCGGCTGACCTTCGAGGACCTGAAGGTAAACTCCCCCTACAACACCTACCTGCACAAGGGCCTCCCGCCCGGCCCCCTCTGCAACCCCGGCCTACCCTCCCTGCGCGCCGCGCTCAATCCGCAGGCTACCGACTACCTCTTCTACGTCGCCAAGCCCGACGGCACCCACGCCTTCAGCCGCACCTTCGAGGAGCACCAGGCGGCCATCAAATCCCTGCGTGGGAGGCAGTAAAATGGAGAATCGGGACGCGGGCTGGGAAGTCTGCGCTACCCCGCGTGGCCCTCTCCGCCACTTCTGCCCCCACCTTTGCGCGCGCCGCGTGGAGGATATAGACCTCGCCGACTTGCGCGCCCGCGGCCTCCGGGCCATCCTGCTCGACCTCGACAACACCCTCACTACCTGGCGCGGTTACGAGATGACCCCGGCCCTGGAGGCCTGGCTGGAGCAGGCCCGGCGCGACTTCCGCCTCTGCTTGGTCTCCAACCAGATCAAGGGCCGCCGCGTCCATGAGATCGCCGATCGCCTGGGCATTCCTTGTGTCCACGGCCTGGGCCCCTGGGGCAAGCCCGGTCGCCTCATCTTCCGCCGCGCCGTCGCTCTCACCGGCCTGCCCCCCGAGCAGACGGCGATGATTGGCGACCAGATGTTCGCCGACATCTGCGGCGCCCGCCGCGCCGGCCTGTACACCATCCTCGTCGAGCCAGTAGGGAAGAGGGAGCTGTTCATCACGGCGGGGATGCGCAAGCTGGCGGGGTGGGTGGAGCGGGCACTGAGGAAGAGAGAGCAGTGGCCAGAGGACAAACAATGAAACTGGGAATCATCTCCGACACGCACGGCAACCTCGCCGCCTGGGACACCGCCTGGGACCTCGTCCTACACGATGCCGACCTGATCCTGCACTGCGGCGACGCGCTCTACCACGGCCCCAAGTTCCCACCCGTCGCCGGCTACGACGCTGGCGCCCTCGCCGCCCGCCTGAGCGACTGCCCCCTCCCTATTCTCATGGCCAAGGGCAACGCTGACTCCGAGGTGGACCAACTCGTCCTGCGCTTCCCCATGCAGCAGCCCTACCTCTTCGCCCAGGTCGAGGGCCTCCGCCTCCTCGCCACGCACGGCCACTTGATGAGCCCCGACGACCTGCTGGCGCTCGGTGAGCAGTGGCGCCTGGACTATGTCCTCACCGGCCACACCCACGTCCTCGCCCACCGCCGCCGCGGCCGCACCCTCCACCTCAACCCCGGCACTCCCACCTACCCCCTCAGCCCCGACCCGGCCCTCCGCCTCCGCACTTGCGCCGCCCTGGTAGATGGCGTCCCCCACTGGTGGGACCTAGACACGGGTGAGGAGATCACGGTGCCGCTGGTGGAGGTGGAGCAGTGACCTCCGCGTGGGGCGGGCCTTCTAGCCCGCCCTCGGGGGCGCCTCCTCACCCGGGCGGGCCGGAAAGCCCGCTCCACGCCGACCTCCGCCTCTTCACCGCCGACCTCCACGTCCACATCGGCGCCTCCTCCGAGGGCAAGCCCGTTAAGGTCACCGCCTCCCGCGACCTCACCTTCCAGAACATCGCCACCGAGTGTGTGCAGCGCAAGGGCCTCGACCTGGTCGGCATCGTGGACTGCGCCTCCCCGCGGGTCATGCGCGACATGGCGGCCCTGCTCGACTCCGGCGAGATGCAGCCTCAGCTCGGCGGCGGCTTCCGCTACCAGGACCGCGTGACCCTCCTCCCCGCCGCCGAGGTGGAGACCCGCGAGACCGCCGGCGGCATGTCGCACCACCTCGGCTACTTCCGCGACTGGGCCGGCCTCTCCGCCTTCTCGGCCGAGCTCAGCAAGCTGGTGACTAACAGCGACCTCTCCTCTCAGGCCTGCGGCCTCCCCGTCGGCGAGTTGTTCGCCGTCGTGGACGCCTGCGGCGGACTCTTCGTCCCGGCCCACGCCTTCACTCCGCACAAGTCCCTCTACGGCGCCTGCGCCGAGCGCGCCGTCCCGCTTTTCGGCGAGGCCTGGGAGAAGATCCCGGCGATCGAGCTCGGCCTCTCCGCCGACACCGACCTTGCCGACCGCCTGGCGGAGCTGGCCGACAAGACCTTCCTGACCAATTCCGATGCCCATTCCCTGCCCAAGATAGCCCGCGAGTACAATCTGCTGGAGCTGGCCGCGCCCACCTGGGAAGAACTCCGCCGGGCCCTATGGCGTCAGGAAGGTCGGCGGGTGGCAGCCAACTTCGGCCTCGACCCGCGCCTGGGCAAGTACCATCGCACCTTCTGCGAGGTCTGCGGCCATATCGCTCAGACGGAGCCGCCGCGCCTGACCTGCGAGGCTTGCGGCGGCGACAAAGTGACGCGCGGCGTGCTGGATCGGATTGTCTCTATTGCCGACTACCCTCAGCCGCAGCACCCGGCGCACCGCCCGCCCTACCAGTACCAGGTCCCGCTGCAGTTCGTGCCCGGCGTTGGGCCGGTCGCCCTGCGCAAGTTGATCAACCGTTTCGGCAGCGAGATGGCGGTCCTGCACCAGGCCGAGGAGCCCCAACTGGCGGCCACGGTCGGTGCCAAGATCGCCCGCTTGATCGTCCTCGCCCGCGAGGGTCGTCTGGCTCTCTCCTCCGGCGGCGGCGGCACTTACGGCAAGGCCCTGACCGATTCCTCCGGCCAACTCGGCTTCGCGGGCCTCACGTAGGGGCGGCCTTCGCGACTTCCGAGCCGTGACAGCCGCCCGCTCGCTAACCCATCGGTGGTCCCTGTCTGTCGGCAACCGGTCAGGCGGCGCTTGCTTCTGTGGGCCGCTCTGCTCCCCCTCTCCCGCAAGGAGAGGGGGTAGGGGGTGAGGCTCCCGCTCCCAAATCATACCGAGGTGACTCCCATGCCTTTGCGCTTAGTCAACTTCCTCCCCGCCTCCGGTGAGGGTGCCCACTGCGGCGCGTGGACCGAGGCCGGGATTGTCGACCTCACCCTCGCCGCTGCCCTTGCAACTCCCACGCTGCTGGGGCGGTTCCCCGATGTGGTCACCGTCCTGAGTGCCCCGGAGCTGATCGAGGTCGCCCGGGAGTTGGCCGAGTCCGGTGCGGTGGAACCGGCGCCTCGCGAGTCGATCACTCTCCTTCCGCCCGTGCCGCAGCCTGGCAAGCTCTTCCTGCTCGCCGGCAACTACTTGGGCCACGTCGAGGAGAGCGCCCGCGCCGGAGCGAAGCAGGGGATGCCCCAGGAGTGGCGCGGCGGTCCCCGCGTCTTCATGAAGCCCTCCACCGACACCGTCATCGCCGACGGCGAACCGATCCGCCTCTCCCGCAGCGCCACCTGGCTCGACTACGAAGCCGAGCTCGCGGTCATCATCGGCCGCGCCGGCAAGTACCTCTCGCCCGAGCGCGCCCTGGAGCATGTCGGCGGGATCACCGCACTCAACGACCTCTCCGAGCGTCAGTTGAGCGTGTGGGATCGGGGCGAGTACGCGGCCGCTTACCAGTGGTTCGACTGGCTCAACGGCAAGTGGACCGACACCAGCGCGCCGCTGGGCCCTTGCGCGGTGCCGCTGAGCGACGTGCCCGACCTGGACGCCCTGCGCCTGCAACTGCACTTGAACGGCGAGACCATGCAGGACGCCCTCCTCGGCGAGATGCTCTTCAAGGTCCCGGAGATCGTCTCCTACCTGTCCAACGTCTGCACCCTCCGCCCCGGCGACCTCATCAGCATGGGCACTCCCGCCGGCGTGGGCCTGGCCCGCGGGATCAAGCTCAAACCGGGGGACGAGGTAACAGTGGAACTGGACCTGGTAGGGAAGCTAACCAACCGAGTGGTCGCGGAGCTGTAGGGCCTTCCGTCCGGGTGGCACCGGCGTCTCGCCGGTTTGGGGTGGTGTGCCGCGTGGTGGTCCTCCCCACGCACCCTTCAGGAAGGGTCGCCGGCATCCGCGCCGGCGGGGTAGGGGACTCCAGCGGCGGCGCCGTTTTGCCGATAACAACCGGTACATCACGATTAGCAGAGTGCTGGTAAACCTGTCCGCGTGCGTCCCGGCTGTCGCTCCAACTGCCGTTGTGCCTGCTCCTGTGCCTGCCGTTGAGCCTGCCTTACTATGCCCGTCTACCTACCCACTGCTGCCCTCGGCAACGGTCGCGTTCTCGCCACTCTCGGCGGGGCGGGGGAGATCATGACCTTCTTCTACCCCCACCTCGACTTCGCCCAGAACGTCCGCGAGGCCCTGCCCGCCCTCTATATCGGCGACCCCGGCCACGGCGTCTTCCACTGGACCTTCGAGCCGGCCTTCCGCCGCCGCCAGGCCTACGTACCCGGCAGCAACCTCGTCCGCACCGAACTTACCCTCGCCACGCCCCCGCTCCGACTGCTGCTCGAGGACTTCTGCCCTCCCGAGGCCACCGCCCTCATCCGTCGCGTGCTGGTGACCAACCTCGGCGACGCCCAGTTCCGCGGCTCCTTTCTGCACTATTTCGACCTGCGCTTGCGCGAGGTGTCCGGCAAGCAGGCGGTCCGCTGGGACGCGGAGCACGGCTTCATGCTCCAGTACTTCCGCGACACCGTCATCGCCCTGGGCGGCACGCGCCCCGACGTGTGGCGCTGTGGTAAGTCGGTCGACCCCACCGGCCCCCAGTCGGCCAAGCCCGACCTCTACGACGGCCATCTCAACGGTCAGCCCGAGGACATCGGCCAGGTGGACTTCGCCGTCGGCTACCGCCTCGACCTCGCTCCTGGCCAGGAGCGCGCCCTCGACCTCTTCCTGTGCGCCGAAGTTAATCCCCAGCGCACCTCTCTGCACATGCAGGAGCTGGTGGACCGCGGCTACCCGGGCCTGCGGGAGGACACCCTCGCTGCCGAGACGGCCTATCTGGCCGCGCAGCGCCCGCGCCAGACCGACCTCCTCGACGCCGCCTACCAGCGCGCCCTGCTCTCCCTGCGCCTGCTCATCGACGAGCCCACCGGCGCCGTCCTCGCGGCCCCCGAGTTCGACCCCGCCTACGAGCGTTCCGGCGGCTACGGCTACTGTTGGCCCCGCGATGCCTCCTGGGCCGCCCTGTCCCTGCACGACGCCGGTTACCCGCAGTACACCCGTCTCCTCGCTGATTGGTATGTCGCCCATCAGCTTCCCAACGGCTTCTGGGGCCAGCGCTACTGGTGTTCGGGCCAACTGGCCGCCTCCTGGGCGCTGCGTGAGGATTTCCTCCAGATCGACCAGTGCGGTGCCGCGCTGCTCACCCTCTGCCAGGCCGCCGCCGAGGAACCAGACTCCGAGCCTCGCGCCACCTACCAGCAGGCGGTCTTGCGCGGGGCCCAGGCGGTCATGGGAAAGGTGGCGGGCGGCTGGCACGCCCAGGCGTGTGACCTGTGGGAGACCTACTGTGGGAGCTTCGTCTACACCAACGCGGTGCTTGCGCGGGCGCTGAAGGCCGCCGGTCGCTGTGTTGCCGACCACGGCCACGCGGCTCTGGGCGACCGCTGGACGACCACCGCCGACGAGATGCGCCAAGCCACGCTGACCCTCTACACCGGGGAGTACTTCCCCCGCGGCCGCTGGAGTAACGGTCATGTGGACCTGTCCGTGGACACCTCCACCCTGGGTCTGGTCGCCCCCTTCGGCCTGCTGGACCTGGAGAACGCTGCCCACCGCCGCATGGCCGAGAGCAACCTGGCCACCATCCGCCGCCGCCTGGGTCATGACCTGCAGGGCAAGCGCGGCCTGCTTCGCTTCGAGGGTGATGCCTACCTCGGCGGGGTTATCGGCTGCGTCAACACCCTCTGGGCCGCGCTGGTGACGCTCAAGCTAGCCCGCGCCTGGCAGGATGAGGACCGGCGCCAGACCCAGAAGTACCGCGACCAGGCGCTGCAGGACCTCGATTTCTGCCTGGCCCACGCCACCCCCACCGGCCTGCTCCCCGAGCTAATCGGCCTCCAGCCCGATGTTCCCTACTGGGCCGCCCCTCACGCCTGGGCCAGCGCCCTCCTCCTGGACTGCGTCCACGAGCTGGACGGGCTCCAGGCGTAGGGGTGGCTTCCGGGCTGTGTTCAGGAGGGCTGCTCAGCGTGGCGCGGGCTTTCTAGCCCGCGCGGGCGGCCGCACTCTCACCGGAGGGCGGGCTGGAAGCCCGCCCCACGCGGAAAAGGCCTTCTTGAGCACAACCGGTGAGGCTACTCCGCCCCCTCCAGGTACCTCCGAAACGCCTCCGGCTCATACACCAGCCGCTCCAACTCCATCGAGGGTAGCCGGTACGGGTCGGAGTCCTTCGTGATGTACCGCGCCGCGCGGGGCGGTCCGCCGTCCTCCTCATCCGGGCCAGGCACGCCTACCAGCTCCGCGTAGCGCATCACCTCTCCGTCCACGTGGTACTCGCTGCCCACGATCCACAGCCGCCCGAAGCGGTAGCGCTCCTTCACCACCCGCTCCGCTGCGCTGCTCCAGCTTGTCCCGGTGAAGGCGAAGTCCCGCGCCACCACCCCCAGGTTCTCCCGCAGCTCCGCGTCGCACTCCTCCAGCTCCGCTCGCAGCCGGTCGCCGCTGGGGTCCTCCAGGCTCAGTGCCGACAGGTCCGGGTGGGTGACCGTATGCGCCCCGAAATGCCAGCCTGCCTCCTGCAGCTCCCCCAGCTCCTCCCACGTCGCGATCCGCCCCGCGAACTCCGGCCGCTCCACCCCGCCGAAGACCAGGTCGAACATCCCCGTGTTGACGAACAGGTTCCCCCGGAAGCCGTAGTTGTCCAACACCTCCCGGCACTCCACCGCCACCGACCGAAAGGGATGGTCAAAATCAATCATGATCGGCCGCGCCGGCAGGCTCCCCTCCCCCGCCCGCCAGGCCGCCAGGTCGTCATAGTTGATGGACTCGAACCCCAGCTCGGCGGCGATCTTCATCAGCCGGTCAAACTGCGGCTGCTCAAAGGGCCGGGGATTATCGGGCGGGCTGGGATGCACGCCGTGGCACATGGTAATCGGAATGCGCATGGTGGTGGGACCTCCTGGCGCGTCTATTCCCCGCAGGCCACCGCGGTTCCTGTCGGCGCGGCCGGCGGCGGCACGGCTGGTGGCGCCGGGCGCTGCAGGCGTTCCCCGCAGCCGGGGCAGAAGCGGTAAGGCGCCCCCGCCTCCAGGCAGATCGCGTTGCCGCAGCGCTCGCACTTCACCATGATCTCCGCCCCCTGGCCGCAGTGCGGGCAGTAACGGAACTCCTCGTCCAGCGCCTCCCCGCAGAAGACGCAGAAGGCCTCCGGTTCGGGCGGCGCGCATGCCGCTACCGGTACCGATGCCACCGCGGGGGGGGCTGGCTGCGGCGTCTCCTCGCCCTCGCCGACCGGCGGGCTCGGCGGCGGGGGTGCGGGCGTGGGCGGGGGCGGGGGCGGCTTGGGCCGCGCCTTGGCCACCTTCGGCGCGACCACCACTACATACCCGACCAGGAGCAGCATCCCGATCATCACCAGCGCCGGCGCCCCTTTGGTCGCCAGCGCGGCGGCCGTGAGTAGCCCCGGCAGCACCAGCAGCCCGAACCCGCCGTACCCCAGCGCAAACCTCAGCCCCTGCCCCCGCCTAAGATTGTGCAGCACCAGGAACGCCATGGCCAGGAACGACAGCCAGAAGGCCTCCGACACCCGCAGGTGCTTCGACAAGTACAGGAACAGCGGGAAGAACACCGCCAGGGCAAGCACCACCAGCAGGTACTGCCCCACGCTCACCGGCTTGCGGGCGGCCACGCCCCCGGTGAACAGGATCAGCCCAAAGAGCAGCGCCGAGGCTACTCCCGCCCAGGTCAGCCGATCCACCCGCTGGGAGACGTTGCTGCCCATGAACCGCGGCGGGATCACGATGATGATGTCCCGCGTGCTCAGGAGGTTGTCGCAGTCCCAGGTCGCGGTCCAGCCGTCCGGGGTCTTCTCCAGCGGCGTGGTAGGCTCCAGGCAGACCCGCGCGGGCAGGTCCGGCTTGCGCTCCGTCCCGGAGACGGTCAGCGCGAACTTGAACCGCTTGATCCGCTCGTTGCGATCGAGCATGTACGAGAAGTCCTCGGTCCCCAGGGCGCGGTAGGTAACGGTGATGCTCTTGACCTGGTCCGGGGCGAACTCGCTCTCGAACCACACTCCGTCCTGGGTGTACTTCACCCCGGCCGGCTCGTGGTCGCCGATCATCACGTTGGCGCCAAGCAAGGTATCCGCGGAGCCGGGGAAGGGGAAGTAGATGTTGACCGTGGCCTTCTCCTTCTTGTCCTTGTTGCGCACCGTATACTCGCCCTTGAAGGTGGTCTCGTACTTGCGCAGATCCTCGTCCTTCTCATCCCCGTACTTGGCCACCATAGCCAACTTGACCTCGGTCTTCTCCCGGGTGACCGGTGAAGGCTGCCCGCCGGGCATGGTGACCGCCAGGTTGGGCACGTGGGGCCCTCGAGACGCCCCCTCGCGCATCGCGCCAGGTGGTCCGGCCGCGGGCATGGGCGCCCCCTTCGCGCCGAACCGCATCCCCGACTGAGCCATCCCCGCCCAGCAGGCCGACACCACCATTCCCAGCAACCCGACCACCAACAGCAGAAATCCCCAGGACATCAGGACCCGACGCAAAGCAGACGTGCGCATCTTACCTCAGTCCTTTCTCCGACTTGACTCGGCTCTATGTGGCCCCCAGACGCGACAGCGTTGGGGTGGAGGTGTCGGGCGCGACGGGCGTTCTCGCCTGTCGAAGATGGGGGCATCCCTTGCCTAGCTAAACGCCCGCACGAACGGAAACGCCTCCCAGCCAGGGAGGCGTTTCCGGCAGCAGCGCCAAGTTGTGTTCCAGAAGGTCCCGGTGGGAGGCTTCCTCCTCTTTCTCCCCCCTCCCCTGCCAGGGGAGGGGGCAGGGGGTGGGGCTCCCACTACCCCCACGCCTCCGCCATCTCCCGCACTACCACCTCCTCAAACCTCGCCCTCCCACCCTCCACAAACAGCCCCAGATGCCCCGTCGTCACATGGTCCGAGGCCGTGACCATCGAGGTGTTCAGCAGGAACAGCGGTCGCCGGTCGGCGTAGATCTCCACATAGCTATCGCGGACGAACACCTCCACCAGGCAACTTCCGCAATTTGGCGCATGAACGATATCTACCGGCTGGAGCTGCACGGCGACGCGTCCCTGCAGGACGGTACGGCACAGCTCATACCTGCTCCGTTTCCGGTCCACGGAGATCGCCCACGCCCCGCCTTCCTCCCCCGACGCCTGCTCCTCGGCAACGCGGAAGATGACCCCCGCTCGTTCGGCTTGCGCCAGGTCCAGTCGGCAGGAGGCGCCGAAGTCCCCCAGGACCTCCTCAAACAGCCAGCCGCTCATCGCCGCCCCGCCCTCCCCGGTAAGCGCCGCCCCCGCCACCCGCCATTCCCCGACCGCCTGCCGCCCGCCCGCTCGTATGACCTCTCCGGGCGAGGCACCGTCCAGCCTCTTCTCCCCCAGCAGCCCGTCCAGGCCCGGCCAGCGCTCCACGAACAGGGTGCCATCCTCCCGCTGCCGCAGCACCTTGGGCGAGGCAAAGGCCGTGCGATAGCCGGTGAGGTGGTGATAGAGCAGCCGCCCCTCCGCCGTCTCTAGCACCTTCCCCACATACGCTGTGGCTGTCCCCTCGCCCGAGCCGATCAGTAGGTTGTCCTCCGGGAGGCGATAGGGCCCGTACTTCTCGTCCGCCATCAGGTAGAAGGTGCCGGTGCAGCGCTCCCGCGAGGGTACATCGACCCGCCGCTGGTTGCCGCCGGTCGAGAACAGCAGGTAATGGTAGCTATTCCAGGTGAAATACTGCGGCACTTCCATGTCGAGGTACCGCTCCGGGGAGACAATCGGGGGATGGATCTCCCATTCCGTCAGGTTCCGGGAGGTCGCGCGAGCGATGCAGCCGTTGGTGGTCCGGGCCTTGCTCCGGTCCGCGGCGCAGACAAACGCCTCGTATCCCTCCGCCCCGGGCATGACATACGCATCCCGCCAGGGCACCGTGGGATCGGCGGTCTCCTCCAGCGTCGCCTCGTAGAAGGGGCCTTGCGGGACGAGCACCGGATTGGCGGGGTGCTTCTCCCAGGTGTGCAGATCCCGCGAGAGCAGCAGCCCAATGCGCTGGATGCCCTCGCCCTCTCGCAGCGCGCCATAGGTCATGCCCCAGCCGTCCTGCGTACGGAAGGCGGTCCCCGTGAGGATCGTCCCCGCGTCCCAGGCCTCCCCCTCGGCCTCCAGCGGGATCTCCTCCCACTCCTCCCAGTGCAGCCAGTCGCGGGTCACCGCATGGCACACCCGATCCCAGGCTGGCTTGCCATAGAGCTGCGTCAGGGTGAAGAGATGGTACTGATCCCCCTCGCGCAGCATCCAGGTATCCCACATCCGCAAATGAGCTGGCGGTCGGTAGATCATGCTACTCCCTCCCCTCCCGGTGGCACCGGCGTCTCGCCGGTGTGGGGTGGCGGTGCTGTGTCCCTCTCCCTGGGGACTGACGCCGGACCGGTCTGCGGAGGGGCCGCGTCGAGTGGACGCGCGTTGTTTGCGCGTCCAGGAGGCCGGCCCCCGCGCCTGGCGAACCACCGCCGTATCGCCCCGGAGAGACACCGGGCAGGGCTCCTCCCCTCCGCAAGCCCCTCCCGCTCCGGGAGGGGTGCCCGAGCGAAACGAGGGCGGGGTAGGAGACTCCCGTCGTTCTCCCTCTGAACTACCCCCTCTCCCGCCCGCGCTTGCCGTTGACCATTCGCCCTGCTGCGGCCGGGTCGACCGTGCGTCCCCGCCCGCTCTCCCCCCTCTCCTGCCAGGAGAGGGGGGCCAAGCGCATGCGTACGTGCGCCGGGTGAGGCCTCCCTACTCTACCTCATACACCACCTTCACCTCCGGCCTCGCGGCCCTCGCCGTCAGGTCCTCGCCGTCCAGGCTCAGCCCGGTTCCGCCCACCAGCACCGGCGTCTTGAGCTCCCCGCGGATGTCGCGGCTCACCAGCGCCAGCGTCGCGTCGCTCCGCAGACCGCCGCCCTCTGCTACTTGTCCCGGCTTATCCTGCAACAATAACCAGTGCGTTTCCTGCCACTTGCGCCCCGGGTCCGACTCCGTCGTCACCTGCACCAGCGTCCTCTCGTCGTCGTCGGTCAGTACCTTCACCATGTCGGCGTAGACTTCCCCCTGCAGTGCCGGCGCGTGCGGCAGCAGCACCGTGGTGAAGGTCTTCGTCTCCCCGGCCTGGACGATCCCCGTCCACTCCTGCCGCAGCCGCGTCGGGCTCATCCGGTAGGGGTTGTCGGCGTAGCGGTCCAGCACGTTGATCTCCATATCGTCCCGCGGCGCAAAGCGCACCAGCAGGTCCCAGGCCGGGTTGCGGAAGCTATGCACCCCGTTCCCCAGCCCCAGCCCGGTATAGTACAGCCACTCGTAGTAGGTGTTGAACCAGTCCGCGCCGCTCTGCGGCCCCAGGTCCCGCGTCTGCCAGCCCGGCCCCAGCCGCACCTTCATCGTTTTGTGGAAGGTTACGTAGTCCTTCACCAGCAGGAAGCCGTTCTTCACGAACACGATGTCCCGCGTGTAGTCCACCGGCAGCTGCTGATACCGCGGCGCGTGAATGCGTGCATATGTTACCAGTGGGTCCTCCACGAACCGCGTGATCTCACACCGCATCGGCTCCTTCTCCGCGGGCACCCCTCCCAGGTCCTCGATCCACATGATGTTGTTGAAGTCCGGCGTGTTCTCGTAGTACCCCTGGTTGGCCTGCAGCGCCGCGTCGTTGTACATCAGCGCCATGATCGCGCCCGGCAACTGCCCGCTGTGGCCACCCCAGTCGGTGACCTCCACCAGCCCCCACAGTCCCCGCGGGTCCGTCCCGCTCGACAGGATCAGCTTGTCCGGCACCCGCTCCTCCACTAGCTTCATCCCGGACAGCCCCACGATCGTCGCCTTGTCCTCCGGGGTGGGCGGTACTTCCCGCCAGCGTGTGGTCACCGCGCTGGCCGCCTCCACCGGCACGGGCTTGATGGTGTCCTCGGCAAACAGCCACGCCTTGACGAATCCCTGCGCGACCTCGTCGCGGAGCAAGTGGTACTGGTCGTGCCGCGGCCACACGTAGTTGTAGCAGTATTCCGCAATCCGCTGCGCCTGCCAGCGGAAGCGCCCGTCGCCGGTGACCGTGCTCATCAACTCGTAGTACCCCAGCGCCATCCCGGCGCCGGTCAGCCACCCGTTCCCCGAGGCCCAGTTCGGCACTGCCCCCGAGGGACTGCTGCAGCGTCGCCAGGAGTTCATCGCCGCTACCGCCCCCTCGTTCTTTCCCAGGTCCCACAGCGTATCGCTCACCATGCCCCAATACACCAGGTAGCGGAAGCCCACCCAGATGTAATTGGACGAGTTGTCATCCGAGGCCCCGAACTGGGCTATGAGCGGCTCGTGGAAGGCCACATACGGCGCAATCCGCGCGTCCACCGGCGCCCCCAGCTTGTCCGCGCAGTACTTGGCCGTCTTGAGCAGGAACCACCGATGCCAGCAGCGGTTATGCCAGCCCCACTCGGTGAACATCAAGTCCGGCGGCTGGGCGGCGAACCGCGCCCCCACCTGCAGGAACCGCTGCTCTGCATTTGGCGGCGCCAGCGCCGTGCCCGGATCGTGCTGCCACACAAAGTACCGCATCTCGACCAGCCCCGTAAACCGCTCGATGGGGAACTTCGCCGGGTCCAACGCCGTGGTCAGCAGGGACTCCACTCCCCGCCGGCACCAGTCCGCGTACTGCGGATCCCCGGTCAGCTTGTACACCACCGCGCTCTCGATCACCAGGTCGGCCAGCCACGTGTCGCCTCGCTCGATGGCGGCCTCCAACTGCGCGTCCACGAAGTCCTTCACGTGCGTCAGGATATACCGCTCGTAGCCAAACCGGTCTGTGACGAACCCGTGCTTGATCGTGCCGACGGTATGGTCTGCCAGCGCCGAGTGCGCCACCCGGTCGGGCCGCATGCGGTGCAGCTCCCCCGGCGGGTTGCTGATCGCCGCCCCCGCCGCCGCGGGCGCCGCCACCGTGAACGGCTCCGTCGCCAGGAGGGTTTCATTGCCCGCCACTTTCACTCGCAGCCGCGCCTGCCACTTGCCAGCGATTCGGGGCGCCTTATCCAGCGTCAGCACGTCCGAGCCCGTCTGCCCCACCGCCACCTTCAGCTCTCCCGGCAGCTCCACCGGCCCCTGCGGCGGCCCCACTAGTTGCACCCCGATCACTTCCACCGGCGCCTCCAGCGCATCCACCCGGTACTGCACCTGCAGCGGTGCCCCCGGCGCCACCGTATCCCGGCTCAGCGTCAGCAGCCCCAAGGCGTCCGTCCGCTTGCTCAGCCGGAAGACCGCACTCTCCCCGGGATTCTCGTGAAAGTTCCATCCGAGCTGGTTCAATCCCCGCCCCGTGTCGGTGTCGGCGATGAGAAATCCCAGGAATAGCGGCTCCCCTTCCGTGGCCGGGAAGTCCAGCGCCGCCCACGGCACCGCCATCTGTACGTCATACCCCGCCGCCGTTTCTCGCGTATACAGAATTGTGTCCTCCGGTATCCGCGGATACCGCGCCGGGTTCCCTAGGGCCTCCGTTGCTGTCCCTCGCCCGCCCACGGGGATGGTCAACCGCGCCGCCATGAACGGTGAGCGGTGGTAAGGCTGGTTCGGCCTCATTGGGTGCCGGAAGCTGTGCATGATTGTCATGAAACTGTCGCAGAACCAGCCGTGGGGACCAAAGTCGTTGGGTGTATCCGGGGCGATGCCAACCAGGTTATCGTCCGTCACCTCCCCGGCGATGTACAGGTACTTCTCATCCCACGCCAGCCACGCCTTGGCCGAGATATCCTCCGGCCCTCGGATCGGCTTGGTCGCATCCCCTGGCAGTGGCTGAATGCGCGCGTCCTTGTCCGCCAGTGAGGGATCCAGCACATAGGGCTCCCCCGCCTTGGGCCACTCGGAGAAAGCCGCGTCCAGCTTCCAGTGCCCATAGGGCAGCAGGTACTCCTGGGGAGTGGGAATCAGCTCAGCGGCATGTAGGGCGCCCGCGAGTAGCAGGCATAGCAGAACCACAGCAACGAGTTTGGGCATCATCGGTACTACCTCCGGTTGTCTTAGTCTATCAGAGATAACTACTTCGCGGCCCGGCTGGTTCCCCGCCAGGGCAGATCGGCCAGTCCTCCTACCTCAACGCCCTCACCCGCAACCCGCTCACCTCCGCCAACACCAGCGACCCGATGGCGCGGAAGCCTAGCTTCCCGCCGCCGGGGATCTCGTCCGGCAGCTCGTCCGGGTCTACGAAATCGTGCGCCACCCGGCCGTCCACCGCCACCTGGCACTGCCGTCCGTCCTTGATGATGGTGACGTGGTAGCTGCGCCCGATCTCCTGGCACAGGTCCGGTCCCTGGCTGACCAGGTGGCAGCCGGGATTGCGCCGCACATTCGACACGCCGGTATGCACGCCCTGATCGTCGTAGCGGCTGACCGAGACGTGGTACGACCGCATCGGCGCGTCCTCGCCCACGTAGTCGCCGAACCTCCCCGCTCGCGGTGGCAGCTCCGTCAGCGCGTCCTCGCCGCGCAACCCGCGCATGGCAAAGAAAGTGATGACCAGCCCGTTGCTCTGCTTCACCAGCAGGTCATACTCCAGCGCGATCCCGTCCGGAAAGTCCCGCCGGCAGAAGGCCTGCGTCCCCACCCCGCCCTGCTGGCTCCCCGTACAGTCCAGCAACATGACCCCCGGCCTGGCAATCTCTACTTTGCCTCCGCCTTCATGCACCCACTCCCCCAGCCCCTCCCGGAACCCTTCCTCAAACAACACCGGCCCCTTAGGCACCATCAAGTCACTCATATATCTCTCTCCTCGCGCGCCCTCTCCCACCTTCCACCTTCCACGTTCCACCTTCCACGTTCCACCTTCCACCTTCCACCTTCCACCTTCCACCTTCCACCTTCCACCTTCCACCTTCCACGTTTCTACCCCTACCCGACCTCCCCCAACGCCCCCTCCGCCTCCCGCCTCAGCACCTCTTCCACCTCCGGCGCGAAGGCATACAGTCCATACAGCTTGCTCGCCAGGTAGCAAGCATAGTCTTCAGGTTCCTCGAAAGCCTCCCGCATGGGCAGGTATCCCACATTCCCCGCGCTGTGTCCGAACACCATCAGCGCCGGGTACTTCTCTCGCAGCCGCACCCCGTATTCGCAGAAGGTCTCTCCGGGGAAGCCCACGATCCGCAGCCTCCCGATCGCCGCCGCCTGCAGCGGCGCCCCGGCCAGGTAGGGCTTCGCCGTATAGTCCCCCAGCGCCTCCCTTGCCGCCCCGTACCATTCCTTCATGGCCCGCTCGAATCCCTCGTTCCCGGCGAATCGCCCCCGCCACCGGTGGTAGTCCTCCTCCAGCCCCTCCTCCGTCGGCACCGCCAGCGGCAGGTCAATCCGCCGCTCCACCGCCCTTAGTGCCGGCGATTCCTCCCGCTCCGCCCGCGGCTCGGCCATCTGCGCCCGCTCGTATACCAGCTTCCCATAGTACGGCAGGAACGCCGCCTGGTCCGGCACCTGCGCCAGGCCGTTGGCCGTCGGGTTGATATCCCCCAGGAATCCCTGGAAGACGATCCCCCGGTGCCCGTCCGCCTCGATTTCCGCCACCACCCCTCCCGGCCAATCCGCCGACCACGCCCTGTTCACCTTCAGCGTCACCGCGTGGCAGGAGTAGTTCATCAGGTAGATCTTCCCGTCCCCGCGCTCCAGCACCCCCACCTTCAGCACCGGATCAATGGGGTCGAAGTTCTGGTGTCGCCGGTTGAAGCCGAGGGGCTCAATGGCCTCCAGGAAGTACGAGAACTCCGCCGCCGCCTCGTCCTCAGCCGCCTCCTCCGCCGCCGCGGTAATCGCCCGGTGCACTCGCTCCAGGTATTCCGGCTCCGGTACGGGCATCCCCCGCAGATGCTGGCTGGCCGGCCCCGAGTGCGTGTGGATGCACGCGACGAACACTCCCGCCCGGTCAATCTCCTGCGCCCTCGCGATCTCCCCCCGCACCGCGTCCGAAAACTCCACCGTAAACCCCAGCAGGTCGCAGCTAACCAGCACCAGCCGCTCGTCCCTCCGCCTTAGTGACACCGCCCGCACCTTCAGCTCATCCAGCACCCTCTCCGCGTTCCGGTTCAGGTAGCACCCATACCCCGTCATTCCCCTCCCCAGCGGTGGGGTAATGACCCTCTCGCCATATCCCGCACGCAGCTCGCTCATTCTGAGGCAACTCCTCTCGTGCCGGAACCTGTCAGGCGCCCTGGCGGGGCTCGGACCTGACTGGGGCTCCCCCTGACACGTATCGCGTGCCTGCGGCTCCCCCTCTCCCCAGCCGCAGGCGCGGGAGAGGGGGCAGGGGGTGAGGTTCCCCTCCGGCGCGCGGCACGCACCCCCGAGGTAGGGCCTCGCCCTTACTTCTCCCGCGCCAACTCCTCCCGCCGCTCCCACACCTTCACTACTGCCCGGCCCACGTCCTCCATAGCCTCCTCTTCGGCCAGCAGCGCCGACTGCGCCAGCCAGCATATCTCCTCGCACAGCCGCTCCGTGTTCGGGCAGCACACTGCGGTGTAGTCCATCTCCCCGCTGTAGTACGGGCACGACACCGGGCACCCGTCCGGCCCGGTCGCCTGGTGCAGGAACATCGGGTTCTTATACAGGGGCGCCGGGTATCCCGATCCCACCGGAATACCCTCCGCCCGCATCGCCTCCAGGAACTGCTCCCGCGTCACCCCGTCCCACTGCTCCGGCAGGAAGCGGAACATGTACAGGTGCCACGCTCGCGGCCGGGCCCGCTCGTCGTCCCGCATCAGCGCCAGCCCCGGTGTCTGCTCCAGCTCCCGGCTGAGCAGCGTCGCCCGCTCGTGCCGCCGCGCCGTCTGCTCCTCCAGCCGCGTCAGTTGCGCCAGCAGGATCGCCGCCTGCATCTCCGTCATCCGCAGATTATCGCCCAGCAAGTAGTGGTCGTAGAAGGCCTTATCCACCATCCGCCCGAAGTTCGAGTAGCTCCGCGCCCGCTCGGCGGTCTCCTCGTCATCCGCCAGCAGGATGCCGCCCTCCCCGGCGGTGAGGTTCTTGCTCATCTGGAACGAGAAGCCTCCGCAGTCTCCCAGCGCCCCCGCCCCCTTCCCCTGCCACTTCGTCCCCCAAGCGTGGCAGGCGTCCTCCACGATCGCCAGGTTGTGCCGCCGCGCGATCGCCCCCAGTGCGTCCATGTCCGCCGGCAGCCCCGCGAAGTGCACCGGCATGATCGCCTTGGTCCGGGGAGTTATCGCCGCCTCCACCGCCGTCGGGTTCAGGTTGGCCGTGTCCAGGTCCACATCCGCGAACACCGGCACCGCATTGACCAGCAGCGGCGCCGCCGCGGTGGCGACAAAGGTATACGGCGGCACGATCACCTCGTCCCCCGCGCCCACGCCGCAGGCCAGCAGCCCGATCTTGAGCGCCGCCGTCCCGCTGGTGCAAGACACCCCGAAGGCCGCGTCCTGAAAAGCCGCGAAGGCCTCCTCAAAGGCCTTCACCTTCTCCCCATACCACCACTTCCCGCTGCGCAGCACCTCCAGCACCGCGGTCTCTTCCCGCTCATCGCAGATTGGCCAGTCCGGCCAGCCCTCCGTCCGCACGGGAGGCCCGCCCTTGATAGCCAGCTTAGACATAGGGGATCACCCTTCCATTCCGGGGCAGACTAACTCAGGAGGGGTTCCGCGTCGGGGAAAGAAGGTCCTGCCCCCGCCCGGAGGGGCCGTGTCGAGTCGCGCTCGCGTCGCGAGCGCGGGGAGGCCGGCCCCCGGGCGTCATCCTGCCGCTAACCCTAGCCTCACAGCGCTACAACCCACTTCCCCTCCCCCCTCACGGCCTCCCCCTGACCGCTCTCACCAATCCCATTAGCACCAGCGACCCCATGACTGCCACAAAGATGCTCCACAGGTTGATCCCCGTCGGCGCCGACGGCCATCCCGTAATCACGCTGAAGATGACCCCACCCAGCAGCGCCCCCAGGATGCCGATGATCACATTCATCAAGCACCCCCGGCGCTCCTTAAGCAGCGCCGAGGCAATCCACCCGGCCAGCCCGCCGAGCACAATCCAGGCAAATATCGTCATACGGTACTCCTCCGTGTCGCAAACGCTCCCTAGGCGCGGATATTCTCCCCACGCCTCGTTTGACCTCCCCCTCTGCGCCCCGTATAATCGCCCCAGTCCCGTCTCCTCCCGTCCCTCCCGAGTCAGCAGTCTGAGGTCTCTCGTCATGGCCCGCCTCCCCGCACAACCGAGCTTCCCTCCCGGGTACCCCGAGCCTCTCCCCTCCGTGGAGGTCCAGCGCCGCTTCCTTGCCCTGCTCGGCGAGACCTCGCCGCCGTCAGTGCCGCTCAACTTCCAGGTAACCGACGAGACGCCGCTCGCCGGCGACGTCCTCCGCCAGCGTGTCACCTACGAGGTCGCCCCCGGCGAGACCGTCCCGGCCTACCATATGTTCGTCCGGGGCCTACCCCCCGACGCCCCCGGCGTCCTGGCCATCCATCCCCACGGCGGCGAGCCCACCTTCAAGATCGGCAAGGATAGCTGCTGCGCCCCTGACCCGGCCGATCCCGCGCAGTACGCTTACCACGCCGCGCTCGCCGGTTTCCGCGTGCTCGCGCCCGACGCCCTCTGCTTCGGCGAGCGCCAGGCGAAGTGGGGCTACGCCACCTTCTTCATGCACGAGGTCAACGCGCACATGGAGCTGTGCAGTTGCGGCCGCAGTCTGACGTGGAAGTCCGTCTGGGACAACTCCCGGGCCCTGGAAGCCCTGGCGGCCCTGGGCGCCTCCTCCCTGGGCGTTATGGGTCTATCCGGCGGCAGCACCCAGGCCTACCTCCTCGCGGCGGCGAACCCCCAGGTCCGGGCCGCCGCCTGTTACTTCAGCTTCATGACTCTCCGGCACCAGTTCTTCCAGTACCGCCTCTGCCATTGTCTCTACCATTACCTTCCCCACATGCTCAAGGAGGGGATTGACTGGGACCAGGTAGTGGCCCTGATTGCCCCGCGCCAGCTCTTCCTGGCCTGGGGCGCCCAGGACGAGGGCACCCCCGAGCCCATGTACCGCGCCTTCGTAGACGCCGTCCAGGAACGCTGCGAGCAGGAGTCCCTCCCGCCCTCGGTCTTTACTTTCGAGGAGTCCGACGTAGGCCACCGCATAACCGCAGCCTCCCTGGCCGCCGGCCTGGAGTTCCTGCATGAGCATCTGGGCTAGCCTTCCGGCTTAAGCCTCCCTGGCTGCTCCGTATCCCCCTCTCCTGCCAGGAGAGGGAGCAGGGGGTGAGGCTGCCATCTAATGTCTTCCTCCACCTACAACTCTTCCCAGGTCGTCCGCCGGGCCCGCGCCCTTCTCTACGAGAAGTGGCAGCCTCGCGGTGAGCCGCTCATTGTCACCCGCGGCCCTGGCCGGCTCAATCTCATCGGCGAGCACACCGACTACAACCACGGCTACGTCATGCCCGTGGCCGTGGATCGCTCCGTGGTAATCGCCGCCACCCCCCGCGAGGACCAGCGCATCCGCGTCTACTCCGAGGGCCTCGACTCCGCCGCCGAGTACACCCTCGGCCGCGAGCCGGACGACCACAAGCCTGGCTGGATCAAGTACCTGGAGGGCGTCTCCTGGGTGCTGGCCGACCTGGGCAAGTCCCTGCGCGGCCTCGACGCCGTGCTCTACTCCGACGTCCCCCGCGGCGCCGGCCTGTCCTCCTCCGCCGCCCTGGAGGTCGCCTGGGCGATGGCCTTACTCACCGCCACCCGTGACCATCTCCCGCCCCGCGAGTTGGCCCTGGCCTGCCAGCGCGCCGAGAATGAGTACGTCGGCATGAAGTGCGGCATCCTCGACCAGTTCGCCTCGGTCTTTGGCCGGGCGCAATCCGCCTTGCTCATCGACTGCGACTCTCTGGAGATCGAGGTCGTCCCCCTGCAGGGCCACCCCATCTCCCTGGTAGTCTGCGACACCAACAGGCCGCGCTCCCTGGTGAACTCGGAGTACAACCAGCGCCGCGCCAGTTGCGAGCAGGCCGCCCGCCTTCTCGGCTTGCCCTCCCTGCGCCCGGCCACCCGCGAGACGGTCATGGCCGCGCGGGAGACTCTCGGCGAGGAAAACTTCAAGCGCGCCTGGCACGTGGTAACGGAGAATGAGCGGGTGATAGAGACCGCCGAGGCCTTCAAGCGGGGCGATCTGGAGGCGGTCGGTCGGATGATCTCCGCCTCCCACCGCTCCCTGCGCGACTACTACGAGGTAAGCTGCCCCGAGTTGGAGGCGATGTGGACCGCCACCCAGCGCGCCGGCTGCTACGGCTCCCGCCTGGTAGGCGCGGGCTTCGGCGGCGCCGTCCTGGCCCTGGTCGCCGAGGAGCAGGTCCGCCAGTTCATCCCCCAGGTGACCGCCTCCTACCTGGAGTCCGCTGGCCGCCAACCCAACGTCTTCGCCGTGCAGATCGCCAACGGGGCCGAGGTAGTCCTCCCCTCGGGGTAGCGCGGGCTTCCAAGCCTGCGTCCCTGTAGGGCGGGGCCTACGTGCCCCGCCGCTCCCCCGGTGGCACCGACGTCTCGCCGGTGCGGGGTGGCCGGCGTGGGGGTGGCTGTCGCGTGTTCCGGTCCCCTCCGCGTGGGGCGCAGCGCACTCCGATGCGCAGGGCTTCCAGCCCGCCCTTTCCCCATGACTATCCGCGCTTCTAGTGGCACCGCTCTCCACAGCGGTGTCCCCTCCCCAAGCAGGCCCCCCGCCCTCTGCCGTCGAACTAGCCTCCACTACTCCCAACCCATTCCCCATTTCCGAGCCCTGTTTCGTCATCGCCCCTCCCCGTAGGGGAGGGGTACTGGCGACGAAGTCGCCGGGGGGGTAGGTCCGAAGGAGCCCACCAACATGCGCCAACTGCTCCCTCTTCTCGCCCTCCTCCTCACCACTCTTTCCGTCCACGCCGCCACCTCCATCTACGTGGACCTGGTTCAGCGCCTCACCGACCTGGAGTACCTCGCCACCCTCCCCGCCCCCGGCAACACCTGCGCCCAGTGGTCCAGCTACGACCGCGCCTCCCAGTACGACGAGGCCACCGGCAAGTACCTCGGATGGGGCGCCAACGGCGACGGCACCGGCTTCATTCGCCTGGAGGGTGAGCAGCAGGTCCTCGCCGAGATGACCGGCCCCGGCTGTATCTGGCGCATCTGGTCCGCCGCACCCCGAGCGGGCCACGTCCGCATCTACCTCGACGGCGCCGCCGAGCCCGCGGTGGACCTCCCCTTCAGCGGCTACTTCGACCGCCAGACCGAGCCCTTCATCTACCCCTCCCTGGTCCACAATACCGGCAGCGGCCAGAACAACTACGTCCCTATTCCCTACAGCAAGTCCTGCAAGATCGTGGCCGACCAGGACTGGGGCCTGTACTTCCAGTTCGTCTACCAGACCTTTCCGGCGGGCACCGTGGTGCCGACGTTCAAGCTGGCCCTGAGCGCCGAGGAAAAGGCGGCCCTGCAGAAGGCCGACGACTTCCTGAGCAACAAGCTCGGCACCGCCCCCCTGGTGCGCCCGCACGTTTACATTGGGCCCCAACAGTGGACTGTTCGCGCGGGCCAGACGCTCAGGATAGACGAGATCAAAGGTTCCGGCGCGATAACCGACCTCCACGCCTCCCTGGTGGACGTTCCCGAAGCCGAGGTCGAGAAGGCCCTGCGCGAAGTCGCTCTGCAGATCAAATGGGATGGCGAGACCGAACCCAGCGTCTGGTCGCCCTTGGGCGATTTCTTCGGCACGGGCCCGGGTATCAACAGGTACAAGTCTCTGCCGATGGGTATCACCGACAAGGAGTTTTACTCCTACTGGTATATGCCTTTCTCCAAGAGCGCCGCGGTTGAGCTAGTGAATGACGGGCAGACGGATCGCACGGTACGCCTGGTGGTTCTCAATGAAGCGCTTGATCAGGCCAAGGCCGACACCCTCGCCCGCTTCCACGCCAAGTGGCACCGCGACATCTTCAACCCCGAGGCCCCTGACCGCGCCCCCGACTGGACCATGCTCAAGACCGAGGGCCGCGGCCGCTTTGTCGGCGTGGCGCTCAACGTCTGGAACCCCCGCGGCGGCTGGTGGGGCGAGGGCGATGAGAAGTTCTTCGTGGACGGCGAGAAGTTCCCCTCCACCATCGGCACCGGCTCGGAGGACTACTTCGGCTACGCCTGGTGCAACCCCGCGCTCTTTGCCAACGCCTACCACAACCAGACCCGCAATGACGGCAACAACTTCAACCACGCCTCCGTCAACCGCTGGCACATCGCCGACAACGTCCCCTTCCAGACTTCCTTTGAGGCGGCCATCGAGAAGTACCAGGGCAATCAGCGCCCCACCCAATACGAGGCGGTCGCCTACTGGTACCTCGCCCCCGGCGGCCAGGACGGCTACGGTCCCGTCCCCCTCGCCGAGCGCCTGGACTACTACACCCAACTCCAGATCAAGAACGCCGACGGCGCCTTCGAGGCCGAAGCGCTCAAGTTCCTGGAGGGCAGCGCCGGCGCGCAGGAGATGGACGGCTTCGGCCAGGACAAATGGAGCGGCGATATGCAGCTCTGGTGGACCCCCGGCCAGCCCGGCGGCAAGATTGTCCTGGCGATTCCGGTCGAGAAGGACGGCAAGTACAAACTCACCACGGTCCTCACCAAGGCTATTGACTACGGCCTCGTCCAGCTTTATCTTGACGACCGCAAGCTCGGCGACCCGATTGACCTGTTCAACCACGGCGTCATCCCCACCCCGATCCTCGACCTGGGCACTCACGATCTGACCCAGGGCGACCATCGCCTAACGGTAGAGATGATCGGCAAGCACGACGCGGCCCAGCCCGGCTACATGTTCGGCATGGACTGGATCAAGCTGTCCGAAGTCCGGTAGCACAGGCTTCCAAGCCTGTGTCGGACCGCAAAGGAGCAATGACGCTGCGTCCAGTCGTCACCAAGCATCTGGTCACCCGCGCCCGACGGAACCTGCCGCATTGGCAGCAAGGCGGCTCTACCTACTTCGTCTCCTTCCGGGTGCGAGAGGGGCGCCTCGACACCGAGGAACGCCGCTTAGTGCTGGAGGCCTGTCTATTCTGGCACGGAAAGAAGTGGACTGTCGAAGCCGTAACGGTCATGCCCGACCATGTCCACCTTCTGGTCAGGCCGCTCACCCTCACCTGCAGCGAGAGCTTCCAGCCTCTGGGGGAGATTGTCGGTAGTGTCAAGAGGTATGCCGCCAATCAGATCCACCATCGAAGAGGGACCCGCGGTGTCTTCTGGGTTGAGGAAAGCTATGACCGGATCGTCCGCGATCAGGGCGAATTCGACGAGAAGCTGAGGTACATGGCCAACAACCCCGTGAGGGCCGGGCTCTGCAGCGACTACCTGGAATACCCATTCTTCTGGTATCGCAGCATGCCCGCCCCCGGCTCCGCAAAAGCTCCCGCAAACCGATGAGCCCTGCGGCACACCTCACAGGCTTGTGAGCCTGTCCTGCCGCCACAGGCTTGGAAGCCTGTGCTACCGGACTCCGCACATCCAATCACGGAGGTCCCCTCACCATGACCCGCCTAGAAGAAGTCACCGCCAAGCTCGCCTCGCTCCGCCAGTGGATGCACCACCACAACTACGCCGCCACCGTCCTCTCCACCCAGGCCAACTTCTCCTGGATTACCGGCGGCGGCGACCACAAGGTCCTCACCGCCACCGACACCGGCGTCGCCCGTGTCGTCGTCACCCCCGCCGGGCAGTACGTCCTGACCAGCAACATCGAGGCCCCCCGCCTGGCCGACGAGGAGATCACCGGGCTGCCTTTCGAGCTGGTCTTCGACAACTGGCACGAGCAGGACGACCTCGCCCGCCTAACCCCCCTGGCCTCCGGCGCTATCGCCTCCGACACCGCCTGGCCCGCCGGCGGCTCCCCCCAGGCCGACGCCCTGGGCCGCCTGAGTTGGCCCCTGCTCCCGCCGGAGTTGGAGCGCTACCGTCACTGCGGCGCCCTCTGCTCCCGCGCCCTGGCCGAGAC
>JALGSV010000034.1:0-1415 GCA_029821755.1 Candidatus Zipacnadum vermilionense | reverse complement strand
CGCCACCCGATCCCCCAGGCCAAACGCCTGGAGAAGCAGGCGGAGCTGGTGCTCTGCGGCCGCCGGCACGGCTTGATTGTCTCCAGCACCCGCCTGGTCCACTTCGGCCCCCTCCCCCAGGAGCTGGCCGACAAGCACCGCGCGGTCTGCACGGTAGACGCCTGCTTCAACCTGGAGACGGTCCCCGGCGCGGCGGTCAAGGACATCTTCCGCCAGGCGGTAGACACCTACGCCGCCACGGGCTTCGCCGACGAGTGGCGCCTGCACCACCAGGGCGGCGGCACCGGCTACGGCAGCCGTACCTACAAGGGCGGCCTGGAGAGCCCGGAGATCGTGCAAGACAACCAGGCCTTTGCCTGGAACCCCAGCATCACCGGCACCAAATCCGAGGACACGATCATCGCCCATCCGGAGGGCGAGGAATGGCTCTCCACCAGCGCCGACTGGCCCACGATCGAGGCGGAGTGGAAGGGGAGGAAGCTGCGCAGGCCGGACATACTGGTGCGGTAGCGTTCGGGGGTGCGCAGGTGCCGTCCCTACAGACGCGGCGTAAGAAGGGCGTGAGGTGGCAGATGGGGCAGGCGGAGCCTGCCCCATCTGCCTATACAAGGAGGCCTGTGGGCCCCTCTGTAGCCGCCCGCCGTTTCCGGAGGATCCCGAGAGGCGCCTGCGCCGCCCGCCGTTTCCGGAGGATCCCGAGAGGCGCCTGCGCCGCCCGCCGTTTCCGGAGGATCCCGAGAGGCGCCTGCGCCGCCCGAGGTGGCCGACGCCCCTCGCGGCGCCCCTCGACTCGGCAGATCACGGACCATGCACCCCACGTCACCCCCATATCGCCGCAAGAACAACCACCCTCGCCTGGATCGCGCCTTGTACGGTCCGGGAGGCTTTCCGAACCATATCACCATCGACACCGCCAGGGGCAAGCCCTTCTTCTCTTCCCAGCCCCAACTGGCGGCGCTGGCGGTCCGCACGTTGGAGGCCTGCGCTTCGGAGCGGAAGCTCTATCTGCACTGCTATTGCCTCATGCCCGACCATCTACACTTCGTGGCGCATGTCCGCGACGGCGGGATGGACCTGATCACCTTTGTCCAGTACTTCAAGAGTCAACTGCGGCGGCAAAGCCGAGGCTCGTTCGTCGGCGACCTGTGGCAGCGCAGTTTTCATGACCGTTTTCTCTGGACTCAGCAGCAGTTGGTTGACGCGTGCGGGTATGTCATTCACAACCCGGTGGAAGCGGGCCTGGTGTCCCTCTGGCGCGAATACCCGTTCACCTATCTCGCCCCGGAACTGCACTAACGGCGGGCGGCGCAGGCGCCGCCCCTACGGATGCGACGTGCTAACGTTTGGCTGGTGGCAGGTGGGGCAGGCGCAGCCTGCCCCACCTGCCTATACAAGGAGGCCTGTGGGCCCCTCTG
>JALGSV010000014.1 GCA_029821755.1 Candidatus Zipacnadum vermilionense | reverse complement strand
AACCTGGTGGGGTATGTGCCGCTGGGGGCGACGGCGGAGAATCTGCGGCTGGCGTATGAATACGGGAGGAAGCACGGGCGGAGGTGACCCGCGCCACGCGGACCGGAACCGAAGGAGCAATTCTCTTGGACCTTTCCGACCTGATTCGTGAACCTATCAAACGCATCGTGCCCTACTCGCCCGGCAAGGACTCGGAGGAGGCCAAGCGGGAGTACGGGCTGGAGGAGATCGTTAAGCTGGCCTCCAACGAGAACCCGTTGGGGCCCTCGCCGCGGGCGGTGGAGGCCATGTGTGCCGCCGCGTCGGACGTCCACCTGTACCCCGACCCGACCTGGCGCGAGCTGGTACTGGCGCTCTCGGCCAAGTTCGACATGCCGGCGGAGACCATCGTGGTGGGGCGGGGGTCGGATGAGATCATCCACATGGCCGGCCTGGCGCTGCTGACTCCGGACAGCGAGGTAGTCTTCAGCGACCCGCCCTTCGCCTTGTATCCGTTGACCGCGGCGCACCTGGGCTGCACAGCGGTCGCCGTGCCGCACAAGGATCTGGCGCACGACCTGGAGCGCATCGCGGCGGCCTGCACCGACAAGACCCGGCTGGTCTTCCTGTCCAACCCGTACAACCCGACCGGCACCATCTTCAAGCAAGGGGAGGTCGACGCCTTCCTGGCCGGCGTGCCCGAGACGGCGGTGGTGGTGCTGGACGAGGCGTACTACGAGTACGTGGACAACCCGGAGTTTCCCCGGTCGCTGGAGTACGTCCGGCAGGGGCGGTCGGTGATCGTGCTGCGGACCTTCAGCAAGATCTACGGGCTGGCCGGCCTGCGGGTGGGGTACGGCTTCGCCCCGCCGGCGCTCACGCGGGGCCTCAAGCAGGCCTGTGAGCCCTTCAATGTGAGCACGCTGGCGCAGGTAGCGGCGGTCGCCAGCCTGGCCGACGACGAGCAGGTCCGCCGCAGCGCCCAGATGGTCTGGGACGGCAAGGCGTACCTGTACCAGGAGTTCGAGCGCCTGGGCCTGGAGTACATACCGACCCAGTCGAACTTCATCTTCATGGACGTAGGCATACACTCCCGCGACTGCTTCGAGGGCCTGATCCGGCGCGGGGTGACGGTACGAACCGGGGACATCTTCGGCCTGCCGACCTGGATTCGAGTGACGGTCGGGACCCCGGAGCAGAACCAGACGTTCGTGGCGAAGTTGGAGGAAGTGCTGGGGGTCTGCTGAGTGGATCATCCGGTGTAGGGGAGGGGACCTGGCGCTTGTCGGCGCGCAATACTCGCCCATCACACGGCTCGAGGTCGGCGTTGACCTGAGGCTTCCTGGCTCGGGATAGTGGAGACTGCCCCGGACCGTAGCCGTATCCGTTTCCACTATCTTTCGAAAGGTAAGTGACCGTTTATGATTATTGTCATGGCGCCGGGCGCCAAGCAAGAAGAGATTGACTACGTACTCTCGCGGCTAGGCGAACGCGGCTACCAGCACCATATCTCTCGGGGGGTTGAGCGGACCCTGATCGGGGCCATCGGTGCGCACGAGGGAGAGAAAGAAGCGCTGGCTGAGCAGCTCATGCTGCTGCCCGGCGTCGACCGGGTGGTTCCCATCCTCCGGCCGTACAAGCTAGTCAGCCAGGAACATGCGGTGGAGCCGTCGGTGGTGCGGATCGGTGGGGTGCCCTTCGGGCGCAAGCATGTGGCGGTGATCTCTGGTCCGTGTGCGGTGGAGAACGAGAAGCAGATGTTGGAGGCGGCGGTCGCGGCCAAGCGCGCGGGGGCAGCAGTACTGCGGGGCGGGGCCTATAAGCCGCGCACCAGCCCTTATGCCTTCCAGGGGCTGGGTGAGGCGGGGCTGGAGATGCTGGCGGCGGCGCGCGAGGCCACCGGACTGCCCTTCCTCACCGAGATCATGGACGTGCGGCAGGTGGAGGCAGTGGAGGCGGTGGCGGATGGGATTCAGGTGGGCGCGCGGAATATGCAGAACTACGACCTGCTGCGCGAGGTCGGGGCGGCGAAAAAGCCGGTAGTGCTCAAGCGCGGCTTTGCGGCGACGGTGCAGGAATGGCTGCGGGCGGCGGAGTACGTGGCCGCGGCGGGGAACCTGGACGTGATCCTGTGCGAGCGCGGCATCCGTACCTTTGAGACCGAGACGCGCTTCACCTTCGACCTGGCCGGAATGGCGGCGGCGAAGCTGGAGACCCACCTGCCGATTATCGCCGATCCCTCGCACGCCACCGGCAACCACAAGCTGGTGCCGCCCATGGCCCTGGCGGCGCTGGCCGGCGGGGCGGACGGCCTGATGGTCGAGATGCATCCGCACCCGGACCGGGCGCTGTCGGATGGCCCGCAGTCCCTGACCCCGAAGCGTCTGCTGGGGCTGATGGACCAGGTGAGGAACCTGTGTCTGGCGCTGGGGCTGGAGTTGGCGGTACCGGAATAGCCCCACCGGGCAAGGCGGTCCATCCACAGCATCAACCGCCTCCGGGCGGCAGTAGACTGCCGCCCCGACCGTGCGTCGCGCGTAACCATTGCCATCATGCTCTTCCCACACACCACCATAATTGGCATCGGCCTCATCGGCGGCTCTTTCGCCCTCGCAGCCAAGCGCGCGGGGCTGGTCGGCGAGGTCACGGGCGTGGCCCGGTCGGAGACCACCCGCGCCCTGGCGCTGGAGTGTGGGGCGGCAGACCGGGTGACTGCTGACGCGGCCGAGGCGGTGCGCGAAGCCGACCTAGTGTACCTAGCTACGCCCATCGGCGCCATCCTGTCCTCGCTGGGGGAGCTGGGGCCGCACCTGAAGCCGGGGGCGCTGGTCACCGACGCGGGGAGCACCAAGGTACAGATCGTGGCCGCAGCGGAGGCGCTGCCGGAGTCGATGGCCTTCCTCGGGGGGCATCCCATGGCCGGGTCGGAACAGGCCGGGGTAGCCGCGGCGCGGGCGGACTTGTTCCAGAGGGCGACGTACTTCCTGACCCCCACGACCTGGAGAGACGCAGGCTTGGAAGCCGGCGCTACCCCCTGGGTGACCGCGCCGGAGACGCTGGAGAAGATGCTGGAGCTGGTGCACGGGATCGGCGCGGAGCCGGTGGTGGTGGCGACGGAGCTGCATGACCAGATGGTGGCGATGACCTCGCACCTGCCGCATGCGCTGGCCTGGGCGCTGTGCACGGCGGTGGCGCGGGGCGAGGCGCCGGGAGCGCTGGCGGCCTTCACCGGCGGGGCGTGGTGCGATACCACCCGCATCGCCGACAGTCCGGAAGAGGTCTGGGCGGATATCTTCCTGAGCAATCCGGAGAACTTGGCGACGGCCGCGCGGGGCTTCCGGGCGGAACTGGACGAGCTGCTGGAGATCGTCGAGAGCGGCGACCGCGCGGCGCTGCGGGGCTACCTGATCCGGGGCCGGGAGGCGCATCGGAGGATTGCCGAGGCATGAGCGACCTGCGCGTACAACCCGGCCCGGCGCCGGAGCGCGTGCGGCTGACGGTGCCCGGCGACAAGTCGATTTCCCACCGGGCGCTAATCCTGGGGGCGCTGGCAGAGGGAACGACGACCATCTGCGGACTGCTGCAGGGGGAGGATGTGCTGCACACGGCGGAGGCGCTGCGGCGGATGGGCGTGGAGATCGTGATCGAGTCTGGTGGGGAGGGCCCCATGGTCACCGTCACCGGCGTCGGCCGGCAGGGCCTGCACTCCCCCGGCTGCCCGTTGTACCTGGGTAACTCCGGGACGGGGATGCGGCTGCTGATGGGGGTCATTGCCGGGCAGGATTTCACCGCCACCCTCACCGGCGACGAGTCGCTGGAGCGGCGGCCGATGGGGCGGGTGGCGGAGCCCCTGATGCAAATGGGCGCCTTCGTCGAGTGCCGGGGACCCCAGGCTACGCCGCCGGTGACCGTGCATGGTGGCGGGCTGCGCGGGATTCACTACCAGTCGCCGGTCGCCAGCGCGCAGGTGAAATCCGCGATCCTGCTGGCCGGGATCAACGCGGCGGGCGAGACGGTCGTCGCCGAGCCGGCCCGCAGCCGCGACCATACCGAGCGGATGCTGCAGGCCGGTGGGGCGCAGGTGGAGGTCGAGGGCCTGACCGTGCGTCTGCAGGGGGAGCCGACGCTGCGCGGGCAGGAGATCACCGTGCCCGGTGACTTTTCGTCCGCGGCGTTCTTCCTGGTGGCGGGGTGCCTGCTGCCGGGGACGGCGGTGATGGTGGACAACGTCCTGCTCAACCCCACCCGCACCGGCTTGCTGGAAGCCCTGCGCCATATGGGCGCGGACCTCAAGCTCACCGACGTCACCCACAGCGCAGGCGAGCCAGTGGGGACGATCACCGCCACGCGGGCGCCGCTGCGGGCGGCTGAGGTCGGCGGCAAGTTGATTCCGGCGATGATCGACGAGGTGCCGCTGCTGGCCCTGGCGGCGACACAGGCACAGGGGGAAACAGTCATCCGCGAGGCGGCGGAGTTGCGGGTCAAGGAGAGTGACCGCCTGACCACCACCGCCACCGCTCTGAGCGCTCTGGGCGGAGAGGTCGAGGCCACCGAGGACGGGCTGGTCATCACCGGCCCCACGCCCCTCCACGCAGCGGAGATAGACAGCCACACCGACCACCGGATCGCGATGATGGCGGCGATAGCGGCACTGCTGGCGGCAGGGGAGACGGTGATCCACGGCGCGGAATACATCGCCACGTCGTTCCCGGGGTTCGGGGAGAGGCTGAGGGAGTTGGGGGCGGAGGTCACATGAGCGCCCTTGACCCCGAGAGCCGCGATTGCCGCGTGTCCCTCGCCGTTGACGGCCCATCCGGCGCTGGGAAGTCCAGTGTGGCGCGAGCGGTAGCCAAGCGCCTCGGGTACATCTACATTGACACCGGGGCCATGTACCGGGCGGTGGCCTATCGGGCGCTGCGGGCGGGGTTGGAGGTGGCAGCGCACGAAGCGGCGATCGGGGCTCTGGCCGGAGAGTTGCAGTTCGAGTTTCGCCCCGTGGGCGAGGAGCAGCATCTGTTCGTGGACGGGGAGGATGTGGAGGGGCCGATCCGCACGCCGGAGGTGGGCAACCTATCCTCGCCGGTGTCGGCGATTCCCGAGGTGCGGCGGCATTTGGTCGCAGCGCAACGGGAGATGGCAGCCGGCGGGGGCGTGGTGATGGAAGGGCGCGACATCGGGACCGTGGTCCTGCCGGGGGCGGAGGTCAAGGTCTTCCTGACGGCCTCCGAGCAAGAGCGGGCCCGTCGGAGGCAGACGCAACTGACCAAGCGGGGCGTGGCGCGGAGCCTGGAGCAGATTCTGGCCGAGCAGCGAGAGCGGGATGAGCGAGATTCCACGCGCGCCGTCGCGCCGCTGTGCCAGGCCGCCGACGCTCGACTGTTGGTCACCGACGGCATGTGCAAGGAGGCGGTCGTGGACCTGATCGCCGGGTGGGTGCGGGAGGCCGAGGCGGGGGATAGGGGAGAGGCATGAACAAGGACCCCGAGCCGATCCGCCGCTGGACTTGGCCGCATTACTACTTTGCCACGCGCGTGTTCTTCCCGGCGATCTTCCGCCTGGCCGGTGGCTGGCAGGTGACGGGGCAGGAGCATATCCCCCGCACCGGCGCGGCGCTGATCGCGGCCAACCACATCTCCTTCCTCGACCCCCCCGCCGTCGGCTCCGCCGCCAACTTCCGCCGGACCTACTACTTCGCCAAGCAGGAGCTATTCTACAACCCTGTCTTCGGGGCGGTGATCCGCAAGTGCTACGCCTTCCCGGTGAACCGCGAGGCGGACGACAAGCAGGCCTTCCGGCATGCCATCGAGCTGCTCAAGGCGGGGGAGCTCTTGACGGTCTTCCCGGAGGGCGGGCGGAGTCCGGACGGGACGCTGCAGCCTCTCGCGCGAGGGGCGGCGCTGATCGCAGCGCGGGCGGGGGCGCCGATCATCCCCTGCGCGTTGTCGGGCACCGACGAGGTCCTGCCGATCGGGGCCAAGTTCCTCCATCGTGGCTTCACTCAGGCCAGCTTCGCCCCGCCCCTCGAGACGCGCGCGCATGAGGGCGCCAGCAAGGTAGGGCTGCAGGAGATAACCGACCAGGTGGCGGAGGAGATTCGGCGGATGCAGGGGGAGCAGAGGGCGTGGCGGGAGGGGAAGGGGTACCGGTAGGGACAGCGGAGCGGCCGCGCCTACCGCTCTGCTGCTGCGTCCGGGCCTGGCGTGGGGGAGGACCAGGCGCCGAAGTAGGGGGTGGGAGTGGCGTGGGTAATCGAGGTGGCCTGCGCGGTGGGCGAGGCTCCGCCGAGGAGCTGGTCCACCGTCACGAACTCGTAGCCCTGGGCGCGCAGCGCCGCGATTACCCGCGGCATGGCCGCTACCGTCGGGGCCAGACCATCGTGCATGACCAGGACCGCCCCCGGCTTGGCCCGCTGCAGGCACCGCTTGTACACTGTGTCCGAGTTCGCCGTCATGTCGTAGACGTTGGTGACGACGGGGTCTAGGCAGGTCAGGCCGCACTGCCTGGCCTCCCGGTTGACCGTGGGGTTGGAGGCGGCGTGTGGGGCTCGCAGGTAGCGCGGCGTCACGCCGGTGAAGTCGCGGATTACTTGGTTGCAGAGATTGAGTTCCTCGTGCACCTGCTCCGCCGTCAGGTCCTCCAGCCGCATGTGGCGGTAAGTGTGGTTCTGGATGGAGTGCCCCCCGGTCAGCGCCAGCGCCACCACGTCGGGATACTCCTTCACCTTGTGCCCGATAGCGAAGAAAGTCGCCGGCACGCGGGCCTTGTTGAGCTCGTCCAGCAGTTGCCGGGTGCGGTTGGGGAAGGGGAAGTCGTCGAAGGCCAGGGCGATGAGCTTGCGGCCGCCGGCCGTGCCGGCTAGGAACAACTGGGTCTTAAGGCTGAGCGGGGAGTCTGCGGGCGCGGTCTCCAGGATCCCCTGCAACTCCCGCCGGGCCGCCGGATACTCGCCGCGGCTGAGGAGCAGACCGGCGGAGAGCCAGCGCGTCGCGTGGGCGTCATCGCCCGCCATCATCGCCCCGTCCCAGACGCTCACGGCAGTCTGGTAGGCGCCGTCCTCGTCGTTAGTGGGCCGAGGCACCCCCGCGATCAGCTCCTCGGAGGGCTCCGCTCCGCCGGCAGCGGCCGTGCGGGGGATAGAGGCGACGTGCAGTACTAGCGCGACCAGCATCACGATCGCCAGGATGCCGGCGATCAATTGCATGCGGGTCGTAGTTGTCTGCAACGTGGCGACCTCCCGCGGAGGACAGGCTTGCTAGCCTATCTTCCTATTCCCCCAGCGTCTCCCGGATTCCTGCGCAGATGCGTTCCACGGACGGAATGTTCAGGGACTCCAGCGGCGGGGCCATGGGTGGCGGGACGTCGAAAGCTGCCACCAGCCGCGCCGGGGCCTGTAGACTGGAGAAGGCCTCCCGCTGCACCGCGTAGGCGATGTGCTCGCCAAAGCAGCCCGTTTCCGGGGCCTGCTGCACCACCACCAGCCGGCCGGTCTTGCGCACCGAGTCGGCTATGGTGGCCACGTCCAGCGGGATCAGGGTACGCGGGTCCACTACCTCCACGCTGATCCCCTCCTCCGCCAGGGCCTCGGCCGCCGCCAGGGCGCGGTAGTACATGTAGCTATACGCGACCAGGGTCACATCGGTTCCCTCGCGCGCCACTCTCGCCACGCCCAGCGGGACCGTGTAGTCCTCCGTCGGCAACTCCCCGCGCTCCAGGTAGGTGAGCTGGTGCTCGATGAAGATGACCGGATTGTCGTCGCGGATGGAGGCTTTGAGCAGGCCCTTGGTGTCGTAGGCGGTAGCGGGGGTGACGACCTTGAGGCCGGGCATCATCGCCACCACGGCTTCCAGGGACTGCGAGTGCTGCCCCGCGTAGCCCTTGCCGCCGCCGATGGTAGTACGGATGACCAGCGGGAGCTTAGCCTTGCCGCCGAACATGTAGCGGTTCTTGGCTATCTGGTTGCCCACCTGGTCCATGGCCATCAGGATGAAGTCGATGTACATGAGTTCCGCCACCGGGCGCAGGCCGGCCATAGCCGCGCCGCAGGCGGTGCCGCAGATGGCGGCCTCGGAGATGGCGGTGTTGAAGACACGCTCGCGGCCGAAGATATCCAGCAGGCCTCGCGTGGCGGCGAAGGCCCCGCCGTAGTCGGCCACATCCTCGCCGTAGATGATGACGCGCTGGTCGCGCAGCATCTCCTCCATCAGCGCCTCAGTGACCGCGTGGCGCACCAGCCCCAGCGCGCCCTTGCGCGGCTTGGGCAGTTCCCCCACCAGCGCCTCCGTCGGGGTGGCCCACTTCGGGTCCAAGTTCGCGCTGGTGGTGTCGGCAAAGAGGCCCTCGTAGATCGTGGAGGGGTCGGGGTCGGTCGCGTGGGCGGCAAAGAGTGTGGCGCGGTCAATCTTGTCCGCGGCCAGGGAGCGGTGGACGGCGATCTGGTCCTCGGTGGCCACGCCGGCGGCCAGCAGCTCGTTCTCGAAGCGGTCGAGGGCATCCTGCTCCCGCCAGGCGCGCTCCTCTTTCTTGCTGCGGTAAGTGGTGCGGTCGTCGGAGAGGGAGTGACCCATGTAGCGGTAGGTAAGGGCCTCCAGTAGCACCGGCCCCTGCCCGGTGCGGCAGAGCTCGGCGGCCCGGGCGACCGCGTCGCGCACGGACAAGGCGTCCATGCCGCTGACCACCTCGGCGTGCATGTTCTGCGGGTTGTACCCCGAGCCGCGGCGGGCCAGGTAGTCCACGTCGGTGACCTCGCCTACCTGCTGGCCGGTCATGCCGTACTGGTTGTTCTCGATCAGGAAGATGACCGGGCAGCCGCGCTCCCACTGCCCCATGGCGGCGAAGTTGTAGGCCTCGTGGGCAATGCCGTTGTTGGTGGCGCCGTCCCCGACCAGGGTCAGGCAGACCTTGCCGTTGCCCAGCTTGTCGCAGGCCACGGCCGCGCCCGCGCCGATAGCGTAGGACCCACCGACGATGGCGTTGGCCCCCAGGTGGCCCATGTGGAAGTCAGCGATGTGCATCCCGCCTCCCCGGCCCCGGCAGTAGCCCTCTTCCTTGCCGAACAGCTCGGCCATGGCGCGGTTGAGGTGCACCTGCAGGGCGCAGTCCAGCAGGCCCTTGCGGTCGTTGATATCGACCTCGGTGCCGATGAAGGCGGCCAGTTCCTCGTTGGAGGCGCCCTGGAGCCAGTAGTAGCCCTTGGCCACGCTATGCCCGTGGCCCCGGTGGGTGGAGGTGATCAGGTCATCGCCGTGCAGGGCGGACATGGCCCCGACGGCAACGGCCTCCTGGCCGATGGACAAATGGGTGGCGCCGATGAATTTGTAGCCGGGGAGCTGATCGTACTTGCCGTCCTTAAGACGGACGATCATCTCCTCGAAGAGGCGCACGTAGAGCATGCAGTCGAACATGCCCCAGGCCTCAGCGCGGTCCAGGCCGGCGGCCAGCCCCTCCGCCAGGGTCCCCTGGTACTGGAAGGTAGGCACCGGCTGGTAGGTAAGCGAGCCGGGGGTGAATTTTGGGAAGACGTCAATATATTTAGGCACACACAAACACTCCGAAGGGAGACTTCAGACAGCAGATCTTAGGCTTAGCTTGCGCGGTTGAGTCTAACATAAGCGGTAGGAACGGGCAAGGAGGGAGGTGAGGCGACATCAGGAGGGGCCGTGATGCGCTGCGCACCAAGTGCGCGGCTAATCCGGCCCGCTCCCGCCAACCTGCGGACCGGATTCGCGGCGCAGACGCCGCTCATCCGGCCCCTCCTCCTGCTGTACCCGAGGGCTTACCCACAAATGGGGGTCGCACCCGCTAGTGCCTGGGTCGGATGCTTGCGACGACTCGTTGCGCGTGTCGTCCTCGTATGCGTCCCCTCCCCGAACGCAGGACTTCCCTTCCCCTCCGGCGAATTACTAACTCGTCTTGTCCGTTTTAGAACTCAATATTCTCGGTATACCCAAGGAGGTCTCCCCCATTAAAGTGAGAGAAGGCGACGTTCTGATCTGCGCGTGCGACGATTGCCAGCTGGAGCTGGTGGTGCAGCAAGCACGCGGCGAGGAAGCGTGTGGATGTGAGGGCTGTGAGATAAATGTGACCTGCTGCGATAAGCCGATGGCGCTCAAGAAGAAGATGGATGCTACTGTGGAGACTGAGGAAGAGGCTACGGTCTCGCGCAGCTTTTTCGCCAAATACCACGCCGATCTGATCTGCTCCCTGCCCGAGGAGGAAGTGGCGAAAGCCCGCGTCAAGCTGGGCGGGGCGCTGATGCAGCCTTTCATCGATAGCCTGGAGGGCCAGCCGCTGGACCATCCGCAGGTCAAGCCACGCCTGGAGGCGTACCTGCGCGATGAGTTGGAGATGGCGGACTATGTGGGCGTGACGGTGGAGGGCAAGGAGGTCTCCGTGGAGCTCAAAGGCTGCCACCTGTGCCACGGCAACGACGTACTGCGGCAACGGGGGAAGCAAGGGTGCTGCCCCTTCGCTCCCGGTATCAACCGGGCGCTCAGCCGGGCGCTGCAGGGCGGTTCGCGCCTGGAGGGCGTGACCAAGGCCTCGGGCAAGACCGGCGAGTGCGTGATCAAATACACGACGGGTCGGTGAACCGCAAGGAGGGGCCGGATTCGCATGGCGCAACTCCGTTGCGCAGCTCATCACGGCCCCTCCGCGCAGGCTTCCTCCGCGCACGCTCCCTCTTCCCCGACTGAACCTGCTCCCCCTCGCACGCGTTAAGCCGCGCAATACATCTCCCCGCGGGGGGGGCTGGAATTGCGAGGTTGACGATGGCTACCCAGTTCTCCTCAGAACGTCCCGACCGATCGCTGCCCCGAGCCGACCTGACGCCATGGCCACAACTCCGTCTTGCGCGCGGGCGCTGGAGGCGTCGTTGGTGATCTGAGCCGTCAGAGGGAAGGACTCTTCACCGCGGAGGGTGAATGCTGCGACCGCCGTGCCCGACAGCGCGGGGCGCTGCGGGTCACCAGTACCAGACCTTGCCCTCCGGGAGAGTTCACCCATGACCACCCCCGTCACCCTCAGCCGAGTTGATGATGCTGTCCGCGTGACCTTCCCTGGCGACCTGGTCGCCGAGTTTGACTTCTCCGATCCCGCCCACGGTGGTCTGACTACCGTGACCGCCGCCGGTGTCCCCCTCCGCGACGCCAGTTTCCCCATGTGCCCCGCGGTGTGCACCGAGACCGGTCTGGTCTTTGACGCGTACCGCCTGGAGGACGCCTACGCGGAGGGCGAGGAGGCCGTGCTGGTCCTGCGAGCATACGCCCGCTTAGGCTACTACCAGGAGAAACCCGACGCCTACAACCAGGCGATCAGTACGGAGATGCTGGCAGCTCCCGTGGTGGGAACGCTCCGCTGGCGCTTCCGGCCGCATCAGGTGGAGATACGCGGGGAGTTGTTCACGGGGGTGGGCTACCGGTTCGAGTTCGAGACGGAGGGGCCGACGGTGCACCACTTGCTGGACCGGCAGACGTGGGAGATCGGCGGGGCGGCGGAGGGCAATACCACCATCAACCGTGGCGGGTACATCAAGCCGGAACATACCGCGACGCTCGAATCACGCCATACCACCAGTGAAGAGTTCAAGCGGGTGGGGAAGCGCTACTTCACGTACATGCAACTTCGCCCCCGCTTTGCTTACGTGCAATGCTTCGACTTCCAGACTGGACCGGCAGGGTCGCTCTTGATGTACTTCGAGGATCCGGTGCCCAACCTCATCCTAAGCCTGCTGCACAAGGAGCACGGGCGCAACCTGTTCCAGTACTACGACGATCACTGGCAGGAGGCGGGGAACCGGCTGGAGACGACGTGGAGGTATGTGGTGTTCTGTCCCGCGTCCCCGGGTGACGCCGATGCTGCCGGAGCGGAAACCGGCGCTATCCCGGACTATTTGTGGGCGGGTAGGAACCAGTGGCTGGGTTGCTGGGATTTCTGCGCGGGGCACTACCGGGACAAGCTGGGGATGACGGAAGGCGAGCCGGAGTTCGGGGTGTCGCTGGGGTACTGGACCCGAGACATGGACCGGTACAATCAGTTCATGGATAATTGCGCCGCGCTGCTGCCGCGCATGGGCGAACTGGGTTTCAAGTACTGGTGGACGCCGATGCTCAACGACTGCAACATGACGGCGGGGGTGGAGATCGTGGCCAACCTGATCACCTCCCACAATCCCTGCTGCCCGCGGGACTTCACCATCTCCGAGGCGGTGGGGGGCGACGAGCGGGTGCGGGAGCTAGTGGAGCGGGCGAACGCGAACGGGCTGCAGGCCATGCACTGGATCGGCGGGCACCTGGCGATGGAGTGCCCCTCCGCGCCGCTGCTGGAGGAGCATCCCGACTGGGCGGCGCTGGACAATTGCGGTCTCATCTACTGCCCGGCCACTCGAGTGGCGACGGCCGGGGATTTCAACAGCCCCTACGGCGAGCGCTTCGCCCAGAATCTGGAGCACATGATTCGCGACCTGGGATTCGGGGATCTGTTCATTGACTCCTACCCCAACTTCATGATGATGGTGCTCAACTACGCCGACGAGAAGCTGCGGCCGCAGCAGGCGCAGGTGCTGGCGGTTCAGAAGCGGTGCAACGACCTGGGCTCGCAATGGTACGTGGAGGGCGAGAGCCCCTTCGGCATCTCCAGCAACGGGCTGGCGGGGCCGATCCTGGGCCTGGGTGGCGCCGAGACGGCGCACGTGCAGAACCTGCACCGCGACAATTGGACGCTGGATAACTTCACCGGCGAGCGGCAGTATGTGCTCTACAAGACCTCCCTGCGCACGGACCTGGACGACGTGAAGACAGGGAAAGTGCCGGCGGATTTGTTCTACCGTCTGATCGCCTTCAAGGCGCCGCTGGGGATGGGCCGGGAATACAAGGACCCGATGAGCGAATGGCGGCCCGCGTGGGGGGTGGCTGACGAGCAGGTGCCCGCGCACGTGGCGGGGGTGTTCGACGGCTTCCCGGAGGAGATCGCCGCGCTAATGCAGATGTATGACCGGGTGCGCCCGTTGCTGGGGTGGGGGGAGATCCTGCCGGGCTACGCGGGAAGCTGCTGGCAGAGCTATGACGGGAAGAGCCGGGTGGTGTTCGGGTTCGAGGAGTGCCAGGTGGCGCTGCGCGAGGGCGAGACGGTGCGGGTGGAGCGTGGGGGCGAGGCGGAGGTGGTGGCGGGCGCGCTGCGGGTGAAGGCGGGGGAGGTGTACGTGCTGGTTTCCTAGTGGAGAACGGGGGGGGGCGCGGGCTAGCCGGTCCGCGCCCCCCCAGCAGACTCGCCCTCCCCACTACCCATACGAGCAGCAGTAATCCGCCACCTCGAGTACCTGCAGCGAGAACTTGCTGCAGGCGGGCACCTCGAAGGCCTCGCCCGCCACTACCGTCCGCCACTCCGTCTCCCCCGGCAGGAGCACCCCTAACTTCCCGGCCAGAATCTCCATCAGTTCCCGGTCCTCCGTGCCGAACTCATAGTTACCGGGGAGCATGATCCCCAGCGTCTTCTTCGAGCCGTCGGCGAAGAGTACGGTGCGGCTCGTCTCCTGGCCGTCGTAGTAGACATTGGCTTGCTTGACTACCGTCACGTTATCGAATTGGTCCATAGTGGTTCCTCCGTAGTTGGTCACAGACTCGTCGGCGCGTATGATAGCGCGGGGAGGGGGAGGGAGAAAGAGATCTCGCGCTATCTACACGCAGAGGCATGCAGGCTCCGGGTGAAAGGTGTATAATAACTACATCCACCGCGGTGGGGTGAGCGGGATGGACACTCGGGTCAGGGACTTCATTGTGGAGGTCGCCCGCGACGTGATCGGCCTGGACATCGCGCTGTTCTTCCAGTCCAATCCTGCCACCTTCGACACGTCTGCTGGTCTGGCCCTGCGCTTGCACCGTCACCATGAGGAAGTCCAGCCCGCCCTCGAGCGCCTCGCCGAAGCCGGGGTGCTGGAGGTCTTTACCCGGGGCGACGGCCGCTACCGGTGCTACACCCTCCCCCGCGACTCGCAGGTCTGGCACCTGCTCTGCCTGGTCTGCGAGGCTTACCTCGACCATCCCGAGGCTCGCAAGGAGATCGTCCGGATGCTGATACGTCGGCATACGGAGGACCGGGCGCGGTCTCAGCCCGATCCCACAGAGGAGTGATTCGACCCATGGAGGCCTTGCTTTCTACCGGTGTTCCCGGACTTGATGATCTGCTGACGGGCGGCGTGCGCACCGGCAGCGCCCTGCTGGTGGAGGGCGTCCCCGGCGCCGGCAAGACCACCCTGGGCATGCAGTTCCTCCAGGCCGGTTTTGCGGCCGACGAGCCCGGCCTGATCATCACCTTCGAGGAGTTTCCCCAGCAGCTCTACCAGGACGCGCTCTCCTTCGGCTGGGACCTGCGGGCGCGGGAGGAAGAGGGGCAACTGCGCGTGGTATGTACCTCCCCGCAGGTCTTCCTCGATCAGCTCAGCGAGGTGGGCGGGCTGATCGACACGGTGGTGGCCGAGATCGGCGCCAAGCGCCTGCTGCTGGACAGCGTCTCCCATTTCAGCCAGGTCACCGGCGAGCCCACGCCCCTGCGCGCTCTGGTCTACAGCATGCTCAACGGGCTCAAGCGCGCGGGCCTCACCAGCTTCATCACCAAGGAGCTGGACAGCGCTCTGCTCGACCAGGTGCCTTTTGAGGAGTATCTCTCCGATGTCGTGGTGCGGCTGACCTACGAGATGGGCGGAGACATGCGCCGGCGGCGGTACGTGGAGGTGGTCAAGGCGCGTGGCACCGACCACGCCACCGGCAAGCACGCTCTGCGCATTACCGACCACGGCGTGGTCGTCTACCCTCGACCTACCCCGGGGCCCGGGCCCCGGGCGGCGGTCGGCCCCTCCGCCATTCCCTCGGGCGTGGCCGGGCTGGATGAGATGCTCGGCGGCGGTCTCCCCCAGGGCGGCTCGACGCTGGTGGCCGGGAGCGCCGGTGTGGGCAAGACTACCCTGGCCCTGCAGTTTCTCGTTGCAGGCGCCGAGCGGGGGGAGCCGGGGATGCTGGTGTGCTTTGAGGAGTCCCCGGAGCGCCTGCAGCGCCTGGCCGCCACCAACGAGATTCCCCTGGAACGCTACGTCTCTGCCGGTCTGATCGAGATTATGCACCGCTCGCCGGTGGGCCTGCTGCCCGAGGAGCTGTTCTACGACCTGAGGCAGCATCTCGCCGAGCAGTCGGCGCAGCGGCTGGTGGTGGACAGTCTCACCGACCTGGAGATGTCGCTGGGCGGGCACCTGGACCTGCGGGAGCTGGTCTACGACCTGGTGGGCCTGGCCCGCGAGGCCGGCGTTACCAGCGTGTTGACCACGGAGATCCCGGAGCTGTTCGGTCAGAACTGCATCACCGGCCATCACCTGTCGGTGATGGTGGACGGGATCATCCTGCTCAAGTATCTGGAGATGGACAGCGAGATTCAGCGGGCGCTGTCGGTGCTGAAGATGCGGGGCTGCCGCCACGACCAGACCATCCGACGCTACGAGCTGGGCGAGCGAGGCCTGCGGGTGCTGGAGCGCTTCGAGGGCACCGAGGGCGTCATGATCGGCCAGGGCCACCGCGCCCGCTAGAGGCGGCAACTGCGGCTCAGCGGCTGAACTTGCGCACCAGGCAAGCGATGAACAGCGCCGCCAGCACGATGCCGCATACCGACTCGATACTCGCGACGACCTTGAACAAGCTGCTTGCGGTGAACCCGACGCCCAGTGAACTGTCGGTAACGGCGTTCAGCGAAGTGAGATTGATGGTGCTGGCGTAGAGGGCGTTCAGCGGCGTCAGCGGCTCCCCGTTGGCGCACCCACGCCACCAGAGCACTAGGAATGACGACACCCACACGGCCGCGGCCCACGCCATCACGTGGCCGGGCCATTCCGCGTACCCCGCAAGGTAGTACATCAGCCACCAGCCGAGTGATTCAAGAACACGGGCGGCCCACTTCCATCTGAGCAGCGCGCCAACCGCCAGTACAAGGTAGGCCAGAACGACCAGCACAAGTGGCGCCATCGTGCACGACATTACCCATCGGGGCAGAGGCGCAAGCAGCCCAACCACCAGGCCTACCGTCAACCAGTACAAGGCTACCCCGAACAGCGTAGGTTTGGCGAGGAACCAGTAGGCTAGCCCTCGCAAGTTGGCGGTCGACTCCCCGCGGAACCACCGCTTACACCAGCCCAGGGCCTTGTCAACAACCTCCGCATCCATCTGCGCCCGGTGGCACTCCATCTCGCGGATGAAGAACGCGCTTTCGGTCTCTTGGTCCGAGGTGCGCTGGTAGGCGATCCGGAGTTCGCGATAGATGTTGGCGCAGTCGGCAAAGGTGGGTGCGGGACCTCTCACAGGCTTCCTGCCCGACGCCTGGTTGGGGTCGCGAAGCCAGCGCTCGTCCTCCAGATGGTACTTCGACCAGCGCCATCCGTGCGGCTCTCCCCAGAACGCACCCGCGAGGCTTGTGGTGGGCACCACCCTTGCGCCGGTAAGGAGCGCCCCCTCAAGGTGTGCCTTTACCAGGTCGACATCGCGGTCGCCTGGGAGCGCACTCAGCAGGGCTCCCCTAAGGTCCGAGCCCTTCAGGTGAGCTTCGTTTAGGTTCGCGCTGTGCAACTCCGCGCCTATGAGATTCGCCCTTTGAAGGAGGGCGTATCTTAGATCAGCACGCTGAAGGTGGGCAGCGCCTAGGTCTGCGCCCTGTAAGTTGGTCCTATGCTTGTTGCTCGAGATAACCGCGTTGGAGAGGTCGGCGGCGTGGAGCCTTGCCTTGCGAAGATCAGTCCCTGCCAGTTTGGCGCCGACTAGGTAGGCCTCTCCGAGATAGTCACCTCGTCTGACTGCCTCCACAAGCTCCGGCTTGAGTCGAGTATCCTCATATCGTGCGCGGCGCTCGTGGAAGTAGCAGAGCGCCTTACCACGGCGTCTGTGGTGATCCCATGGAGGGTATCTCGCGGGAAGCCCGCAGGGATGCCCCTCGACCTCCAGGCCTTCGTAGGTGTCTCCTTGCTGGAAGACATACTGGCACTTCGGCGTACCCTCTGGCGTCCCCTTCGGCCACTTGTTCACATAGTCGGGCTGGTTGCACATGTCAAACCTCCCGTATGTCGTTGGTACGGGTCCACAGCGCCAGCCATCACCGGGCGGCACGTGAAGTGCCGCCCCTACGGGGCGAGAGCCGTCCTCCGGCCTATTCGTACAGCGCGTCCAGGTAGACGGTCACGTCCACTTGCAGTGGCTGGGTGTTGGGTTCCGCGAGTTCTCCCCCGAACATGCGCTCCATCATGGCCTGGCTCATCGCCGTCGAGCCGGACAGCAGGGCTTCCCAGGGGTTCTGCGACGTGGTGGTAGGGATCATGCTCAGCTCGCCATAGCCGGTGATGGTCACCCCCAGGCCGCACGCCAGCGCCTGCGCATTGGCGACCGCGTTCTTGACGGCCAGCTCCCAGGCCTGCTGCCGCTCCGCGCTGTCATCTTCCTTGAGGTACGAGGGAGTGACCGTGACCAGGTTGGGCCCGGTCGCGCCGAGGACGGCGGCCATCACCTGGGCGGCGCTCTGGCGCAGGGCGGCCTCCTCCCCGTGCATGGTCACCACCAGCGCGCCCCCGGCGTTGTAGCTGCCCGGTCCGGTCCCCGGCGCGGGACCGCCGGCGTCGGGACCGGGGAGCGGCATGCCCGGCCAGTTGGGGTTCTGGCGCGCGCTGACCGTCACGCCGGTGTCGCGCAGGGCCAGGCCCGCCAGGTTGAGGGCGGTGACGGCATTGCGGAGCTGCTGAATAGTGTTGGCCGCCTCCCGCTCCGCCTCGGCCGCGTCCTGGCCCTGCGTCCGCACCGAGCACTCCACTCGCGCCGTGTCCGCCATCACCGGGACCACCGCACGCCCGGTGGCGTGAATCACCGCCGGGGAAGGCGCCTCCGCACCCCAGGCCGCGCCCACCACTACGAGTACCAAGACCACCACGGTTGAAGCTACTGCTCTACGCATCTTCCTCCTCCTCCTCTGTTGTGTAGTTGACTTTCGGTACGCCAGGTTATGGTCGGTCGGCCCTCCCGAGGTTACCCCTTCAGCTTCACCACCGTCGCGCCGTCGCCACCGTCCCGGTCCTCCGCCGTGTGGAAGCTATGCACGGCCGGGTGGCTCTGCAGGTAGGCGCGGACGCCCTTGCGTAGGGCGCCGGTGCCCTTGCCGTGGACTACCCGCACTTCCTCCCGCTTCGCCAGGGCCGCGTCGTCCAGGTACTTGTCGAGGTCAGCGGTAGCCTCGGCTACCGTCTTGCCGATGAGCATGATCTCGTCGGGGACGGCGAGCTGCTTGCGCAGGGACAGGACGCGGATCTCGGTGCGGTCGCGCTGCTCCTGGGTCAGGTAGAGGTCGGCGAGGGGGACCTCCACCTGGAAGGAGCCAACCGCCACCAGCGCCCGGTCCTTGCCCACGGCCTCGACCACCGTCCCCTCCCGTTCCCACTCGGCCACGCGCACCCGCTGGCCGGGCTCGACCGCCTCCAGCGCGCGGGGGGCCTCGGGCGGGGCGACGGCCTGCTCGGCGTGGCGCATCTCCTGCTCCAGCGCCGCCTCCTGCTCCTGCAAGGCCTGGCGCTCCTCGGCCAGCTCCTGGCGCAGACGCTCGGATTCGGCGCTGTGCTTCTCCTGGCTCTGCAGGGAGCGGATGATCTGCGCGGCGCGCTCCTGGGCCTGGCGGAGGATCCCCTGGGCCTCGGTGAAGCCCTGCTGCATGGCCTCCCGGCGCTGGGCGTGGAACTGCTCCAGCTCCTGCTGGTGCTGGGCGCGCAGGCGCTCCATTTCCTGTCCGGCGGTTTCCGTTTCGCGACGGCGGGCGGTCAGGTCGGCCTGGGTGCGCTCCACCTGCTCGAGAGCCCGGGCGAAGTCGCGCCCCACCTGGTCCACGCGCTCCCGCGCGCGCGCCACAATGGTCCGCGGCAGGCCCAGGCGCTGGGCAACGTTGAAGGCGTTGGACGACCCCGGCGAGCCGATGAGCAGCCGGTAGGTGGGCTCGAGGGTCTTGGGGTCAAAGTCCACGCGGGCGTTCTGCATGCCGGGGTGGTTGTAGGCGAAGGCCTTGAGTTCGTTGTAGTGGGTGGTGACGACGGTGAGGCAGCCAACGCCTCCACCCCGCACCGGCGAGACGCCGGTGCCACCATCTGAATCCCCTCCCTGGGGGGAGGCGGCAGGGGGTAGGGTCTGGAAGGCCTCATGCAGCGCCTCCAGGATGGCCTGGGCCAGGGCCGTACCCTCGGTGGGGTCGGTGCCGGCGCCGATCTCGTCCAGCAGCACCAGTACCGGGCCCTCGCCCTGGCGCGCGGCGGCCTGGACGCGGTGCAGCACCTTGACGATCTGCGACATGTGGCTACTGAAGGTGGACAGCGACTGCTCCAGGCTCTGCTCGTCACCGATGTCGGCGAAGACGTGGGGGAAGAGGGGGACCTTGCAGGTGGGCCCGGCGGGGATATGCAGACCCGCCTGCGCCAGCAGCGACAGCAGGCCTACGGTTTTGAGCGCCACGGTCTTGCCGCCGGTGTTGGGGCCGGTGATGACCAGGGTGGCGAAGTCGTCGCCCAGGTGGAAGTCGATGGGGACAGCCTCCGCCCCCAACAGCGGGTGGCGGGCGTCGGGGAGGTCGAGGTAATCGGCGATCTCCGGGCGATGGGCCTCCTGGGCCAGCGCCAGGCGGCCCTTGGCGAAGATGAGGTCCAGCGCCGTCAGTCGCCGCAGGTCGCCCTGGAGCGCCTGCGCGCTCCTCGCCACGAGCGCCGAGAGGTCGGCGATGATTTTGCGGTACTCCTGGTCAATGGCCAGCTCGGTGTCGCGCAGCTCGTTGCCCGGCGAGACGAGGGCGAGGGGCTCCATGAACAGCGTCGCGCCGGAGCCGGAGCGGTCGTGGACGAGGCCCTCGAAGCGACCCTGGTGGCTGGCGAGTACTGGCAGGCACATACGCCCGCCGCGCTCGACGACCAGAGGGTCCTGGACGACGCCACGGGCGAAGTAGGTCTGGGCGAGGGCCTCCGCGCGCTGTCGTAGGCGCTCGCGGACCGTCACCCGCAGCCGCAGTAGCTGGGTCAGCTCAGGCGTGGCGTCGGGCTTGATCTCGCCGTCCTGAGTGAGGGACTGCTCGATACCGGATTCGATCTCCGGATAGGCCTGGACTCGTAGGCCGAGGCGGAGGACAGATTGGCTCCCCCTCTCGGTGGCACCGGGATGTAAAGCTGCCTCCTCCGCCCTCCCAAAATACGCCCGCATCCGCCGGCAGCCCGCGGCCAGGTCCCGCACCGTGAGCAGCTCCGTCGGCAAGAGCACTGAGCGGGCGGCGGCGCGGCCCAGGGTGTCGCTCTGGTCGGTGATCCCCCCCCACGGCGGGGCGCCGAGGGCCGGATCGGTGAGCAAGGCCCGGGCCTCGCTGGTCTCATCCAGACGTTCCTCCACCCAGCCGCGATCCGCCCGGGGTCGCAGGCGTAGGCATTTCTCCTTGCCCAGCAGAGTAGAGGCCTGTCCGGCCAGGAGCGCGAGGGCCTTGTCGTATTCAAGAACTCGGAGGGTGCGAGCGTCCATGGTGTAGGTAGTGGCAAGTGGCAGGTGGCGAGTGGCAGGTTGGGACGGGCGGCATATGAACTGCCGCTCCTACCCAAAGGGCACCGCCTGCGGCTCCGGCTCGTAGAGGGGGAGGCGGAAGGTGAATTCGCTGCCCTGGCCGGGGGTGCTGTCTAGGGTTAGCATGCCGCCCATGGCCTGCACCAGGCGCTGGCTGAGCGCCAGCCCCAGGCCGGTTCCGGGCGGGGTGGGACCGTTGCCTTCCACGGGCAGGCGCACGAACTCCTCGAAGATGCGGTCGTGGAACTCCGGGGGGATGCCCGGGCCCTGGTCGCGTACCGACACACACGCCCACGGTCCCTCCCGCCTCGCTTGCACCGTTACCTCCGTCCCCGGCGGGCTGTAGCGCACCGCGTTGCTCAGCAGGTTGTACAGCACTTGCTTGACCCGGCGCTCGTCACCCCAGGCCCCCAGCCTATCCGACTCCACCTCGATTGCCAGGCGCATCCGCCGCGGCTGGGCCAGAGCCTGGGCCACGGCTACTACCCCCTGCACCAGCGGCCCCAGCGCCAGCGGCTCGGACTGCACCTGCATCCGCCCCGCCTCCATCTGCGCCAGATCCAGCAGGTCCGCCGTCAGGCCCAGCAGGTGCTCGCCGGCCTGGTGGATGTCGGCAAGGAACTGCTGCTGGCGCTCCGTGAGCGGGTCGGGGGAGGACTCCAACAGCTCGGAGAAGCCCACCACGGCGTTGAGCGGGGTGCGGATCTCGTGGCTCATCTCGGCCAGGAACTCCGCCTTGGCGCGGTTGGCCGCGTCCAGCTTGCGGTTGGCGGTCTCCAGGTCCTGGAGCTCCCGCTGCAGGCGTGCGGCGACCTCTTCCAGCCCTAGGGCGCGACGCTCAGCCTCCAAGTCGCGTAGGCTCAGTTGCAGCGCCTGGTAGGCGCCGCTGCGCACGATCACGCCGGTGGCCAGGGCGCGGATCACCGCGCCGTCTGCCCGGCGCAGGAGAATCTCCTCCTGCATCGCCCCCTCCCGTCCGGCGACACTCAGCAGGGCCCGGGAATAGCGCAGGTCGTCGGAGGGGTCCAGGTCCGATAGCGGCCGGGCCAAGAGTTGCTCCAGGGGGTAGCCGGTGAGCTGCACAGCGGCCGGGTTGGCCTGGGCGATGGTGCGGCTCTCGGTCTCCACCATGAGAATGGCGTCCAGGGAGTGCTGGAAGAGCGCTCCGGCCAAGGTCTGGGTGCGCTCCAGCAGGCGCTGCTGCTCGGCTCGGTCATCCGTGGCCTGGTGCAGTTCTTCGGTGACGCGGGCCAGGGATTCCTCCAGGCGGCGGCGGTCAGTGACGTCGTAAAGGGTCAGGCAGGTGACCGGGCGCGGATCGGCTTCTATGGTCACGGCTATCGCATCGGCGTAGACCAACTCCTGGCCGGGGCCGAGCCAAGGCGCGTCATGTTCGCGGGCTGGCGGGGCGGGAACGCAGCCGGCACCCAGCAGCGCCCGGGCCTGTGCCTCGGCCCAGGAGGGGCGCAGGTCGAGTAGGGCGCGGCCGACCAGCTGTTCCTCGGGCTCCCCCAGCAGCTTGACCGCGGCGGGACTGGCCCAGGTTACGACGCCCGTGTCAGGATCCACCTCCAGCACCACGCGCTCCTCTCCGACGTGGCGGCGGGCCTCCTGTCGTTCGGCTGGGCGGGAGGGACGCGGCCGACCCCACAGCAACGCGCCCAGGGCAAGGCCCACCCCGGCCGCCAGCCCCGTCATCAGCGCCGCCGTCGGAGTGGCGTCCAGCAGCGCGGCGACGGCGTACCCGGCCGCCCCTGCCCCCAGAGGCAGCAGCCACCGCCGCAGATTGTCGAGAGGGTCCGCCCCCTGCGTATCTCGCATAGCCGGGCTCCTTAGACACGCTTGTATCACCAACTGACACCCAAAGTCAATAGAAAGTTGGCAGATTTCTGGCATAAGGCCCCCCTCACCCTCGCGTGGCGCGGGCTTCCTGGCCCCCGTCCAGCCAGCATGTGGCTGGGAGGGCGGGCTGGGAAACCGACCCCACGAAGCGCCGCCCGGACCTCCCCCTGCGCGACCAGAGTTCGCCCAGAGAAAAACCATCTTTGCCCAGAGAAAAACCAGAGTTCGCCCAGGACTTGCCCAGACATGATCCGCTATGGTGATAGCCGCTGCGGATTCTTTCCCTGGGTGGTGATGCACATGACCGATTCCCCTATGCGCCCTCGGCCGCCCCTGTACAGCCTCGCCGATGAGGCGCGCGAAGCTCTGCTGGAGGAAACTGCCAACCGGCTCCTGCAGGCCTGTCCGGCGCCGAAGCACACCGACTACCCCTGCTGCCGTGACTACCGGATGGCGGAACTAGCCGCGCATGGCCGCCGCATCGTGGCGGCGCCCGATCCGGCCCGGCAGGTGGGCGAGGACCGACGCCGGCTGGTCCTGCGTTTGCTGAGCCGTCTCGACCTGACCAGGCGGCAACGGCTGGCCTTCCGGTTGACCTCCCGTGGCCTACCCCGCGAGCAGGTGGCGGCCCTGCTGGGGGTGACGCCGCGCACCGTCGCCAATCTCAACTGGCAGACCTGCCGTCGGCTCCGTCGGGCCCTCCGGCGACGGGGGGACCACCTTCTGCCGCCGATGTTCGCTCTGCGGGAAACCTACCGGCAGGAGGTTAACCGCCGGGGCTACACCCCGGAGAAGCACTGCCGCCTCGGCCAGGAGGAATGCCGCCTCACCGGCGTCTGCCCCCGGCGCTGGTATCTGTACTTCACAGAGGATCAGGCCGAGGCGCCGGAGGGGGAGTGGTGAAAGGGAGGAACGGCCGTGGAACGTGGAACTGTCCCACCCGCGACCGACGATCGGTGACCTTTCCCCCGCCCTTGCGCCTGGGGCGCAATTGTGGCAGTATCCGGGCGGGAGTGAGACGGAATCCGGCGGCTGCGGCTGCGGCTTGGGGGTCAAGCAAAACATGGGCTTCGGTCTAATCTTCCTGGGAGCAGCCATAGCTATTGCGGTAATCATCGTCCGTATCGGGGCGGTGGCGCTGGAGATGAGCGGGATGGATCGGGAGGTCTCGCGCTTCCAGGCGCTCTCGGCCTTCACCTGCACCGGCTTCACTACACGCGAGGCGGAGGACGTGGTGCGCCACCCCGAGCGGCGGCGGGTGGTGTCCACCCTCATCCTGATGGGCTACGCCAGCATCGTGACCCTCAGCGCCGGGCTGCTGCAAACGCTGTTGTCGGGCGTGGCCGGGGAGCAGCCCTGGGCCGTGGTGCGCAACCTGGCCCTGGTGGTACTAGCGGCGGTCCTGTTCTACCAGTTCATCGTCTGGCCCCGGCTGGCGGCCCGTATCGACCGGAGCATCCGCGCCGGTCTGCGGGGCGGCTTGGGCCTGGCACCGGCCCGGGTGGAGGAGCTGCTCACCGCCGCGGAGGGCTGGGCGATCATCCGCTTCGAGGTCCCTGAGGACTGCCGGTTTGCCCACCGGACCCTGGCCCAGAGCCGCCTGCGGGACCAGGGGATGCTGGTGCTGGCGATTGAGCGTGGGGAGAGACTAATCCCCAGTCCGGGTGCGGCCAGTGTGGTGCTGCCCGGCGATACGCTGCTGACCTACGGACGCCTGGAGACGATGGAGACGCTGGCGCGCCGGGACGACCTGGCTGACATCTGCGAGCTGCCGAAGGAAGCGGCGAAGTCCGACCCCGAGAGCCCGCCGAGAACCTGGCCGCCGGTGGCGTGAGGAGGCGGCACCTCCCTCAGAGGAGACCACCATGAAGCTCTGCATCTGCAACGAAATCTTCGGACAATTCCCCCTCGAGCGACAGTTTGAGGCCGCCGAGCAGATCGGCTTTGCGGCGCTGGAGATCTCGCCTTTTACCCTCGGGGCCTCGGTGCGGGAGATCGGGCCGGAGGTGCGCGAGCGCATCCGCACGCTCTCGCAGCTCACCGGGGTCGAGGTGGCTGGGATCCACTGGCTGCTGGCCAAGACCGAGGGCTACCACATGACCCACCCGGACGCCGAGGTGCGGGCCCGGACTACCGCTTACCTCCAGGACCTGGTGCGCTTTGGCGTAGAGATCGGCGGGAAGATCGCCGTGGTGGGGTCGCCGTTGCAGCGAGACCTGCTGCCGGGCGTAACCTACGCGAAGGCCTGGGAACGGATGAAGGAGACGATAGCCGCGGCGGCGTCGGTGGAGGGGGCGGAGGGTTTCACGCTGTGTATCGAGCCCCTGGCCCCGGTGACCCAGAACACCTTCCTCTTCACCGTCGCGGAGGCGGTGCAGATGGCGCAAGAGATTGACCTACCGAACGTCGGGATCATCATCGATTGCTACAGCTCGGGGAAGATGGAGATCGATCTCCCCGCGGCGATTCGCGCGGCGCGTCCCTGGCTGCGGCACGTGCACCTCAACGACCACAACGGCCTCGCCCCCGGCTGCGGCGAGACGGACTTCGCCCCGATCCTGCGGACGCTGACGGAGATGGGGTACCAGGACTACGCCAGTATCGAGGTCTTCGACTTCAGCATGGACCCGGTGACCCACGCCATGACGGGTCTGCGGACGGTGCGAGAGGCGCTGGCGGAGGGGTAGCCCTTCCGGGGAGCGCACCTCGCCCACCAACACAGCTATGATAGCTCGACTCTACCACGAAGCCTTCCTGCAACACGGCGTGCCCTGGCACCCGGAGAACACCGAGCGCCTGCGCGCTGTCGTGCAACGCCTGACCGACAACGGGCTGTGGCACGAGTTGGCGCCGCTGGAGTTTGAGGCTGCCGATTGGGAGCGGCTGCTGTGGGTGCATGAGGAGGGGTACCTGGAGGACCTGGAAGCGGCCAGCCGCGCGGGCGGGGAGCTGTTCGCCCCGGATACGGTGGCCACTGCCGACACCTGGGAGACGGCGCGCCTGGCCGCCGGGGCGTGCATGGAGGCGGCGGAGGCGGTCGCCTGCAGCACCGATCTGCAGGCGCTATGCCTGGTGCGCCCACCGGGACACCACGCCCTGCCGGGGCGGGCGTATGGCTTCTGCTTCCTAAACAACCCCGCCCTGGCCGCCGAGGCCGCGCTGCGCTCGGGGGCGGCGCGGGTGGCGATCTTCGACTTCGACGGCCACCACGGCAACGGCCTGCAGGAGATCTTCTACCCGCGCGGCGACGTGCTGTACTGCTCCGTCCATCAGCACGAGATCTTCCCCCTCACCGGCACGGTGGATGAGCTGGGCGTAGACGCCGGGCTGGGGCTGAACGTCAACGTCCCGCTGCCGGAGGGCGCGCGGGGGGAGCATTACCGGCGCGCCTGGGAGGAGCTCTTTGCGCCGCTGATCCGACGCTTCTCGCCCGACCTGCTGATTCTGGATGCGGGCTACGACGGGCACTGGCGGGATGAACTGACCGGGCTGGCCCTGGAGGCGGGGGACTACCACGACCTGGTCGCCCGAGCAGCGGCGCTGGCGGAGGAGGTCTGCGCGGGGCGGGTGCAGGTGATTCTGGAGGGCGGCTACGACCCGGCGGCGTTAGCGCTAAGCGTGGAGAACACCGTCCTGGCGTTGCGTGGGGAGGCGATTCAGGAGCCGGACCAACCCGCGCCGGAGGGTCATCCGCGGCAGCTAGAGCGAGTGGCGACCTACCTGGACCACGCTCTCACCACGCACCGGGAGAGGTTGGGGGTGTAGGGGAGAAGGCGCCGGTAGGGGTGGGGCCGTCACGGTAGTTGGCCCCGCGTCGTTACGCCACGCCCGCCTCACGGGCGGCACCTGAAGTGCCGCCCCTACGGCGTGGGGCCCTCCCCGGCGCTTCCCCTTAGTCGTTTGGGTACACCTTCACCACCGTCTCCGGGTCGCCCTCATGGGGGCCGTTGCGGAAGTGGATCTCGTACCAGACCGGGAGTCTCTTGCCCTCCATGATCAGGCGCGGCGTGGCGATGCCGCCCTGGTAGGTACCGTCCTCTTTGGGTAGGTGGCGGATGCCGGGGACGTTGCTGATTATCTCGTCGTTGTCCGCCCTGTGCACCAGCGTGTAGATCACCTGCTCTACGCCCGGCGTGGTGGTGATGCTGAAGTCAATGCGCGTCCCCACCTTGTCCCCTTCCTGCGGGACCAACACCACCGGCGGGCCCTGGGGAGTGCCACCGCCCGCGGAGGGGCCGGCGGTCTCGGCGAGAGTGATCGTCACCAACTGGACCGCCCCGTCCCAGTCTACCTGCGCGCCGAAGGCCTCCGCCGGGAAGCGCACCGGCACGTAGCTGCGGTCGTTGATTAACTGCGCCGGGACGCTCAGGGTCACCGGCTGACCGTTGACGTAGGCGGTGCGGCTGTTGATGGTCATCCTCACCGTGGTGCCGCGCCGCACGGCGATGGCGGTCATGGTGGCCGCCTCCCACGTCACGTCCGCGCCCAGGGCAGTGAAGACCGTCCGCACCGGCAGCAGCACGCTTCCCCCCCTCTCCACCGCCGGCGGGTCGGGCGGCACCATCTTCCCATTGACCGACACGTCAATGGCTAGACAAGCCGAGGCCGAGGCCACGGCGAAGACCACCAGTACCAGGAACAGGGGTTTGTTCATCTGCGCTCATCCTATCGTAGGAGATATGAGACGGTCTTGGTGACGAAGACAGGAGGGAGGACGTTCACCGGCATCCTCGTGCAGGTCAGTAGAGGCCGGGCTATCCCTCTCCCGTCATCGGCCCTACGAAATGCAACTGCCCGAAGCGTTGCGGCACGTGGAAGTTCCCGACCCCTACCACTGACCAGGCCTGCAGCTCCTGATCCGGCTTGGTCCAGCCGTGGATGCGGTACAAGTTCATCCGCCAGACCTCGCCGATCTCGGGGGTCTTGCCGCCCGGAGGGCCAGCGAGGGGAATCTGCACCTCCATGGTCCAGCCGCTGTCCCGATCACTGGCATCATTGAGTGTGCCGTAGAGCTGGGAGGCGCACTTGACATCCGGCGGATCCCAGTCGGGATCGCAGACGAGCTTAAGCCCCTTGGTGTAATCGGGCGGGAAGCTGTGGGGGTTATCGATGTGGCCGTCCCAGATGACGCCGGTGGGGCTAAGGTCCACCTCGCAGTAGCGGTTGGGGCTATCCCCCTGGGCCGGGAAGCCGGCGGGCGCCTGCAGGAAGTGCTCCACACACGCCTCCCCAAATACCGAATCGTTGCGGTTCTGGTTGTGGTCCTGAATGTCAATTTCACGCACCCGCCAGCCCGTGTACAGGTAGTCGCCATGCCAGATGACCCGGACGGTGGTCACCTGGGCGGTGCCGGCACCACTGATGCAGCGGCGCAGGCGAATCGCGGGGATGCCTTCCCAGCAGGGATCGTCCAGGAGTCCGTCCAGCACCGGGGGCTCGGCGACCTGGTGGCAGTCATAGGTCGGCAGTTCCGGCAGAACGGGCGGGGGGGCCTCCGCTTCGCCCGCCAGGGACACCGAGGCCAGGAAGGTAAGAACTACCGTGAGGATAAGCCAATTCATCTTGGTTCACACCTTTCGTTGATCCGCGTAGCGCGAGCTCTCCGGCTCGCGCCTTAGGTCTCGCCAGCGCTGCCCCTACTCGATACCGATGGGCTAGTCGTCGCCTACGCCCCCCACCTCGCCTTAATCAGCACGCTTTCCAGGCGGCCGCGGTTCTCCGCCGGCTGCTCGGCGCACTCCATCAGGGCGGCATGGTCCAGACCGTCCACAAAGGCGTTCATCCCCCGGATCGCGTCGATGCAGTTGATCAGCGCCTGCTTGACCGGCATCCGCTCGGGGTTGAGGTCGAGGCCGAAGTAACCGCTGTAGCCATGGGTCTTGAGCGCGTACAGGGCCGCCTCCGCCTGCTCGATCCCCAGCACGCCCACATTTAGGTCCTGGTCGTAGTTGCCGGCCGGTTGGGCGTTCCAGTGGGTGTGGGCCAGGCGACCCTCCTCACAGGCCAGGCTGAAGGAGTAGGCCAGGTCCTCAAAGCCCATCAGCACGTGCCCGACCTCGGGGTTGAGGGTGAACATCGCGTGGCCCTGGTCCAGTAGCGCCCGGTTCTCGGGAGCCTCCAGGCCCGCCTCCACGCGGTGCCCCAGGAGCACGCCCTGCGGGGTGGTGCCGTACAGGATGTTGCCGCGCGGCTCGTAGGGCTTGGGCTCCTCGGCGATGCGCACGCCGGGGACGGCGTCCATGGCTTCGATAACCCCCTCGGCGAAGCGGGCCCGCGCCGCGGCGTGGTTGTGGGCGAAGGTGTTCTCGTAGCCGTCAATGCCGGGCCAGACGATGGCGAAGTCGGTGTCCAGCTCTCGGTTGATTTGCAGCGTGGTCTTGGTGCGCTCGATGGCGAACTGCCGCACCGCCGGATCGGGATTGGACAAACTTCCCCACTCGAAGCGCGCGTCGTAGAAGAGGTTCGGCACCACCGACACCAGGCGGATACCGGTGTCGGCCTGGAACTGCTTGAACATCTCCAGGTTGTCCTCGTTGACCTCGTTGGGGTAGTGCCCCTCCAGGGCCACCAGGCCGTACTGTTTGAGGCTCGCGGCTTCCTCGAGCACTTGCTCCATGGTCTTGGAGGGGGCGTAGCGGTCGTGGAAGCGCCCGCCGCCGGGGGCGAAGAACCAGACGCCAGCGGAGAACTTGAGGTCCATCGAGAAGCTGTGGAGGTGACGGACCAGCTCTTCTCCGGTCCGCACGGTAGCTTGAGAACGGAGGTCACAAACCGGCATACAGATCACCTGCGTGAGAGTCGTTGGAGTACGTGTGGGCGGTATTCCCCATACAGGAGGGGGGGACCTTCTCCACGGAGGGGTCGGATACTTCAGCCCGCTCATGCCGGGCGGGGCTCGTATCCGACCTCTCCCAGTACCTTTCTACACCGATTCTTCTTCTACTTTTCCATTCTCAGGAACCCTTTTGTCTCCCCCGGCGTTCTATCTCTTAGACGCGCCGCTAACGACGGCCGTTACATGGCATCGTGGATGCCAGGGTGAAACCGCGAGTCTGCGAGGACAGAGCAGTCCTGTCGCAGGCCATCTCCACACGAAGAGCCGCGCTGGGAACCGCGGCTCTTCATCTTTTGTGGGGGAGGAGGTCATCCCCGGGTCCCCCGGAAGGACCCCCTTCCCCCCGCGTCGAATCACCTCCCAATGGCTGCTGATGCTCCCACCTCTCCCGGCGCGTCCGCTTCCCGCCTCCCACGGCGGCAGGTCGTTTTCCTCATCCTGCTGCTGGCCGTAGCGGTGCGGCTGATTGGCTTCAACGCCCCTTACATTGACGGCCACTGGATCAAGCAGCTCCAGGTCGCGCCTGTCGCCAAGAACTTCTACCTGCACGGGTACAACCTCCTATGGCCGGAGACCGACTACAGCGCCGACCAGCCCGGCTACATCGAGATCGAGTTCCAGCTTGTCACCTTCCTGACCGCCCTGCTGTACAAGCTCTTCGGTATGCACGAGTGGGTAGGGCGGCTGGTGACGGTGGCCTTCAGCCTGGGGACGATGCTGCTGTTGTGGCGGCTGCTCGCGCGGTACCTGGGCGAGCGCCCGGCCTTCTGGGGCCTGCTGTTCTACGCCTTTGCGCCCTCCAGTTGGTACTACTCCCGCGCCCTGATGAGCGAGTCGCTGATGCTGTTCTTCTCGGTGGCAGTGGTGTATTGCTTTGGGAGATGGTTGGGTACGACCGGCGTCTCGCCCGTCGTCGGCGGGGACGGGCGAGACGCCCGTCCTACCGGGAGGGCCGCCCTCTGGTTCTTCCTCACCGCCCTCTGCGGTGCGCTGGCCTTTCTGGTCAAGCTCCCCACCGTCATGCTGCTGCTGCCTCTGGCCTACCTGGCCTGGGATAAGTGGGGCTGGGGTTTCCTGCGGCGCCCGGCGGTCTGGGCGCTGCTGGTGCTGACGCTGGGACCGGCGCTGGTCTATTACTGGCACGCCCAGCAAGCCATCGGTGCCCATTACTTCACCGTCGGCGTGGGTTTCGGCGGGGGGATGTGGCTGGCCGCTAAGGACTTCCTGCGGCCCGGGAACTACTCTCTGATGTTGCAGCGGTTGCTGAAGGATCATCTGACCGCCGTGGGAATGGTGCTGCTGGCGGTGGGATTCTTGCTACGGCGCTCTCCACCCCGCACCGGCGAGACGCCGGTGCCACCGGAAGGGGTATCGGCACCCCCTCTCCTGCAAGAAGAGGGGGCAGGGGGTGAGCCTCCGAGGGCGCGGTACGAGCCCGCGCCCTGCAGCGGAGAGGCTCCCTACCTCTTCCACGTCTGGCTGGGGGTGGTCCTGCTCTACTTCGTGCTGGTCTCCGGGGGGAATTTGCGCCAGACCTACTACCAGCTGCCCCTGCTCCTGCCGGCGGCGGGGTTGATCGGGCTGGCCTGGGATCGGTTGATTCAGTCGCGCGTGGTGAACCGCTGGTCCAATGGCGTACTCGTGGCACTCTTCCTGGTCCTGTGCGCCTGGGGAGTGCAGCCTTTCTTCGAGCCTTACACGCCCATCCTGCAGGCCTCCGCCGCCCTGGACCGCCTGGACCCCGCCGGGAAGCCGGTGATCATCTTTCCGCCCGGCTACGGCTGCCTGTACTACTTCCATCGCCCCGGCTGGGTGGGGCGGGAGGCGATGGGCCGGTCACCGGCCGAGACCCGGCCGGAGGACCTCCCCGGCTCGCTGTACGTTACCAATCGCATTGCCCGCGGGGCGCGCTGGGCGGTCTACTTTGCCTCCACCGGGCCGGGCGGGCGGGACGACCTGGAGACCTACCTGCGCACCACCTACCGCCGCGTGCTGCTGGGGGAGGGCGAGGCCTACGAGGTCTTCGACCTGACCCGGCCCGCGACCAACCCGCCCCCCTGCCAGCCGGTGGGGTACCGGAAAGGGGTGGAGTAGAAAAATGGCCACCCCGTCCCTCCGCGGGCGCAGCGCCGTCGTGCTCGGTGGGGGCATCGCCGGCCTCACCGCCGCCTACTCCCTCACCCGCCGGGGGGCGCGGGTGACGCTGCTGGAGCGGCGGACCGTCCTGGGGGGCCTGGCCCGCTCGGAGCCGCTGGCGGGGAAGCTACGCGAGGTCTACTACCACTTCATCTGCGCCGAGGATTACTCGCTGCTGCGCCTCATTGAGGAGATGGGCCTGAGCGCGGCCCTGGAATGGACGCCTGCGCGGACCAGCTACTACGTGGAGGGGCGCCTGTATCCCTTCACCACTCCGCTGGACATCCTGCGCTTCCCGCCCCTAAGCTTGCGGGACCGCCTGCGCTTTGGCCTGCACGCCGCGCGCTGTCGCCGCATGAAGGACTGGGTGGCGCTGGAGGAGCTCACCGCCGAGGCCTGGCTGCGGCGGGAGGTGGGCGACCGGGCTTGCGAGGTGATCTGGCAGCCGCTGCTGCGGACCAAGTTCGGGCGCTACGCCGGGGAAATCTCCGCGCCGTGGATCTGGCACCGTATTCACCGGGCCTCTCGCTCCCGGGCCAGCCTGCTGCGCCCGGAGAGCTTCGGCTGCCTGGCCGAGGGCACTGGGATGCTGCTGGAGGCCCTGGCCGACCGGATCGAGGACGCCGGGGGGAAGATTCGCTTGTCCACCCCGGCGACGGGCCTGGCGCTGCGCGGCGGGAAGGTGGTGGCAGTGCAGACGCCGGAGGAGGACCTCCCGGCCGACCTGGTCATCTCCGCCCTCCCCCTGCCGGAGTTCGTCAAGTTGCTGCCGGAGGAGGCCGCCGGCTTCCGGGAGAGCCTGGCCGGGATTGACTTCCTCGGCATCTCCTGCCTGCTGGCGCTGGTGAACCGGCCTCTGACCGACCAGTACTGGATTAACATCGCCGATGAGCGTGTCCCGGCCAGTGGGATCATCGAGTACTCCAACCTCAATCGCCACGCCGCACCCGGTGGCGGGCTGGCCTACTTGCCAGTCTACACTCCTCACGACGATCCGCACTACCTGATGCCGCCTGAGGATCTCACCCGGGAGTTGGAGACGGGCCTGAGGATGGTCCTCCCCGACGTGCAGTTGGAGCAGATCACGGCCACGCTTCTGTCTCGCGACGACTACGCCCAGGCGGTGACCCCGCCGGGCTTCTCTCGCCGCCTGCCGCCGATACAGGCGCCGGTGGAGGGTCTGTACCTGCTCGATTCTACGCAACTGTACCCTTCCGACCGCTGCCTGAGCGGGATGATCGGGCTGGTGCGGGGGCTGGTGGAGGGGCTGTAGGGGGCAACATAACTGCCCCCTCTCCCCGGCGCCGGGCATCGCGCCACCCCGCACCGGCGAGACGCCGGCGCCACCGGGAGCAGACCCTTCCCCCTCCGCTCCGGCTACCTGCCCCTTGCCACGTTCCACTCTCCCCCCTCCACACATGACCGGGGCGAGACCCCTTGGCCTCGCCCCGGTGCTACTCGGCTTGGTTGTCTTCTCCGCTCTACAGCAGCGGCAGGTAGTTGTCCAGCTCCCAGTCGGTGACCTGGGTGCGGTAGGCGTCCCACTCGATCTTCTTGTTGGCGATCAGCTTGCCATGCATCTCCTCGCCCAGACATTTCTTGAGCAGCGCGCTGCCCTCGGCCGCCTCGATGGCCCGGTCCAGGTCGCCGGGCAGCGTGCCGATCCCGCGGCTGGTGCGCTCCTCCTCGGACATCTCGTACACGTTCTCCTCGGTCGGTTCCGGGCAGGGGTAGTCCTGCTGGATGCCCTCCAGGCCGGCGGCCAGCATGGCGGCGAAGGCCAGGTAGGGGTTGCAGGCCGGGTCGGGCGAGCGGAACTCGATCCGCATGGCCTTTTCCTTGCCCGGCTTGTACACCGGCACCCGGATCATGTCCGAGCGGTTACGCATGGCCCAGGAGAGATACACCGGCGCCTCGTAGCCCGGCACCAGCCGCTTGTAGGAGTTGACCCACTGATTGGTGACCAGGGCGATCTCCGGCGCGTGCTTAATCAGGCCGGCGATGTACTTGAGGGCTATGTCCGACAGGTAGGTCGGCGCGTTGGTGGCGTCGTACATGGCATTCTTGTCCCCGGTGAACAGGGACTGGTGAGTGTGCATTCCGCTGCCGTTTTCGCCGAAGATCGGCTTGGGCATGAAGGTGGCGTAGCAGCCGTGCATGATGGCCACTTCCTTCACCACCAGGCGATAGGTCATGGCGTTGTCGGCCATGGTCAGGCCGTCAGTGTAGCGCAGGTCGATCTCATGCTGGGAGGGCGCGACCTCGTGGTGGCTATACTCCACCCCGATGCCCATCTCCTCGAGCATGAGCACGGTGTCGCGACGCATGTCGACAGCCTCATCGCGCGGGGTCAGGTCGAAATAGCCGGCCTGGTCCATGACCACCGGGGGCTTGGCGGCGTTCTGGAAGTAGAAATACTCCAGCTCCGGCCCCACGTAGTAGGTGTAGCCCAGCTCCTTGGCCACGGCTAGGTTCTTCTTCAGCACGTGGCGGGGGTCAAACTGGTAGGGGTTGCCGTCGGGGTTGACGATGTCGCAGAACATCCGCGCCACCGCCCCGCCCTCGCGCGGGCGCCAAGGGAGCAGCACGAAGGTGGAGGGATCGGGCATGGCCACCATGTCGCTCTCGTCAATCCGGGCGAAGCCCTGGATGGACGAGCCGTCAAATCCCTGCCCCTCAACCATCGACATCTCCAGTTCGTTCACGGTGATCGAGAAGCTCTTGAGGTAGCCGAGGATATCGGTGAACCAGAGCTTGATGAACTTGACATTCTCGGCCTTGGCCTGGTCCAGTACGTATTGGATATCTTCTTTGTGCGCCATGGGTAGGGCCCTCCTGACAAGGGATTGCGGTGCGTCTGGAGGCATGGTAGCGGAGAGGTGTTTCGGGAATGTTTCGAGGGAAGGCAAGATGTGGATGGGGGCTCGCGACTACTCCGCCGCCAACTCCGGCGTGAACCGGTACCCCACCCCGTGCACCGTCTCAATGCAAGGGGCGATCGGCGGGAGCTTGGCGCGCAGACGGCGGATGTGGACGTCCACGGTGCGCTCCCCGCCGTAGTAGTCGCTGCCCCAGACCGCGTCGACGATGGCCTCCCGCGTCAGCACCCGGTCGCGCCCGGTGGCCAGCAGCAGCAGCAACTCGTATTCCTTGACCGTCAGCGTCACCGGGCGGTTGTGCAGGAGCACCTCGTGGCGCTCGGTGTTGACCAGTAGCGGGCCGACCTTGACGAGAGCGTTGGTCTGCAGGTGCTGGTCGCGCCAGGCGATCAGGTTCATACGCACGGCCAGCTCTTGCGCGTCAGCGGGGAAGACGGAGAAGTCGTCCACGCCCCAGGTGGGCTGGAAGTCTTTCAGTTGACCGGGCTCCAGCAGGGCCAGCAGGCGCAGGCGCCGCTCCCCGGCGGCCTCCCGGAAACGGCGGCAGGCGGCCTGGGCGTGGACGAGGGGTACACCGACGAAGGAGACCAGCAGGAGGTTGCCGGCCGGGTAGTCGGGCAGGGCCTGGACGATCTCGGTCACGCTCCGCCTCGCCACCACCCGCCGGCCCAGCTCCTCCAGCAGGGCTAGAATGTGCTGGGAGGCACGCTGGTTCTCGCACCAGAATATGACGGGATCGGCGGCTTTGCTCATGCGGAGGTCCTTAGCTTGACAGCCCCCGGTGGGGAGCATAGACTTAGCATACACAATCGCAACCACTGCGACAACCGTTCTGCGCGGGGCGAGCTTCCTAGCCCGCCCTCCTCCGCGGGAGCTAGAAGGCCCGCGCCACGCGGACGGACGCCAGGACCATCACCCCATGTTCAACCACCTTCGCGTCTCCGCCCCTGGTCGCCTGTGCCTCTTCGGCGAGCACCAGGACTTCCTCGGGCTGGCCGTCATCGCCCAGGCCGTCGATCTGGATATCACCATCACCGCCGAGCCCAGCCGCGACGACTTCCTGCGGCTGCACCTGCCCGATATCGGCCAGGAGGATGCCTTTGCGGTGGAGGGGCGCGAGTATCTGCACGCCCGTGACTACCTCCCGGCGGTGGCTCGGGTGCTGCGGGCGGAGGGTTACCGCGTGCCGGGAGTGAAGGCCGCCGTCCGGGGGACCATCCCCATCAACTCCGGCACCTCCAGCTCCTCGGCCCTAGTGGTGGCTTGGACCGCGCTGCTCCTCGCGGCGGCTACGGGGGAGGCGGCCGACCCGGCCACCGTGGCCCGCCTCGCCTACCGCGCCGAGGTGCTCGAGTTCCACGAGCCCGGCGGGATGATGGACCACTACACCTCTGCCGTCGGCGGGCCCCTGTACGTTGATTGCTGCGAGCCGATCACGTGCACGCCACTACCCACGCAGCTCGACGGCTTCGTACTCGCTGACAGTCTGGTGCGCAAGCAGACCACGGAGATGCTGCTGCGCACGCGGGTCTTCGTGCGGGAGGCGGTGGCGTTGCTCCGCGAGACCTTTCCCGATTTCGACCTGCGCACGACCTCCTGGGAGGCGATTAGCGACTACGCTGAACAGCTTCCCGAGCGCCAGCGTCGGCCCTTACGCGCACAGTTCATCAACCGCGACCTGTGCCAGCAGGCCCACCGGATGCTGACCTCCGGCCAGGTGGACCCGCCGCGGCTGGGGGCAATGCTGCTGGCGCACCAGGACCAGCTCCGCGACGGCATCGAGATCTCGCATCCCCAACTGGACGCGCTGATCGAGGCTGCGCTGGAGGCGGGAGCGCTGGGCGGGAAGCTGAACGGTTCGGGCGGCGGCGGTACCATGTTCGCCTACGCCCCCGGCAAGCAGGAGCAGGTAGCCGAGGCCCTCACCCGCGCGGGCGGACGGGCGTATGTGGTGTCGCCCCGGGGTGGGGTGACGGTGGAGATGAGTTGATCCCGGTCGCGCCGGCGTCTCGCCGGCGCTCCCTGGGGACATTCTAACGCGAGGATGTTACGGGGAGGTTTCCGTCTCTCCGCGTGGCGCGGGCTTTCCAGCCCGCGCAGGGGAGCGGTAACCCCTCGGAAGGGCGGGCTAGAACGCCCGCCCCACGCGGACGGAAAGAGTCATACCATGCGCGCCCTAAAACTCTCGCTTTCCGGCGTCCGCGGGGTGATCGGGGAGACGCTTACTCCTGATCTCCTGGTGGGCTTTGGCGAGGCCTTCGGGACTTATCTCGACGGCGAACGGGTGCTGTTGAGCCGCGACACTCGGCGCTCGGGGCTCATGGTGGCTGCCTCGGTGCGGGCGGGGCTGATGAGCGCCGGCTGCGCCGTGGTGGACCTGGGGGTGGTGCCCACCGCGGCCTTGCAGCTTGCGGTCAAGCAAAGTGCCGCCGCGGGGGGCATCGCCGTCACCGCCGGGCATAACAACGCCCGCTGGAATGCGCTCAAGTTCATCCGCGACGACGGCATCTTCCTCAACCCTCGCCAGAGCGAGGAACTGCTGGACCTCTACCACCTGGGCGTTTACCAGGCCGCGCAGTGGGACCAGCTGCAGCCTCTGGCTGCCGACCCCAGCGCCGGCGAGCGGCACCTGCAAGCGGTGCTGGCGCAGGTGGACCAAGAACGCATTGCCGCCTGCGGCTTCACGGTGGCGGTCGATTGCGCTAACGGGGCCTGTTCGGAGTACTCCCCGCGCCTGCTGGAGGCGCTGGGCTGCCGGGTGGTGGCGATCAACAACGAGCCGGAGTTGCCCTTCCCCCATCCTCCGCAGCCGACGGCGGAGAATCTGGGGCAGTTGCGGGCGCTGGTGCGGGCGGCGGAGGCGGACGTAGGTTTCGCGCACGACGCCGACGGCGACCGGCTGGGCACGGTCTGCGAGACCGGCGGCATCCCGGGCGAGGAGGCCACGCTGGGTCTGTGCGCGGAGATGATCCTGCGCCGAGGCGACCCCGGGCCGGTAGTAACCAACCTCTCCACCAGCATGGCCATCGAGGAGATCGCCGCCCCCTACGGCCGTCCGGTGTACCGCACCGGCATCGGCCAGGCCTACATCACGGAGGCGGCGCTCAACTACGGCGCGGCGATTGCCGGGGAGGGCTCCGGCGGGATCGTCTTCCCACGCCTGAACTTCGCCCGCGACAGCCTGGCGGCGATGGCGCATATCCTGGACCTGCTGGCGCAGGTCGACACGCCGTTGTGCGAGTTCGTGGCCCAGAACCTCCCGCAGTATGCGATGGAGAAGGCGGAGGTAGTTTGTCCGGCGGAACGCAGCTACTCCGTGCTCCAGCGCCTGCGCGAGGAGCCCCTCCCCGCCTGGGCCGACGCGCGCAACCTGGAGGACGGCCTGCTCCTGCGCGGCCCGGGCCGGTGGGTGCACATCCGCGTGAGCCAGACCGAGCCGGTCGTGAGGGTAATCGCGGAGTCGAAGGAAAAGGAAGTCACGGAGGAACTGATGCGGGAGTACGTGACGAAGGTGAGGAGAGCGGTGTGAGTCACCTACCCCGCCCTCGCGGAGCTCGGGCACTCCTCCCCTGCGGGGAGGGGCGAGGCACAAAGGGGGTAGGGAGAGGGGAGATCGGGTAGGAAGAGGGGAAAGCGGTAAGGAGGCGGCTTCTTCGGGCGCACGCGAGGGGGAAGTCTCTCGCCGCTCGATCCCTGCACGGCTGCGGGGAATCTGTTTTCTACGTGCGAGACCCATTGCTTGCCGATCTCCGAAACGCCATTTGTCCTTAGCCCCTCCCCGCCAGGGGAGGGGTGCCGCTCACGGAGTGAGCGGTGGGGTAGGAGACCCAGTAGGAGCCGTCCATGCGCGAACGAGGCCTGGTCACCGGCCCTCATGCCTCCGGCAAACTGGAACAGGCGCAACGCCTGCGCCGGGCCATGACGCCCGCGGAGGCACGCCTGTGGCTTAAGCTCAAGTCCAACCGGCTGAACGGGCTGCACTTCCGGCGCCAGCAGGTGATTCGAGGCTTCATCGTGGACTTCTATTGCCACGCCTGCCGGCTGGTAGTGGAGGTGGACGGCGATGTCCACGACGGACAGCAGGAGTATGACGCAGAGCGGGACCAGGTACTGACGCAGTTGGGGCTACGCGTGTTGCGGTTCAGGAACGAGCGTGTGTTGGGGGATATCACAGGGGTGGTGAACGAAATCTGGGCGGTGGCGGAGTCGCCTACCCCGCCGCGCGTTCCGCGCGGCACCCCTCCCCTGGCGGGGAGGGGCGATGAAACAATCGGGTCCGGAAAGGAGAAATCGGGTAGGAAGCTAGGAAATAGGTAGGGACGCGTGTCCCTTCTGTGCGGGGGAGGTCTCTCACGTTCCGACCCATTCCCGATCTCAGGAACCCGATTTCTGTTCTCTGAAACCCCTTTCTCATTTCCGAAACCAGATTTGCCATTCCCGAAACCCGATTTCCTATCGCCCCTCCCCGCAGGGGAGGGGTACCGGCGACGAAGTCGCCGGGGGGGTAGGTGAACCATGCCCTCTATCCAGACTCTCAAAACCGGCATCTCCGGCGTCCGCGGCGTGGTGGGGGAGTCCTTCACGCCTCGGCTGGTCTCCGCCTTTGGGCAGGCCTTTGGGACCTACCTCGACCGGGGGCGGGTGGCGATTGGGCGCGATACTCGGCCTAGTGGGGAGATGATCCGTGAGACGCTCATCGGGGCGCTGCTGGCGGCGGGGTGCTCGGTTATCGACCTGGGCATCGTCCCCGTGCCGACGCTGCAGATCGCCATCGCCCGTGACGAGCACTGGGACGGCGGCATCGCCATTACCGCCAGCCACAATCCCCAGGAGTGGAACGCCCTCAAGTTCATCCGCGCTGACGGCATCTTCTTTTACCCCTACCAGGCCGAGGAGTTGCTCGATGTCTACCACCAGGGCGACTTCACTCTGGTCGACAACGACGAGATCGGTGGGGTCGCCCACGACGGCGGAGCCTGCGCCCGACACCTGCGGCTGCTGCTGGAGCACACCGACGCGGACCTGATTCGCTCCCGGCGTTTCAAGGTGGTGCTGGATTGCTGCAACGGGGCCGGGACCCAGCTCGCGCCGGACCTGCTGGAGGCGCTGGGGTGTGAGGTGGTTGTGCTCAACGGGGAGCCGACCGGGCACTTCGCCCGGCCGCCGGAGCCGGTGCCGGCCAACCTGGGGGGCCTGGCGGAGGCCGTCCGGGCGCACGGGGCTGACGTGGGCTTCGCCCAGGACGCCGACGCCGACCGTCTGTGTCTGGTGACGGAGCAGGGCGTGGCCCTCAGCGAGGAGTTCACCGTGCCGATGACGGCGGAAGTGGTCGCCTCCCGGGAGCCGTTGCCGCTGGTGACTAACCTCTCCGCCTCACGCCTGCTGGAGGAGGTGGGCCGGCGCTGGGGCTGCCCGGTCTATCGCGCCAAGGTGGGGGAAATCAACGTGGTGGAGATGATGCAATCCGCCGCTAGTGCCTGGGAGCGCGGGGGCCACGCTGCCCGCGTCTTCGGCGGAGAAGGCAACGGCGGGGTGATCGACCCGCGGCTGCATTACTGCCGCGATTCGCACCGAGGGATGTGCCTGATCCTGGAGGGCCTGGCCCGGCGCGAGCAGACGCTCTCGGAGTGGGCCGGGAGCTACCCGCCCTCCTACATGGCCAAGCTCAAGGTGCCGTGCCCGGCGGCGCGGGTGCAGCGGGTGCAACTGGCCTTGCGCCAGGCCTTCGCCGGGGAGGGCCAACTCGACGAGACCGAGGGCCTGCGCATCACCTGGCCCCGCGGGGCCTGGCTCCACCTCCGCCCCAGCAACACCGAGCCCATCATCCGCGTCATGGCCGAGGCCGACACCGAGGAGGAAGCGGATCGCTTGGCGAAACGCGCGGTCGGGCTGGTGGTTGACGCCCTGGCCTGACCAGGCCGGAGGACAGGCTGGCTACCGGAGGACAGGTTCTGTAACCTGTCCGTCTTTCCTGATTGCACAGGCTGGGAAGCCTGTGCTCCTGACACACCGAAAGGATCTCCATGACTTCATACGAAATCGTTCGTCGCGCAGTTGAGTTTGACTCTCCCGAGCGCATCCCCATCCGCTTTGCCTCGATGGGCATTGACGACACCTATGGCGTGCCCTTGCAGGAGGCCGCGGGGTGGGAGGCAGCCGCGCCCAATGTGGATGAGTGGGGCTGCCTGTGGCATCGGCCCGACCCCGACTCCGGCATCGTCAACATGGGCCAGCCCAAGGGACATCCCCTGGCCGACCTGGACCATCTCGCCGACTACCCCTGGCCCGATCCCACCGACGACAACCGCTATGCGCTAATTGAGGAGTCGCTCGCCGGGGCGGGGGACAAGTACGTGGTCGCCGGCGTGGGGTTCACCTTCTTCGAGCGCATGCACTACCTGTACGGCATGGACAACCTGTTCGTGGCCATGTACGAACAGCCGGACCAGGTGCACGAGCTGGCCGAGCGGGTGGTGTCGTATCCTATCGGGGTCGCCACCGAGCTGGGCAAGCGCTTCGGCGGCAGAGTACACGCCTTTGGCATGACCGATGACTGGGGCACGCAGGTCACCCACTTTATCCGGATCCCCATGTGGCGTACCTTCTTCAAGGACCGCTACACCCGCCTGTTCGGGGCTATCCACGACGCCGGTATGCACGCCTGGATGCACTCCTGCGGCCATGTCAACGAGGTCATCGGTGAGTGGATCGACTGCCAGCTGGACGTGGTCAACCTCCAGCAGCCGCGCAACCTGGGGATCGAGGCAATCGGGGTGCGCTACCGGGGGAAGATCTGCTTCGAGACGACCTGCGACATCCAGATGACGCTGCCCTGGCGGCCGGCGGAGGAGATCCGGGAAGAGGCAGGGCTGCTGCTGGAGCACTGGGCCACGCCGCAGGGCGGCTTCATCCTGAGCGACTACGGCGATCCCAACGCCATCGGCGTCTCCCCGGAGAAGAAGCGGGTCATGCTAGAGGCCTTCATCGAGAAGGCGGCGCCGGGGGTGGCGATACCGTAGGGAAGTGGCAAGAGGAATCCCGCTCTGTCTAGCGAAAACTTCCGTATGACTAACACCCCACGGCCCCTCGCCATTGGTAGTCGCCTGGTCGGTCCCGGCCAGCCGGTGTACTTCATCGCCGAGATCGGCATCAACCACAACGGCAACCCGCAGTTGGCGCGGCAGCTCATTGACCTGGCCGCCGAGGCGGGAGCGGATGCCGTCAAGTTCCAGAAGCGCGTGCTGGCGCGGCAGTTCTCGGCGGAAACGCTGGAGCATCTCGAATCCAGCGACAAAGAGCTGCAGTTCGTCATCCCCTTCCTCCAGCAGGCGGAGCTGTCGGACCTGGACTTCGCCCGCCTGGCCGAGCACACCCGCGAGCGGGGCCTGGAGTTCCTCTGCACCCCCTGGGACCAGCCCTCCGTGGACTTCCTGCTTTCCCTGGAGGTAGCCGCCTTCAAGATCGCCTCCGCCGACCTGACCAACGACTTCCTGATCGAGTACCTCGTCGCCACCGGCCGCCCTCTGATCGTCTCCACCGGCATGTCCACCTGGCCGGAGATTGAGCATGCCGTCGCCCTCCTGCGCGAGTCCAACGCTCCCTTCGGTGTGCTGCACTGCCAGTCGACCTACCCGGCAGCCTTCAAGGACGTCAATCTGCGGGTCATCTCTCGGCTGCAGCAGTTCGGCGTGCCGGTGGGGTACTCGGGGCACGAGCGGGGCATTGCTGTCTCCACGGCAGCGGTGGCGTTGGGGGCGTGTATTGTCGAGCGGCATATCACCCTGGATCGGACGCTGCCGGGCCCGGACCACGCCGCCAGCCTGGAGCCGCAGGGGCTGATCAAGCAGGTGCGTGACATCCGGGCGCTGGAGCAGGCCCTAGGCGAGGCCGACCGCTTCCTGTCGCGGGGGGAGGTGCTCAACCGCCACGCCCTGCGCAAGTCCCTCGCCGCCGCCCGCGACCTGCGCGCCGGGGAGACGCTGACCCGCGGGATGTTCACTGCCCTCGGCCCCGGCAGCGGCGTCAGCCCGCAGCGCTACCGGGAGCTATTGGGCCGGCCGGTGCCGCGCGAGATGGCGGAGGGCGAGCAGTTCCGCGAGGCGGACTTCGCCGACCTCACCCCCGCCGCGGTCACCCGCGACTTCCCCCGCCCCTGGGGCTGCGTGGCCCGCTACCGCGACTGCGAGGCTATCGCCGCCTGGGCGCCGGACCTGCTGGAGTTCCATCTGACCGACTACGACCTGGACCACGGCGCCCCGCCGGAGCGCGAGTTCCCGGGGCGCGTGGCGCTACACGTGCCGGAGTATTACCAGGGGATGCTGCTGGACCTGTGCGCCCTGGACGAGGCGGCGCGGGAGGCCTCGGTGGCCGTCGTGCGCCGCAGTCTGCAGGTAGCCCGGGAGCTGGTCGCGCTTTTCCCGGAGCACCGGGGCCCGGCGCCGGTGGTGGTGCATCCCGGCGGGATGAGCTACGAGGAGCCGGCGTTGGATAAGGAGGCGCTCTTCGCAGGCCTCCGCCGTTCGCTGGACGAGCTGGCCGACGAGCCGGGCGTAGAGCTGCTGCTGGAGAACATCGCCCCCTTCCCCTGGTACTTCGGCGGGCAGTGGTACCACAACGTGTTCGTGGCGCCGGAGGAGGTAACGGCCTTCCTCACCGAACGTGGGGCCCGGATGTGCTGGGACCTGTCGCACGCCCAACTCTACTGCAACCTGACCGGCCGCGACATCCTCGACTACCTGCGCCAGGTCAAGCCCCTAATCGCCCACCTGCACCTCGCCGATAGCAGCGGCACCGACGCCGAAGCGCTGCAATTCGGCGAGGGCATGACCGACCTGCCGGCGGTGATGCGGGAACTGGCCGACGTAGACGCCCCGGTGATCCCGGAGATCTGGATGGGACACCTGAACGAGGGCGAGGGCTTCCTGGTGGGTCTGATCAGGTTGAAGGAAGCGATTGAGGCCGGGTAGGGGAGGCTTCCCAGCCTGCGTCCGGTGCCATTGTCGTCACGGGTAGAGGCGGGCACTGAAGTGCCGCCCCTACCAAGCGTCCGCCATCCCATGCAGGAGGCCTCCCATGTCCACCACGAATCTCCGCGACACCGCCCTGCAGCTCTTCACCACCCGCCGGCAGGAGCGCGGACTCCCCGCGCCGCCACTCGACCTTGCCCTCTCGCCGGAGATTGGCGCCGAGGGCTTCCGTCTCGCTGACGGTCCGGAGGGCTCCCTCTGCCTCACCGCCGGCGACGACCGCGGGCTGCTCTACGGCCTGGGCAAGCTCCTGCGCGAGCCCGCCTGGCGCGGGACCTCCGTGCCCCGACTGCCCGTCCGCGGCATCTACTTCGCTACCCACTTCCACAACTGGTACCACGACGCGCCACTTGCCGAGGTGGAGCGGTACGTGGAGGATCTGGCGCTGTGGGGCGTCAACTCCTTGCAGGTGTGGCTCGACCTGCACCATTATACCGGGATTGACGACCCGGCGGCGGTGGCGATGATCGAGCGGCTGCGGGCGATCCTGGCCGCGGCGCAGCGGGTGGGCATGGCGGCGGGACTGTGCTCGCTGGCCAACGAGGGCTACGCCGGAGGACCGGAGGCGCTGCGGGCGACGTGGGGGAGAGGCGACTTCGTCCTGCCGGCGCACTACCATACCGAGGTCTGCCCCCACGAGCCGGGCGGGATCGACCAGATCGTCCGCTGGGCCGAGGAGCGGATGCTGGCTTTCGCCGACCTGGGCGTGGAGTACCTGTGGCTGTGGCCCTATGACCAGGGCGGGTGCTGCTGCCCGTTGTGCCATCCCTGGGGGAGCAACGGTTTCCTCTACACCGCTGAGCGGGTGGCCCGCCGGGCCCGGCAGGTGCTGCCGGGGGTGAAGATCGTGCTGTGCACGTGGGATTTCGACGCGTACTGGCCCGGCGAGTGGGAGGGCCTGGACCGGGCCTTCCGCCGGGGGCAGGACTGGGCGGACCTGCTCCTCGCCGACGGTCGCGACGGGAGCTACCCCGCCTACCCGGTGGAGCATGGCGTTCCCGACGGGCTGCCGCTGGTGGGCTTCCCCGAGATCAGCATGTACGGCTGCTGCCCCTGGGGCGGCTTCGGGGCCAATCCCTTCCCGGCCCTGATCCAGGGCCTGTGGGACCAGGGCAAGGCGCTCCTCTCCGGCGGCTGGCCGTACTCGGAGGGGATCTTCGACGATCTGAACAAGGTGGTCTGCGCCCAACTCTATTGGGACCCCGACCGGCCGGTGGGGGAGATCGTGCGAGAGTACGTGACGGGGGAATTTGCTCCGGAGGTGGCTGAGGAGGTAGCGGCGGCGGTGGCGATTCTGGAGCGCACCCTCCCCCGGGAGCGCCAGACTCGCGACGGCGTCACCTGCTGGGTTCTGGCGCATCCCGAGGGCGCCGAGCAGGCCCACGCCCTGCTGCAGTCGGCGGCGGGGAAGCTGGACCGTCGGGCCCAGGAGTCGTGGCGCTGGCGGATTCTGGCCAATCGGGCGCTGGTAGATGCGGAACTGGTGCGAGGCGAGGGGCGGCTCTCGGCAGGGGCGGCGCAAGCCTTAGGGGAGCTGACAGCGATCTACCACGCGCACAACGCCGAAGGCCAGGTGCGGCCGCCCCGGCGGGAGGGGTAGGGCAGGGGTTCCCGCGTGGGGCGGGCTTTCTAGCCCGCCCAGGCAGTCGTATGCGCACCGGAGCGCGGGCTAGAAAGCCCGCGCCACGCGGGGGCGCTGGCGCGTCTCGCGCGGATCTAGCCCAGCGCCTCCCGCAGCCCTGCCACCATCCCCTCCGCAATCCGCAGGAAGCCCAGGTCGGTGGCGTGGACGCCATCCACCGTGGCCTCCCCGTCCTCCCCCAAGAGGCCCGCGCCCTCGATATAGTGCAGCTTCGCGTCCCCTGGCGCCCGGTGCTCGTACAGGCCCCGTAGGTGTCGGTTCTTGCGCTCCACCATCTCCCGCATGGCCGTCACCAGGTGGTCGTTCTGGTAGCTGATGCTCTCCACCAGCACGATCGGCGTCTCCGGCCGGGCGGCGCGCAGGTTCACCACGAAGGGCTCCACCCGCTCCTCGGCTTCCTCGGGCGACAGGTTGGGCAGACACTCCAGCACGTAGGCCGCCGCCTCCAACTCCGCCAGCAGCTCTCCCATCGCCGGCTCCATTCTCCCGCTACCCGAGAAGCCCAGGTTGAGCACCGGACGCTCCAGCCATCGCCCCAGGACCGAGGTGTGCACCATCCCTGGCCGCGAGGCACACCCGCCCTGGGTGATGGAGGTGCCATAGAAGACGAGCGGGCGCTCCCCTCCCGGTGCCACTTTGCACACCCTCGTCCCCTGCGGCACCCCGATCTTCACGCTGTCCACCCCGTTGTACAGCGGCAGGTACACGCGGTATTCCCGCTCGCCCTCCGCCATCCCCGCGACCAGCTGCACGTCGTTCGCCGGCAGGTTGACCGCCCGCCCGATTCCCAGCCAGCGCCAGTCGCTCTCCTGGCGGACGTACAGATCAATTCCGCTCATGCCGGTGGCGGGCATGTGGTCCATGGCCAGGCGCTCGCCGCGGATACTCCAGCGGGCGGCGATCTCCGGGGCATCGGTCACGAACCGCGCCCCGACTCCGGCGGTGTGATGGCTGAGCGTCCAGACCGCCTCGGTTACCCGCCCCTCCGCCCGCGCGGGCAGGCGGTCGTAGGGATGGGCCAGGTCGCTCCAGCCCTGCCCCTCCAGCCCCAGATCCAGCAGGTCGTACCAGAGCAGGTCCGAGTCGGCCTGCGCCGCCGCCATGTTGGGGTCGAGCTGTTCGAGGGTAAGGTCGGGCATAGGAGACTCCTTGTCAGTGGAATGCGGTCGTGGCGGAGGTTCGCTGCCTGACGCGGCGGCTCCTCTTGGTGTGACCACGATCTGTCGGCGGCTCGGCGGAGGGGCCGTGTCGAGTCGTGATTGCGAAGCAATCGCGAGGAGGCCGGCCCCCGACTGGATACTTGGCGCCGCGCTAAGGCCTTAGTCGAGGGCCCTTCGCCCGCGGGACTGCGACTCTGGCGATACAGCGGCGGTTGCCAATGCACCAGGGCCGTCCTCCTGACCCGCCAACGGCGCGGGCCACTCGACACGGCCCCTCCTTGACGCCCGCTGCACCCCGGCCTATGCTCTTGGTATGCACTCCCTCCCCCTCCTCGCGCTTGTAGCCGTCCTCTCGGTTGAGCCCGCTGGGACACCGCTCAATCCCGACGGCCGCTTGTTTGTGCGCCAGCATCCGGCGCGGTTCTGGGTCCGGGTGGAGAACACCTCGGATCAGGTCTGGGAGGGCTACCTGGACAGCGAGATCCTCAGCAACCTGGACACCGTGCGCGCCCTGCCCCGCCAGCGGATCACGCTGGCGCCGCTGGAGAAGCGCGCGCTGTCGGTGGCGTGGGACTACCCCCCGGACTCCAGCTTCACGCTCTTCAACGAGGTCATCCGGACTTTACCGGGGCCTTCGTGGGGGCAGGAGATTCGGGTGTCCTTGCGGGACGCGGCGGGGCAGGTGCTGGGGAGTGGCTCCACCATCTTTGCCATCCGGGAGGACGGCCTCCCCGTGCCGGACAAGCCGCTGCGCGCTACCCGTCCCCTGGGCGACGCGCGGGAGGCTTTCGCGCTGCGTTACAGCGGTTACCTGCGCAACCCCGCTTTCACCCCGGCGCCCGCGGGGGGCCTCACCTTCGCCGGAGCAAGCTTCCCCGCCGAGGCGGTCTCGACGGGCACCGCGCCTTCCGGCGCTATCGCCTACCAGGTTGCCCTGCCCGCGGGGACGGCTGAGGCCCACTTGAGCGCCACCTTCCAGACCCCCGGCCAGCATCTGCGCCGGGCTTTCCTGCTGGAGCCGGATGTGACCCCGGCGCCGCGCGCGACCCGGCTGTACCACTTGTCGGAGGGAAACACCAGCACCTTCACCCTCCCGGCCTGTGCCGCGGCGGCGACGCTGGTGCTGGAGACCGATCCGGTGCATCCCTACATCGCGCCAGTGCCCCTGGCGGAGATGGCCGCGGTGGGCGAGGCGCAGTACGGCCCGGTGCAGTTCCCCCTGGTCGGGAAGCCGACCGCGGAGAGCGCGGCGGAGTGGGCGCCGCGACGCCAGGAGTTGCGGGCACGCCTGAACCGGGAGTTGGGCCTCTTGGCTAGCCGCGAAACGCTGGTTCCCCTTAGCCCGACGGTCCTCTCCGAGGAGGCCATCCCGGCCACCGCGCACCTCGGCGGGATCACCCAGGCCTACACCCGCCGCAAGGTCTCCCTGCAGACCGAGGTCGGGCGCCGCATGAACGTGTGGCTGCTGGTCCCGCCGGGGGAGGGGCCCTTCCCGGCCCTCGTCGCCCTGTATCAGACCGTGGCCGAGGGCAAGGACGAGCCGGTGGGCCTGGGCGGGCATTACTACGTGCTGGACTTCGGACCTTACTTGGTGGACCGTGGCTTCGTGGTGATCGCTCCCGACAACGAGCGCGTCGGCGAGCGCTATGCCCCGGACACGCAGGCGCCTTACCACTGCCAGGACCTGGCCGACCGCGACCCGGCCTGGTCCTCCCTGGCGCAGAACCTCCGCGACCAGCAGCGCTGCCTGGACTATCTGGAAAGCCTCCCCTATGTGGACGCGAGGCGGATCGGCTGTATCGGCCACTCGCTGGGGGGACAGAGCTCGACCGTGCTGGCGGCGATGGATCCGCGCATCAGCGCGGCCGTGGAAAGCTGCGGCTTCACGCTCATCCGGACCTTCCCTGACGCCGCGGCGACCTACACCTCGCCGGGCGACCCCATCCTGTCCATGAACATGCGCAAACTGCTGCAGTTGCCCGTAGCTCAGCGCCAGCTGCCCTGGGACTTCTCCGATTTCACCGCCCTGTGGGCGCCTACTCCGATCTTTATGCAGGACGTGAAGACCGAGCTGTGGTCCAACGCCGCGCAGGTAGCCCAGGCGGCGGTGCAGGTCCAGCAGCTCTACCAGTCCCTCGGCGCCGCCGACCGTTTTCGGGTAGTCTATTCCAACCAGGCCCACTGCTTCCCGTCGTGGGTCCAGCCAGACGCGTTCGACTGGCTGGAGTATTGGCTGAAGGGGAAGGAATAGGGCGGAGGGTGCATCCCTACCGGTGAGAACTAGGGACAGGCACGGCCCGGGCGCTAAGGGGCGCGAGGACTGCGCCTGTCCCCGCTGCTCCGGCGCGATCTCCTCCCCTCCGCCCCCCAAGAAGGATTCCCTTCCCCTGACCCCGAACCAATAGCTTGATTCCAGTGTGGGCCTTAGTAACACTGCCGCCCGCTAGGGAGGACGCCATGTCCCGGTCTCTGCTTCGTCTGCTGCTCTTCATCGCCTTGCTGCTCCCGGCCGCGGTTGCTTGGGCCGCGCCCACCTTCACCCTCACTGAGCACCTCGGTGAGAGCTGGTCCCAGGAGCTGGTCTCCTTCCCGGTGACCCTCCCCGCCGACTTGAGCCCGGAGCGCCTGGCCGTCAAAGAGGCGGCGGGGCTGACACGGGTGGCCCAGTTTGTGCCCGACGCGCCCCCGAGCCGTGCCGGGAAGGTCTACTTCATTGTGGACCTGCCCCCCAACGCGGAGCAAACTTGGACGCTGGTGAAGGGCGAGGAGAAGCCGGAGACGGACTTGACGATCAGTTGGGGGGAGGGCACCGTCAGTCTCGGCAACAGCAAGCTGTCCATAACCTGCCCCTGGGAGGGCGACGAACTGCAAGCGCCACTGGTCATGTCACTCCCGGACGGCACCACGACCGGGGTAGCCTCGATCCACAGCCCTCTCAATTTCACCAGCATATCCGGCGAGACCCTCGCCCAGGGCCCCGTCTTCCTCCAGGTCCGTCTCACCTACACCTTCGAGGAGGACAAGTACTACACCTGTGATATCACTGTCATCGCCGGGCAGCCGGTGGTCCTGGTCTCCGAGCAGTCCGACCTGATGGACAAGCCGGGGTTCCTCGAAGGGACGCGTCCGGCGGACGCGCCGGAGGGCAACTACGTCATGCAGGCGTATGGGAAGAGACTGCAGGAGCAGGGCTCCTACTGGACGCTGTCGTTGGACGGCCTCCAGCCCGACCGCATGGCCTGGCAGCCGCTGGGGAATGTCTGGGGGAAGAAGTCAGTGGAGGGCGAGCCCTGGGAAACCTTCCCCCGGCCGACCGATCCCGGGCCGCTGGTGACACTCAACCCCACGCACGGCGAGTGGTGGATGAACGTGGCCCAGTGGGCGGGAGCGTATTCGACGGGTGGTAACAACTTCGTCGGGCTGATGGCGCTGAGCGGCGGGGCCTGGCAGCAGCCGCATGAAAACGTCATCGTCCTGGAGAACGACCCGGAGGGGAAGCTGCAGGCGGTGCTCCCGATTAACGGCGGCTCGCGGAACTGGGCGCTATATGTGGGCGACCGGGACGAGGACATCACCATCCCCGGCGAGGAGCCGCCCGGAGAGACGTGGCCGGGGCGGCAGTATGCACGGCCCATACAACTGGCGACGATCAAGTATGGGCTGCTGCCGCTGGATATGGTCAAGGACTGGGCGCTGGAGTTCCCGGACCCGCCCGGCGTGGTCTTCCCACACATCTACGCCACCGCCGCCGACCTCCCCGCCATCCGCAAGCGCATAGCCGACTCGCCGCCCCTGCAGACGCACGTGGACCGGCTCGCGCGTGTCTGGAACTCCTACAAGGCGCAGAAGGACGCGGACTTCCCCTTCTACAAGAACTGGGTCATGTACCACCGCGGCCTGGACAATCTCTATCTCGCCACTGGTGACGAGACCTATGCGAGGGATGCCGCGGAGCTGCTTATCGCCCGGCTGCGCTACTACGTGCACCAGACCCATGTCGGGATCGGCATTTCCGGCTACCGCTGGAGCCACAACTACGGGATGTTCCACCTTACCACCGGGCCGCTGCCGATCTCTCTGCGCCAGGCAGACATTCTGCTGGGCTCTCCCAGCGTCACCCCGGAGCAGAAGCGCGAGACCCGGGCGCTGCTGGCCTTCTGGGGGGAGCTCTTCGCCTCCCGCGACTACGCCCCGCCCGGCTACAACCACGGCAACACCGACATGATCGTGTCGCTGCGTATGGTCCAGGGGCAGATCGGGAGCGTCCTGAGCGGCCATCCGCGGGCGAAGGACTGGGCGAAGGTCTGCTATGACGGCCTGATCTGGGCGCTGGAGGAGGGCCACCACCTGCCCAACTACAGCCAGGACGAATGGTACGGCTCGCTGAGCCTGGAGATGGTCACGCTGGGGGCGATGACGCTCAAGCGGGCGGGGTTCTATGACATGTTCAAGGACCCGCTCTTGCGCGACGGGCTGGACTTCTACGGCCAGTTGACCGTCCCCTTCGACGAGCGGGTCAACGGCGGCTACATCGTGCCCTTCGGCAACGGCCAGGGCTGCTGGACCCGGTCGGTGATGTGGGCCGACGCGGCTGCGGCGGTGGCCGAAGACGACCCGGCCTTCGCCGGGCGGCTGATGTGGTACTGGAACCGCTGTGGCCAGCCCGGGTCCTTCCGCACCGGCGACCGGGACGACTTCGGCTGGGCCAGTCTCGGCTGGGTTGACCCGACCCTCCCGGCGCAGAACCCCAAGTTCGCTAGCGAGTACTTGCCGGGCTGGGGCGCGATCTTCCGCAGCGGCTGTGGCCTACCGCAGGAGACCTTCCTGGCCCTGCAACTGGCCAAGCCCGCCGGACTGGCCGGGTACAACGCCGAGGGCGGCTTCCAGCTCCACGCGCAAGGCCAGCCCCTGTGCCTGGTCTTCGGCCTGCGCAGTTGGGACGTGGGCGTACACAAGGGCTTTGGCAACGTCACCCACCAGCGCTGGCTGACCAACCGCCCCAGCTTCGGCTACCGCTCGGAGAAGGAGGGGGGCACCGGCCGGCTGCTGGAGTGGTCCTCCTGCAGCCGCGCCGATCTAGCCAGCGGGGAGTGGGAGTTCTCCCGCCTGGTCGAGCACGGCCCGCTGGGGCCGCCGGAGGGGCCGGACAAGCTGGAGCTGAGCAAGCCCCGCCCGCACGATGACTCGGTGGAGATCGGCTTCACCAAGGAGGAGCGGGTCGCCCCCATCACCTGGCGGCGGCATATGCTCTTCGTCAAGGACTTTGACCCCACCGGGCCCAACTACTTCGTGGTCCGGGACGTCGCCGACACCGCCGTGCCCTGGGACTGGAACCTGTGGTGTCTGGCGAGCGAGGAGCAGGAAACACTGACGGGGGCGCGGTTCACCGGAAAGCTGGGGGTGGACCTGGACCTGGCGCCGCTCACGCCCGTGCCAGAACTGGTGACGGGGGCCTACGGCCCGGAGAAGGGCTTCGCGGGTGACTGGCGGCAGAAGCTGTACCAGGTGCGGTTCCCGGCGGGGCCGGGCCAGATGGCGGCGGTGCTGTACCCCCGCGGCCATGACCAGCCCGCGCCGGAGATCGTTCCCTGGGTCGAAGGCGCGGGGGCGAAGCTGACCATCGGCGACCAGACTCACTACGTGGTCCTCACCGACGCGCCGGGGGAGGCGCGGGCGGACGGCCAGATTCTGGTCGGCCGGGCGGGGGTCATCCGGGTACGAGAGGGGATGACCAGCCTGACGCTGCTCTCCGGCACGCAGATCGGGAGCGGGGAGTGGCTGGTGACGGCCACCGGCAGAGAGGGGCAAGCGGCTGCGGGGAGCCTGTCGGTGACCATTGACGCCGCTGGCGCCCTGACCGGCGAGAGCCACGGGGCGGCGCGCACAGTAATTGTGCAGTTCCCGGCGGGTGCCCAGCCAGGCAAGCTGCTGATCGACGGCAAGCCGGCGGAACTGGGAACGGACGGGAATCGGGTCCGGTTCAGCCTACCGGAGGGCGACCATAAGTTCAGTCTGTAGAGGCGGGCCCGAGTGGGTCCACGGTAAGCCCAAAAACTGGCGCGGTTCTCGGCAGGAGAAGCGCGCCAGTTCCTTCCCCTCCCCAGAGGAGGATTCCCCTCCCCCTCCCGCGAAACTACTCCCCAATTCCCCACCCAGAGAGGTGTCCTCCATGTCCCGTACCCGTATCTTGACCTTGGCTATCCTTGCTTTCGCCTTCTCCTCCCTCGCCTCCGCCTCTACGGTTACCTTCTCTTACCGTGAGGCGCTCAAGCGCGATTGGGTGCATGAGGTGCTCAACTTCCAGGTCAAAGTCCCCAAGCTGGATTTGAACCTCGATACCATGTACGTCACCGACGAGCAGGGGCAAGTCGTACCCTCCCAGGTCGCCGCCCCTGAGTTCCAGGCCGAGCTGCCCGAGATCCCGGTGACTGTCACCGTCCTCGCCAGCTTCGGCCCCTGGGAGCAGCGCACCTGGACGCTCCACTGCGGCGAGGAGACGCGGTTGGAGTCGCGGGCGACGGATCTGAAGGTGGCTCAGGAGACCGACGCGTATGTTCTGTCCAACTCCCTGATCGCCGTGCGCGCCGGTCGCGGGGAGAAACGCTTCCCCACCGCCGTCGCCGCCGAGGAGGTCCCTGCCCCGATCCAGGCCGTGCGTGGACCCAGCGGCAAGTGGCTGGGCCGCGGCTGGCTGGAGAGCACTCAGAAGATCACTGGCTACAGCCTCGCCCTGACCCACGACGGCCCCCTGTACAAACGGGTCAAGGCCGAGTACTGGTTCGAGCAGGGCCGGTACACCTGCTACGTCACCCTGCGTACCGGCGAGGACGTGGTGCATGTCCGCGAGGAGTTCGACCTCGGCGACCCTTCCCCCGACCGCAACGACAACTTCTGCTTCAGCTTGTACGCAGGCCTGCAGCCGGATACGGTGCGCTGGTACGGCCGGTACTATGACCAGGAGTTCAACCCCACCGGCGCCGTCATCGACTACGACAATATGCAGGAGGCTGTCTTCCCGGTGGACTATGGCAAGGCCCAGCGGCTACTGCGGCTGCACGGGCTGTTTGCCTGGTGGCCGCAGGCGGCCCAGGAGTTCGGCGCCTATCGCGCCGCCGACCCGCAGGGCGATCTGGTAGCATTCTTCCCGGAGCGGCCAGGACACTGGCGGAACCCGACGGTGCTGTTCCTGGAGTCGACCAAGGGGCCGGACCTGGTGGTGAAGGCCCCCATCCGGCAGCCGACTTCCGAGTGGACGGTGGACGGGATCGATTATTTATCCCCCTACGGCACGGGTACGACCTATCCGGGTGTGGTGCGCAGCCAGGGAGTGCGGGAGTGGGGAATGCTGGTCACTCGTGCCGACCAGGCGATTCCGGCCAACGACGACTTCACCCAGTCGGGCATCCGCAAGGCCTGGACCAAGTACGGCCAGAACCCCCTGGACAAGATCAAGGACTGGACGCTGGAGTGGCCCGATCCCGGTGCGGAGGCCTACCCGCGCGGGGCCATCACTCGCGCCGACCTACCTGCCTTGCGCGAGCGCGCCGCTCGCGTGCCGGAGCTGAAGGCTCTGGTGGGCAGCGCTCAGCACCAGCCCTTCACGTACTTGGTAACGCAGGACGAGGCCATCGGTGACAAGCTGGTCCGCTTCGAGGCGGGCGGCGACACCAACTGGATGGGGATCCTGCCCAAGCTGCGCTACTCGGCAGCCTGCTACCTCGACAACGAGGGCGACATGGGCATCCATACCTTCATGCACCACGGCAACGGCCACATCGCCGGGTCGTCCCCGCTGTTTGACGTGGCCATGAGCGTTCCGGAGATGACTCCCGAGGAGCGCCGGGAGGCCCGGGCCTTGTACGCCTTCTGCATGTACAAGCTCAGCGACCCCGACTGGCTGGCCTACGGCGCCGGCTTCCACCTGGGTAACCCCAACATGCCTACCATGTCGCTGAGCCTCATCGGCGCGGGCGCCTCGCTCATCCCCGGGCACCCCATGGCCTACAGCTGGATGCTGCGCTCGGTGGGCAGCACCCTCAACATGCTGCGCGACTACACCGCTCCCGGCGGGGCCTGGCGCGAGTGCCCCCACTATCAGATGGACGCTTCCATGAGCGGGGTGCTGCAGTCCGCCCAGCTCTTCAAGAACGCCGGTTTCATGGACCTGTACCAGAATCCCTTCCTCAAGTCCACCATGCTCTACCACGCGCAGATCATCACGCCGGTAGATCCGCGCTTCGGGATTCGCATGATGCCCACCCTGGGCAACACCGGCTACGAGAGCACTAGCCTCTACGCCCGCATGGCCGCCGGCTCGGCCCAGACCGACCCCGAATACGCCGCCAACCTGCAGTGGGCCTGGCAGCAGATGGGCAAGCCGTACATGTACCCCAATGACGAGTACGTGCTCGACGACGATCTGTCCGCCCAGCAGCCTGACCTTTCCAGCCGCCACTTCCCCGGCTTCGGCACGGTGATGCGGGCGCGTGTGGGCGAGCCGGACGAGGCCTACCTGATCTTCCGCTTTGGCTACCAGCACGAGCACTACGAGAACGAGCAGGGCGAAATCATCTTCTGGGCCAAGGGTGTGCCCCTAGTGCAGGACTTCGGTTCGCTGTACCAGCCGATGATGCTACGACCGTGGTTCCACAACCGCGTGGCCTTCAACCACAAGCTGGACTGGATGAGCCGCGGCGAGGTGACGGAGAACAACCTGCTGGCCGCGGCCGACTCCTGCCTGGGACAGATGACGGTAGACGCGGTGTCGCCCATCCCTGAGGAACCGGGGACGCCCACGCCGCCCAACGCCGCCCCGCCGCCGGAGCTAATCAAGCCGACCACCTGGACCCGCCAGCTCGTCTTCGTCAAGCCCACCGAGGCCGACGGTCCCACCTACGTGGTGCTACGGGATGGCTTCGCGGGTGCGGGGGATGACTTCACGGAGTTCACGCTGTGGGACCTGGCCAAGGAGGTCAAGACCGCAGGCAACGTGGCCCACTTCCCCGGCCAGCTCGGGGTGGACCTGGCGGTGACGATGCTGGACCCGGCTCAGCCGCAGATTACCACCGGCAGCTACAGCCACCAGTTTGGCTACATTGGGGCGAGGTACTGGGCCCAGGTGCACGGGGCTGACGTGCCCTTCGAGGAGACGCAGCACTTCATGCGCGTCAAGCGCGCCGACCACCAGGGCTACTTCGCCGTACTCTACGCGCATCGCCCGGAGGAGCCGGCGCCGGCCTTCACCCCCTGGGGTGGTGGCGCGGGCACCACGGCTACCATCGGTGACGAGAAGCACGTGGTCATCTGCGCTCCGCAGCCGGGCACATATGCCGCCGACGGCATCACCCTGGAGGGCCAGCGGGCCCTGGTCCGCCAAAGCGCCACCCGGACAATCCTGGCGCTGCTGCAAGGCCAGCGGCTGGCCGCCGCGGGCTACGAGTTGGCCGCGCCGGGACCGGTGCAGGTAACCATCCAGGGCCAGGAGATCACTGGCGAGGCCAACTTCCCTGTCCCCGGCGAGGTGGTCCTAACCCTTCCCGCGGGGATGGCAGCCGCCGCGGTGGTAATAACCGTCGACGGCGAGGACCGCCAGATTACCCCGCCGGGGAGAACGGTGCGGATAGTGCTACCGGCGGGGAAGGTGGAGTTCCGGGTAACGGTGTAAGGTAGGTCACGCGAGGGGCCGCCGGGTGGCAGGGCCTATCCTGCATCCCGGCGGTCCCCCTTCCGCGCAGGCCTCTACCGTAGGGAGGTCCGTCTCATGGAGGCAGTGGTCCTAGCCAACGAGCTGGTCCGTCTCGGCTTCGACCCCACTACCGGCAGCTTGATCCAGATCGAGGACTTGCAGACGGGGCGAGCGCACCTGCAAACCCCATCCCACGGGCGGCTTTTTCGGGTGGTCGCACCCTCCGCCCTCTGGCACTCCCGCTTCGCCGATTCCCACCTGGCGCCCCCTCCCGAGATCGAGCAAGCCGACGGCATCCTCCGGCTGTCTTGGGAGCGCCTGCAGGCTGCAGACGGGCCGCTGGAGGTTGCCGCGACCGTGGAGATCCACCTGCCCCCGGACAGCTCCGAGGCCCTCTTCACCCTCGCTCTGGAGAATCACGAACCAGACCTCCTGGTCGAGACGCGTTTCCCCTGGGTCGGGGGTTGGCTTCCCGAATCTGAGGCCAATGCGGAGGCGATCTTCGGCTGGCACGACCTCTCGGGCGGCTTCCGGCCACCGCGGGGCGAGCGCTTTGCCTATAACCTGGCCGGACGCCAGCGGGTGCGCTTCTACAGCCATCCTCAGGGATCTATCATCCCGGTCTTCGACCTCTCCCAGAGCGGCGGCGGGCTGTCGCTGATCTGCTACGAGCCCCGCCCCCGGCTGGGCGGGCTGGTGGTGGACAATCTCGACCCGGAGCCGGAGCAGCTCTGCATGAGCTGGGCCTGGGTGCACTACCCCTATCTGGCTTCTGGGGAGCGCTGGGAGTCCCCGCCGGTAGGGGTGAGCGTGCACGCGGGCGACTGGCGTGCTGCGGCAGATCGCTACCGCGCTTGGGCCGATACCTGGTGGCAGCCGCCCTCCCCGCCGGCGCGACTGCGGCGGAGCCTGGGCGTCCAGTTCATCCAGACCCGCGGCTTCGACGGCCAGCCCCTGGGACACGGCTGGCGGGACCTCCCACGGCTGGCGGAGGCGGGGTTGCGTTGCGGGATCGAGGATCTGTGCCTCTGGGACCCGATCGCCGGGGTGTACTGCCGTCCGGACGAGGGCGACTTCTGGGAGGAGTTCGACTCCGCCCAAAGCCTGGACGACCTGCGGGTCGCCCTGGCCGAGGTGCAGGCGCAGGGCGTCAACGTCTCCACGCTGGTCAACTACCGCCTGGCCCTGCGCCGCACCGAGCTCTTCCGACGTCAGGGTAATGAGGACCTCCTCATCCGCGGGCGGTACGGGGAGACGCCTCGGGAGGACTACGGCGGTTACGGGGCGGGGTTCGCCAGTTTCAACCTGGCAGCGATGAGCAAGGAGGGCGTGGTGCTCTGCCCACGACCGGAGCGCTTCCGGGCGCGCGCGCTGGCCCTGACCCGGCGCACGATGGAGCTGGGGTTCACTTCCCTGTTCATCGACCAGGCCTTCGAGATATACCCGTGCTTCGACGCGGCTCACGGCCACGAGACCCCCGCCGACACCCACGAGGCGGCGCTGGAGTGGATGCGCCATGCCGCGCAGATGGTGCGGGAGACGGGGTCGGAGGCCTACGTCATCGGGGAGATCACCGACGCGCACGGCCTGCAGCATATCGACCTGATGTGGAACTGGAACTGGTCGGACCGGGACGCACGGCCGGAGGTCATCCGCTATACCTTCCCCGAGGCGCTGCAACTGTGGGTGGTGGACCGCCAGCCGGAGGTGCTGAGCCGGGCTTTCGTGCTGGGCTTCCTCATGGCCCTGACCACCCACCAGTTGGAGAAATCGCTGGAGGAGTACCCGGAGTTCGGGCAGCGGGTGGCCGAGCTGGCCCGCCTGCGACAGGTGACGGCGGAGTATACGGCTTACGGTCGCTACCGGGACGAGATCGGTCTGCAGGCGGAAGGGGCGCTAGCCAAGGTCTACGACTCCCCGGCAGGCCTGGCCGTGGTGTTGGGGAATCTGGACCCGGAGTCGCGGAGAGTGCGTCTGGCGCTCGACCCGACCGCCCACGGCCGGACCGCGTCGGGAACAGGCGAGCTATGGCGCCAGGACGGCACCCACTCCGCGACGGAGGGGCTCAGCGTGGCGCTGGAGCTACCGGCCCTGGAAGTGGCAGTCTGGACACTGCCCTGCGCGGGGTAGAGAAGAGCGCCCTGTCCTGCCCGGGGGCGAGGCGTCCTCGGCGTTAGTACCCCGTCAACTCGGGCACGTGCATGTTAACCGGGCTGGTCGTTGCCTCCGGCTTCATCCACTTGGCATGGCCGTCGACGAAGCCGTAGTTGGCCCCGCCGTTGTGGTGGTTGCCCTGGAGGTGCGGCCAGAAGCACGTGCTAGCGTCCGGGTAGGGGAAGGCGCAGGCGCAGTAGGTCAGCGCCTCGCAGACCGCGTTGCCGCAAGTCACCGGGTTGTCACTACGCTCGGCGAAGCAGATGGCCTCCGCCAGCTTGGCAATCATGGATTCGGGCATCTCACAGGCCAGGTAGAGGTTGGCCACGTAGTCGCTATCATCAGCAGGCGTATACCCGGTGTGGCTGGACTTGGCCGGGCAGTAGAAGATTTGCTGGTTCTTGACGTACGGCTCGATCGAGGGCCGCCAGGGATGGATATCCAGCAGGGCGTAAGTGAATGGATCCACCTTAGCCACCCGCAGGTACTTCCGGTCCCAGTCTGAAGCGTACATGTTCAAGGCCAGGGTGATCTGTTTCATGTTGCTCAGACAGAGCGTAGCCTGAGCTTTGGCCTTCGCCCGGGCAAAGACCGGGAACAGAAGGGCCGCCAGGATCGCGATGATGGCGATAACTACGAGCAACTCTATAAGTGTAAAGGCCTTCCGGCCGGAGCGATAGGGCATGTACGTCCTTTCCACGAACTGGGCCAAAATAAAGACGGGCCGCCGAAGCGGTCCGTTTCTTATTATGCCACGAGGTGGCGTGAGCTATTCCTCCCGCCAAGGACATATGTTGCGGCCTCCCAGCCGCCTACGTTTTAGACGTGTCCCGGGCCGCCGTGGGTTCCCCCCCCGGGCAGGGATAGGGGCCGCGCGGGTGGAATTGAGCGAGGCACGGAGGTGCCATACTGATGAGAGACCTGCTAGCTGAAACCTTCCTCCGCCTGGTGCGCACGGCCAGTCCCACCGGCCACGAGGCCGCCGTGGCCGAGCTGGTAGCGCAGTACCTGGCGGACCTGGGCCTGGCGATAACCCGCGACAACGCTCAGGAGACCTGCGAGGCCGAATGCGGCAACCTCCTCGCCTTCCTGCCCGGCACGGCTCCCGGTTACCCCGTGATCATGCTCAACGCCCACCTGGACACTGTCGTCCACGAGGGCGAGATCGAGCCGGTGGTGGAGGGCGACTTCATTCGCAGCGCGGGCGAGACCATCCTGGGCGCCGACGACAAGGCCGGGATCGCGCTGATCCTGCTGGCGCTGCGGCAGATAATTGAGGAGAAGCTACCCCACGGAGACCTGTGGGCGGTCTTCACGGTGGCGGAGGAGACCGGCCTGTGGGGAGCACAGCGACTGGACTACGCGCGCTTGCAGCCCTGGCCCCAGATGTGCTATGCCCTCGACGGTGGTCGCCAGCCCGGGAAGATGGGCACCGCTGCGCCCTCCTCCAGCAGCCTGGACGTGACCATCACCGGGCGCGCCGTTCACGCCGGGGTTCGCCCGGAGGCGGGGGTTAGCGCCATCCTGGCCGCCGCTCAGGCGATATCCGCCCTACAGTTGGGCCGCCTGGACCCGGAGACCACCGCCAACGTCGGCACCATCGCCGGCGGTAGCGCCCCCAACATCGTCCCCGAGCGCTGTGTGCTTCGGGCCGAGGCCCGCAGCCATGACGACGGCAAGCTGACCGCGCAGATAGAGCACATGACCGTGTGCTTCCGGGAAGCGGGTCGGTCCGTGGGGGCGCAGGTGGAGGTAGAGGTGGGGCGCAGCTACACGGCCTTCGCTCTGGCGGAGGACGCGCCGCTAGTACAACGCGCGGCCCAGGCCGCCCGGCGGCTGGGCCTGGAGCCGGTCACCGAACGGGGCGGTGGCGGCAGTGACGCCAACGTCTTCAACGAGTACGGGATCCCCAGCCTGATGATGGCCACCGGCGCCATGGACTTGCACACTTCCCAGGAGCAGTTGAACATAGCGGCGTCGCTGGAGTGTCTGGAGTGGCTGGTGGAAACGGCAACCATAAGTGATGGGTGATAGACGATGGAGGGGGGCCGGGCGCCTCCGCCGGCCGCGTCCTCTGGCTCCCCATCTATCGTTTATCGATCTCCCTCGTACGGTTCCACGTGCACGATCACCCGTGATTCCGGGAATTTTGCCTTGATCCCCGCGACTATCTCGTCCCCCAGGGCGTGGGATTCCTCCACTGACATCTGCGGGTCTACCCAGAGATGGAACTCGACGAAGCGCGTGGAGCCGGCCTTGCGGGTGCGCAAGTGGTGGAAGCCGTAGACCGGGGTGGGGTGGCTGCCCAGGTACTCCTGGAGCCAATGCTCTTCCTCCGGCGGGAGGGTAACGTCCAGGAGGTCACGAGCGGCGCGGCGGGTGAGGCGGTAGGCGGCGTGGATGATGAGCAGCGCTACGCCGAGTGCCGCGAGCGGGTCAATCCAGGCCAGGTCCACCTGCCACACGGCTTGGGCGATCCACACCACGCCCAGCGCGGTCATCACGCCCAAGGAGGTCCACACGTCGGTGCGCAGATGCCAGGCATCGGCCACCAGGGCCACCGAGTCGGTGCGCGTGCCCACTTTGAATAGCGTCCGCGAGACGACGGTGTTGACCACCGCCGACAGCAACATCAGCAGCGCTCCCCAGAAGGCGTTCTCCAGGACTTGGCCGCCGTGGGACAGCTCCTTGCAGGCCTCCCAGATGATCCAGGCGGCGGCGACGAAGATGAGCAAGGCCTCGATAGTGCCCGAGGCGTTCTCGAACTTGCCGTGGCCGAAGGGATGGTCCTTGTCGGCGGGCTTAGCGGCGGTGCGCACGGCAAAGAGGGCGATGATCGCGGCCAGCAGGTCCACGCCCGAGTGCAGCGCCTCGGAGATGACCGAGACGGACCCGATGGTGATCCCCACCACCAGCTTAAGCGCTACCAGGGTGCTATTGGACAACACCGACAGCAGCGCGGCTCCGCTTTTCTGGCGATTGACATCCACGATGTTTCCCCCGGCAACAAAAAAGGCTCCCTGGGACGGCTAGTCCCACGGAGCCCCATGCCCGCTGCCCGAGTGTCTGCCTCAGGCCCGGCCCTCCGCCCCACTGGGCGGCGCCTGGTCTGAGATCATTGTAGAGGCAGGGGGGAGGGGATGTCAAGGGAGCGGGGAGGGGTTAGGATGAGCGGCTGGAAGTATCCGGCCCGCCGCCGACTGCAGCCCATCTGCCTACACGATGGCGTCCCGTTTCTCCAGATTGTGTCGAGCGCACATGAGCTGTACGTTGGCGGCGACCAGAGAGGAGCCCCCCTTGGAGAAGGGGATGTCGTGATCGAAGTGCAAGTTGTTACGACTACCGCAGACCACGCATTTGCCGCCGTCCCTCTTCCACACCGCCAGCTTTACGTTCGTCGGGATCATCCGGGTGTGCGGGAGGTCGGTCGCGCCAGGGACGTCCTCACCGACCTCCTGTTCGCTCAGTTCGAGCCGGAACTTGAAGACCAGTCTGCCGCCGCTCGACTCGGTCCGGGCATCCACGAGGTTGAAGACGCCATTGTAGACCCAGATGCCTGTCTTGATCTTCTCGTAGACCCGCACTTTCTCGGGCGGCGCAAGTCCCTCGCGGTAACGCCCAGCGGCTGCCAGGAACAGGCCGTTCTGAGTCGGCCTACCCCTCGGCGTCGCCGCCGGCTGGTCCACAGTCTTTGGGAGCGGCGTCTTTGACGTTTGGGGCACGTCGTGGCCCTCGTAGACCAAGGTCCGACCTTCGGCGTCCATCCCGTTAGCGTAGGGCGCCCCGGGCCGCCGGTTCATCAGGACGACGCTGTGCGTCGGGCGCAGGCGAAAGTTCATCCCCCTCTGGAGGCTGCTGGTCGCTTCAATGCTGCACATTTCCACGTAGGACAGTATGTCACCCGGTCTGAGCAAGGCTCTGCACCTTCCCGTCCTCAGGCTTGGAAGCCTGCGCTACCTCGGAATCCGCCCTCACCCCATCGTATCCGGCGCGAAGGTCACGTTGATGACCTCCTGGGCCGTGGTTATGCCCTGGTGAATCTTCGCCAGGCCGTCGTAGCGCAAGGGCTTCATGCCGGTGCGCAGGGCGATGTTGCGCAGGACCGAGGCGTCCTCGCCCTTGGACAGGGCGCGGCGGATCTCGTCGTTCATCACCAGCAGCTCGTACACCGCTACCCGGCCGGTGTAGCCGGTATTACGGCAGTGCTGACAGCCCCGGCCCCAGTAGAACTTGATCTTGGTCGCCCCCTCCTGGGCCAGGCCCAGGGCGCTCAACTCCTGCGGCGTAGGTTGGTGCGGGGCCCGGCACTTGGTGCAGATGCGCCGGACCAGCCGCTGGGTCAGTACCCCGGTTAGCGAGGAGCCGACGATGTACGGCGGTATCCCCATGTCGGCCAGACGCGTTGCCGCGCTGGGGGCGTCGTTGGTGTGCAGAGTGCTGAGGACCAGGTGGCCGGTCATGGCGGCGCGAAAAGTCATCTGCGCCGTCTCCAGGTCGCGGATTTCGCCGACCAGGATCACGTCCGGGTCCTGGCGGAGAATCTCTCGCAGGGCGGCGGAGAAATCCACGCCGATGGAGGGAAGTACCTGCACCTGGTTAAGGCCCTCCACCTCGTACTCGATGGGGTCCTCGACCGTGGTGATGTTCTTGGTCTCATCGTTGATGGTGTGCAGCGCCGCGTAGAGGGTGGTGGACTTGCCGCTTCCGGTGGGGCCGGTGACCAGGATCAGCCCCTGCGGCATGCGTAACAGCCGCTCGAATTGCTCCTGCATCTCCGGCAGAAAACCCAGGTGCGACAGGGAGACGAGGACGCGGCTCTTGTCCAGCAGACGCAGGACAGCCTTCTCCCCCCAGAAGGTGGGCAGGGTGGACACGCGCAGGTCAATGGGGCGGTCATCCAGCACGAACTCGAACCGGCCGCTCTGCGGCTTGCGGGTCTCGGAGATGTCCTCTTCGGCCAGGATTTTGATGCGGGAGATGATGTACTGCTGCATGTCCTTCTTCAGTGTGGTCTGGGTCTGCAGCACACCGTCGATGCGATAGCGGATTTGCAGGTAGTCGCTGCGTGGCTCCACGTGGATGTCCGAGGCGTTCTGGCGAACGGCCTCGCGGACGATGGACTCGACCACCCGTACGATGGGCGCCTGGTCCAGCATCCCGAGCATCTCCCGATCCCCGCCGTGCCCCTCGCCCAGATCCACTGCCGAGGCCGACAGGTCCCGCGCCTTCTGGGCGATAGCCGCCTTCTGCCGCGCCGCCTCGGTGTAGTAACGCTCGATGGCCTGGGACAATTCCTCCGCATTGACTTCCACCGGCTCTACTCGGCGCCGGCTGTGCATGCGTACGGCGTCGATAGCTAGTACGTTGGTGGTATCGGCCATGGCCAAGAGGATGCGCTCGTTGGAGATGCTGATGGGTAGCACCTGGTATTCGTCGGCCAGGGAGCGGGGGATGGCTCGGACCGCGGCGGGATCGATGTCGTAGGAGGACAGAGAGGCCTTACCGCCGGCGGTCTGGGCGGCCAGGGCGCCCTCGTCCAGGCCGACGTTGACCACGCTTTCCAGTTCGGACGGCTCTGGCGCAGTCGATTCCACGGCCTGCGCGATTTCACGGGCCGAGATGTACCCCAGTCGCAGCAGCACCTGGGCCAGGTTGCTGCCGGAGCGCTCGGCCTCCTCTTGGGCCTCCTCGATCTGTACCTCATTGACTAATCCCATGCGCAGCAGGCTCTGCACCAGGCTGTGGTCGTCAATTGTCGGCAAGGTAGATCACCTCTTGGGCGGAAATGGTGTAGAGAACAATTCCACCGACGGGGTCGGAGCACCTCCTCCCACGGAGGGGCCGCGTCGAGTTGCGCGCCAAGGGCGCGCAAGGAGGCCGGCCCCCGCCCAGACGCCGACGACGCCCCAAGGCCGTAGCCGCTGGCCGTCGGCGAGGGGACCCCGGGAGACAGTCAGTACCGGAGCAGTACGTCGGAGGTCTGCCAAGCGTCCGGGGCCGGCCTCCTTGCGCTCTGCGTGCGCAAGTCGACACGGCCCCTCCGGGGAACCGACCGCCCCCCCCACCCGAACAGGTCTTTGCCTTCGGACGTCGAATAACTACTGCATACCATAGTAGAAGGGTGTCCGTACGCACATGACCAATTCCGCTAACCTGACACTGGCGCGCGCCGAGCAGTACATCTTCCCGCTGGGGGTCCCGGACCTGGCTACAGAGTTGTGCTTGGCCAACACCGCCCTGGGCCTGGCCAAGATCCACTGGGTCCAGGCGGAGCTGGGGCGGGCAGCGGACGCCTTGTTCTTGGGCGGTCCGGACATGACCGTCACCCGCAACCTGCCGCGCTGGGAGATGGGCTTCGCCTACGGAGGAAAGGTGGACTGGCGCGGGGAGGGCGAGCCTCTGGTGGTGCTGCAGGTCAAGCCCAATGTCTGCGGCATGCTGGTGGCGGGGATGAGCGAGGTGCCCGACGCGGCGGTCCTACGCGGGCGGGTGACCGACCTGCGGCAGAATCCGGGGCACGTCGAGGGGATCAAGCTGGAGTTTGACCTGGATCGGAGCAATCACTTCGTCAATGTCTACACGGCGCCGGGAGACGGTGCTCTACCGCCGTTCATCGCTGTCCTGCACGGGGCCGCTCCCGAACTGCGCGACGACAACCCCTACGGCTGGGGACTGTACTGGGACCGCAGCGCCGCTCTGCGCCGGGCTGCGCGGCATTTCGCCACCCCCTGGGGTCCGCTCGACGTGCTGGTCGGCGAGGCCGCCCAGATCTACTATCGTACCCACCGCCAGGCGGAGCGCTTCGCCGCCGTTCGCCGGGTGCACCTCGCCGAGCGCCTCTTCGGCCCGGTGCAGGTGATCAGCAACGATTTCCACCAGGGCCTGACCTCGCCGGGGGAGATGTACCTCGGCTGCCATCCCGTGCTCAACCCCGCGGAACTCTTGCCCTTTATGGTCCGTCGCGACGAGCCGGCTTATCTCTTGCGTGGGCGACAGCGGATTGGTAAGGAGGTCTTGGAGCGGACCGGGCTACTGGAGCGCGCGCAGTCCCTGGGCGCGGCGGACCGTCTGGCCGAGGCGAGGCTACTGCCGCACGGCTCGGGCTATGCCGTGGTCGGGCCGGGGGAGGTCCGGCGTGAGGAACGGGAGGGCAATCTGGCAGTACTGCTGCACCGGGGGGGAGAGGTGACCGACAACCCGCGGGAGATGGTGACTGGCTACCGCGGCGAGGAGGTCCTGGAGCGTACGCTGGAGTTGGGCTTGGCCGAGGTAGCCTGCCGCCTGGAGCAGCCGCGGACGGTAGTGGCGCCGTAGGGCGCCTCACTCCTGGCCCCCACCCCTACGACAGCCCCAGCCGGTAGCACTCCCCCGGCGCCTCGCGCAGCATCACCCGCGCCAGGTCCACCGCTTGCTCCTCGGTGTCGTAGCCTCGCCGCACTCGCTCGGCCAGGACCGCCGCCAGGTTCTCCCGCGCCATGGTCAGTGCCCCCCAGGTCATCTCCACATCTCCCAGGTCCGCGCCAAAGCCGATAATCTTCCCTGCCGGCACATAGTCCAGCCAGTCCAGCATCCACTGCTGCGCGCCCGCTTGCGAGATGAAATGTGCCCAGGCCATATCGGCCCACACGTTGGCGAAGTACTTCGCCAGCACTCCGCACTCGCGGACGTAGGGGAAGCCCGCGTGGAACAAGTCGAATCGCACGCGGGGGTACTCCAGGAAGAGGTTGTTGAGCAGCGTCGGGTCGCTGTTGGCCAGCAGGTTCTTGCCGCCCGCCTGCAGGCCGGTGTGGAAGACGGCCGTCATGTCCAGGTCCTCACAGACCTCCAGCGAGCGCCGGAGCAGCCAATCCTGCAGCGGCTTGGCTTCATCGTAGCCGATCCCGTCCCCGCGCTCGGAGCACAGCCGCCGGAAGCACGCCTCCGCCTCCTGGTGGGTGGGGTTCTCCACCAGCAGGGAGCGACGATAGGCCAGCCCGAACTTCAGCCCTACCGCGCCCTGCCGGTGGGCGTCCTCCAAGAAGGCCGTCTGCAACGCCGCCAAGTCCTCCAGCGTGTGCACCGACTGCCCCTGGCGCTCCTCCAGCCGCCCCAGGTCGGCCCGGTTCAGCACTTGCAGGAAGTCCTCGTTGCGCACCACCGGCCGGATCAGCTCTCCGTCCGCCTGGACGAGGCTGCAGCCGGGTCCCTCCATGCAATCTCGGTCCAGCAGGCACACCTCCAGGTTGCACCGGTCCCGGAGCAGCTCGCGGTACCACCCCGGCTGGAGCAGCTCGCGCAGCCGCTCGGTGGCCTGCTCCAGGCCTGCCGCGTTGAGGCGGGGACAGCCCAGCAGTTCCCGCACGGTGCGCTCCCACAGCCGGGCATAGGACCCGTTGCGCAGCTGGGGCCAGTACGGCGCCAGCTGCTCCCAGCGCTCGGCGATCGTCCCCGCCTCCGCGTCGCAGATACGCTCCATCACGTCCGCTGGGCACCCCAGAGTCATCAAATCGCCTGGCGCGTAGTTGCGGAACAGCGTCAGCGCATCCAGCGGTCGGGTGAGGTGCTCGGCCTCCGGGTCCAGGTGGGCATGGCTGTCCACGGCGCGGATCTCGGCAATCTGGGTGAGCAGGGACTGGTACAAAAGGTCGTCGGACATGGGGCACTCCTTGGCAGCGCGGAACGCTTTCCCGACCGGGTGCCTCCCTCGCCACGGGCGCGCGAGAGGGTCAGAGAGAAGAACCTCGCCAATCGAACATCGCCAACAGACGGTCCGCCCGGCGGTGGAGGAGCGCCTGATAGACCTCCTGCGCCTCAGACGGCACGTGTAGGGTGTAGAGTCCGTCGACCACGATGCGGCCCTCGGCCAGCCAGCGCAAAGCACCGGTGAACTGTCCCAGGATGCTGTTGTGCCGGAAGGGCGCGGGATGCAGCGGCACTTCCCATTCCCAGCCGCTGCGCAGGTGAACGTAGCGGTGGAAGATCGCGTGGAGCAGTTCGTGGGCCGTGAGGTCGGTCCGGCGCGCCCACGGAGTGCCGATCAGCACCACCTCGCCGCCCTGACGCACGCAGCGGCAGGCATCCAGGGCCGCCCCTTCGTGCCCGGAGCAATCCATGATCAGCGCGAACTCCCCATCACTGGGCAGTGTCTCAGCCACCCGGACCACCCCGGCGCCCCGAGCGTAGTCGCGCCGGGCGACCAAGGGATCAACCGCGACTACCTCATACCCCGCCGCCTGGAAGATCTGCGCAGCGAAATGCCCGATAGGCCCCAGACCAGTGACCCCCACCGGCTCAGGCGGCCGCGCGCTCGTCGTCGTGAGCGTGCTCATGCTTACGCCCATCAGCCGCGCGCAGGCGCCATGCTCCGGCGGCAGGCCCGCCGGCAGCGGGATTGTGTCGGCCGCTTCTACCTGCTGCCAGCCGGCATGGGGCCCCATGCATAGAGCCACCTCCCCGGGCGCCAGTCTGCTCGCCTCCGGGCCGACCTCCTCCACCTGAAAGACGGCCGCGTAGCCGGGATGCAACGGGAACCCCTGCGGCGCCGTGTAGGCCCAGGCCAGTTCGGTGCCCGGACTCACCAGCGTGACCAGCGTGGGTCCCGCCACCTGCGCGGGCCCCAGCGGCGAGCGCGGCGAGTCCACCAGTTCGATTCGTTCCGGCCCCGTCACCGCAAGCTGCGGTAACGTCGTAGAGGTCATAGGTCCAACCCCTCCGCTGCGGCCACTTCGCGTAGGTGACGGGCGGCCGCGGGGTACTTCTCCGGCGGGAGGTGCTCCAGCATAACCGGCAAGTCAGGGTCCAGCGCGGCCACGGCCCGCAGGAACGCACGGTGGTCCAGCCCGCCCTCGCCCGGCGCCACTTCGCTTAGGTGCACGGTGAACTCCTCTCCCAGCCGTATGTCCTTGGCATGGCAACTGCGGATGAGCGGCCCCAGGGCGCACGCGAATTCGGTGATAAGCGCGCCGCTGCGGAAGTAGCGGGAGGGGCAATTGACGAGATTGGCCGGGTCGAAATGCACCGCGAAGCCCGGGCGGTGAATGGCCCCGACCAACCGCTGGTAGCTCTCCAGCGAATCGGGATACATCCACGGCATCGTCTCCAGCGTGTAGAAGGTGCGTGTGGGCCGGACCGCATCGAGGATCTCGCGCACGGTGTCCGCGATCAGCGCGAAGGTCTCTTCCCTGAGATCGTCGGCGCACGGCCCGTCCCATTTCTCGCCCCGCGAGCCGGCGATGTTGACGCAGCAGCGCGCACCCACGCGGTCGGCGGTGGCTAGTTGCTGCTGACAGTGGACGATCGCCTCGCGCCGCTTGTCCTCCTCCGGATGGAGCGGATTGCTCCACGCCCCCACCTCGGCGATGACCAGGTCCGCCGCCTGCGCCGCCTGGAGATAGGCACCTTCCTCCGCCTCGGCGACGCCCGGCCAGTACGCCGCTCGGTACCCTTCCGCCCTATGCGCCGCCACCCATTCCTCGGGCGACGATACGTTGAACACGGGACCGCCTAATCGCACGAGCGTCACCTCCGATACTCGCCAGCCCCCTGCCGCCGATCCGAAGCGGCGGTAGGGAAGCCGGCGCCGCCGGATCCCGCCTCTACACCTCCAACCGCCCTTCCCGGAACGCCATCAGGTAGTTCATGCAGTACTCATCCCGGCACAGCAGCGTCTCGGTGGTGAAGATCTGGCCCATGATCCGCTCGTCCAGCGGGTCGAGCACCGCCGAGTCCATCCCGGCGTGCATGAACAGCGTCACCGCCACCCGGTTAAGCAGCTTGCGGTTGGGCAGGCCGAAGGAGATGTTGCTCAGCCCCGAGGTCACGTGGGCCTGGGGGTTGTGCTTCTTGATGGCCGCGATGGCCTGGCAGATCAGGCCCACCACCTCGGCCTGGGTGCTGACCGGGGTGATGATGGGGTCCATGAAGATGCGCTCCGGCGGCAGCCCGGCCTGGTCCATGAGCAGGTCCATCAGCGGCAGGGCCGCCTTCTCCCGGTCCCCGGCGCGGGTGGGCATCCCGGCATCCCCCAGCGACAGGGCCACCACGTTGCAGCCGGCGTCCTTGACCAGCGGCAGCATGGTCTCCAGCCGCTCGCTTTCCAGGGAGATGGAGTTGATCATGGGCACCGCGGAACCCTCGTAGGCCTCCAGCGCCGCGGCCATGGCCGCCGGGTTGGGGGTGTCAAAGCACAGCGGCTTGTCCGTGGCGGCCTGGGCGGTCTTGACCAGCCACACCGCGTCCTCTACTTCCTTATCTCCGATGGTGCCGGGGTTGACGTCGATGAACGACGCCCCCTTCTCCGCCTGCTGCTGGGCCAGCTTGGTGATGTAAGCGTCGTCGCGTTCCGCAATGGCTCGCTTGATGCGCTTGCGGGTCCCGTTGATGAGTTCACCGATGATGATCATGGGACGAGAGAGTCCTTTCAGGTATGTAGGGCGGGGGCTACGCACCCCGCCCCTCTGCTGCTGCTATTGTGGGCCGGGTAAGGTGGAACGTGGAAAACGGCCCAGAGCGGAAGGCTGCGGACAAGGGCCTCCCCCACGTTCCGCCTTCCACGTCCGTTCCCTACTCCGCCAACCCCATCGTGGTGTAGTACGCCAGGTTTGCCTGCGTCGCGTCCAGCCGCCCGAACTGGCAGACCACCCGGACGCTGGCGCGCACCCGCAAGGCATATTGCACCCCGCGCGGTATCTCCACCCCGCCGATCTCGTCCGGGTGATCCAGGCGGAAGTTGATCACGCGCTCCGCCGGCACCACCAGCTTGACGCCCTTGATCGGGTCGCGGTCCTTGAAGTAGAGGTCCAGCTTGACCTTCGCCGGCTCCTCGTTGAGGTTGAAGATCATGAGCGCCTCATGCGGCTCCATGGTCCCTTTAGTCGCCGGCGGCGGCAGCTCCCCATCGGGAAAGTACCAGGTTTTCGCTCCGCCCTTGGCCATTACTTCACTCCCTCAATCAGCGCCATCAGCGCCTGGTTCAGTGGCACTCTGACCTTGTGCTGCTTGGCCCGCCGCATGATCTCGCCGTTGATCTGCTGAATCTCGGTCTGGCGGCCGGCCAGGACATCCTGCAGCATGGAGCACTGATTCGGCGCGGTCTGGCGGCAGACCTCCTCCACCGCGGCGATCGGGTCCATGTCGGACAGGTCAAAACCCGCCGCCAGCGCCGCCTTGTGCGCCTCCCGGGCGACCTTGCCCAGCAGCTTGCGCAGCGACGCCTGCTCCACCAGTTGCCCGTTGCGCTGCAGTGACAGCGCCCCCAGCGGGTTGATCGCGGCGTTGATCACCGCCTTGCGCCACAGGGCCAGGTCCACCTTGGTGGTAACCTGCACCGGCAGGTCAGCCGTCTCGAAGCAGGCGGCGGCCTCCTTGACGCAGGCCCTACTCCCGGCGGGGCTGCCCAGGACGGTGTCGCCGATCCCCGCCACCTTGATCCGTCCCGGCCCCAGCACTGTCGCCCCGCTGGAGGTGGAACCGGCCAGCACCTGCTTGGCCGGCACCTGCTCCATGATTGTCTCGTAGTTGCCCAGCCCGTTCTGCAGCGTCAGCACGCAGGTCTTGCTGCCGATCGCCGGCGCCGCCCAGCGGATCGCTGCCGCGGTGGCGTGGGCTTTGACCAGAACGATGAGCAACTTGGCCGGCTCTATCTCGGAGGGCTTGGCGGTGGCATGCACCGAAACCCTCCGCGAGGACCCCTCGGGGAAGGACAGGGTAACCCCATTCTGGTTCAGGTACCAGGAGCGCTCGGGGTTGTAGTCGAGCAGGCTGACCTGCAGCCCGGCCTCGGTCATCAGCGCTGCGTGCAGGCACCCCATGGCACCGGGGCCCACGATAACGATGTGGTCAAATCGGGGCATGGTGAACACCTCGCTGGACAGCGGCCCCCCGGCCGCTCGTCTACCCATCGTGCGGCGACTGTTCCTTCCCGCCCCCTCCCACCTGCTCCCAGCGTTCCAGCTCCACCACCTTCGCCAGGGTGCTCCCCGCGTCAATCTCCGCTTTCTCGCGGGACTCGCGCTCGACTACCGCGCAGGCGCGGTTGGCGATCTCCACCGCCCGCTCCTGGGGGATGACGACTACTCCGTCGTCGTCGGCTATGACCCAGTCCCCCGTGCGGATGGCGACGCCCGCTATCTTCAGCGGCACGCCGATCATCCCCATCCCCTTCGGGTCCCCCGCCGCCGGGGCTACCTTGGCGCAAAAGGCCGGGAAGCCCAGTTCGGTGATGGCGCGGCTGTCGCGCAGGGCCCCGTGGATGACGATCCCGGCCAGCCCTCGCGAGAGGCACGACTTGGTCGCCTCCTCGCCCCACACCGCCGGGCCCTCCCCGCGCACGTCCACGAACAGCACCGTCCCTGGCGCGGCCTGGTCAATTGCCTCCACCGGCTTGGCCCAGTCGCCGGGGTAAGTCCACACGGTCAGCGCCGGCCCGATGCAGTGCGCGCCGGGGAAGAGCGGCCGAATCCCCTCCACCCACCCGCCGCGGTGCAGGGCGTCGGTCACCTGTGCCGCCTCGCACTTCTCCAGCATCTCCCGGATCTGCTCCGGCCCGCCGCGCTTGAAGGCCTCCGTGGCGACAGCCTCCCCCGTCTGCATCGCGCGCAGGATCGTCTCCGTAGCTGCCTTGGCATCCGGTGCCTTGGTCAGCGCCCCGCCCACGATGATGATGGCGGCCCCCGCGGCCACCGCCTGCGGCGCGGTCTCCGAGTTCAGCCCGCCCGCCGCCGCCACCGGAATCTGTACCGCCTCGGCCACGGCCTGGAGCGTGTCCAGGTTGGTCTCCCCGCGCATCTGCACGTCAATGGGCAGGTGCACCCCGATAATCGCGGCCCCCAGCTCCTGCGCCCGCCGCGCTCGCGCCACGGGGTCGGCCACCTCGGCCAGGTCAATCATAATCCGCGCGTCATACCGCTGGCCCGCTTCCACGCACTCGGCGATGGTAGCATCGGAGGCCGCCCCCAGCACCGCGACGACGGACGCTCCGGCCTGCGCGGCCATTTCCACCTCCGCCCGCCCGGCGTCCATCGTCTTCATATCCGCGACGATGGCGTGCTCCGGGAAGCGCCGCTTCAGTTCCCGCACGGCCTGCAGTCCCTCGCTCTTAATCAGCGGCGTGCCCGCCTCCAGCCACTGGGCCCCGCCAGCGGCGGCCTCCTCGGCCAGGCGCAGGGCCTGCGAGAGGTTGGCGAAGTCGAGAGCGACCTGCAGAATGGGTCCGGATGTATCCATGTGAATCACCTATCTTCAGAGGACGTGGCGTCACGAATAAGGTTTGCCGCCGAGGAGCGACTCTCCTGCCCGCGAGCGCAGTTGATGCAGGAAATACGGCGAGATGCGCGAAGGAACAAGCAGTAGTGTACGATTAGACGCCTCTTGGGGATAAGGCCCGTCCGGCCGCGGCTTCCGGGCGTGCGTGCGGTAGGGGCGGCAGTAAGGGCCCCTCTCCGGTACGACGGGCGTCCTCGCCCGTCTCATCCCCCGCCTACGTCCCACTGTCCGCGAAGAACTCCTTCTCCAGCTCCGCCGCCGCGGTGTCCTCCTTGATCGCCTTTAGGACTCCTGCCAGATGCTCCACGGCCAGCCCCATCAGGTACTCCCCCTTCTCCACCGTCGCGTGGGTCGCGTCGCCCGCGTACTGGTCCGGCCAGTCCGCGTTCCACCACGTCGCCGTGCTCATCTTGGGCAGGTGCGCCAGGCGCTTTTGCGGCACGGCCGGCGGCGACAGCCGGTCCAGGTGGACCAGGTCCGGCCGCGAGGCCAGCGCGAAGCTGGTTTCCTGTTCGCCCGCATGGTAGTCAAACTCGCTGGCCTTCATCGCTTTCCACCCCTCGTCCTGCGCGGCCAGACCCCACCACTCCGACAGCCGCAACAGGTACAGCGTGTAGTCGCGGGGCTGCTCCAGCATCATGGTCATGAATACCGGCAGGATGAACTCATTCCCCCCGTGCCCGTTGAGCAGGACGATCTTGCGCAGCCCGTTGCGCGCGATCTCCGCGCAGACGTTCTCCAGCAACTGGAGGATGAGTTCCTGCCGGATGGCGATAGCCCCGGGGCGGCTCTTGGTCTCGTGGGTCTGCGCGAGGAAGAACTCGGGAAAGACCACAACCGGCTCCCGCTCCGCCACCTGCAACGCCACCTCCCGCACCACCTGCAAGTCGTTCCCCAGCGGCAGGTGCGTGCCATGCCGCTCGATCACGCCAATCGGCAGCAAGCAGACGCCCTGGGTAGCCTCGACGGCCTCGGCAAAGTCCGGCGACGTGAACTCTTCCCATTTCCAGGACATGAAGATCCCTCCTGAGCCCTTCCACTCATCACTCACTACTTACCCTACAACCCGCACTCATCCAGCACCGTCACCACATGCTGGTTCCAGCCCAGCGGCATGAAGTGCAGGCCCTGGCAGAGCGGCTGCAGGCCCTTGACCAGCTCCACGGTGATCTCGATGCTGGTGGCGACCTTGCTCTCGGCGGACTTCATTCGCTGGATCATCGCGTCGGGGACGGTCACGCCGGCTACGTTCTTGTTCATGTACCGGGCCATGCCCGCCGACTTGAGCATCACGATCCCGGCCATAATCGGTACGCCGATATCGCCGACCTGCGACATGAAGTTCGCGAACAGTTCCGGGTCGTAGACCGCCTGAGTCTGCACGAACTTGGCGCCGGCGGCGACCTTCTTGCGCAGCTTCATGATCTGCGGCTCCAGCGGATTGGCGCCGGGGTTAACCACGCAGCCGGGCAGGATAGTGGGGGCCGGGCCCTCCAGCTCATTGTCCGCCAGGTCAAAGCCCTCGTTCAGCCGGGTGCAGGTGTGAATGAGCTGCACCGAGTCTAGGTCGAACACCGGCTTGGCGTCCGGGTGGTCGCCGAGCGTGGTGTAGTCGCCGGTGAGACAGAGCACCTCGTCAATCCCGAAGGCCGCGGCGCTGATCAACTCGGACTGCAGCGACAGGCGGTTCCGGTCACGGCAGACCATCTGCAGGACCGGGTCCAGCCCCGCCTGCTTGAGCTTGAGGCAACCCGCGAAGGAGCTGGCCCGCATTGCCGCCGACTGCAGGTCGGTGACGTTGAAGCCATCCACTCGCCCGCGGCACGATTCCGCCTCCGCCTCGATCATGTGGTCCAGGTGAATCCCCTTGGGCGGGGCCACCTCGGTAGTCAGAACAAACTTGCCTGCTGCAATTGCCTCACGAAGTGCCATGTAGCTATCTCTCCTGTGTTCCTAGTGGCGCAGGTCTCCAGACCTGTGAGTTCCTATACCTCCAACCGATACGCCTCTACCTAACCCGCATCCTACTGTCCAACTGCGGCCCGCATGATGATGCCGTTCCGGTCTCTCCCAACGTCTATCGGCAGGCGAATCAACTTGATATCCGTCACTCCCGGAGCCCGGTTCGTCGGCGGTTCGATGCGCAACGCGCGCAACTGCTGCAGGCAATCCAGCACAACTTGGGTATCGATCTGCTCTGCGTCGACTTCCTTGCGGTCCACCGTGGGCAGGTCCTGCCAGTCGAAGACGTTGAAGTTAGCTTGGTTCAAGGCCATCAGCGCTGAGGCCGGTGGATCGCTGGTATCTTCCCAGATCCTGTCAACGGGTACGGTCGGGTCGTCGCCGCCGGGCAGGGCATTGCACATGCTGAGCACCTGGCATTCGCTGCCGTCACCGGAGATACTGTAGATGGGGGCGGTGACCTTCTTGAAAACCCATTGCATATTGGCCACCGTGCACAACGTGCCGCGGAAACCATTGACGACGAAAGGGGTGGTGTTGTATTCCTGAATGCCGTCATTATTGCACGCCCAGGTCAGGGCGCCGGACGAGGTCGCGTCCAGCGTGACCAACCCTTTTTGTACGTTCTCCGCGCGATACCCGCAGAAGAGCAAACGTCCGCCGTTATGTATGTTCAGGAAGGTGGAGTTGTAATGCCCCCAAACTAATCCCATTAGAAAGGATATCTGGCCTTTCGTGGCGCCGCCGGCAGCGAGCACCGGACCTCCGTTGACCACCACACCTTTCTTCGCGCCGCCGATATAGTGGTTGATGACCGTCACGTCGGAGTTCTCTACGCCATCGATGAGAAAATGGGTGTCGGCGCCATTCGTGCCATCGCCATAGTTGCCGATCAGATCGACTTGATCGCAGTAGAGGCGTCCGCCGATCTGGTCGCAGCTATCCATATGTATCGCGTCGGCGCCGCCCCCTACCAAGTGCATTTCGCGCATGGTAACGCGGCTTGGTCCATGCATCAGGAACAATGGGCCGGTACCCGTGCCGCCCCAGCTGATGGTGACCACGCCACGACCGCCATCGCCAACCAACTGCATCGTTTCCCGCGCCGGGAGAACGATTGTCCTGCTGAGCCGGTAGGCGCCTCCGGGAATATGAATCACCGGGTTGGTGTCGTCCGGTTCCTGGGCGGCGGCATCTATCTGTTGTTGGATCTCCTTGGCGTCGTCTCCCGTATCCGGCCGCACTTCGAACACCTTCCGGTGTCTATTCTCAGGCACACCGGGTAGGCGCAGCGTGGTCGGCACGGGCAGCGTCGCTGGGTCGACGATCTTCTGATCGGCAATAAAGTATCGCCCCGAGGTAGCCACCGGCTGTTCCACCGTGAAGGTATTGCCGACTAACATGGTATTGGCGCGGGTCATGTTTAGCGCCGGGCCGATCGTCGTGCGACTGCGAATCACATTATCCAGCATGACGTTGACGCCTTGCATGGCGAGAGGGTCCAGCGTATTGTAGATCCTATTGCCGAGGGCCAGGCAAGTGGTCATCGGGGCGCCCGTAGACCCCAGGAAGCATTTCGACCCGATGGAAGTGTTGTTGAGAATCATGTAGCCGTGCTGGCCTCTGGAAATATCAGATACTTTCGAGCGCAGGAAAACGCATTCGGCCGGCTGGACGAAGCCGCCGCCGCTGTCGATGCCCACGTTGCAGTCCTCGAACAGGCAATACCAGGCATACGGTCCCAGGCAGTTCTGACCGGTGGCGAGGATCCCGGTCCCGCAATTGGTGAAGCGGCAGCGCATCATCGAGGAGAGATCTTGACCCAGACCGCCCCACCGACCCCACTGGATGCCGACGCCGACATTCTTCACGTGTAGATCAGTGATCCGCCAATCGGTACCATACCCGCCATCGCGCAATAGACCAACTTCCGCTTTGCCTTTGCCGTCGAAGCTCAGGCGACTGATGTTGCCGTAGGTGCCGTCCAACCGGAACATGGCCCCCGCTCCCAGCGCCAGCGAGGTGAAATCCTCGCCACAGACAATGGAGGTGGTGGCTGGATCTTCGCCCACTATCGTCATGGTGCCGGTGCGTTTGGTGTTCAGCACCGTGGAGTTGATAAGATACGTCCCGGCGGGGAAGTACAGGACGGAGGCCGTTCCGTCGAGAGCATCCAGCGCAGCGCTGATGGCGGGCGCATCGTCGGCGACGCCATCCCCCTTGGCCCCGAAATCGGTCCTAACATTCTTCCAGCTGGGGAAGGGCCCGGCGAACTCCTCCCCGGTCTCGAAGTAACTGATGGTCTGGGCCCCGGCTGGGGCGGGGCCTATTGCACTCAGGAGAGCGAGCGCAATGTACGGGAAGACTTGCCTCACCTGCGCTTGGATCGTGCGCATGGGGGACCTCCATTCAACGACCTTGTGGTTTGCTTCGCTCCTGAAGCCCTGCTCAGCCCGGAAATGCCATCCCTCTTCCTGCCACGCAAGCGAGCTTTGGGCTTGCGGCTGGGGCGGTCCGGAACCCCTACAGCTCCAGCCGGTATGCCTCCACCGGGTTGTCCCAGAACCACTTCTTCGCCACCGTCAGCGCCTGCTCCTCGTTCATCAGCCCCGCCTCGATCCTCTCCGCCAGCACCTCCGCCACATCCTCTTGGGCCATCCGCAGATGTCCGATGACCTTATCCACCGCTCGGCTCATGTAATCCCCGCCGAAGGCGAAGACCTTGTTCACCGGCACCAGGTCCAGGATCTCCCGCATGCCCTCCCGGGCGAGCGTCGGCGACATTATATGCGTCCAGCACAGGTTGAGCCAGACGTTGGCGAAGTTCTTCCCGATGACGACCGCCTCGTGGACCTGCGGGAAGCTGAGGTGGTACAGGTCAAACCGCGTGTTCGGGTGGCGCTCGAAGAAGGGGATCATGTGCCCCGCCTCCAGTCGCCGGAAGTCTCCCCACAGGCCGCTGTGCGTGGCCACGATTAGCTCCTGCCGCGCCGCGATCTCCAATAGCCGGTCCAGCAACCAGGTATGCAGGGGGTGCAAATGCCCGGTGGGCAACCAGGGGTGCAGGGGGTGCGCATCCCCTGCGGGGATGTCTTGTCCGTCGCGCAAGAGTTCCCAACCCTCCACCGCCGCGGTCCGGTCCGGCGCCGGGAAGGGTTGGGCCATGATCTTCAGCCCCACCATCCCCTCCTCGCGCTTGCGCGTCGCCACATACTGCTCGAAGGCCGCCACATAGTCATCCAGCGTATTGACCGTCGCTCCGAAGCACCGCGCGTTGCTCTGGACCGCCTCCCAGGTGTGTACCACCGGCACATGCAGCACCCGCATCACCGGCAGCAGCAGGTCCCCGTCGCCGTAGTCGTTCCCTCCCTGGGTCAGACTGCAGCGAATCTTACACTTGTCGCGCAGGATCCACCGGTACACCCCCGGCACGTTCTTCTCCTGCATCGCCGCCGAGAGCGCCTCGTAGGTTTCGTCGCTGATGTCGTCAAACCCGTACAGCTCCCGTGCCGCAATGTACGCTGCCCGCGCGTAGGAGCCGTAGCGGATCTGCGGTAGGTACGGCTGGAGCAGCCCCCAGCGGTAGTCCAGCGGGAGGCTCTTGTCGTGCATCCGCTCGAACTCCAGGTTGGGCATCCCCGCCGTCGCCAGGTCCGTGCGTGTGTAATGTCCGAACAGGTTCAGTGCATCGACCGGCTGGGCCAGCCGCTCACTCTCCGGCCCTAGGTGCTCGTGGCAGTCAATGATCTCGAGATCCTGAAGGGCAGCCAGCAGGTCCGATTTGATATGGGCCATGGACATGGTTTCTCCTCCTGGGGGGGCGGCCGAGTGGCGATCGCGTCAGCGACCGTCGCCAGCCCGGCCCGCCTCGCAGTGCTCCCGCGCCTAGCCGCGCTGCAGCTTCAGCGCATTCATGGTGTTGCGCACCAGGATCGCCGTGGTCAGCGGTCCCACGCCTCCCGGCACCGGGGTGATCTGGCTGGCGACCTCCACGGCCTCCTCGAAGACCACGTCGCCGACCATCTTGGTCTTGCCCTCGGCGTTCTTGACGCGGTTCATGCCCACGTCGATGACCACCGCGCCCGGCTTGATCATGCTACCCTTGACGAGGCCCTTCACGCCTACGGCGACGATGAGCAGGTCCGCGCTGGTGGTGTGCGCCTCCAGCATGCCCGCCTCGCTGGTGCCGATGTGGCAGACGCTGACGGTGGCGAATTGATCCAGCAGCAGCAGACCGACCGGCTTGCCCACGATCTCGCTGTGGCCGACCATAACGCACTCCAGCCCGCGCAGGTTCACGCCAGAGGCCTTGACCAGCTCCATCACCGACTGGGCGGTGCAAGGCGCCGCGTTCATATTGCCGCGGACGACCTCGCCCAGGGCGGCCGGCGTCACGCCGTCGACGTCTTTGAGCGGGTCGATGATGGCCTGGATGGCCCGCGCGTTGATCTGTGCCGGCACCGGCATCAGTTGGATGATTCCGGTAGCGCTGGCGTCGGCGTTCAGCTCCACGATCTTGCTGGCCATATCCTCCTGGGTGACGTCCTCGGGCAGCTCGATCAGCTCATAGGCGATGCCGACCTTCCCGGCGGCCTTGGACTGCATCCGGGCATAGGCGCGTGCACCGGGGTTATCCCCGGCCATCACGGCCACTAGCTTGGGTTTCTGGTCCTCGGGCAGCGCGGCCACGGCCGCGGTAACGTCCGACATGATCTGAGCGGCGATAGGGCCGCCTTCGAGTAGAGTTGCTGACATCTAGGTATCCTCCGATTCTGGGTAGCACAGGCTTCCAAGCCTGTGTCGGTCTGTGACGTTCCGGGCACGCAGGCTTGGAAGCTTGCGCTATCCCGCGGTTATCTTAGCCAACACCGCCGCCGCCACCTCCCGCGCTACGGCTATCTTTCCCTCCGCGTCCGCCATTTGCTCCCGCGCCTGGGCGACGTACGCCTCGTCCTTTACCCCGGCCAGGTTGACCTCCACATTCAGCCTCCCCGCCGCGCAGGCCGCCTGCGCCAGGATCGCCGCTACCCCGACGTCGCTCAGCAGGTTCGGGTTCCCCTTCTCCGTCATGGCCGGGAGCAGCACCGCCACTTCCCCCGCCGCGACGACGACCCCCAGCGGTACCTGGGCTGCCGCCTTCAGCGCCTCCTGAATGGCTGCCCGCCGCGCCGCCTTCTCCTCGTCGGTCCCCTTGGCCATCCCGTATGCCGCCCCCACCTGGGCATAGGCCTCCGCGTCGGCGTCGGTCAAGTCGAGCAGCCGCTCCCGCAGCGCCTGTAGGCTAGCAAGGAGCTCCGTGACCTCCGCCTCCACCTCGGCGAACTTGGGCTTCCCCACGGTAAACGACCCCACCATAGCCGCCGAGGCTGCGGCCAGGGCCCCGGCCAGCCCGGCGGCGCTCCCGCCACCCGGGGTCGGGCCAGAACCGGCGAGCAGTTCAGTATAGGTGCGGACGGTCTGTTCCGATAGTCTCATCTCAATCTCCTTGCCGGCTCTGCTACCCCCTCTCCTGCCAGGAGAGGGGGCAGGGGGTGAGGCCGCCGCGGGCGGGGTAGATCCCTACCCCCCAAACAACCTCTCCGCCTCCTCGATCATCGCCACGATATTCTCCAGCGGCACGTCCCCCTGCACGGACTGCGCCGGGGAGAGGATATACCCGCCGCCCTTTCCCAGTCGCGCCGCGACCTCCCGCGTGTCGGCGCGGACCTGGTCCGGCGTGCCGTAGGGAAGCGTTTGCTGGGTGCTGATACCGCCCCAGAAGGTCAGGTGCGCGCCGAATTCGTCCTTGAGCATACCGATGTCCATGCACTCCGGCTGGGCGGGGTTGAGCACCTGCACGCCCATCCTAGTAACGTCCGGTAGGACGTCACAGATGTTACCGCAGGAGTGCAGGAAGGCGTACTTCCCGGCCTCCCGGATCTTGCTGAACATCCGCGCATGGCGGGGGCCGATGTACTTGCGCCACATGGCCGGGCTCATCAGCAGCGCCTGCTGGCTGCCCCAGTCGCACCCCAGCAGCACCCCGTCCACCTCCGCCGCCAGCATCATCTCCAGCATCATCAGGTCGGCGGTGACGATCCGCTCAAACAGCGCCTCGCAGTACTCCTCGTGCAGCAGCATGTCGGAGAGCAGGTTCTCCATCCCCCGCAGGCCCCAGGCCTTTTCGAACAGGGAGGCATAGAACCGCACCAGCAGGAAGGCGTCGGTGGTCTCTCGCAGCTGCTCGAGGGCCTCGGTCATCGCCTCATAGCTACCGCGCCCCTGCACATCCGGCAGGCGCGAGGGCACCCCCGGCTCCAGTTGCTCCTCGGGCACATTCACGAACTGCCACCACACCCCCGGCACATCCCGGATGCAGTTCCCGATATGGGCGGAGAGGTCCTCGCACCCATAATGCTCCTGCAACATCGCCGTCGCCTCCGCCGTGAAGTCGAAGGCGTAGGGGATGTGGCCGGTCTGCTGGTGGTTGATGGCGGCGATGACGGATTCGCGGCGGGTCATGGACATGATTGCCTCTGGGTAGCGCGGGCTTCCAAGCCTGCGTCCCTCCCGGTGGCGCCGGCGTCTCGCCGGTGTCGGGACGTGCAAGGCTACCGCTCGCCTCCCTGGATGGGCGAGCCAGTGTAGACCCCCCAGTCTCCCCAACAGTGCGTTCCCCACTCACTGTTTATGCGGTCGTGGGTGGCGATGTCATCTACGAGCCATCCCCCACCGAGCTTCTTGACGAAGAATGGGGTGGCGGCCTCCGGCGGGTACTTCCCGTGGTTGGTGAGAACGAAGGTGACCGGAACCGTGCCGGTCTCACCAGACACCTGCGCCGCCCCAACCCGTACCAGCGTTGCCGCCGGCAGAAAATGCGCTGCATCAGGCGGGGATATGCGAGGGAAGATTGGCAATGGCTCGCTCTTCCGGGTCCGGTAAAAGTCGCCATAGACTTCGATGTACTTGCGGACTACCTGCTCCGGAGAGTAGATCGGATGGCTCCGTCGCCAAATACCCACGGCCGCCACGAAAGCCGCGGCAAGGACCAGCACTCCCGCCACCCACAGCAGCCTCTTCATCGCCTTCGCCTCCTCGGCCTGTCGATTCCTCAGCGCACGTCGGGGACAGACACCGGCCCGGCGGACCAGACCGGCGTCAGTCCCCTCCCCAACTCACCACCCACCACCCACCACTCACCACTTCCCTCAGAACAGCCCCACGATGTTCCCTTCCTCGTCCAAGTCCACATCCACCGCCGCCGGCCTGGTCGGCAGCGCCGGCATCGTGCTCATCTCCCCGCAGAGGGGGTACAGGAAGCCCGCGCCCGCCGAGGGGCGGATGTCCCGCACCGGCAGGATGAAGCCGGGGCAGGTGTTCTTGATGTCCGGGTCGTGCGTCACCGACAGGTGCGTCTTGGCCATGCAGATCGGCAGCTTGTCCAGGCCCTGCTTGGTGAACTGCTTGATCTTCTTCTCGGCGACCGGGGAGTAGTCTACGTCGCCGGCCCGGTAGATCTCCCGCGCGATCGTCTCGATCTTCTCCTTGATGGAGGCCTCGAGCGGGTACAGGAGCTTCAGTTCGCTGGGCTTATCCGCCGCGGCCACCACGGCCTCGGCCAGCGCCGCGCCGCCTGCGCCGCCCTGGGCGTGCACCAGCGACTCCGGCGCCGCCTCCGCGCCCGCGCTCAGCGCCGCCGCCCGCACGATCTCCGTCTCCTCCGGCGTGTCATACGGGAAGGCGTTTATCGCTACGACGACTGGGACGCCGAACTTGCGCATGTTCTCGACGTGCTGGATCAGGTTGGCGCAACCGGCTTCCACGGCCGCCGGATTGGGCTTCATGATCTCGTCCATGGGCGGCTTCTTGCCAGGCTTCTGGATGAACCCGCCGCCGTGCATCTTGAGCGCCTTAATGGTGGCTACGATGACCACGGCGTTCGGGGCCAGGTCCGCCGCGCGGCACTTGATGTCCATGAATTTCTCGGCGCCGATGTCCGCGCCGAAGCCGGCCTCGGTGATCACGTACTCGCCCAGCTTCAGGGCGATCTGGTCGGCGACGATGGAGTTACAGCCGATGGCGATGTTGGCGAAGGGCCCCGCGTGTACGAAGGCCGCCCCGCCGTCCAGCCGCTGCATCAGGTTCGGCTGGATAGCGTCCTTCATCAGTACCGACATGGCACCTGCGGCTCCGAGGTCCTCGGCGGTCACCGGCTTGCCTGACTTGCTCAGGCCCACCATGATTCGCCCCAGCCGCTCCCGGATGTCCTGCAGGCCGGTGGTGAGCGCCAGGATAGCCATGACCTCGGAGGCCACCGTGATGTCGAACTGCGTCTCCCGTGGGAGGCCGCCCTTGGCCCCGCCCAGCCCCGTGATGATCTTGCGCAGGGCCACGTCGTTCATGTCCACGACGCGGTTCCAGGTGATGCTCAAGGGGTCGATATCCAGCGGGTTCTTATGCCACAAGCTGGCGTCCAGCATCGCCGCCAGCAGGTTATTGGCGGCGCCCACCGCGTGGATGTCGCCGGTGAAGTGCAGGTTCAGGTCCTCCATCGGCACCACCTGGGCATACCCGCCCCCGGCGGCCCCGCCCTTGATGCCGAAGACCGGCCCCATTGACGGCTGGCGGATGCAGCAGATGGGCTTCTTCCCGATGTGCTGCAGGCCCTGGGTGAGGCCGATGGTGGTGACGGTCTTGCCCTCGCCTAGCGGCGTGGGGGTGATGGCGGTCACCAGCACGTACTTCCCGTTGGGACGGTCAGCGAGGCGGTTGCGGACGTCCAGGTGGACCTTAGCCTTATGTCGGCCGTACATCTCCAGGTCCTCCGGCAGCAGCCCCATGTCTGCGGCCACGTCGGCGAGGGGTCGCATGGTAGCGGCTTGGGCGATTTCAAGATCGCTAAGCATAGTTAGGGTATCTCCTTTGTCTCGAGTAGCACGGGTCGCCCCGCCTACGTCGTATGCCGCACAGGCTGAGAGGTCTGTGCTACCCATGTCAACTTGACGCCGCACCGTCTGTACGCGGTGCGGCGTTCCCAGCACCTTCCGGCGCTGTTGTCCACCGGTCGCTACAATTCCTTGTGTATTTCCCCGTCCTGACCCCAAACCCCTCCCTGCGGCCCTGGCGGGGAAAGCCGGCAAGTGGGATGGGGGAATAGATAGGTCACTCGCCCGCCATCTCCCGGGCCAAGTCCAGGAGCGCCAGGAAGTTCTCCTCCTCCTCCAGGCAGTACATCCCGAACTCAATCCTCACCGGCTCATAGCTGGCCAGCTTCCGGTATTCCGCCAGCACCTTCTCCACCGGCACGCCCCGAACATGCCACGCCGGCAGCCGGAGCTGGAAGTCGCACGGGCATTTCTCAGCCACGTCCCGCGGGGTTACGTACTGGTCCACGCCGGGGTCAAAGTGGTCCGTCTTGCACTGCGCCAGCAGCGGCAGGTGGTCGGGCCGGAGCAATTCCGTATGCACGCAGCGCCGCTCACACCCGGCCAGCTCGTACCACAGGTTCCAGTAGGGCACGACGAACTCCTCAAACAGCGCGGGGGGGAACATCCCCGCGAAGTCGTCGAAGATCCACGACACCTTCACCGGGAACTGGGTCCCCAACTCCGCGAAGTACTCCCGCTGGAAGGCATGCGCGCTGCGCACGCAGAACTCCAGCAACGCGTGCGCCGCCTCCGGGCAGTCGTACGGCCACACTAGGAAGTCCTGCCCGGCCAGCAGCACCGCGCTGGTCACCGGGCCCTCGCAGCCATAGCCGGTCGGGAGGGGGGAGAGGCTCTCCTCCCCCCACGCCTTCCGCAGCCGCGTCCACAGTCGCCGCCGCTCCGGCATTAGCCCGCACTCCAGGAACCGCTCCGGGCTCTGCAGCTTCTCCACGTCCTCCGGCCCCTGCAGGATATTGCGCGGCTTAGGCTCCCCGTCCAGCGGGAAGTCCACCTCCACCCCCAGCGCCGTCAGATGGTCGTAGCTGGTCGACTGAATCCCCGGTACGGCAAAGTGATCCCCTACCCCCTCCCACAGCCGCGGCGAGAACACCTCCGGCAGTCGCCGATACGCCGCCGCAATCTTCTCCGGCTCGAGGAAGATATCCCGCAGGTGCAACCCGCAGGCCTCCGCAACCACGGTGTATAGGACGTAGAAGGTATAGGCTTGCTTGCGTGCTTCCGGTCCCGCGTCTGTCACCTAGACTACCTCCATCGTCGACGGCGGCTTCGGGGCGATCCCATAGGTGACGCTGACCACCCCGGGCACCTCGCTGACGAGGCGCTGCCCCAGCCGCTCCAAGATCGCCCAGTTCACTTGCGTCGGCGTGGCGGTGCGGGCGTCCATGCTGTCCCAGCAGCGCACCTCGATCTGTTGCCCAAACTCTCGCTGCCCCTCCCGCATACCGGTAACGCAATCCTCGTGCAGAATCGCCATGTACTGGAAGGCTCCCGTGACGGCCAGCTCCTCCTCTACGATCACCGTGGCCTCCCGGACCAGCTCCACCTTTTCCGGCGTGACCTCGCCGATCACCCGAGCGGCCAGAGCGGGACCGGGGAAGGGGATACGCCGGAACAGTTCCCCTGGCAGGCCCACCGCCTCGCCGACCTTCCGCACCCCGTCCTTGCGCAACTGGATCAGCGGCTCCAGGATGCCGTAACCGAAGGTTTCCTGCGGGTCGATCCCCAACTGCTCGAAGACGTTGTGCTGCCGCTTGATGCCGGCCACTGTCTCGTCCACATCCGTCAGAATCGTCCCCTGCAGCAGGAAGCGTGCCCCGCTCTCCCGCACCAGTTGCGCGAAAACGTCCTTGTAGAAGGTCTGGGTAATGGCTTCCCGTTTCTCCTCGGGATCGGTCAGCCCGCGTAACGCGGCGAAGAACTTGTCCTTCGCGTCCGCCACCTCTACCCGCACTCTCAGCGCCGCGAAGCTGTCGACGATCTTCTGTGGTTCGCCCTGCCGCATCAGACCGTTCTCCACGAAGTGCGTCTTGAGCCGGTCGCCGAGCGCCCGGTGCCCCAACATCGTCACGACCGACGAGTCCACGCCTCCCGACAACGCATTGATGGCCAGCCCGTCACCGACGGCCTCCCTGATCTCGGCCACTTTCTCCGCGATGAACTGTTCGGTGTCCAACTCGGCAGCCCGGATTTCCTCAAGAGCCATGCGGATCACTTGCCTTTCGTGGGAATGTCGAGCGCCCGCTCGGCGGCCGTGCCCTGTACGGCACGCACCGGCTAGAACGGGCGCTGTTTTCCCCACTCAGCACTTATCTACCTTCCGGACGGTGAGGAAGGAGGTTGGTCCCCTAGAACTCGGCCACCTGCGGCTCCATCCCCGCCGTCATCTGCAGCACCTCGACCCGCTTGGTCACAAACCGCAGCGCGGTCATCTTCGGGTCCTCGGGTCCGCTGGAGTAGTGTGTCAGTGCCGGGATGCTGTCCCACACCTTCTGCTTGGCCTCCGCATCACCCCGCACCTCGCAGTGCCCGCTCAGCGTTGCCACGGTCATGAAGTCTGGGCCGCTGAAGACCAATTGGGCGCTAGGGTTGGCCGCCAGTTGCGCGATCTTGCGCGACTGCGCTCCGCAGGCCATCCATATCACCAGCGGCTCCTCCAGCAGCAGGTCCCCCATCCACCGTAGTTGTGGCTTCCCCTCCGCGTCTACGGTTCCCAGCACAAACGGCTTCCGCGCCCCCACCAACTCCGTAGCTGCGGCCAGGATCTCTACTCGGGTCATGGTAGTTCCTCCCTCGGCGTTGTTCCCCACCTACTGTGCCCGTCCCCGCCGTATCTCCACCTCAGTATAGTCAATCAGGCCCTGGAGCGGCACGCTGTGTTTGCGGACTCGCAGCACCACTTCCTCTACCGCAAACTTCGCCAGAATCGCGCTTGCCACCGCCTCGGCCAGCGCCTCCAGGAGCAGGTAGTGTTCCCCGTCATGCACCCGCCGCACCAGGTCATACACGGCCTTGTAGTCCACGGTCTTGGTCAGGTCATCGCTCTCCCCGGCCGGGCGCAGGTCAAGGTGCATTTCGACATCCAGTGAAAACTTCCCCCCCAGCCGCCGCTCCTCCGCGTCCACCCCGTGGTAGCCGTAGAAGGTCATGTTCTGAATGCGAAGGCAGTCGGTAGGGGGCATGAGGTAGTGATCTCCGTGAACTAATGCCGGCTTATCTCGCGGGGCCGCGGCGTTTCCTGCCTCGCGGCCTGACCCTCTGGTACAAATGCGAATTCCCCCGCTTGCCCACCCTCTCCAGCGTCCCCAGCTTCCATAGCCCGTACGCCAGCCGCCCCGCCAGCGCCTTAGTCAGCTTCCCCGCCGCCGCCAGTTCCGCCGTAGTGAAGGGCTCCGCTAGGCCCTCCGGCAGCATCCGCAGGAAGTCCTGCGGCCGCTCGAAGCGATGCGTCTCCACCACCTCTACCAGCTCCCGCCCCACCAGCGATACCCTCTGGCGCCGCCAGCTCCCCTGCCCATCATCCTGCCGCAGATCCCGCTCAACGGTCAGGACCACCTCCAGGGCCAGGTTCCCGTGCCGCAGGGCCTCCGCCAGGTAGAGCAGTTCCCGCCCCACCTCCGTCACCCGGCCCCGCTTCGGAGAGCGTCGGGCCGACAGCTCCTCCCCCGTCTCCGGGTCTAGCCGCACGATCGTCTTGACCTGCGCCACCGGATACACCAGCACCACCGGCCCCCGCTCGGCCAGCGCCGCCAGCTTCCCCCGCAGCGCCGCGAAGTTCCCCGTCTGTATCTCGTAGGCCACGCCGCCGCGGAACGCATCCACCACATACCCGCCCACCGGCGCCTCAATCACCCCGTCCTCCCCCGCGTAGTGACGTTGCAGCGCCAGGTGCAGGTCAGTGGGCATGGCAGATCACCGGTTCTCCACCAAACGCAACTCCGTCGCCACCGCCCCCACGTGCGCGTCGAACAGCCCCCGCGGCACCTCGTGAACGATCTGCACCTCATACGCCAGCCCCAGGCACACCCGTGCCTGGGCGGGCGAGAGGGCGTTGAGCAGCCGGTCGTAGAACCCCCCGCCGTACCCCGTCCGCCCGCCCCAGGGATCAAAAGCCACGCCCGGGGCGATCACGCAGTCGATTTCCTCCAGGGGCGCTGCCGCGCACTGGGCCGGATCGGGCTCCGGGATGTCCCACGCCCCCGGCACCAGTTGCCGCGCCGGGTCGGTGACCAGGTACAGGTCTAGCTCGTGGCGCGCCCGGTTCACTCGGGGCAGCACCAGCCGCTTGCCCGCCGCCAGCGTCGCTCGCAGCAGCCGGTCGGTCTGCACCTCCGACCGGAAGTGCGCATAGGCCAGCACCGTCGCCGCCTGCTGGTACTCCCAGGCCTGCACCACCCGCGTGAAGATGATGCGGCTCTTATCCTCCCGCTCCTCGGCCGACAGCCCATCGCGCGCCGCCCCAATGCAGCGGCGGATCTCCCACTTGCGCTTCTCTTCTGGGCTTCTGCTGGGCTTGGTCATGATCAGCGCGTACCTCGGTCTGCTACTCGCCACCCTCCCCTTGCCGCTCCGCCGTGACCGCCGCGCCCGCCACCTGCGCCACCTGCGCCATTTCCTCCACGTCATGCACCCGCACGATGTCCGCTCCGTTGGCGATACCCACTGCCACCAAGGCCGCCGTGCCCCACTGGCGCTGGTCGGTCGGCTTGTCCAGGATCTTCCCAATGGTGGCCTTGCGCGAGGGGCCCAGCAGGACCGGCCGCCCCAGCGAGCGGAACTCCCGCAGCCGCCGCACGATCTCCAGGTTATGCTCGGGGAGCTTACCGAAGCCGAAGCCGGGATCTACCATGATCTGCTCCTCGGCCACTCCCGTCGCCACCGCCGCCTCCAGCCGCTCGGCCAGGAAGCCGTAGATCTCGGTGATAACGTCCTCATACTGCGGGTCATGCTGCATGGTCTGCGGGGTGCCCTGCATGTGCATCAGGCACACCGGCACGCCCAGCTCCGCCACCGCTTCCAGCATCCCCTCCTGCCGCCCCGCCCAGATGTCGTTGACCATGTCCGCCCCCGCCGCGACCGCCTCCCGCGCCACCCGCGCGCGCCGGGTATCTACCGAGATCGGCAGGGCGACGGCCTCCCGCAGCGCCGCAATCGTCGGGACCACTCGCCGCAGTTCTTCCGCCTCGTCTACCTCCGGAGCGCCCGGCCGCGTGGACTCCCCGCCTACGTCCAGGATATCCGCTCCCGTCGCCGCAAACCTCCGCCCCTGCTCCACCGCCCCCGCCACGTCTTCCGCCGCGCGTCCGCGCGCGAGACCGTCCCCGCTGAACGACCCCTCCGTCATGTTGATGATCCCCATCACCAGGCACCGCCGCCCCACCTCCAGCGCCCCGTGTGGCGTCTGTAGCGCCGGCCTTTCCTCGCGCTCGACGACTGCTAGCAGCCGCGCCAGTTCCTCTCCGATTCCCTTCAGCCCAAACGGCTGCATCCGGCACTTGCCGAGCAGCCGTCGGTACATCCGCCGCGTTCCCAGCAGTAGCACCGGCCGCGGCTCGCGCTCAAAGGCCGCCACCCCCTGGTGCACCGCGCAGTCGCCGCCCAGGGCGAGCATTTCCTGCTTGAGCAGATTCGCCGCCCGCCCCTCGACGTTCTCCAGCCGTATCGGCAGGGCCGTCAGCTTATCCGCCAGCCACTGCTCCGCCGGCGGGCGCACGCCCGTTCGCGCCATCTCTCGCACCGCGTCGGCCCGCGTCGGCAGCACCAGCACCCGCGCGCGATGCGGACCGGTTCCGCGTACCTCCGCGCTCATCGTGCCACCTCCGCCAGCCGGAAGAAATTCTCCAGTATCCCCCGACCGTCAGGGTAGTCCTCCGTATACCCCTCCGGATGAAACTGTGTCCCGTACACTGGCCGCTCGCGGTGCCGCATCGCCTGCACTCGGCAATTGTCGTTACTCGCCAGCAGCACGAACTCCGGCGGCAGCGTCTTGACCTCGCAGTAGTGTGATTCGAGCACCATGATCGTCCCCGGCAGCCCCGCGAACAACGGGTCCTCCCGCTCCAGCACCCGCACCGGCTGCATGCCCTTCTCCTTGTACCATCCCGCGTGGTACTCCGGGTACATGTCCGGCTCCCCTGCGCCCAGCCGTCGGATCGGCTCATCCTCCAGCCTCTCCACCTGCCGCAGGTCGCGCGAGAAGATGTGCCCCAGGAGCTGGTGCCCGCCACACAGCCCCAGCATCGGCAGCTCCGTCCCCCGCAGCACGTCGCTCAACCCATACAACTGCGCCAGGTCGAACTCGTCGAAGCTCTTCCCGAACCCGCTGACCACCAGGCTGTCGATCGGCCAGTCGGCCACGAACTCCACGGTCACTTCCGGGTGCCAACGCACCAGGCAGGGCTGCCCGGAGGCCTGCTCGAAGACCCGCTTATGGCGGAGGAGCCAGCCCCCAGCGGTGAGGTAGTCGTCTTCTGAGACAGCCATAGCGACGTAGAGGATCATGAGCCATCGGCCTCGCTTCCGGCTCCGGGTCCAGAGCCCATGACCAAGTCGAGCGCCTGTCGGGGAGTCAGGACCCGTATGCTTGCCTGGACGGCGGGGCTGAAGAAATGGATGTCGCCAGTGACGAGAGCGTGCACCTTGGCCTGCAGGGCCGCGGCCACGACTGGCGCGTCCGCCCGGTCCTGAATCAACATTGCAGCCTCAGCGACCGCCGCAACCGGTGGATTTGGGGTTGCCGCCACCGCAATCTCGGCCAAGCCGGTCTCGATCGCCTCTTCGGTCAAGGCGAACTTCACCGACAATACGCGTCGCGCCTCGCGCACCACGTACTCCGGCGTCACCAGCGTGACGTTTCCCATTCGGGCCTGCTCTAGAAGCTAGTGGGGCGGCCCCAGGAAGCGCATGCCGCTAATAATGACGTTGGCGTCAAGCAGGAGTCTTGCTGGTCGGGCCGTACACCTCATCGTAGATCTCCTGCTTGACCTCTTCTACGGCGCGGTCAATGTCGTCCTGGGTAATCCCCCGGTCCTCCATCTCTCTACGGAGGCGGGCCACCGCCAACTCAAACTCCGTCGGCTCCGTTTTCTCCGCCGCCAGAACGCTGTCATCCAGGACCTGTACGGACAACTCGTCTCCGGGCTGCAGGCCCACTCGTTCGCGCACCGGCCCCGGTATCACCAGTTGCCCCCGCGACGACATTTTCTTCCGGTATTGTGTGCCCATTTCAGTCTCAGCTCCTCCGCGTAACCGTCAAGTCAGGCCGCCTCTCGCTTGCGCGGGGACCCGCCGCGGCGCTCCTCCGCGGCGGGCGGGACCTTGCGGATCAGGAATCTCCTCTCCCCGATGACCTCAAACTCCACCTCACTCCCGGCCTCCAGCCCCAGTCGCTCCCGCAGTTTCTTCGGGATCACAATCTGCCCCTTGGAGGAGACCTTTACTCTATATCCCAGTGCCATATCAGCTCACCTCGTCCGTATGGTAAGAATATCTTACCACTTGTCTGCCCCGAAGTAAACAGCCGCCTCCCGTCTCACTTCCCCACGCAGAACCGCGCAAACACCTCCGCGATGATCTCCTCGCGGCTGGTCGCCCCCACGATCTCTCCCAGCGCCTCCAGGGCCTCTCGCAAGTCCTCGGCCAGGTACTCCTCCGTCGCTCCGGCCTCGCTGCTCGCCAGGGCCCGCGCCACCGCGTCCCGCGTTCGAGTCAGGGCTTGCTGGTGGCGGACGTTGGTCACGATGACTTCCCCGGTCGGTCGCAGCCCCGCCACGCCAATCCGTTCCGCAATCGCCTCTCGCAGCTGGTCCAGCCCCTCATGCGTCTTGGCGGATACCTGCATCGCCTCCCCTCTCCTCCCCGCGTGCCACGTTCCACCTTCCACCTCCCATGCTCCCGCCAAGTCGCACTTGTTCACCACCACCACTGTCCGCTCCCCCGCTTCTGCCAAGAGCCCCCTATCCTCCGCTGTCAGCGGTACCGACCGGTCCAGCACCAGCAGCACCACGTCCGCCTCCTCCAGCGCCTGCCGGGCGCGGTCCACACCCGCCTGCTCCACCTCGTCCTCCACCTCCCGCAGGCCCGCCGTGTCCACCAGCACCACCGGCACCCCATGTATGTTGAGGCTCTCGGCCACCGTATCCCGCGTCGTGCCGGGGATGGGCGTGACGATCATCCGCTCCTCGCCCAGCAGCGCGTTCATCAGCGACGACTTGCCCACGTTGGGCCGCCCCACCAGGGCCACCCGCGCCCCCTGGCGCAGCAGCTTCCCCTGCTCGGCGGTCACCAGTAGCCCCTCCACATGCCCCAGGACCGCCCGCAACCGCGCCGCAATTTCCTCCCTGCCCAGCGCCTCGATATCGTCCTCCCCAAAGTCAATCGCCGCCTCCAGGTGCGCCAGCAGCGAGGCCAACGCCGTCCGCAGCGCCTCCACCTGCCCCGAGAGTCGCCCGCTCAGTTGCTGCACCGCGGCCTGGCCGGCCTCGGCGGTCTGGGCGTTGATGAGGTCCGCCGCCGCTTCCGCTTGGGCCAGGTCAATCCGCCCGAAGTGGAAGGCCCGGAGGGTAAACTCCCCCGGCTCGGCCAGCCGCGCCCCCTCCCGCAGACAAAGCTCCAGCGTCCGCCGCAGCGGCACGATGCCCCCGTGGCAGTTGATCTCCACCACGTCCTGGGTAGTGTAGGTGCGCGGGGCGCGCATCACCGACAGCAGCGCCTCATCCACGACCTCCTCGCCGTCCACCACGTGCCCGTACAGGAGGGTGAAGCTCGGATGGGAAGAGGGAAGCTTGCGCGGATCGGCAGGGGCAAAGAGGCGGTCGGCAATCGCCAGGGCCTCGGGCCCGGTCAGCCGGACAATCCCAATCCCGGACACGCCGGGAGGCGTAGAGATAGCAACAATGGTATCGGTGAAGGAGGACATGACAAACCACGTAGGGGTGGACTTTGCGGAGTCCGCGGCGCAATGTCCACCCACCCTTACCCCAAACCAAGGAGAGGCCGGGTAGGTCGCAGGCCGCAGATGCACCGCGGCCAAACGGAACCTATCCGGCCCGGCCACGCCCGTCGAGAGGCCTTACCCTCCTCCCCCAAACTTCCCTCCGGGATACCCCTCCACAATCCCCTCCGCCTGCAGCCTCGTTACCGCTGCCGCCGCCCAATGCCCCATCGGCACGTCGGGAAACGCCCGCGGCTCCGGCGCTGCGGTCGCCACCGGCTCGGGCGGTGGGGCAGCCGGGGTCACCTGCGGCGGTGCCGCGGGTTCCGCCGACGGCGCTACCTGCACCTCCTTGGGCATCGTTTGCAGCAGCGTCTGTGCCCGCGCGTAGAACCAGTGCCCCTCCGGTATCTCGGCGAGCCGCCGGGGTAGCGGCCCCGCCTCGTCCTCGGCGGCCACTACCATCAACTCCGGCCAGAACTCTTGCGTAAGCTTCGCGAGGATGACCGCCACCATCTCGGTAAGCTCCTCGTCCGTACCAAGTCGCTCCCGGCCTAACCAGTAGTCG
>JALGSV010000013.1 GCA_029821755.1 Candidatus Zipacnadum vermilionense | reverse complement strand
GCGGGCTCTGGTTCGCCAGGATGTTGCCCTCCCCGTCGCACTTGAGCGAGTTGCAGAACCACTCGACTTGCTGGTCGACGAGCAGTTGCGCTTGGGGTCCGTCGTAGAGAGGCGCGCCGCAGGGGCTCCAGCCTTGCACCGGCATACGCCAGATGTAGGTCGTGCCTCCCGAGGAGGCCGGGTAGATGGTCAGATTCTGGTCAATCGCCCAGGTCCAGCCGCTGTACCAGTTCATCGGCTTGTCCACTCCCGGCGCGGCGAAGATCTGGATCTCGCCGGCCTGCACCCGTCCGTCGCCATTGCGGTCGGACCAAACAAAGTTGTCGGTTTTCTCGTGCTTGGGCAGGAAGGGCATGTCCGGCAGGTCGTGCCCTGCCGCCATTAGCGGGCGATAGTAGTCGCCATCGCGAATCGAGATGACGAAGCGGCTATTGGTGTTGTCGGAGATGATGTACTCCTTGCCCTTGCTCTGGAGCACCCAAACGCGGTCATAGGGCTCGATCCCAAACAAGGCATCTTCGTGCATCTGCCGCCAGAGCGTCCCCACGGCCCGCCCCGTCCCCGCCTTCCAGTCCAGCTCCCACTCGCACCCATAGTTGAGCGCCTGCTTCGGGTTGTGGGGGATGATGCAGCCGTAGATGCCCCCGTAGCCCGTAGGCCCGATGAAGTCCTTCTCGAACTTGCCGGTGGCGTCCCACAAACTGAGACGCTTGGGCGAGACATCGTCCTCCGCCACCCATAGCCGCCCCCGTGCATCCACGGCCATCCCCCGCGGCTGTAGCATCCCTGACTGGTCGAAGCTCCCGATCCACGCCCGCCCCCCTGCTTTACCCACCGTCCGCAGCAGGTTCCCCTCGGGCGAGAAGACCTTTACCTGCATCGCGCCCGCCCAGTCGGAGACGCACAGGTTGCCCTGCTTGTCTAGCGCCAGCCCGACGGGGGCCTGCAGGGCTGTGCTGATGACGGGGCGATTCTCGCCCGTGGCGGGGTCCATGGAGAGCACCTGCGTCCCGCTAACCACCAGCAGCCGCCCATCCCCCGCGAGGGCCAGGCCCGCCGGCCGCGGTACCGACAGTGTCTCGACCAGCGACCCCGCGGCCTTATCCACCACCAGGACCTGGTCCAAGTAGTACGCTGATATGTAGCAATTCTTGTCATCCACCGCCATCCCGAAAACTTGCTGCCTCATCGCGGCCGCGGTCATGCCTCCCGTGCGGCGCAGCTCAGGCAGGGCGGAGTCCCGCGGCGGCGGCCAGACGAACGTCGGTCCGGTGGGAACCTTGCTCAGCGGCCACACCAGCACCGCATGCTCGCGTGTATTGTCCGGCCAGCCGGCGAAGCGCCCGGTGGCCTTGTCCATTTTGTAGATCACGATCTCGCCGTCCTGCTTGTCCTTGCCCTGCAGTAGCGCATACCCTTGCCGGTCCAGGGCCACGTAGACGTACTGGTCATCCACGGCCACCGCGGTGGACTGGGCCGGCATCACCCGGATCACACCCCATTGCTTGCGCCCTTCCAGGTCCAGCCGCATCACGATCGTTCCCGACTCCGCGTTGGGCGCGGCCACGTAAACCGCCTCTTCATCCGCCGCCACTGTCTGGGGGTTGCTGTGGTCGGCCAGTCAGTTGCCGTGCCCGTCGCCCGTATCCCACGGCGGGTTGCCGGGGTTGTTGAAGTAGAACTGGTAGGCGATATCCAGCCCCTTGTGGAACAAGCCCCGGAACCGGTAGTTGCCGGTGGTCACCAACTGCCCGTCGTCGTTGGCCCCGTCCCAGTAGTCAATGTTCTTCCCCGCTTTACGCGGGGCGTTGCTCAGCAGGTTACGCACTCGCTTGCGCGAGGGCGTCTCGATGACCAGCGTCACGTTGCCGTCGGCGGGGAGAGTGTACTCCAGCGGCACTGGCCCCTCCGTCTTGGTGCGCATCCCCGCCAGCCGCTGGGCGGGCGTGAGCGCGGGCGGCGTCGGCAGCGGCTTCAAGTGTCCCTGGGCCATGAGCGTGGCCTGCCCCCACGCGGTCTTGTTGGACCAGAAGAACTCCCGCTGCGGATTCTCGGCGTTGATCAGGTCCACCAGCCGATGCTCCGGCCAGTTGCGCCCCGTCACATCCCCCCAGAAGCACTCAAACCCCAGCCGGAACGACTCCCCGGCCTTGTACGCCTGCCCGTCCTTGCGCAGCAGCTTCCAGGGCAGCCGCACCTCCTGCACATACCCCTGCCCGTCCGCGTCCACCTTGAAGGCCTCCTGCGCCCCGGCGGCGAGGGCGTCGTTGAGGGCCTCCTGCGGCGAGTCGGCGACCCCCATATCCTTGTACATGATCTGCACGATGGCCCGCTTCTCATCGGTGAAGTAGTAGGCGTCCACGTGCACGACCTGGTCGGTCCATATGCGCATCTGCACGCAGTCCGACCGCCACCCGCCGAACGGCTCCAGCTTGGGGTCCAAGTGGTTGACCAGCGGCGACTTATCTTTGAAGTGGAAGCCCAGGTAAAGTGCCTCGGCGTCGTACATGCCGTAGGCCTGGACGCCGTGGTTGTCCTCCATCGTCGCCAGGTCGTAGCACATGAGGATTCCGCCCGACAGATCCCAGTCCCCCAGGCTGCCGTCAATCTCTACGGCTCCCGGTCGGGGCACGATCCGCAGCTCGTGGTTCGAAGTCTGCTGGGCTAGGGCGGTGGAGCCGGTGAAGAGGAGTGCGAGGGCGGGTAGCAGGTAGCGCACGGGTAGGCCTCCCGGGTGACTGCTGGTGTGCCAGAACTAACTTCGCCGCGCGGGGCGAAACTCCCCGTACGGGTTAACGGCTCGGGAGCTAAGCTCCCGGGCCGAACGTATGCCTCATGTCGCTCAAAGAAGCGTTCTGCTGCGCCTTTACCCGCCGCGAGCAAGCAACGGGGAACAGAATGGCTGCCAGGATGGCGATGATGGCTACCACCACCAGCAGCTCGATCAGGGCCAAGCTGCGTCTTCTCACTCCAGATGGCTCCCTCTGGGTTCAGCAGCAAGTCTGGATGCTACCATCGGCATATTCGCCACGCACGAGCGTTGTCCCTACAAGACCCCCAGGAAAAGAAGAGGAAAGAGGCCGTGGCGCGGTAGTGGGGGGACTGAGGGGGGGAGAGGTGTGGCTCCTACCGCCGGGGGGCTTGGGGTGCGGCAAGCCGCCGCACCGCGGGGAGTATCGTCTGCTTCCACCATGCCTTGGCCGATTCCCACCAGGGCCCCGCGCCGGTAGCGGGACGGGTCGGCATGGCCCAAGCCTCGTCGTGTGCGGCCATCATCGCCAGGCCCACCGCCGTGGCGTAGCTGGGGCTGTCTACGCTGTCCTCCAGGCCGGTGAGTCGGTGCGGCGCCCCGATCCGGACAGGGAGATTGTCCAACGTCGCCGAGGCCAGTCGGGCCGCTCCCACCAGTTGCGCGCCGCCGCCGGACAGCACCACGCCGCCGCCCACGGTCTCGTAGAACCCGGCTAGGATCAGGTTCTCCTTGACCAGGTTGAAGATCTCCTCCATGCGGGGCTGAATGATCTCGCCGAGTAGCCGCCGAGGAATGCGCATCTCCTGCTCGGTCCCCACCTCCCGCACCTTGACCGTCTCCTCCGCCGCCACCATCTCCGCCAGCGCCACCCCGTAGCGCCGTTTGACCGCCTCGGCGTCCTGCGGCTCGATGCGCAGCAGTTGCGCCAGGTCCCGCGTGACGTGGTTGCCGGCCGCCGGCAGCGAGGCGGTATGGCAGATGGCACCCTCGCTGAACACTGCCACATCCGTGGTCCCACCGCCGATGTCCGCCAGGATCACGCCGAGGTCGCGCTCCGCCTCGCTGATCACTGCCATCGCGGTGGCCACCGGCTCCAACACGTGCTTGAGCACCCGCACCCCCGCTGCCATCACGCTCTCCTCCAGGTTGGCGATGATGCTGCCCACCCCGGTGATGACGTGGACCTCCACATCCAGCCGGCTGCCCCGCATACCCTCCGGCCGAGCGATACTCCGCTCCCCGTCCACCGCAAAGTCGCGGACTAGGGTGTGGATGATCTGCTGCTCGGGGCCGGTGCGCACCGAATCGCGGGCGCTCTGGATGACCTTCTCGATGTCGCCGTGGCCCACCTCGCCACTGGGCACGTGCACCCGGCCGGTGACGTTGCGGCAGGCGACATGCGCCCCCGAGACTCCCACGTAGGCCCCGGCGATCTCTACTCCCGCTCGCACCTGCGCCCGGTGGATAGACTCCTTGATGGCTACCGTAGCCTTGTCGCGATCCACCACGATCCCCCGCGCCAGCCCGTCCGCCGGCACCACCCCCAGCCCCAGAATGCGTAGCGCACCCCGGGGATCGGGCTGGGCGACCACCGTGCGAATTCGGGTAGTGCCGACATCCAGGCCGGCGACATACGATTCAGTGAGCACAGTCTTCACCTGATCGTGGCTAAGGGTGAGGCTGACCCTCATAGGGACGGGTGTTGTGCCGTCGCTTGCGACCGCGCAATATCCGCCGGCAGACGCGAGGATAGATACTTCGCGGGATACGGGCCCCGCGCCTCCTCCACGCCTATCCGCCCTTCCCGCCCTTGGGCATCCAGATCGGCCGCTCCATCACCCGCACGTCAATGTACGCCGGGTCCCCTCCCTGGCGGCGCAGCTCTGTCCGTAGCGCTGCGAAGAGACTGACCTTGCGGGCTAGATTGTCCGTAGCGCCCAAATATCCCTCCACACCCCCGGCCGTCAGGCGCAAGTCGAGGCTCCGGGAACAGTCCACCCGCACGTCCCCGCCCAATCCCCCGCTCACCGCCGCCTCCGCCACCTGTGCCACCCGCACCGCCCACTCCGCACTCAGCTCGCCTGTCGGCTGTGGATTGTCCACCGGAATGCTCAGAAACTGCGGCAGGTGCGGCGCTTTCTCTCCGGGCGGCACGAGGTTGGTGATCACCCCATCCGCTCCCACCAGCAACAACCCCCGCTCATGTACCACCGCCGCCACCGGTACTCGCCGGGTCACGCCGACCACCAAATGATGTGGCAACTCCCGGCTGACCTCGACGGACTCTACCTGCGGCAGAGTCATAGCCTGGCGTTCGAGACGAGAGAGGGGGTAGAACAGCGAACTGGCCTGCGCCGGCACGCTTAGCGCACGGACCACCGCCTGGGCGAGCGCCGGGTCCGGCGCCACCACCCGCACCTCGGAGATCCAGAACAGCGACGACGCCCCCAGTCCGGCCAGGAATGAGAGCAGGCTGGTCCCTAATACCAGCCAGAACCCCTGCTGGCCCCGCTGTCGGCGTCGATACCGGTCCTCTTGCTGCGCTTCGGTGTCCATCGTGTTCTGCGATGTAGGCTGCTTCGAAGGTAGCTTCAGGCAACTGACGCCGGCGCGTCCCCGCGCCGGTGGCCGTTCCCCTCCGTTCACCGCCCTGCGGCGAGGGAGGCCCGTCTGGATACCGGCTGCTGGCGGGCCGGTAGGGTCGGCAACTTCGCTGCCGCCCGGAGGTGACTGGCGCTGTGGTCCGCCGCTTTGCCCCGCGCGGCCAAAGCGACGAGGCGGTGGACTTGCACCCGCGCCCTACAAGCCCGTCCCCTCCCTACCTCCCCACCAACATCTCCCCGACCTTACGGATATCCCCCGCCCCCATGGTCAGGACCATATCCCCCGGCCGTGCCGTCTCCCGCACGAAGCGCACGATCTCCTCGAAGCTCGGCAGGTACGCCACCGGCTTGCCCAGGTTCTGCTCGCACACCAGCCGGTACAGGTCCGCGCTGGAGATGTCGCCCGTGAGCAGCTCTCGGGCCGCGTAGATGTCCGCGATGACCACCACGTCAGCGTCGGCGAAGGCCGCCCCGAAGTCGTCCAGCAGGTCCCGCGTGCGGCTGTACAGGTGCGGCTGGAAGATGGCGATCAGCCGCCGGTTGTAGTGCTTGCGCGCCGCGGCCAGCGTCGCGCAGATCTCCGTGGGATGATGCGCGTAGTCGTCAACCACCTCGAATCCGTCCACCACGCCCAGTCGCTCGAAGCGACGCTCTACACCGCGGTAGGTAGCCAGCGCCTCCGCCGCGGCCTGCGGGTCCAGCCCCAGCTCAGTGGCTACCGTCAGCGCCGCCAGGGCGTTGCGTACGTTGTGGTCGCCAATTACCGGCAACCGCGCCGGCGCCAGACGCCGGCCCCGGATCACCGGCACGAACCGCACGCTGCCGTCCTCCGGCTCGATCTCCGCCGCGCTGTAGTCCGCCGCCGGGTCCAGCCCGTAGCTCACCCGCCGCGCCGGGCTGCAGGCGGCGATCTCCGCTATGAGCGGCGGGTGGATGGCGTAGGCCACGAACCCCTCCGGGTCGGCGCTGGCCGCGAACTGCTTGAAGGAGTTGATCAGGTTCTCGAAGGTCCCGTGCTTGTCCAGGTGATCCGCCTCGGCGCTGGTCAGGACCTGGGAGCAGCCGCCGTAAGCCAGGAAGCTGCCGTCACTCTCGCAGGCCTCGAATACTGCGTAGGGCCCGGCTCCCAGGTGATAGTTGGAGTTGAAGTTGCCTGAGATTCCCCCCACAAAAAGCGTCGGGTCCTGGCCGAGGTAGGCCAGGACCGTGGCCACCATGCTGGTGGTCGAAGACTTGCCATGCGTACCGGCGATAGCGATGCGCCGCTTGTCGTCTAACAGCGCCGCCAGCATCTTGGACCGGTGCCACAACTCCTTCCCCTGGGCGCGGGCCGCGACTAGTTCCGGGTTCTCCTCGCGAATGGCGGTAGTATATACGACTAGATCGGCGTCGCCGAGGTTGGCGGCGGCCTGGGGGTACGCGGTGTCGATGCCCTCGGCCCGTAGGTGCTGCAGTGCTGGGGAGTCCGTCCGGTCGGAGCCGCTAACGCGCAGCCCCCAGCCGCGGAGCGTAGAGGCCAGGGCGCTCATCGAGACGCCGCCGATGCCGATGAAGTGGATGTGCCGATACCGGCGCAAAGCTGTGGACGTGTCGGCCATGATTGCTGTAGAAGTTCCCTCTTTCACTCAAGTATTGTAAGCTAAGCCCTCTGGTTTGGCAAGTGATAGGGGAGAGGGGAGGAGACTGCTGAGGTCAGGCCGAATCTTCAGAGCAGTCGCTTGGGGGGCGACCCGCGACCGCGCGGCGTCCGCCAGCATTTGGCCCATCGGCGCCATCCCAGCCCCTAGGAGGCACCCCTATGATCATCGACGCCCACCATCATCTCGCCGACGATTGGGAACCCTACGTGGATAAGCTCCGCGCCGTCTGCGGCGAACTGGGGATTGACCGCGTTTGCGTCACCGCCTTGACCGGCCCGCCCTTCGCCACCAACGAGCAACTGGTGGAGGCGCTCCGCCAGCACCCGGACTTGCTCATCGGCTACGGCTTCTACCGCCTGGGGGTAGACACCCCCGCTCTGGTGGATGACCTCCACGCCGCCGGATGCCGCGGCATGAAGTTCATCTGGCCGCTGGTGAACTATGATGACGATATCGCCCTGCCCGCCTACGAGCGTTGCGAGGTCCTAGGCATGCCGGCGCTGTTTCACCTGGGAATCGTCTGGCCTTTCGAGGAGGACCAGGCCCTGGACGTCTCCTCGGCGCGCATGCAGCCGGTGCTGCTCGACCGCATCGCCCGCCACTGCCCCGAGCTGAACATCATCGGCGCGCACCTGGGTAACCCCGACTACTTCATGGCCGCCGAGCTGGCGCGCCTGCACAAGAACGTCTACTTCGACCTGACCGGCAGTACGCTGAAGAAGAAGGGCCCGGAGTTTATCGGCGAGGTCTTTTGGTGGGGCCGCAACGAGCGGTACGGGAACGTCGGGTATGGGATACCGCCGTACCAGAAGATACTGTTCGGTACTGACGTGGATCCTGAGGAGATGGAAGACATCCACGCCGACTACCAGCAGGTAATGGATACCCTCCAGATGAGCGAGACGGACCGCCGCATGATCATGGGCGGCACGGCGGAGAGGCTGTTCGGACTGTAGGCGACTTCCCGCTGCGGTGGTGAGTCCCCTCCGCGACACCACACTGGAGGGCGGTGTCGCTGTGGTCGCGCTTCAGTGGGCATCATCACATTCGGTGGGCACGCGGCAAATGGAGGTCCACCGGCATGGCAGACCCCAATCTCGAAGTCTTCTGCAGACAGGTCAGGAGCCGGTCGCGGGAGAACCAAGACGCGCTGCTGCTGCTGCACAGGAACGCCCTAACGGGCCCGGTGTTCGCCATTCTGAGGCAAGAGTTGGACTCCATGGTCCGCTGCATCTTCCTCCTGTCCGTGGCGGATCGGCAGTATCGAGCACGCCTAATCGAGGACAGCGTCAACGGCAATCCCTGGCGTGCGAGGAACGGCAAACGCAAGGTCACCGACAGAGATATGGTTGAACTGGCAAGCAGCCTCCACGGTTGGACCCGTAGCGTCTACGATTTCGGTTGTGCCTTCATCCACCTGTCGGCTTTTCACGACCGTCTGGCTCGTGATCCATTTGACGCGCTGTCGCAGGCGGAGCGGAGCATCATCGGGGACCATCTGTACCATTACCATTGCGTGACAGTTGGTCCCGAGACCAAGCTGAGGGATATCGAGGCAGTGCTGCCTCGCGTGTTCGACAAGATCCACAGCAACCTTGAATGCTACATAGAGCAGATTGAGGCGGATCTGGATCTGAGTCCTTGATCCCGTCCGGGAACGAAACTGAGTGCCGCCCGACAGGCCAGTGGAACCGGTCTGCAGCCCGATGTGGGCTGTCCGGCCTCCCTCGACCGTAGAAGCGGGGAGGAGCCCTCCGGCCCCTCCCCGCTCATCCGCGCCTTCCGCTCCCCCACGTTCCACGTTCCACCTCCCCGTCCCCTCACATCCCCACCGCTCCGCCGTTGCGCCGCTCCTTGATTTGGAGCCGGTTGATGGCGTTCAGGTAGGCTTTCGCCGAGGCCTCCACCACGTCGGTGCTCGCTGCGCGGCCGATGGCCTCCTCGCCATTGCGATGGCCGCGCACCGTGGCTTCGCCCAGCGCGTCGGCGCCGATGCTGACGCTCCGCACCGAGTAGTCGTCGAGCACCAGTTCCACGCCGGTCATCTCCCGGATCGCTGCGAACACCGCGTCCACCGGTCCGTTGCCGATGGCCGAGTCGGTGATCTTCTCGCCTTCCTTCTCCAGGCAGACAATGGCCGCCGGGCTGGTGCTCACCCCGGCCACGACCGTCATCGACACCAGGTGCCAAGTCTCCACGATCTGCGCGCTGGCCTCCTTCATGATGATGGCCAGGTCCTCATCGTAGACCTGCTTCTTGCAGTCGGCCACGGCCAGGAAGCGTTCGTAGATCTCCGGCATCTTGTCGTCGGGCACGTCGTAACCCAGGTCCCGCAGCCGCGAGGCCAGCCCGTGCCGGCCGCTGCGCGGGCCCAGGGTGAGCTGACTCTCAGACAGGCCGACGTCCTCGGGTCGCATTATCTCGTAGGTCTGCCGGTCCATGATCATCCCATGTTGGTGGATGCCCGCCTCGTGGGCGAAGGCATTGGCCCCCACCACGGCCTTGTTCGGCTGCACCACGAACCCTGTCATGGAGGACACCATCCGGGAAGTCTTGATGATCTCCTGGGTCTTGATGCCAGTGCGGCAGTCGAACAGGTCCGGCCGCGTGCGGATGGACATCACAACTTCCTCCAGCGCGGCGTTGCCCGCCCGCTCTCCCAGGCCGTTGATGGTACACTCCACCTGCGTCGCCCCGGCCTGCACCGCGGCCAGGGAGTTGGCCACTGCGAGGCCCAGGTCGTTGTGGCAGTGGACCGAGATCCAGACTTCCTTGAAGCCGGGGGCATTCTCGATCAGATACTCGATCGTATCGGCCATTTCCCAGGGTATCGTGTAGCCCACGGTGTCCGGGATGTTGATGGTGGTCGCGCCCGCCTCGATGGTGGCGGCGACGATCTCGGTCAGGAAGTCGCGGTCGGTGCGCAGGGCGTCCTCGGCGGAGAATTCCACGTCCTCGCAGCGCGCGCGGGCGAACTGCACCGCATGCACTGCCATCGCCAGCACCTCGGGCTTGGTCTTACGCAGCTTCTTCTCGATGTGGATATTCGAGGTCCCGATGAAGGTGTGGATGCGCGGCTTCTCCGCGTACTGCACGGCTTTCCAGCAGGACTCGATGTCGGGCTCCATGGTCCGCGCGAGCCCAGCGACGATGGGCCCCCGGACCTCCCGCGCGATGCGGCTGACGGACTCCAGGTCCTCCGGGGAGGAGTGGGGGAAGCCGGCCTCGATTACGTCCACATTCAGCGCGGCGAGCTGGTGGGCGATGGTCATTTTCTGCTCAGCACTGAGCGAGGCGCCGGGGGACTGTTCCCCGTCGCGCAGGGTTGTGTCGAATATGCGAATGTCTCGTGGCATGGGTCTCGTCTCCTTTGACTGTCGGGTCGGATAGTGCAGGCTTGCAGGCCTGCGCCGGGCTCTGCGCTAGCTTGCCCCCTTGCGGGGGCCCGACAGTATGAGTTGAGACCTGCCGTAGATGTGCCACTGCATTGGTGCTCAGCCCCTCTTCGCCAACACTTCCCCGAAGTAGCGTTCCGTGCCGTTGTCGAGAACGAATATCTCCTCCCCAAATGTGACCAGTCCATAGCCGAGGCCTCGCAGAAAGTCGCAGCACTTCTCATGGGTGGCGCGACCGTGGGTGTCAATGACCAGCGTCGGCCCTGTTCGTTCCAGCAGGCGGTGCGCGCCGCGCAGCACCATGACCTCGGCCCCCTCCACGTCTATCTTCATCAGCCGAGGCGAGGGCGCCTCTCCCGACTCGACAACCTCGTCAAGGGTTAGCGTTCTGACCTCGATCTCACCCTCGTTGGAGAGATGTGCAGAAATGCACTTGGGGTTGTAGTCCGAGCCATCTGAGAACCGCGCCGTGCCGGAGAAATCGGCGACGGCGGCCTCGATCACTGTCACATTGTTGGTGCGGTTTACCCGCAGGTGCTCGTACAGGTAGCTCTGGTTGAGTGGCAGCGGCTCAAATGCTATCACTCGGCCTCGCGGGCCGGTCAAGACCGAGGCCACTAGGGTGAAGAAGCCGCGATGGGCCCCGATATCAAAGACAGTGTCGCCCGGGCGGACCTCGCTTGTCAGCAGTCGCTGCTTCTCGTACTCGTAGCATCCTAGCCAGCAGGCCGGACAGTGCGCGCCCGCGGTCCATCGCTTGCCTCGGGCCGGTCCTCGCAAAATGGGGACCCTGAGTCCGGCTGGCACGGCGCGGTAGGCAACATAGCGCAGGGACCGCCCCAGAAGACTTTGCGGAGAAACGTTTGACCAGTTCATCCTGCACCGCCCTCCGATGTGCTTGAATATGCCACACGCGGCCTGGTAATGCTCAAACAAAAAAGCCTTCCATCTCGCAAAGAGACGGAAGGCCACAATGCCGTCCGCGGTACCACTCTTCTTGGTCGTAAGGCGACTTGTCGTGAGACGACTTGTCGTCAGGCGACCCGCTCAACCGGCGCTGGGGAGAGGTCTCTCCGACGCCGTTCCCGATGATAACGGTCGGGATTCCGTCGGTACTTACTAGGGCGGTCGGCCTGTTCAGCCCGCGACTCAGGGGCCAGATTCAGCGCGCTTTGGATAGCCGCTTCCAGCCGGGGCTCGGTAACGAGCCACTGGCGGCCTCTCTGTCATCTCTCCCCGCGCTTACTATTCCCCGTCTGCGTCTTTGGGTAACCCAAATTGCATGGATAGTATACCCAGAAGCAGGGGAGTTAGTCAATGGGCGGCCCACCTTGACACCCCCGCGACCCCGCCGCTATACTCCCCTCGGTGCCGGAGTGGCGGAATTGGCAGACGCAGCGGACTCAAAATCCGCCGAGGTTCACCCCTCATGCCGGTTCGAGTCCGGCCTCCGGCACCAGGTACGGCAGGCCCAGTATTCATGCGGGTTCGTGCGGGGTTGGGTTTCTGCCCCGATCGCTGAGAGCTCGCCCCAATTCTGGGGAATTGCTCTGTGTCTCAAAGAAGAAGTGAGTGCCTTATCCACCTCCGACTCGTCCGGTTCCCTTCCCCTGCATATAGGCATCCGCGACTTACTGCTTAGCCGCGAACTCGCTAGCCTCTCTCCCCACCCGGTCACCCGGTACGGAAGCCGCCACTTCTTCAGGTTCACCGCGCCTCGCGAGCAGGCATCCGCGGTCCCCACGGAGAATCCCGCCCGGAAGGGATGGTCAGCCTGAGGCGATACGCGCCCTTTCCGTATGGGTAGGGGCAACTCGGCGGCCACCGAACGCTATTTCGGAACGACAAGGGAGCAGAGATGAAGAAGCTACAATGTGCCCTCATCGGCATCGGTGGGATCGGCAAATGGCATGGACAGATGATGCAGGACACCGGACAAATGCAAGTGTGCGCTGTATGTGACGTCAATGAGGAAATGCGCGAGGTGGCGAAGCAAGAGTTCCCCGACGCCACGTTCTACACGTCCGCCGAGGAGATGCTCAAGAAGGAGAAGCTGGACCTGGCCGGCGTGATCACTCCGCATGACCTGCATGCGCCGATGGCGATTGCCGCCCTCAACGCCGGAGCCAACGTCATCGTGGAGAAGCCTTTCGCCACCAAATACGAAGACTGCCTGGCTGTGCTCGAGGTGGCGCGGAAGAACGATCGCTTTGCCACCGTCTTCCACAACCGGCGGCTGGATGGCTGGTTCCTGGCGACCAAGACAGTCATCGACGACGGCCTGCTCGGCAATGTCTTCGAGATGAACATCGCCATCAACTTCCGCCCGGGACCAAACACTTGGCGCGGCTGGAAAGAGAAGAGCGGCGGCATCCTCTTCGACTGGGGAGCTCACCTAGTGGACTATGCCCTGCACCTCGCCGGCAGCGAGGTGGAGGCGGTCTCCGGTTTCCTCTACCGCTCACCACATCTTGATCCGGCCTTGAACGAGGACCACGGCAGTGTACGGATTCACTTCGCCTCGGGGGCGGTGGCCAATGTCGTAGTCTCCGGGACGGACCGTGTCCAACCACACCGCTACCACCTCCTGGGCGACAAAGGCACGCTGGTGGATGAATGGCAGTGGCCGGATACCGATAAGATGAAGGTCTACACCCGTCTCTCCGGTGGCGAACAGGCGGAGATGGAGGTGCCGTACCGAAAGACTGTTACGCAGCTCTACTACGACAACATCGTCGACCATTTCCGTGAGAGCACGCCTTTGATGGTCAGCGGCGAGAGTGCCGCCCGAGTGATCGATGTGCTGTGTACGGCGGAGCGATCCAGCCTACAAGGCGGAATTCCGCTGCCACTAACGAGGTGATTGTGGCCTGCCCCCCTCATGAGGTCCACCAGGAAGGTTAGAGTCTCCGCTCCCGAATGGCTCGGAGGGGGGTGCGCGACTCTCTCTCTTGCTGATACAGTCCTGTTTGCCCGCGCGGGGGATAGGGCAACCCCGGAAGGCGATCTGAGCAACCGCGGTGGAAAGCCGGCACGGCAGATACAACGACAGTCACAGGAAGGCCCCCAGTGCGATTAGTGGCTTTGCTGGGTAGTCCCCGACGCGGCGGGAATACCGACACCCTCGCTGAGCACATGCTCCGGGGCGCCGGCGAGGCTGGGCTGGAGACGGAAAGCCTTGCCTTGCGGTCTCTCCGCTTGCGGCCTTGCCTGGGCTGTGAGAAGTGCTGGCGCGACGATCGGCCCTGCCTGCTCCCCGACGACATGGACCAGGTTTACGACGCTATCCTCCGCGCGGACTGCCTCCTCTTCGCCACCCCGGTCTACTGGTATGGCCCCACCACGCTGCTCAAGACGGTCTGGGACCGTCTGGTGGTATTCAACCGCCCCCAGGGACGCCCACTGCTCGCGGGCAAGTCGGCCCTGGTGGCCATCGCTTACGAAGAAGAGGGGCCCGACGCGGTCGAGCCCCTCTTGCGCATGTTCGAGCTGAGTTTCGCTTACCTCGGCCTGCTCTGGGCCGGGAGCGTCATCGCCGACGGCGTAGGCCCCGCGGTAGCCATCCTAGCGAAGCCCGAGGTCCTGGAGGAGGCATACCGGCTGGGGATGAGCCTCGGCGTCTAAGGCCGTTCCGTTAGCGTTGCTCCGGCCAAGCGCGTCCGCCCGGAAAGGGGGCAGGCGGTTAGGCTACTCCGGCGCCCCCATCCTCCGGAACTTCTCATACCTCGCCGCCATGAGCTCCTCCCCCGTCTTCCCCTTCAGTTCCTCCAGCGCCGCCAGCAGTTGCACCCTTACCGCCGTGGCCGCGCCCTCGTAGTCCATGTGGGCCCCGCCCGGCGGCTCGAGGACGATCCCGTCAATCAGCCCCAGATCCAGCGCGTCGTTGGCGGTGAGCTTCAGCGCCTCGGCGGCCTGGCGGTTAAGGCTGGGGTCGCGCCACAGGATGGCAGCGCAGGCCTCCGGCATGATGACGCTGTAGTAGGTGTACTCCAGCATGTAGACGCGGTCGCCAACCCCAATGCCGATGCCCCCGCCGCTGCCGCCCTCACCGATCACCATGGTGATCACCGGGACAGGCAGCGCGAACATATCCCGCTGGTTGGCGGCGATGGCCTCCGAGATGCCGCGGCTTTCCGAGTCCTCCAGGCAGTCGGCGCCGGGGGTGTCGATGAAGGTGATGATCGGCCGCCCAAACCGGGCCGCCATCTGCATCACCCGCAGAGCCTTCCGGTAGCCCTCGGGCCGGGCCATTCCGAAGTTGCGCTCGCGGCGCTCGGCGGCGGTTCGCCCTTTCTGCTGGCCGATGAGGGCCACCGGGTAGTCCTCCAGGAACCCCATTCCGGTCACCATCGCCCCATCGTCCCCGAAGCGCCGGTCCCCGTGCACCTCGACAAAGCGCTCCAGCAGCCGCTGCACGTAGTCCAGCGTGTAGGGCCGCTGCGGATGCCGCGCGGCGGTGACGATGTCCCAGGGATCGTGGCGCCGGACCTCTCCCGGTGCGCTTGCCGACTCAGGCATGATGGATCCTCTACTTCGTGGGACTCGACGTCCCGTGTCCCACAGAACCGGTGCCCTCCTCCTACGCAAACCAATCCAGCAAATCCGCCAGCGTCTCTCGCAGCTGCCCTCGGGCCAGTAACAGGTCAATCATCCCGTGCTGGTACTGGAACTCCGCGGTCTGCACCTCAGGGCGGATGTCCACCTTGGTGATCTGGATTACTCGGGGCCCTGCAAAGCCTATCGCCGCCCCGCGCTCAGCGATGATGATGTCACCCAGGAAGGCATAGCTGGCCGTCACGCCCCCGTAGGTGGGGTCGGTGAGCACGCTGATGTAGGGCAGTCCCGCCCGCGCCACCCTCCCCGCGGCGCCGGAGGTCTTGGGCATCTGCATCAGCGACACCAGGCTCTCCTGCATCCGCGCGCCGCCGCTGGCGCAGAACATCACCACCGGCATCCGCTCCGCCACGCAGCGCTCCATCAGCCGCGCAATCTTCTCGCCCACTACCCAGCCCATGCTCCCGCCGATGAAACCCAGGTCCATGATCCCCAGTCCCACCCGGTGGCCGCGGATCTTGGCCGTCCCGGTCAGCACCGCCTCATCCATATTGGTCTTGCGCCGGGCCTGCTCGAGCTTGGGCATGTAGTCAGGGAAGTCCAGCGGATCGACCAGCGGCAGGTCGCCGTCGGTCTCCTCGAAGGTACCGGGGTCCGCCGTGATGTCCAGCCTCTGCCACACCGACAGCCGCATGTGGTACCCGCACTTGGTGCATACCCATAACCCACTGGCTAGTTCCTTGGCATACACCAACTGGTGGCAGGAGGAGCATTCCTCCCACAGGTCCTGAGGGATGTCTTCGCTGGTACTCACTGAGCAGGTCTCCGGATAGAGAAGAATCGAGCGCACCCCGGCCAGGCACGCGCTGCGCGAGGTATTTCGCCAGAGACCGGTGGGATTCCTTCGTCAGGATTGGGGATTGCTCCCGGATGTGGGGCGGAGGAGGGAAACGTGGAAAACGGCAGGGAGCCGTTCTCCCTGCCGTTCAACTGCCGTTTGAATTGTCGTCCTTACCTCCCGTGCGCCGGCACCTGCAGCCTCTGGCCCTCTTGCTGCAGCAGATACGAGGGCGCTTGCTCCTGCGGGGTGAGTTGGATCCCCAGTTTCGCGGCCAGTGCGTTGGTCTTCCGTCGCGCCTGGTGGTCCATGGCGCTCAACCGCGCTGCTAGGCGCCAGGTGTCGAAAGCCTCGCGGTCCTTGCCCGCCTCCTCGTAGATGTGCGCCTTCACATGCAGCGCGATCAGACTGTTGGGCTCGACTTCCAGGTACTGGTCAATGCGCTTGATCGCCTCGTCGTACTTGCCCTCTTCCATCAGCCGCCACGCCGGCAGGTACCGCAGCCGGATGGTCGTGATCGCGCCCCGCGCCGTCCTGTCGTTGGGGTTCCGCTTTAGGCAATAGTCGTACCAGTCTAGCGCCCGGTCCAGGTCCGGCATCCGCTCGTACGAGTGGGCGATCATCCGCTCGATGAACTCCGGATGGGGAAACTGGATCGCCGCCGCGAACCACTTGGTAGCCTCCTCGTAGTCGCGCACCTTGTCGAAGTAGGTCCAGGCCAGCTCAAAGTAAAGCTCGTAGGTATTGGGGTTCCAGGAGACCCCTTCCTTTAGCGCGTCCAAGCCTTTGCGCAGGTACTCGGCCTGCAGGGCCGGGTCTTTCGTCTCTACATACAGGTTGTAGGCTAGGTGCCAGCCCAGGATCTTCCACGGCTCCAGCCAGTGCGGGTCCAGCAGCGTGACAGTGCGCATGACGTTCAGACACGCCAGCCACGTCCCGTGCCCGGAATCCCACAGCTCCTCCATCTTCATCCACATCATGGAGGCGGCGATCCCCTGGAAACCGCCCAGGGCCGCGCCCATGATGACCCCGGTGATCGCCGTAGGGTCAAAGTCGACCATCCGGGTCAGCGGCGTGGGTGTTTTCATCCCCAGTACGATGCGGTCGTACTCCACGCTGTTGTTGAGCGGCTGAAGGCCCGCAATCAGCGCCACCACCAGTACCCAACCGATGACTTGCACTCCTCGCTGTCGTTTCATAGGAATCCTGCTCCCTGAACGGGCGACCTCCTAGCGGCCGACCTGGGTGTCCGCCTCGGTCCGGAAACGCCAGGCCCGCTCGGCGCGGCCATGCAGGGCGTCCCTACCCAGGGCTCTAAGGTAGTTGCCGTTCAGCCGCCGTTACGCGGCCGTTCAGCTATCCCTCGCCGGAGTCGGGCTACACCTCCCTGTTCATGAAGGCGAGGAAGGAGATCAGCATGATCACCGTCGCATATATCAGCCCTAAACCCAGGTGCTTGCTCAGCACGTCCCAACCCACGTACGTCCCTTTGAGGATGGCCTCGCGCATGTCGAAGACCTCAAAGTGGGGGAGAATCCCGTAGATAGTGTTGAACACGATCTGCCCGGTGAACCCCGTGCCGCGCGCTGGGCTGGCCAGGGTCTTGAAGAAGTCCGCCATCTGCCCCACGAAGTATATGAAAAAGGAAAAGGTGGCAGCCATGATCCAGGAGAACAACGTCGAGGCCATCACCGCCAGCGCGGTTACCACCGTCATCTCTACGAAGGTGAGGAAGATCGCCTTGGCGATGTTCGCGTAGATGAAGTCCGTGGAAAAGCCGGGGCCGGTCGCTTCTGAGGAGGACATGCTACTGAGGAACCCCGGCGCCTTGATGAGGAACACCACGTAGAACGCGATTCCCATCAGGGCCAGGTTACAGAACACGGTGGCCAGCGAGCCGAAGAACTTGCCCAGCAGGAACTGCGCCCGGGTCACCGGCTTGGTTAAGATGGTGTGGATCGTCCGCTTATCGATCTCATCGGAGATCAGCCGCACGCCCAGGAAGATGGCGATCAGCATTCCGAAGAAGCGGATGGTGCCCAGGCCGATGTCGATCAACAGCTTTAGTTCGGCTCCCGGCTGCAGGTAGGCCAGCGACCAAGAGAAGGCGATGATCAGCACCGCGAAGATCAGAATCACGTTGAGGAAGCGCTTGCGCCAAGCCTCGTGGAAGGTGGCGGCCGCCACTCGTATTATCGCATGCATTTAGTCTGTCCCTCCTGCCGCGACGGCTTCGATGAAGACATCCTCCAGGGAGCGGGTCTGCGCCCCCAGTTCGATGATGCTGCCGCCGCCCTCGGCAATCTCTCCGGCTGCGGCCAGGGCCGAGCGCTGGTCCGCGAACAGCAGGACCAGCTCCTCCCCCTGCACTTTCAGATCTAGAGCTCGGTCCCGCAGGTTCTGCAGGGAGATGTTTTGACAACCGGTGGCCTGCAGCTGGAAGCGCCCGGACTCCCCGGCCAGCAGATCGCCCACCGACCCCATCCGCCGCACGATGCCCTGGGCCAGGATAGCTACCGAATCGCACAGCGGCTCCATCTCCTTGAGCAGGTGTGAGCAGAGGAAGACGGTCTTGCCCTGGGCCCGCAGGCTCTGCATCAGCGCGCGCATTTCGATTTGCGCTGGCGGATCGAGGCCCGCGGTGGGCTCGTCGAGGAAGACCAGGTCGGGATCGTTGACCAGCGCTTGAGCCAGGCCGATACGCTGCAGCATCCCCCGGGAGTAGTCCCGCACCCGGATCTCCCGCCGGTCCCACATGCCCACCATGTGCAGCAGTTCCTCAGCGCGATCATTGAGCGCCTTGCCAGCCATGCCGAACAACCCGCCGTAGAAGCGCAGCAGTTCCACCGCATTCAGGTGGTCGTAGAAGTAAGGCCCCTCCGGCAAGAAGCCGATGCGGCGTTTGTACTCCGGGTTGCCCAGCGGCAGCCCAAAGACCGTGCCCTCGCCGGCGGTGGGGTAGATCAAGCCCAGCAACAGCTTCAGGGTCGTAGTCTTACCCGACCCGTTGGGCCCGGCCAGGCCGAAGATCGTGCCCTCCTCTACGGCAATGCTCAGGTCGCGCAGGCCCACGGGTCTCCCCTCGGAGTCCTTGCCGTAGACCCGCGCGAGATTCTGGGTAGTGATAACGGTGGCTATAGCCTGTCACCTCCGCCGACGAGCCTCCCTACGGACCGAATACACCCGGGATGGGGAGGCCTTGTAAGCATACGCTGGATAACCCTAGTCGACTTGATTCTATGGGTTTGAAGGGTATAACGTCAAGTCCGCGGGCAAAAGTTCCCGGCGCCCTCTCAATGTAATCACGAGTTGCCGCCCCGGCCGTCTCGGTAGGGGCGGAGTGTCCGCCCGCAGCGGAACTGCAAATTCTGGGTTTCCCTGCCTCCTCCCCTGCAACCTGCGTCTGTGCGTAGAAAGGGGACAGGAGGCGGGGCCGCAGATGCGCCTTATCACGCTTGGGCCTCGGCCCCCGCCACCACCAGCCCCAGCAATACAGCTTTGCGCTCATTCTCCCACGTGAGCAGCCGCAGCGCCTCCTCCGGGGAGGCCCACAGCGCTTGGTCGAAGTTGCGCTCCTCCGGAGTAAGCGCCGCCGGCTCCAACAGGCAGGTCAGGTAGAACACCACCGTCTTCTCCACCGGGGCGCCTCGCTCCCGGTAGCCATACCGCGTCTCGCCCAGGCGCGGTCCCACCTGTACCTCCAGGCCCAGCTCCTCGGCGACTTCCCGCTGCGCCGCCTGTTCATGGGTCTCCCCGGCGTGCAGCTTCCCCTTGGCCAGCCGCCACTCGGCCGGCTCCCGCCGGTGCAGAATGGCCACGCGCGGCCCGTCGGCACTATCCGCGACAACCACGGCCCCGGCGGATCGTAGGTGGTGAGAGTGATCCATTTGCTCGCTGCTGCCCCTCGCGTAATCCGCGGCAGTCGGCCTGCTGGCCCGTAAGGCCCGCTAATTCCCCTCCGCTCCCACGCTTTCCTGCTACAAGGAATCGCCCTCTCTCGCGGGGAACTGACCGCCACCGGCCCCCGTCCGAGCGCCGGGCCCACTATGCGCTGCCTACGGCCCTTCATCCTGCTCTCGCTCGCCGCCTTCGGGCTGTTCCTCTTCCGGGAGGTCCTTGTTGAGGGCCGGGTCTTCTTCTGGCACGACGTCAGCATCGCCTACATGCCGCTGCGCAAGGTGGCGGCGGAGGCCTTGCACGCCGGCCGGTTGCCCTTCTGGGCGCCGGGGATTGCTGGCGGCTTCCCCGTGCTGGCCGAGGGCCAGGCCTCCGTCTTCTACCCGCTCACCGCGCTGACCTACCTGGGGTTGCCCTACTACCACGCTTACTCCTGGGCAGTGGCGATCCAGTGCCTGCTGGCGGCTCTGGGCGCCGCCCTACTCGGCCGCCGGCTGGGCCTGGGCTGGCTGGCGGCGACCTACGCCGGACTCGCCTTCGGCTTCTCCGGTTACTTCGTCAGCAAGGTCGTCTTCCTCACCGTCCTACAGAGCGGCGCGTGGCTCCCCTGGCTGCTCCTGTGCTTGGTGGCGGGCCTGGAGTCCGGCCGCTGGCCGTGGTTCGTAACGGGCTCCGCGGTCCTGGCCCTGGCTCTGCTCGGCGGCCATCCCCAGATCGTCTTCTACGAACTGCTGGCCGCTTTGCTCCTGGCTCTGTGGTACCTCTTCACTCCCGGCCTCACCGCCTGGTGGCGGCGGTCCGCCCGCGCAGTCGCCGGTACGGCTCTCGCGATCGCCGGCGGCGTAGGGCTGGCCGCCCTGCAACTGCTCCCCACCCTCGCCCTGGCCCACTTTGCTGCCACGCGTACTGCCAGCGATGCCGACCTGCTCCGCTCCCTCTCCCTGCGCCCGCACAACCTTGCCCTCTTCATTCATCCCTACCTGTTCGGCTCGTACGCCGCGAACAACTACTGGGGTCAGGATCACTACTTCGAGGTCTGCGCCTATGTCGGGGGGCTGACGATTCTGCTGGCCATGGCCGCGGTTTTCCTCCGCCGCCTACCCCTGCGGCACAAAGGCTACTGGATAGCCCTCGGCCTCTTCGGTGTATTCATGGCCCTGGCCGGCCTCAACCCGCTTTACGACCTCCTCCCCCGCGTCCCTGGCTTCAACTTGTTCCGCGCCCCGGCGCGTTACCTCTTGCTCACGAGCCTCAGTCTCTCCCTGCTGGCCGGAGGCATGGTGCAGGCCCTCGCTTGCAGCCATCGGCGCGCCGCGGGACGCGCCCTGGCCACCTGGTCCCTGGCCGGTCTGCTCCTCTCCGGCGCCCTTCTCGGGGGTCTCTACCTGGCCAAACCCCAAGTCATCTCCGCCCTCAACCGCGCCCTCCCTGCCGCGGACAGCCGGGTGGATGACGCTGGCTCTCACCAGGGCAAGGCCGAAGCCAAGTGGCTGTTCCTCGCCCGTAGTCTCGACCCGCGCGATCTCACCTGGTGCACCTTCCTCATCGGTCTGCTCGCCGCCGGCGTCGTGGGCCTGCTGACCTGGCACGGGAAGATGAACTACCACGGAGCGGCGATTCTTCTTCTGGTTCTGCTGTCCGCCCAGCTGTACCTCTTCGGCCGGCAGGCCAACGCCACGGCCCGGGAGGACTACTACACCGACCCACCCCGCACCGCGGTCACTTTCCACCAGTCACGCGACTGGGGCCGGGAGTACGGTGACCCGGCCACCGAGTGGCAGTCCTTCGCTGGCCCCGACTACTCCGGCTGGCGCAGCGGCGACCTCGGGCCCTTCCTGGAGGAGCGGGAGGTGCTCCGCCGCAATCGCGCGTGGCTCTACGACGTGCCCGCCGCACATGCCTTCTACACGCTCTTGCCGCAGCGGCAGGTCCGCCTACTCGACCAACTGGTCCCTGCGGGCCTGGCCGGCCAGCCCTCCGGCGCCGGGGCGCCGCTGCAGGTCCTACGCATGCTGGGGGTGCACGCCCTGATCGCCACGCCCGGCCTGCACTCCGCCTGGCTGCGCCCGGTGATCCGCAAGCCGCGCTACACTTACTACCGCGTCACGGCCCCGCTTCCCTCCGCCTGGCTCCCCTTACAGGTCGTAGCCTGCTCCAGCGAGGACGCGGCGTTGGCTGCCCTGACCGACCCGGCCTTTCGCCCCGAGGAGAGAGCCCTGGTGGAGGGCCTCCCCGCGCCCCAGGCCGAGAAGCTGGGTGGGGCCTGGGCCGTAGCCCGCCCGCTCGCGGCAGAGCCCGAGCGCCTGGTGTGGGAGGTGCAGTCCCCCGGACCGGCCTTCCTGGTCATGAACATGTCCTACAACCCGCACTGGCGGGCTAAGGTCGTTGACGAAGTCAACGGCCAGGTCAACGGCCAACCCGCCCCCGTCTACCGCGCCAACTACGTCCAGTGCGGGGTCGTCGTCCCCTCTGGCCAGAGCCGCGTGGAAGTAATCTACCGCGAGGACGAGTTCTGGCTGGGCTTGCGGGTAACCAAGCTCACCGCCGTGGCCCTGGCGGTGCTGTTGCTGCTGATGGGGGTAATCGAGACGGTCGCCCGCCGCCGGGCAACGCGGATCAGGTGAGGGCGAAGTGTGCGCTTGCACTGCCGCGAACTGAAGCAAAGGGGAATCATCCCATGATCAAAGTCCTGCTGATCCTCGTCAACATCATCTTCGCCGCCGGGGGCAATCTCCTGCTCAAGCACGGCATGAACGCCGCCGGCAGCGTCGCCGACACCCACCTCCCCCTGCTCCAGTACGCCTTGCAGAACCTCCTCCGGCCGCAGATCCTCATCGGCGTCGCCCTCTACATCGTCTCCTTCGTCATGTGGCTGGCGCTGCTGTCCATGCTGGACATCAGCGTCGTCTATCCCATCTTCGTCAGCGGCGCCTTCCTCATCGTCACCCTCGGCTCGGTGCTGCTTTTCCACGAGGACGTCACCCCGCTGCGCATCCTGGGCACGGCGGTAGTCGCGATGGGCATTGCCCTGGTGAGCTTCTCGAAATGAGCCTCGCTGTGCTGGGCAACGCGGCGACGGCGTGCCCGGCCTGGTCGCGCAGGGGTGGGGACTTTCCGGGGTGGAGCTGGAGGTGGACCCGCAAGCCGCCGCAGTAGCTGGGGCGGCCGGGCACACGGTCTACGGGGAACGCTCTGAGAAGGTGAACTTACCTGAGGGATACTAAGACCTGATCGCCAGGGCGCTCTCCCTGCTCTCCTCCCTGGCGCGCATCGTGCAGTGGCTTGGGCTGGGTGACGAGATCGCTGCGGAGGGCACCCGGCTTTAGGGCCGGGCTTCCTCGCCCTGGTCGTGCCTCTCCTCCGCCTCCAGGTACGCCCCCACCACTTCCTCCGCCGGGCCGTCTTGCACTATCCGTCCGTGCTCCAACCAGACCACTCGCTGGCAGATGCGCCTTATTTGCGCCAGGTCGTGGCTGACCAGGCCCAACGTCTGCCCCCGTGCGGCGTGCTCCTCCATCCAGTCGTAGCACCTGCGCTGGAAATGCTCATCGCCCACGGCCAGCGCCTCGTCCACCAGCAGGATGTCGGGATCCAGATGCGTGGCCGCGGCGAACCCCAGGCGCAGCAGCATGCCGCTGGAGTACGTCCGCACTGGCATCTGCCGGTACTCCTCCAGCTCCGCAAAGGCGATGATGTCCTCGAGCCGCGCCTCAATCTCCGAGCGGCTCATCCCGAAGATCGCCGCCGTAAGCCGCGCGTTCTCCTCGCCGGTTAGGTCGGGGTGGAACGCCGCGCCCACCTCCAGCAGCACTCCCACCCGCCCTGCCACGTAGACCTCCCCGCTCGTGGGCCGCAGCACACGTGAAAGGAGGGCCATGAGTGTGCTCTTACCCGATCCATTCGGCCCGATGAAGCCGACTGATTCCCCGCGCCGAACCTTTAGGTTGAGGCCATCCAGCGCCTTCAGCATCCGCGCGCGTGGCAGACGTCGCCGCAGGGCCGTGATCACCAGGTCCTTCACCCGCGCCGGTCGGTCATGTATGTACCGGTAGCGCTTGGTCAGGCCAACCGTGCGGATCGCCAGATTGGTGTCGGTAAAGGCCATAGTCTGGCAGGAGACCACTCAGCGCCCTCCGGCTCGGCGGGAATAGGCCTTACGCCCCCCACACCGCCAAAATCACTACCACCGTCGCCGCATACAGCAGCACGTTCGCCAGTAGCGGCGCATCCGTCAGCAGCACCTGGTCCGGCGCCTCCCCGGCGTCGCGCTGGTGGACCAGGTACAGGTAGCGGAAGATCCCGTAGATCACGAAGGGGATGGTGTACATCAGCTTATCCGTGCCCAACTGGGTGATGGTGCGCTCGCTGATGGTGTACAGGGAGTACGACATCAGCGTGGAAGCCGTAACCACTGCGATCATCTGGTCCAGAAGGTACTGGCTGTACTCCCCCAGGATGGGCCGGTGGTTGACCGCCTCCGGCCCCCACGAATGCAGCTCCTGGCGCCGTTTGCTCAGCGCCAGGAACAGCGCCAAGAGGATGGTGCAGATCAGTAGCCACGGGGAGATCTCGACCGCGATGGCCGTGGCGCCGATGGCCGCGCGGATTACAAACCCTATCGCCACGCACAGCACATCAAGAATGACCACGTGCTTCAGCCGTAGAGTATACGCCACTTGCAGAGCCAGGTACGAGACGGCGATCACGCCGGAGGCCAGATTCAGCGCGAAGAACCCGCCCAGCCCCACCGCCATCAGCACCAGTGCGCTGACTACCCCCGTAGCCGGTGAGATAACTCCCGCCGCCAGCGGCCGGTTGCGCTTGAGGGGATGTTTGCGGTCCTCCTCAATGTCGCACAAATCGTTGACCAGGTAGATGCTGCTGGCCAGGGCGCAGAAGAGGGCAAAAGCGAGGCAAGAGATCAGTAACTGTCGGGGTTGGTCGAACTGGTGGGCAAAGATAAGGGCCGCGAAGACCAGGGCGTTCTTGGTCCATTGTTTGGGGCGCAGGACGCGAATCCAGCCTAGCAGTTGGCGCATCAAGTCGGGCCTTTCTCTCACCGAACGCCGGGACACCGGCGGATGGGGCTATTCCGCCGCCCTCAGCAGCGGAAACAGCAGCACTTCCCGCAGGTTCGGCTGATCCGTCAGCAGCATCACCAGCCGGTCAATCCCTAGCCCCAACCCTCCCGCCGGCGGCATCCCGTACTCCAGCGCGGTCACATAGTCCTCATCCATCGGGTGCGCCTCCACGTCCCCCTCCTGCCGCGCTCGCACCTGCTCCTCGAACCGTGCCTTCTGGTCCTCGGGGTCGTTCAACTCACTGAACGCATTCCCGATCTCCTCGCCTCCCACAAACGGCTCAAACCGCGCCGTCAGGTCAGGCTCATCCTGCCGACGCTTGGCCAGCGGCGAGATCGCTACCGGGTAGTCCGTGACGAACGTCGGCTGGATCAGCCCCGGTTGCACGTACCGGTCGAAGAGCTTGTCGGCAATCTCCCACCGCCCCAGCGCCACCGTGTTCCCCAGGTCCAGCTTCGCCTCCGCCGCCAGCTTGCGCGCCGTCTCCGCGTCCGGAATCGCCCCAAAGTCCAGCCCCGAGCACTCTCGGATCGCCTCCAGCAGCGGCAGCCGTCGCCACGGCGGCGTCACGTCAATCTCCTGGCCCCGGTAGGTAAACTTCATCCCCCCGTGCAGCGCCAGGCACGCCGCCCCCACCAGCCCCTCCACCAGGTCCATCATCCCGGTCACGTCGCTGTAGGCCTGGTAGACCTCCATCATGGTGAACTCGGGGTTGTGCCGAGTGTCGATGCCCTCATTCCGGAACATCCGCCCAATCTCAAACACCCGCTCGAACCCACCCACCAGCAGCCGCTTGAGGTACAGCTCCGGCGCGATGCGTAGGTACAGGTTCATATCCAGCGCATTGTGGTGCGTGGTGAAGGGCCGCGCCGCCGCCCCGCCGTAGATCGGCTGTAGGATCGGGGTCTCCACCTCCAAGAATTCTCGTTCCGTCAGGTATTGCCGGAAGGCCTGGATCAGCTTCGCCCTCGCCCGGAAGATCTCCCGCACCTGTGGCTCGGAGATCAGGTCCAGATACCGCTGCCGGTAGCGAATCTCCGGGTCGTGTAGCCCATGGAACTTCTCCGGCAGGGGCCGCAGCGCCTTGGCCAGCAACGTGAACTCGTCTACGCGCACGGTCAGTTCCTCGCTGCGGGTCCGGAAGACTTCCCCTCGCAGCCCCAGGATATCCCCTAGGTCCAGATCGCTGAACGCCGCGAACCGATCCTCCCCCAACACGTCCAGTTTGGCGTAGACCTGCACCTTCCCGGACTCATCAAACAGGTCCGCAAACACTGCCTTCCCATGGCCCCGCCGCGCCTGCAGTCGCCCGCAGACGGCCACCGTCTGCCCCACGATGGCGTCCCCGGCCTCTTGTACCTGCGCTCCCGTATGCGTGCGCTCATACCGATGCTGCGCGAACGGGTCCTGCCCCGCCTCTCGCAGCGCAGCCAGTTTCTCTCGGCGGATAGATTCCTGATCGGATAGTTCCATACACAAGCCCCTGTACGGGTACTGCTAGTGTCTGTATGATTCGCAGTGCTGTCGCTGGGCCTGAAGAACTCCCCTCCATGGCCGCTCTGCCCCCCTCTCCCGCTAGGAGAGGGGGCAGGGGGGGAGGTTCCGCGGCGGTCGGTACCATTGCCATTGTGTCAGGCGCAGTAACTCGGAGGGGTCGAGTAGGAGCACGACGCGATGGCGCGGGGGGCGCAAGTATCCGCCCCACCCTCGCTACCTTCTCCGCGCCTCCCTCACCTTCGCGATCTGCTCCTCCGTCACAGCCCGCTCGAACGACCGGAACCCCGCCAGCCCAAACCCATGCTCCTTGGCCAGTCCTCTGATCTCCTCCACTTGCTCAATCTTGATATCCCGCCCCAGCGAGTAGTCCCCCGTCCTGCCCGCTAGCGCCAGGATCATGGTCTCGGCCATGCACGCGTACGCCGTGCGCGGCGGGAATCCGAAGTCGAAGTGGAAGTCCACCTCCCCCGGCACCGCCACCGCCCCGCCCTCGATCACCAGCACATCGTCGCGCGCCTCGGCCACCTTCTTGCTCACGTCTCGGGGCCGCGCCACGTCGCACACCACTGCGCCCGGCTTGAGCATGTCCGGTTGGATCACCGCGTCCACCGCCGAGGTCACCGCGATCACCAGGTCGGCGTCGTGTAGGGCCTCGTTGACATCGGTGGTCATATCCACCACCGCCCCGGCTCCGTTCAGCTCCGCGGCCAGCCCATTCAGGTCCGCCTTCCGCCGCGCCGCCAGGGTCAGCGAGCCCACCTGCTTCACTAGCAGTCGCGCGCACACCTTGCCGATGGACCCTGTCGCCCCCAGGATCGCCGTCCGCGCCTCGCCGGGGTCGATCCCCAGCTGCTCCGCGGCCTGCAAGGTACCCTCGACCGCGGTCGCCACGGTGTAGGAGTTCCCCGTGGTCACGCCGATATCCAGCGCCTCGGCGATGGCCACCCCGGCGTCGCCCACAATTGAGGTGAACGCCCCTAGCCCTACAATCTCCGCCCCCTGCTCCGCCGCCAGCCGCCCGCAGGCGATGATCATCTCCGTATTCTTCTTGAGGTCTCCGCTGATCAACTGCTTGGCCGTCAGCGGGCAGCCTATGAACCACCCCGCGGTCTCCGCCCCGGTAGCCGATCGCACCCCGGTGATCTCGCTGACCACCTGCGGCTTCAGCAGGCGCAGCGCAGACTCCACCCACGATTGGGGTAGATACCGGGCTATCCGGTATTTGCGCTTGCGGAAGAGGTCCTCGATGCTCAAGGGATGGACGATAAAGGCAAATCGGTGCAAAGGTGTCACTCGCGTTCCGGAGCCGCGCCCGCTGATAGGGCACGGATTGTCGGTGCCCAGCCGATGCGCTGGGCCAACTCCAGGTATTCCTCGGTCGAGATCTGGTCGGGACTTCGCCCGAGCAGCGTAACAAAGATGCCCTCGAGGACGTTGGTCCCGAAGGTGCGCCCCTCCACCACCGGCGACGTGCTCACCAGCAGCCGCACTCCCCGCTCCCGCAGCAGCGCCACGTCCGCATTCGTCGTGGTGTTGGTGATGATAATCTTGCCGTCCAGCCGCTCTGGCAGGTGCTTGCGGATGAGCAAGAAATCCCCCGCAATCACGTCCGCCCACTGGTAGTACCTCTCGTACTTGGGCTTGATTGTGTCCTGCTTCTCCCCGGTGGGGTAGAGCCACTTGAACGGTGTCCGCCGCAGGATGGGCAGCACCAGCGGGGCGATGATATTGATTGGCCGCGGCGTACGCAGCGGTATCCCCAGCCCCACGTTGAACATCAGGTCCCCCAGCACCAACTGCGGACACCGCTTCTCCAGCGCTCCCGCCATCCCAAAGCGGTCCGTCGCGCACACCAGGAAGACCCGCGCCGTGGTGAAGTCCACCACGCCCTGCTCCTGCAGCAGGCGAACCGTCTCCGGCTCCAGCGAGTTCTTCACTCCCGAGCCATCCACCACCGGCGTATGCTTCAGGCGGCGCACGATGCGCTGGATGTCGCGGAAGGGATAGTAGCGTCCGTTCCAGTGCAACCCCAGGTTCGCCCCCCCCACGCACAGCGCATCCACCTTCCCATCGTTCTCCAGCATCACTCGCCTAAACTCGCCCAGGTCCCCATCGGTCCCCCGCCGCTCCAGCTCAAACTCTTCGCCCAGGATAGTAGTGGTCGCCATCTTGTCGCGCTTAGACGACCCCAGGCTGACGCTGAGAATATGTCGCAATTTCCGCCTCTACTCTTCAACCGCCGCCCGCGGTTGTATGTGACTCGTCTGGGAAGCTAGAAGTCCGTTCCTCACCTGGCCGCCATGCCGCCGCCTCCCGTAAGAACTCCTCCAGCAATCCTCTGACCTCGGCCACGCTGGTCGCCTTCATCACTCCGGCTCGCCAGCGCTTGGCCCCGGGCAACCCCTGCAGGTAATGCGCCAGCAGTGGCCGCATCTCCAGCACTGCCCGCCGCTCCTCCTCCTGCGCCGCGTACCTCTGCAGGTGACACAAGGCCATGGCTCCGCGCTCCGCCGGCGTCGGTTCCGGCGGGGGCGTCTTGCCGCGCAGCGTCGCCCGCACCTGCCCGAAGATCCACGGATTCCCCAGCGCCGCCCGCCCGATCATCACGCCGGCGCAGCCGGTCTCCTCGAGCATACGCACCGCCGCCCCCGCCCCGTCCACATCCCCGTTGCCGATTACCGGCACGGGCGCCTCTCTGACCAGCGCCGCAATCTGCGCCCAGTCCGCGTTGCCGGTGTAGTGCTGCGCGGCCGTCCGCGCGTGCAGCGTTACCGCCGCCGCCCCGGCCTCTACCAGTCGCACCGCCAGCGGCAGCCACTCGTCGTCCCCCTCGCGCAACCCCGTCCGCATCTTCACCGTCACCGGGCATCCCACCGCCCCCCGCGCCGCCCGCACCATCTCCACCGCCCTGTCCGGCGTCCCCAGCAGCGCCGCTCCGGCCCCGGTCTTCATCACCTTCGGTACGGCGCAGCCCATATTGATGTCGACCAGGTCTGCGCCTTGCTCCTCCGCCACCCGCGCCGCCTCCGCCATCCACTCCGGCTTCGTCCCGAAAAGCTGTATCCCCACCGGCCGCTCACCCTCGGCCAGTGTCATCATTTCCCTTGTCCGTCGGCTGCCATAGTGCAGCCCGGTCGCGGACAGCAGCTCCGTATAGACGATTCCCGCCCCGGCCCGCCGACTCAGTAGCCGCATCGGCAGCGTCGTATACCCCGACATAGGCGCCAACGCCACCGGCGGATCCACCACCACCGGCCCGATATGAAAGGGATCAAACATGTCTGAAGCGGCCACGCTGCGTGTGGTAAGGACGGTGCTTCAGCGCCTCCCGGAGGCAGCTGGCGCTGTGGAACGCCCACTCAACTGGGGCCGTCGGCCTCCCTCGCTTCCTCCCACGCCAACCGCAATCCCTCTAGCGTCAGCCTCGGCCGGACCATCACCGGGTATCCCAGACCCGCCGCCAGGAACTCCGCATCTCCACCCGTAAGTATAACCTCCCCCTCCGGGTCTGTCACCTCCCAGTACCTAGCCACCAGGGCCTCCATGATTCCACACAGGCCGAGCTCCCACCCCAGCCGCAGATTCTCCGCCGTGTTCAGTCCCCAGTCCTCCGAGTCGTTGGCCGCCCCCATGCGTTGGATGAAGCGCAGCAGATGCGGCGCGCGGCCGGCCGTCCCCGTCATCAACGCTGGCCCTCCCGCCGCTATGGCCCCGCCTAGATGAAGGCCCTCCTCGTCCAACACGTCCGCGGTAAGGCACGTGCCCGCATCCAGTATCAAGCACGGGTACAGATCCTGCCCCCGCGCCGCGATCACATTCGCCACGCGATCCTGCCCCCATTGCGCCGGATCGCGGTACCGAGTGGGGATGGTGACTGAGAAATCCCTCCCCATCACGACCAACCGTCGGCCCAGCGCCCCTTCGGCCTTGGCCCTCCAATCATCCAGGTCTCTCCGGCTTGTCACTACCACCACCTCACCTGTGAGCCCTTGCTCCGCCACCGCGACCGCCAGTTCCTCCAGGGCCGCCGTCGGCTCGGCGATGGTGATCCGCCCTTCCGCCGCCCAGCCTCCTGCGTCCCACACCCCCCACTGCAGGCTGGTATTCCCCACATTCAGGTACAGTCGCGCCGGGCTCATAGTCTCAGGGGCTCCACGGTAAACTCGCTGGGGGACTGGGGGGAGGCGCTGCGGAGGAGCGGGACCTCTCGTAGCCGCGGTGGGGCTGTGACTACCGTCGTCCGGCCTGTCCGGCGCACGATCGTCTCCCGGGGATGGGAGTGTCCGCCCAGCACCAGATCTAGCTCCGGGCACAGCGCGGCCAGCTCTTCATCGGCTGCCGGCCCCAGGTGACTGAGTGCTACCAGCCACGCCACTTGCCCTCGCAGCCTCACCACCGCCTCGCGCGCCGCCTCGCGCCAGGGCACAAATCGCAGATCCGAGAACCTTTCCGCCGCCCCTCCCGGCGGGATCATCTCCCTCGCCAGGCCAATCACCCCCACCCGGTCCCCTTGCGCGCTCTCCAGGACCGCCTCCCCCTGGAGGGGCCGCGATGAGCCGGGGTCGCCTTGCGATCCGGGCGAATCCGGCTCGCTCCCCCGCCCCTGCAGATTCAGCCCCAGCACCGGAAACCCCGCCGCTCGCGTCTTGCGCCCCATCCCCCGCCGCCGGAAGAAGAACTCTCGGTTCCCGCGAACCATCGCGTCGTATCCGGCCTCGTTCATCCGGGGCACAATCGGCTCTTCCCAGGGCCACACCAGCACATTCGGGGCCGTCACTGCATCGCCGGCATCCAGTAGCAGCGCCTCATACTTCCTCCGCATTTCCGCCAAACGCCGCGCCTGCTCCCGCCGCAGGCGCCCGTGCAGGTCCGCGGTCAACAGGATGTGGAGGGCTGCCATAGGGAATAGTGCTCCAACTTGCCGGGCTCCCGGCGCGCCGTTGGGGGGACGGTTGACGGACGTCCCGCCGTTCCGCCCTCCCCTCACGCCAGCCCGACCTTGATCAAGTCCTGGATGTCGACCACACCCATCGACCGCCCCTCACTATCTACCACCGGGAGATTGTCGAACTGCCGGTCCTCCATGATCCGGGCCGCCTCGGCCGCCAGCATATCCGGGGGGCAGGTGGTGGGCGTCTTGGTCATGACCTGCTCGATCGGCTGCGAGAGCACCTGCTGCGGATCGGCGCCGCTTTGCAGCAGCACCCGCAGGTCGCCGTCGGTGAAGAACCCCCGTAGCCTGCCCGTCTCGTCCACCACGTTGATTGCTCCGCGCACCTCCGCCTGGCTCATGGCGATCAGCGCCTCCAGCACCGTCATTTCCGGCGGGATGGTCGGGTTGTCGCCGTTGCCGTGCATGATATCCGCCACCCGCAGCAACACCTTGCGGCCCAGCGTCCCCGCCGGGTGGCAGGCCGCAAATTGGTCCACTGTCACCCCCCGCGCCGCCATCGTCGCCATGGCCAGGGCATCCCCCAGCGCCAGCGTTGCCACCGTGCTCGCGGTCGGCGCCAGCCCCAGGGGGCAGGCCTCCTGCGCCACCGCCGCATCCAGATAGACATCCGCATGTCGCCCCAGGGTCGAGTCCGGGTTGCCGCAGATAACGATCAGCAACGCCCCCCGCCGCTTGATGGCCGGCAGAATGGCCGATAGCTCATTGCTTTCCCCGCTTTGCGAGAGGGCGATGACGACGTCATTCCCCGTGATCATCCCCAGGTCCCCGTGCGCGGCATCGGTGGGGTGCATGAACGCGCTGGGTGTCCCCGTCGAGGCCAGCGTCGCCGCCAGTTTCCTCCCCACTGCTCCCGACTTACCCACGCCGGTCAGAATCGCCCGCCCCGGCGTATTCAACAGCATCTGCACCGCCGCCACAAACCCCTCACCCAGCCGCGGAATCAAGTCGGCCACCGCGCCGGCCTCAATCCGCAGCGTTTCTCGCGCCTGATTAAGTATGGATTCGTTCATAGTGCAAAACTCGTAGGGCCGACCCTATGTGGTTGCCCTCGGCCTCGTGGGCGCCTCCCTTGCCGGGATCGGCCAGTGGGTGCCGCGTCGGTCCCGTCGGGACCCCCTCCTCCCGAGCGAAGCGAGGGAGAGGGGCAGGGGTGAGGTGCCGTTAGTCCCTCACGACCTCATGCAAACGCAGCGCCACCTCCAGCACTCCCTTCAGTTCCTCCAGCGGCAACATATTCGGCCCATCGCAAGGCGCCTGGTCCGGATCGGGATGCACTTCGAGGAAGAGACCGTCCACCCCTGCCGCCACCGCCGCCCGCAGCAGTGGAAAGACGTACTCCCGCTGCCCGCCCGAGCAGCTCCCTTGGCCCGCCGGCAGTTGTACGCTGTGCGTCGCGTCGAAGATCACCGGGTACCCCAGCCCCCGCATGATCGGGAACGACCGCATATCCACCACCAGGTTATGATAGCCAAACGTCGTCCCGCGCTCGGTGAACACCACCTGGTCGTTTCCCGTCGAGGCCACCTTCGCCGCCGCGTTACCCATATCCCCCGGCGCGGCAAATTGCCCCTTCTTGATATTCACCGGCTTGCCTGTCTCTCCAGCCGCCACCAGCAGGTCCGTCTGCCGGCACAGGAAGGCCGGTATCTGCAGCACATCCGCCACCTGCGCCACCGCCGGCACCTGTGACGTCTCGTGTACATCCGTCAGTACCGGCAGCCCCGTGGCCTCCGCCATTGCGGCCAGCGTCTGCAGCCCCTCCTCCCACCCCGGCCCCCGGGCTCCGGTTACCGAGCTCCGGTTGGCCTTGTCATACGAGGCCTTGAAGCAGTACGGCATTCCCAACTCGCCGGCGATCTCCGCGATCCTCTCCGCCAGGGTCCGCGTAAACGCCTCATCTTCCACCACGCACGGCCCCGCGATCAGCGCCAGCTTCTCGCCGCCGATAGTGAACAACCCTTCCGCCGCCTCAACCACCTTGACTTCCGTCACAATAGATGCTCCTTGTGCTCGCCCGGCCTTTCCCTCCCCCTTCATCATTTACCCTCTCCCACAATCCTCCTCACCGCCTCCAAATCCTCCGGCGTGTCCACCCCCAGCGGCGAGTAGTCCACCGCCACCACCCGGATGGGGCACCCGTGCCCCAGCGCCCGCAGTTGCTCCAGCTTCTCCGCCTGCTCCAGCGCTGTCGGTGTCAACCCGCTCAGCCACAGGAGCGTCTCCCGCCGGTACACATACAGCCCCAGGTGCTTGAGCGCGCTCAAGCCGGTGTCGAGATCACGGTAGGTATTATCAGACGCCCCCCAAGCACTGTCAAGCAGGAAGTAGGGGAGAGGGGAGCGCGAGAAGTACAATGCGTATCCCCGCTCATCCAGCACCACCTTCACCGTCGCCGGGTCGCGATACTCCTCGGGGTTGCGGATGGACGTAGCCGCCGTGCTCATGCGCAATCCCGGCTCAGCTAAGAACGGCGCCACCGCCGCATCAATCACCGCCGGTTCCATCAGCGGCTCATCCCCCTGGATGTTGACCACCAGGTCGCAGTCCAGCGTTGCGGCCACCTCCGCCAAGCGGTCGGTCCCCGAGGCATGGTCCGGCCGGGTGAGCACCGCCTCTCCGTCCCGCTCCAGCACCGCTCGCCAGATGCGCTCGTCATCAGTAGCCACTATCACCTCCTGCAGGCTCCGTGCCCGCCGGGCGCGCTGGTAGACATGCCACACCATCGGCTCCCCGGCAATCAAAGCCAAAGCCTTCCCCGGCAGCCGAGTCGAAGCATAGCGCGCAGGAATGATGCCTATGGTTTTCATGGTGGAAATACGCAAGCCGCGAGACGCGAGTAGGGAAAGAGTAGGGTCCTCTGTATGGATTCTCCGGCCGGGCTCGGTTTCCCTCTTCTCTCAGGAAGGGAAAGCGCTGCTCTGCGACGAATGCGCTTCCAGGTGCGCTGACGCCCTCCCATACTCGCGACTTCCGGAGGTCCCACCATGACCCGCCTAGCCCTCGTCGGCCTCGGCTTTATGGGACAGACCCACTTCCGCCTGCACCAGGCCTCACCCGATGTCGAGTTCGTCACCGTCTGCGACAAGCTCCCTGCCCGCGTCGCCCCGCAGACGGTCAGCCTCGCCGGCAACATCGGCGGCGATCCCACCCCGCTTGACATGTCCGCCCTCCAGCGCTTCACCTCCCTGGACGACCTACTGGTCTCGGCGGAGGTGGACTGCGTGGATATCTGCACCCCCACTTACCTCCACGCTGAGCAGGCCATCCGCTGCCTGGAGGCGGGCAAGCATGTCATCTGCGAGAAACCCATGGCCCTGAACGTGGAGGAAGGGCAGCGCATGATCGACGCCGCCCGTGCTGCCGGCAAGTTCTTGTTCATCGGCCAGTGCATCCGCTTCTGGCCCGCCTATGAGGTCCTCGCCCGCCTGGTCGCCGACGGCTCTCTGGGCCGGATTATTTCCGCCAAGTTCACCCGCCTCTCCGCCACGCCCGGCTGGTCGGAGAACGGTTGGCTGCTCGATAGCTGCCTCAGCGGTGGCGCCTTACTCGACTTGCATATCCACGACGTGGACTTCATCGCCTCCCTCTGGGGCCTGCCTCCGGCTGTCTCCACCACTGCCTCCAATCGCTTCAGCACCGGCGATCCGGTGGACCATGTCTTCACCGAGTACCTCTACGACGACTTCGCCTGCGTAGCCGAGGGCGGTTGGGCCATGCCTGGCGGCTTCCCCTTCCAGATGGCCTTCCAGGTCCTGGGTGAGAAGGGCGTACTTGACTTCAGCACCCAGCAGGACCCCGCGCTGGTGTTCTATCCCTTCGACGGCGACAAGTATGCTCCCGAGGTGGAGCCCGGCGTGGGCTATGCCCGCGAGATGGAATACTTCTTCAGTTGCATCGCGAGCAACCAGTCGCCTACCCGCGTCACCCCCGAGGACGCCCTGCGGTCCGTCCGCCTCTGCCTCGCTGAGCGCGAATCCGCGGCGATCGGACTAGCCGTGGATCTGTAGGGAGACTCTGGCCGCGCGCAGCGCACACCGTGTGCATTCGCGGCCGCTTATCATACGGAGGAGCCCCCATGAAGAAAGCCATCAGCCAGTGGTCGTTCCCTGACGGTCTCACTATGGACGAATGCCTTGCCTGGGCGAAGGACGCCGGCTTCGACGGCATCGAGGTCGCCCTGGAGGAGGACACCGACGGCGCCCGCGCCGCCATGGGCATGCTCACCGTCCCCGGCGTCGCCAAGCAGGCCAAGGCCATTCGCAAGGCCGCCGACCAGGCCGGCCTCGGGATCACCGCCGTCGCCAGCGGCCTGCTCTGGTCCTACCCCCTAACCGCCGACGACCCGAAGGTCCGCGCCAAGGCCCGCCGCCTCACCGAGGCCACCCTCCAGGCGGGATCGATCCTGGGCGTAGACGCCGCCTTGGTCATCCCCGGCGTGGTAGCGGCCCCCTTCGGCCCCGCTGTCCCGCCGGTTCCCTACGACGTCTGCCTCCAGCGCTGCCGCGAGGCCGTCACCGCTTTGCTCCCCGCTGCGAAGAAGTACGGCGTCAAGCTCGGGCTCGAGCCGGTCTGGAACGATTTCCTGCTCAGCCCCACCGAATGGGCTGACTTTGTGGACAGCTTCAAGAGCAAGTGGGTCAGCGTCTACTTCGACGCCGGCAACGTCTTGCGCACCGGCTTCCCCGAGCAGTGGATTCGCATCCTGGGCAAACGCATCAGCCGCGTCCACGTCAAGGACTTCAAGATGAGCGTGGGCACTCTGGACGGCTTCTGCGATCTGCTCGACGGCGACGTCAACTGGCCCGCAGTCATGGCGGCCCTGCGGGAGACCGGCTATGACGGCTGGATCACCGCCGAGGTCATGCCGCCCAACCCCTACGCGCCCGAGCATATATTGCAGGTCAACTCGCTGGCGCTGGACAGGATCTTTGCCATGTAGACCCGCGGCGTCCAGGATGACGCCCTGCCGACCCAACCGGAGCCAACAATGAGCAAGACCTTTTCTGGATTGCTGTGGGACAGCTTCATCAAGGTCCTCGGGCCGTTTAGCGTCATCGTCATGTTCGCAGTGATGCTTGCCTGCTGGATCTGGGCTTCCGACCGGAAGGTTCCAGTGGCGGGGCCAGCGTTCGTGGTGCTGTTACTACTGATATGCTCGGCCACCTTCGCGGCAGCGGCCCGCTTGGCCTTCAGGGAGGCGAGAAGAGGGCCCCCAAGGGTCAAGTACGCAGGTCCCGCTCCCCCAGGGATTCCTGCAGCCCGGCTGTTGCTCTTACTAGACCCCTGCGAGTTGTTCGCGCAGGGCAGCCTCGCCTCGGTCTACATAGTAGAGGATGGGTTCGAGCGCCGTGTTGGCTTCGGCGTGGTTGTGAATGTGCAGGACGATGGGAGGATTCAGGTGGCACTGGTAGACGCGTACGATGCATACGAGGAAGTGATTGAGGACTTGAGGGCTGGCAAGGCAACGGCCATGGAAAAGACGATAGTGAAGCCAACGGTATCAGCAGACGCGACTGTCTCGGCGATGCTGTGGTCCGCCGAGACTCCGGATGCATCGGTCGTCACGGCCGATGCTGTACTTGGGGAGGAGAGGTAGCTATGGACCAACAGACTCCCGAAATAGAGCATGAGAAAAGGGGGTTCCCGGCCACCGTCGTCACCGTCGTGGACAAGCTCCGAGTTGCTATCAACAGGGGCGCGATCGACGGGGTTCGTGAGGGGCAGCGCTATCTGGTCTACGGGGATAGCGGCGAAGAGATCACGGATCCGGAAACGGGCGAGCCGCTGGGCCGCCTAGAGGTCTACAGGGGAACCGGTAGGGTGCTCCTGGTTCAGGAGAAGATGGCCACTCTCGAATCGGACATGATTGAGCCCGCTGAAAAGGCGCTCATACGCGAGCCGCGCTTACCAGGCCCAAAGAGCATCCTGTCGGCAGCGTTCTCGGTGCCGGACCGGGTCGTGGAAGTGAAACCGGCCCAAAAGATCCCCTTCCGCTCCGTGGCACGAGGGGACCGGGCAAAGCCGATATAGCGCGATCCCGCGTGGATTGCGGTCATTGCGCCCGGCCCTGAGGGACGCATCCGCGCCGTACGCTGACCCATCCCGTCGTCGAGGAGCAACCTATGCGCCCTCACCTCTTCACCTGCCTCCTCTCCCTCACCCTCGCCGCCGCCCTCTCCGCCGCCCGGAACGAGCACGAACTATGCCTCAACGTCCCCGCCGGCAGTCACGCTTTCGTCATCCAACCGAAATAGCGGGGCGGGAGGGAAGCGCAGAGGGGCCAGCCACACCGTCTCGTCCCGAGAGAAAGTGACTGACCCCTCTTAGCCGACATCTAGTTGGTGGACGGGAAGAGACTCGAACTCTCGACCTCCTCCGTGCGAGGGAGGCGCTCTCCCAACTGAGCTACCCGCCCACCCGTATCGCTATCTTACCGACTCCCCTCGCCCCCGTCAACCCTGCCTCCGCCCGCTGTCGTTGCGCGTGCCGCCGTGCCTCTGGTGCTCTACTTCTCATTCCGTCGCAACCTCACCACATACGCAAACTCCGGCAGTCGTCGGTCTACCACGTACTCCATCGGCTCCCGGGTCCCCATGAAGCAGATCCGTTCCACCAGTAGCAGCGGCGATCCCACCCGCACCCCTAGCTGTCGCGCATCGTGCTGATTCGCCGAGGTCGCCGAAATCGTCTGCCGGCCCGCCACCATCACCACGCCGAACTCCTCGTCCAGTATCCTTTGCAGGGCGTCCTCTGGCCCCAGACCTCGCCTCAACAGGCCCGCGACCTTCTCTGCCGGCAGGTATGTGTTCTGCAGCGACAGGGGCTTATTGTCAGCCAGCCGCACCCGCTCGATGTGCACCAAGTTGGTCTCCGGACCTGCCTGCAGCTCCTGTGCCGCCTTGGGCACCGTCCGCGCCTCGATCTCCTCGATCAGCAGGACGATAGACGACGGCTTGTGCCCCGCGCTGAGCGTCTCGCTGCTGAAGCAGGGGATGCGATTGCCGTCGATCAACTCCTCCGACAGGGGCGTCGCGTCCATGACAAACGTCCCCCGGCCCTGCCGCGTCGAGACGATCCCGCGCTCCTCCAGCTCCCGCAGCGCCTGCTTCACCGGTGCCAGGCTCACCTGAAAATGGTGCGCCAACTCTTGCTGAGTGGGTAGCCGGTCCCCGGCCCGCAGCCGCCCCAGTCGAATCTCCTGCTCCAGGATGTGCATTATCTGTGCGTAAAGCGGTTCGGCATCGTGCACTGACAGGCGCGGCAGCGTCAGTTCCGACATGACTGTCCCTCCATACATCTATACATAGTGTGCTTAGTATAACAACTGGCATTTCTGCCGTCAATGCCAGTCGCCACACGGGGTATACTCGCGTCCCCACGGAGAGGCCGCGATGAGCTGCGCGGCGAAGCTGCGTCAAGCGGGCCCTGCCCGTCTCAAGCTGCACCAACGGGCGAGGCCAACCTGTCCCGATCCCGCTGCCGACCTCTCTAAACCCCCTTGCTGGTTTCCGGGCCCAATTTCCCCTCCTGTCGCCCTCCTGCGAGTGCACGGGTCCCGGTCGGCTACTCGCTCCCCCTCCCTTCTCTCTCGACCTGCCGTTCCCGTGCCTCCTCCGCCATCCGCTTGGCGGCCTCCTCGTCGTATGGTTCCCAGGACGGGCATTGCCCTTCTGCACACTCGGCCAGTTCCTACAGCCGCTCGATCGTCACCTCGCAGCTCGCGTAGTGCATCTCCACGTTCTGGCGCCCGCCGAATACGCTGATCTCCACCCGTAGGTTCATCCGCCCGCAGGGGGGCGCGGCAGTGATTCCCGGAATGGGGCACTGCGCGCACGTCGCCGGAATCACCTCTCGCAGCGTGTGGCGTGACTCCTGGATAGCCAACGCGCAGAAAGTGCGTCCGCGGACGATAATCGGTAAGAACAAGGGCAGCCTTCATGAGCCAATAAGGAGTGCCTCCTTCAAGGGCACACAAAAAAAGGCGGGCCGCAAGGCCCGCCGCCGACGATCCGTGAGACTTCCGTCGCGTCCTCAGAACACCGTGCTGTACTCCAAGCGGCCCTGAGTGCTTTCCTGGATGCTCGTGTTGTTCTCTGGCGCGGTGGTGCGCTGCACGGTGACGATGAAGTGACCGTTGTCCTCCCAGCGCCGTGTGTACGATAGGTCCAATACGGTGGCTGGGACCGCCGTCTTGGGATCGGGCTGCGGGACGAAGTCGCCCATCGTGTACCCCAGCGCCAACTTCCCGCCCTTGGCCTCCTCGCCGCCCGCCAGCTGCACACGGTAGTAGTCCACCGCCGACTCGGTGCCCATCGGCTGCCGGAAGTTATATAGCCGGTAATCCAGCTTGACGTCGATCGTGCCAATCGTGCGCTGCAAGGCCGCGTCATAGCGGTTTGCCAGGAGTACGGATTTCCCGGTCCGGTCCAAGGGGTTCTGCGCAAAGCCGATCTGCAGGTCCCCCCCGAGCGCCTGCATCCCCAGTGCGTAGTTGCGCTCCGGGGCCAGCCGCCCCTCCTGGTCGCCGTAGTCCATCTTGACGTTCATCCCACCGACCACGCCGTGGCTGAGGGAGATCCGCACTAGCGGGTCGTTGTACGGAGTGAGCTTGGTTGCGTCGTAGCCGGAGTACTGGGCCAGTACTCCTACGCCCTTGGCCGCATCGCCCACCTTGAGTTGCACATCCGGGGCCTCCGCCGCAGCCACGCCCGGCGCTTCCCAGTTGGCGTAGCCGACGAGCAGCCCCACCCCGGCGGGGCTGGCCTGGTCCCGCTTTATCCGGAAAGTGCGCACCAGCGCGGCCGCCGGCTGATCATTCTGGTCACGTGACTCTATCCGCCCCTGCAGGCTCATGTACTTGCCCATGACCAGGGAGGTCGTTACCTGCTCGGTCCGCACGTCAGCCCCGGGGTCGGTCGTCTCCTGCTGCAATCGCGCCGCTACCGAAAACTTCTCCGTAGGTTGCGCGGCCAGGTCCATGGTGGTCTTGTTGCTGTCCACCCCCGGCTCCTCCGTGATCTGTACCCGCCCCGCCGAGATGGTCGCCTTGGGGGTGAACAGCTGGAAGCGCGGCGTGACCAGGGCCAGCATCTGCCGGTCCTTGTAGGCATCCCCCGATCGTGTCCGAGTGAACTCTCTTGACAGCGACAGCCGCTCGTGGTTGACCTGAGCGCCGATGTCTGTGATCAGACGCGTCTGGAAACCGCTCTCGGTCTGGGTCGTGATGTACTGCTGCTTGAAGTCGCCCGCGGTGCCGAAGCTTTTCCACGGCGCCGCGAAGGCGCTGGTCAGAACGGTCCCCGACGGGCCGCCGCTCGAGAGCCGCTGGTACGACTGGCTGAAGGAGGCCCCCTTGAGCAGGCTGGTCAGTGGCATGTTGAGCGCCAGCAGCCGATTCCGTTGCCACGAGCGAGGGCTGGTGTTTGTGGACGCCGTCCAGTCCAGGCGGGTGGTATCATCAAACATCTTCACCGGTACAAATACCGTGAACAAGCGCTCCCAGGTGCGTCCTTTGGCATCGATGTCGTCCTTGATCGAGTACAGCGCGGTGGCCTGGTTAGCGGCTAGCGGTAGCGGTGTGCTGATTTGTCCGAAGACTGCCCGCGTCCTCACTCCGTTCTTGACGTCGTTCAGCAGATGGTATTCGGCGATTCCCTTGCGATCGATGAACCCCAAGGGTAGCGTGAAGTTGTCCACCGCGAGCTCATGCGCTGATCCAGACTGGCTCTGGCTTAGCCGCTGCGTATCGAAGTGTCCCGCCTGTCCGAAGAAGGAGGGGAACTCCACGATCATCCCCCGGTCCAGGAGCGTCTTCCCCCCCGGCGTGGAGGAGTCAATCGTGTGCAGGTTGCCGGCGAAGCTCACCTTTCCCGGCAGCGGCGTGCTGAAGGAGGCCAAGTTCTCGATCACCTCTGCCGCATCGACGAAACTCAGCGTGCGCGCTCCGGTGAAGTTGGCCTTCCCGCGGAACAGGTTCAGGGGCGCGGCCAGGCTCCAGGTGGTGGCTCCGCTGTGCGTGAAGCCGTTAATCGCCGAGGTCCGGGAGAACCCCAGCGACCCGTCGCCACCCGAGAAAGGCATTCCCAGCGTCGCCTCAAAGGCGCGGGAACTCTGCCCGAACTGCACCCCATCCCAGGTGTCCGCGAGCTTGGCCGCCAGATTGTACCCCCGGCCCAGCCCGGTGGTGAGCCCCAGCACCTGGCTATTGCTCTTGGTCAACCCGGTTGCGGTCAGCTGCTTGACCCAAGACCGTTCCACGGTGAACATCCCGGAGCTTAGACCCGAGCCAAAGCTCTGGTTGAACCCCAGTTTGTGGGTCTCCGACCCGCTGATCAGCCGCTGGGCCAAGTCCTGGCTGCTTGTCAGTAGGCGCGAAACGTTAATCTGGCTTCCCTGGCCAAAGGCTAGGCTGAGCACATCGGTAGTATCCTGCTGCAGCGCGCTAGCCCAGGCGACACCAGACATCGGCACCAGCGCCGAGTGGGTGGTCCGCGACATGATTAGCCCGGGGCGTAGCTCCAGCGACAAATCCGTGTTCCCCAGATCGGCTAACGTGTTCAGGCCCCACGCCCCCTGCGCGCTCTGGATGGCCTCCAAGGGCCGTCGTCCGTCCAGCAGGGACTCAGGCAGCGGCGAGGGGCCGCCCAGTGTAAAGGACTCCTGCCCAGGAGCAGCCCAGACCGCAGACGCAAACAGACACCCACTGACTAGCAGTAGGGCATAGATTGTTGCACCATGTCGGCTACACATGAGAATGAGAATCTACCCTCGCCGAAAATCTACCCTTTGGCAAACATCTACTTCGCTATCTTTGACGCTTGTACCTGCCTGAAGGTTGCTATTTTTCTCAGTTTTTTCCCCGAGTCCCCCACTGGCTACGCATGAGGAACGAAAATCCACCCTCGGCAAATACCTATTTCGCTATCTTTGACGCTTGTACCTGCCCGAAGGTTGCTATTTTTCTCAGTTTTTTTCCCCGAGTCCCCCACTGCCTACGCATGAGGAACGAGAATCCACCCTCGGCAAATACCTATTTCGCTTTCTTTGACGCTTGTACCTGCCCGAAAGTTGCGTTTTTCCGGTGTTTTTGTGAGGAGCACCCGCTGATTCCCTGCACGCAAGCCCTCTCGGCTCCCACTCTGGCGATCCTTTCCTGCTTCCCCGGGTGTAATGCTACTCAAACACAAAGCTCTCCTGCGTATGCTCCAGGCAATATCGGGCCAGTGGATCCTTCGGCGCCTCCCGCACGAAAACGGCCAGGTCCGCCGGCAGATCGAGGTCCAGGGCCAGGTCCGGCAGGTCTAGTACCGTCACCGACAGCCCCGTGCCCTCCGCCTGGGTCAGGTGCGTCTCCAGGCTTCCCTGGTCCAGCGCACCGCCGAAGGCATAGGGGAAGGTTTCCGGCCGGTCCACCATCATCACGTTGGTGCCCCGCTGCCGCCGGTCGGGGACCAGCACGACCTCGTTTCCCTCTCGCCACGCGGCGATCACCTGCTCCAGGTCCCGCACGTTGACCAGGGGCAAGTCACTGGAGACGATCAGCAAGGCGTGGTCGGCGCCCACCACCGGGGAGTGGGCGACCTCCCCCACATCTCGTCGCATCCCCGCCAGCCCCCCGGGGATCAACCGCGCCCCGAACGCCTCCGCCGCCGCCGCCACCTCCGGCGGCCCATCCACCACCAACCCATGCGATCCGGGGACCTTGGCGCACACCTGCAAGGTCCGCCGCAAGAGCGCCATCGTCAGCACCTGGCGGTGGCGCGCCTCGAGCACCGCACGCAGCCGCGTCTTGGCGCGGTTCAGGGCCTTTTGCGGTATGAGAATGGCGAAATGTGGGCGTGGCATGGTCTTGGTTGAGACAAGGCCAACGACAGGCGCAGGGACAGCTCCAACGACACCGGACCGCGGTCGTTCAGCAGCCTCTGTGCCTGTCGTTGCGCCTACCGAACCCTCATGTTATATTGGCCGCGTCCGATGCCGACACCTGCCTCGCCTAATCCGACCTCCTCGCACCCCGTGGCCTGCCTGCAGCGCTGCCCCGACTACTCGCCTGTGGCCGTCTCGGCCGCCGTACGCCGGGCGCTGGAAGCGCTGCCGGAGACTGAGGCCCTTGCCCGCCCCGGGCGCCGGGTGCTGCTTAAACCCAACATCGTCAATCCCCGCTCGCCGGACCAGGTCGTCTGCACCGCCCCGGAGGTCCTCCGCGCCGTCGCCGAGTTCTTCCACGAGGCCGGCTGTGCCCTCCTGGTCGCTGACCAACCCACTTACGCGCGGCCCGACCAGAGCGACGAGGTGTTCCATGTCCCCGGCTAGCGCCGAGCCCTGGCCCCTCTCCCCGCCGACTTCGCCCTGGCCGCTGCGCGCGGGTATGAGGAGTACCCCGTCCCCCATCCGCTGCAAACCCGGACGGCCTACCTTAGTCGCCTGCTGCGGGAGGTGGACTTCGTAGTCAACCTCCCCCGGCTCAAGACCCATATGCAAACCCGCTTGACCGCGGCGGTGAAGAACACCTTCGGCCTGGTCGCACCGCGGCAGCGCATGGACCTGCACTCCCTCGGTCCCGGCGCCCTACTCAGCGAGGGCGTTGTCGACTGCTTCGGCGCCGCTCCCCCGGCCCTGTCGGTGCTGGATGCGGTGGTTGCTATGGAGGGCGCCGGCCCGATTCGCGGCCACCCCCGCTCGGTCGGCTGGCTCGCCGCTGGTGCCGACGCGGTGGCTCTTGACGCGCTGGCTGCCTCCCTCACCGGCTTCGGTCCCCGCGAGATAGCCACCACCCGCGCCGCGGCGGTCGCCGGCTACGGCTGCGGCGATTCAGCCCGCCTCACCCTGATCGGTGACGACCCGGCGCCCCTCCGGGCTCGCCTACGCCGAGCCCCCCGCCTCAGCGAGCGCCTTCCCCGCTGGGCGGGCGCCCTGGGCCGCCGCTTCTTCTACGTCCGCCCGCGCGTGGACCCGCACAAGTGCACCGCTTGCGGCCAGTGCGCCAGCGTCTGTCCCGGCTCCTGCCTCCGCCTGGCTGAATCGGCCCGCATCGACCACACCCGCTGCCTGCAGTGCTTCTGTTGCATGGAAGCCTGTCCCCACGACGCCATTGAGGTCGAGCGCGGCCCCCTCAATCGCTTGGCCTAGATGCCCGTCGTCAGGCACCGGCGGGGGAGAGAAGGGCATGCGTCCGGGCATGCCGGGTGAGATTACTCGCGTCGCGCCCGCACCTCCCCTCCGTTCCCCACTTCCGAGAAGGTCCCCTCCCGTCGCCCGGCGAATTCTTCTCTTTGTTGATATGTATTCGCCCGGCGACCTGGCCGTGGTAAAAGGACACGCTCTATGAACCGCATCGCTCTCGCCTTCCTGGCTGCTATCCTGCTGCTCCTGGCTGCCGATGTGGCCACCGCGGCTGACCTGTCCCCTTTTTTCGATCCTCAGACCATGCTGCCCACCGACGAGGTTCAGCGCGGCATGAAGGGTGTGGTTAAGACCGTCTACCAGGGCACGACCATTAGCCAGGACGAAGTAGAGATCCTCGGGGTTGTGCAGAAGTTCAACCTGGGGGAGGACATCATCCTGGGCAAGATGCTCAGCGGACCCGTCTGCGAGAAGAAGATTGGCGTCATCTCCGGCATGAGCGGCAGCCCCGTCTACGTCAACGGTAAGCTCATCGGCGCCCTCGCCTTCTCCTGGCCCTTCATGACTGAGCCCATCTTCGGGATTACCGCCATCAACTCCATGCTCCGGGCCTGGGAGCGCCAGAGCGGCGCCGAAGAGCGGCCGCAGGTCGCTTGCGCCGACTACGGCGTCCAGCTAGCCGGTCGCACCGTCACCCACGCTGAGGTTTCCTGGAATCCCGCCGCTCCCTTCGTCAACGAGCACACCATCGCCCTGCGGCCGACGGCGCCGCTCCTCTTCTGCAGCGGCTTCTCCGCCGACGCGCTCAAGGGGCTCGGTCAGCTCTTCCAGCCCTATGGTGTTACCCCCCTCGCCGGCCCCGGCACCATGCGCGACCCCGTGGACGTCAAGCTCGAACCCGGCTCCTCGGTGGGGGTGCAGCTCCTCTGGGGCGATTTCGACGTCACCGGCGTGGGCACCGTCACCTACACCCAGGGCCCCCGCGTGCTCGCCTTCGGCCATCAGATGCTCAAGCTCGGCGGCATTGACTTCCCCCTCACCACCGCCTGGATCCACAGCATCCTCCCCAGTCTTGAGCAGCCCGCCAAGCTGGGCTCGGCCATGGCGCGCGTGGGCTCCCTGCGCCAAGACACCCCCTGGGCCGTTGCTGGCGATGTCGGCCCCCAGGCCCCCAGCGTCCCGGTAGAGGTACGCGTCACCGACGACGACTCGGGCCTCAAGTACGCCTACAACTTCAGCGTCGTCGAGCACGAAAGCCTCACTCCCACGCTGGTGACAATGGGCCTGGTGTCCTCCCTGGACGCCGCCTACAGCGCAGGTGCGCACGGCATGATCGACTCCAGCTTCACCATTGAGGGCACCAAAGGGGCGCATGTCACCCGCGCCAACACCTCCTACTTCGAGGGGTCTCCCATGGGGGAGATCGTCCAGGGCATCATGGAAGTTGCGGCCCTGTTCAAGTACAATCTCTGGGAGCCGCAGGACATCAAGTCTGTGCGCGTGGAGGCGACTCTCCGCAACCGCGACGACACTGCCATTATCGAACGGGTCTACAGCGAGCAGGCCCTAGCCAAGGCCGGTGAGCCGCTTTACGTCCACGTCGTCATCCGGCCCTGGGGGGGGCAGCCCGTGGACCGGCGTCTCGCCCTCAACCTCCCGGCCGACTTGCCCGCCACCAACCTGGAAATCGGCGTCTGTGGCGGCTCCCTTGGCTCGAGCCTACGCGGTCACCTCGACGTGCTCACGCCTGACTACGACAGCCTCCAAGGCATGCTCGACGAGTTCGCCTCCCAGGAGAAGAATACGGAGCTCCTGGTGCTCGCCGCCGGCCCCCACGAGGGCATGTCAGTAGGCGCCACCCGCCTCCCCGGCCTCCCCGTGTCCGTCCAGGCCCTGCTCGGCGCCACCGTCCCCCTATACTTGAGCCAGGGCTACGAGGAGTTCGGCGCCAAGCAGACTGAGCCTTGGGTGATCTTCGGCGGCGCGGTCCTGACGGTGCCCGTGGAGAACCGCCAGGGTCAGCGCCCCATCCCGCCCTCGGGTGGCGGCGAGGAGTCGCCTGCTGGCTCGGACGAGGACAGCGATGGCCCCCGCGAGCCTCCCTCGCCCCCGGAGAGGGGCATGGTCTGGTCCACCAAGCCGATGGGCCGCACGGAATTCCAGCTGCCCGAATACCCGCCGCGCTCCCTGGGCTGGGCCGCCTCCGGCCTGCGCGCCGATGTCGTCTCGCGTCTGCGCCCCCGCCCTATGCAACCCTCCCCGCCGGGGGGCCCGGGAGCCGCCAAACCCGAGTCCCCGGTCGGCGCGCCACCGGCCGCGTCTCCCCGCCCTCGGGAGCCGCGCGAGGAATCCCAGCCTGAGGAAGAGAGGGAATTCCTCAACGAGGCCGAGCGCGAGAGAGAGGAGGGTGTGGGTCTGGTCCTACGCCAGCCCACTGATTTCATCCATGCCACAGCGGATGACTTCGCCGACGGCGAGACCCGCGGCACCGGACTGGCCAGCGAGGGCGGCGTCCTGCTCGTCCCCACCTGGAAGCAAGTGGCCTCCCTCCCGGAGCGCACGCTGCTGGCCGCGGCCTGCGCCCCCGACGGCACGCTCTACTTCAGTGCCGACGGCGGCCGCATCTACCGCTTCAAGGCGGACAAGGCAGAGCTATTCTACGAGACCAAGGACTTCGCGGTGACCGCCCTGATCGTCAGGCCCGACGGCACCGTCTTGGCCGGCTGCAGCACCAGCGGCAAGATTCTCGAGATCACTCCCCAGGGCCAAGCCACCGAGTTGTGCCGCATCTCCTCCCTGTACATCTGGTCCCTGCTCCTCGCCCCCGACGGCACCCTCTACGCGGGCGCCGGCCCCCACGGTGTCCTGTACAAAATCGCTCCCGACGGCGCCTGCACGGCTCTGACCACTCTCCCAGTTAACCACCTTCTGAGCCTCGCCTGGCGTGGCCAGGAGCTGGTGGTCACCACCGCCGGGGAGGGTGGGGTCTACACCGTGACGCAGGATGGCGTCGCCCGTCTGCTCTACGGTTCCACCGGCGAAGACTTCACCACGCTTGCGGTCGATCAAGCCGGCAACCTGTATGCCGGCACCTTCCCCAGCGGCCAGGTCATCCGCGTAGCCCCCAGCGGCGAGGCCCAGATGGTCTACGACAACTCCGACACGCCGGTCAACGCCCTGCTGGCCACTCGCGACGGCGTCTACGTCGGCACCGCTCCCGATGGTCAGATCTTCCTGATCCGCGACGCCAACGGCAATACGCAGCGCAGCGCCTCCGTGCTCCGGGAAAGCCCGGCCGGTTTCGTGTCGCAGATGGTACTGGCCCCCGGCGGCCGCGCCTACGCCCTCGGCAACGGTCCCGGCGGCCTCCTGGCCTGCGCCCTGGCCGCGGCCCGCGAGGGGATCTATACGTCTACGCCCCTCGATGCCGAGCGCCTATCCACCTGGGGCAAGCTCTCCTGGGAGGCCGAGGCCGCGGCGGGAGCGGTCCTCGCCCAATGCCGCACCGGCAATAGCGACGACCCGGAGGACGGCTCCTGGAGCGCCTGGTCGGCTCCGATCGCCAACGGCAGCCCCCTCCGGGCCTCCGCCGGCCGCTTCCTCCAGTATCGCCTGCGCCTGCAGGCCCCCGCGGACCAGCTCACGCTCGTTCGCCGGGTGAAGGTCTCCTGCTTGCCCGCCAACCAGGCGCCCCAGCTAGAGATCGGCGACCCGGAAACCGGCGCTGCTCTCCACAACCAGGTCTCCATCAGTTGGGACCCCACGGACCCTGACGATGACGCGCTGCTGACCACCGTCTACCTCCGCCCCGTCGGCGCCGCCTGGGAGAAGCTGACCGGCCCCACCAAAGAGGAGAACTACGAGTGGGATACGGCCGCCCTCGACGCGGGGCGCTACGACCTGCGCCTGGTCGTCAATGACCTCCGCAGCAACCCGGTCGGTTGGCTGGAGGCGGAGGCCCTGGTCACCAATCTGCTGGTGGACAACGAAGCCCCCGCACTGACAGTACGACTGGGCACCGCGACGGAGGAGCAGCCGCCCGACGTGATCGGCACGGTGTTTGACGAGGGCAGTGGGATAGTCTCGATAGCCTGGAAGAACGCCGAGGACGACAACGGAGCCGACGCGAGCTGGTCCGCGGCCGCGGTCACCGTCGCCCCCTTCAGCCCCGCCCTGATGTCCTTCACTATCCCTCACGCCCAGGTAGATGAGGGCGTCGAGATCATTGTGATACGGGCCATCGACGCCGCAGGCAACTACACCGACGTGGCGATAGACCTAGTCAGCGGCGAGCTAGTCCCGGTCCCGGACACGACCACAACCGAGGCAGTAGGCTAGGCGGACCAACGCCGCGGCAGGTATGTGCTCGATCCCCACGCGAGCCCCCGTCCTGGGAACACGCTGCCGGGCTGACACGAAAAGGGCGCGGGACCTAGCCCGCGCCCTGCAGTATCCTGTTCCCCCTATCTCCTATCCCGCCGCCGGGCTTCCGCCATTCGCCTTCCCCATCAAGCTGAACTGCTCCGCAATGGCCTCCCCATACGGCGCGCGCAGCACCGCGCTCTCCGTGATGATGGCCGTCACCAGCTCCGCCGGGGTCACGTCAAAGGCGGGGTTGTACGCGGGCACCCCCTCCGGCATGATCGACTTCTCCAGCCTCCCCGCCACCAGGCTGACCTCCCGCCAGTCCCGCTGCTCGATGACGATCTCCGCCCCGCTCGGCGTGGCCGGGTCCAGGGTGGACAGCGGCGCCGCCACATAGAACGGCACGCCATGCGCCTTGGCCAGGACTGCCAGCCCATACGTCCCAATCTTGTTCGCTACGTCCCCGTTGGCGGCAATCCGGTCCGCCCCCACCACCACGCAGTCCACTTCCCCCTGGGCCATCAGCGCCCCCGCCGCGTTGTCGCACAGCACCGTGCAGGGAATGCCCTCCGCCTGCATCTCCCACGCCGTTAGCCGCGCCCCCTGCAGGAGCGGCCGGGTCTCGTCGGCCCACACGTGAATCTTCTTCCCCGCCTCCACCGCTGCCCGAATCACCCCCAGCGCCGTCCCATAGCCCCCCGTCGCCAGCGCCCCGGCGTTGCAATGAGTCAGCACGTTCCCTGCCTCCGGCAACAGCGGCGCGCCCATGCGCCCGATCCCCCGGCACCGCTCCACATCCTCCGCCACGATCTCCTGGGCCTCATGCAGCACCCGATCCCGAATCCGTTCCGGGCCGATCAGCGCCGCCAGCCGCGCGATGTCCATGACCCGATCCAGCGCCCAGAACAGGTTCACCGCCGTGGGCCGCGTGCAGGCGACTTCTCCCCGCGCCTTCTCCAGCACCGCCAGCATCTCCTCACTGGTCGCCGCCTCCGTCTGTTGCGCCACCAGAGCCAGCCCCAGCGCCGCCGCGCACCCAATCGCCGGCGCCCCCCGCACGCGCAGGGAACGGATAGCCTCGCAGAGGCCCTCGATGGTGCGCAGGTCCAGCATCACTAACTCGCCAGGAAGGAGAGTCTGGTCAATCATGCGGATCGCCAGTCCGTGGGGAGGGTCAAGCCAGGTTACGGTGGGGGGAATGGTGGCCACTACAGCTTCCATTCCCTCAGCCTGGCGTACGTCTTGAAAACCGGGTCGGAAAAGCGGAAACACCGCTCGCGAACCTTCACCAACACCGGGGCGGCGTCGGGGCTGTCAGGGGTGGTTAGCTGCTTCATCAATTGCGACGGGTTGGTGATCCCAAATTCCCCGGCGAGGGCGTACACATCCTCGGTGTTGATCTCATCTTCCGAGTGCTCGGCGAACATCTTCAGCAGAAGCTCGCGCTGAGCGGAACTCTTGACCGCACTGTGGTACATGTCCTCATATATGCAGCGCAGGCGCCCTTGGGAGATCTTCTCGGAGAGGCTTCTTATGTCCACCGTCGTTACCGTGGGACTCCCCCGGTCAAAGGCGAGGAGCATGGCCTCCCTGCCGAGCAGGTGGGTGAAGAACGGGAAGCCCTCAGAGCGCGCCGCGATCTCCGCCGCCGCTTCGGGGTCGAAAGTGATCGCCTTACTGACGACGAATTCCGCTCGATTCAGAATCTGTTGCAGTTCATCCTGCGGCATGAGGGGTACATGGACGGCGTCAATTTGCCTTCCGATGGAGCTGTGGTCCCTGATCAACTCAGTCACGGTAGACGCGATACCCACCACGCCGAATTTGACGTAATCGGAGGAGCACGCCTTAACGATGGACGCAAAGCCCTCCTTGTCGGGAATCCGGTCGAACTCGTCTATGAGTAGCAACAGCCCCGTCCGCTTCTGGTTATCCTTCTGGATCGTGCCAAGCAACTGCCTGAACTGCTGGATCAGATCGGAGGAGACGTACTGTCTGAACGTTTTCTCCTGCCGAGTCTGGGCCTTGAGCTTCGCCCCGGGTATTCCTCCCTCGCCGCCGAAATCCGCGACGCTCTTGAACTCCTCCAGCCGTTTGTCGCCCGAGTCCGTCAGGGAGAAGAGCGCTCGGTTGCCATCATCCCCGAAGAGGATCCGGTAGAACAGGTCGCGGGCGTCCTTGATGAACGAATCGGCCTTGTAGTACTGAACTATGAAGTTGAATTCCCTCCTCGGAAGCAGCCTTTCGAGATTGAGAGTTTTCGCGAGTTCTCGGTTCCCCTCAGCGATGTTCCTCAGTTGAAGCGCGATTGAGCTTTTCCCGACGCCCCGCAGACCGAATACAGTAAGGAACCCGCCCCGGTTCAGCAGGGCGCGAATACCCGCTTCGATCTCCTCCCGCCTGCCAGCGAACAGCCGCGGGTCTTCAATCTCCTTTGCGGGGGAGAAGGCCCTTGATATCAGTTCAGTGTCCAGGTCTTTGAGTCTCATTCCTTCTTCGCCTCCCCGAGAAGCTTTCCAACAACTGGGGCGTCACCGAACTTTGTTCGACAAGGGACACCGTTTCTCCTGCGAGGCAAGAGGTCACGGATAGGGGTCGTTAAGCGCTAAACACGACGGCGACAGACACCTCCGCTGTGCTCCGGCGTCAGTCCCCTCTGCTCCCCTCCCCACTCGCGACTCCCCACTCGCGACTCGCGACTCGCGACTCGCGACTCGCGACTTCCCCAATCTCCTCGTGATACTCCTGCAGCGGCCGCGCCTCTATCTCGCCCTTCTGCAGCGCCTCGATGCCCAGGACCGCCACCATCGCGCCGGCCATCGTCGTGATCTGCGGGATGTCGTACAGCACCGCCTCCGCTCGGATGAGGCGGTAGTCCTCGCGGGTTTCCTCGCCGCGCGGGGTGTTGATGATCAGGTCTATCCGTCGCTCCTGGATAAGGTCCAGCACATTCCGCCCCCGCGGGTCCCGGAGGCGGTAGACTACCTCCGCGTCCACCCCCGCCCGCCGCAGCACGCTCGCCGTACCCTCCGTCGCCACGATGTGGAACCCTATCTCCGCCAGGCGCTTGCCGATGAAGATGATGTCCCGCTTGTCCCGATTGCGCACCGAGATGAAGACCGTCCCCCGCATCGGCAACTTCTGCCCCGCCGCGATATACGCCTTGGCGAAGGCCGCCCCGAAGTGCCGGTCAATGCCCATGACCTCCCCGGTGGACTTCATCTCCGGCCCCAGCAGCGTGTCGATCCCGCTGAACTTGTTGAAGGGGAAGACCGGCGCCTTGACCGCGGTGTGGTTGATCGAGACTTCCTGGGTGAAGCCCAACTCGTCCAGCGTCTTGCCCCCCATCACCCGCGCCGCCAGCTTGGCCAGCGGCACCCCGATGGCCTTGCTCACGTAGGGGATGGTCCGCGAGGCCCGCGGGTTGACCTCTAGGATGTAGATCGCCTCCCGCCGGATGGCGTACTGCACGTTCATCAGCCCGATGACCTGGAGCTCCATGGCCAGCGCCCGCGTCTGCCGCTTGATCTCCTCCAGCTCATCCTCCGCCAGGCTGAACGCCGGCAGCACGCACGCCGAATCCCCTGAGTGAATCCCTGCTTCCTCGATGTGTTCCATCACCCCGCCGATCACGCACCGCTCTCCGTCGCCGATCGCGTCCACATCGATCTCGACGGCCCCCTCCAGGAACTCATCCAGCAGGATCGGGTGATCCGGCGCCGCCTCAAAGGCCATCTTCATGTACCGGACCAACTGCTCGTCGTTGTACACCACCCGCATCGCCCGTCCGCCCAGCACATACGACGGCCGCACCACCAGCGGATACCCGATGCGGTTGGCGTGCTCCAACGCCTCCTCAATCGTCGTCGCCGTACCGTTGTTGGGCTGCAGCAGCCCCAGTTTCTGCACTAGCCCCTGGAAGGACTTCCTGTCCTCCGCCCGCCGGATATTGGCCGGCGAGGTTCCGATAATCGGCACCCCGTTCGCCTCCAGTCCCTCTGCCAAGTTCAACGGCGTTTGCCCGCCAAACTGCACAATCACCCCGTGCGGCTGCTCCTTGTCGCAGATGTTCAGCACGTCCTCCAGCGTCAGCGGCTCAAAGTACAGCTTGTCCGAGGTGTCGTAGTCGGTGCTCACCGTCTCCGGATTCGAGTTGACCATAACCGTCTCGTACCCGTCTTCCCGCAACGCGAAGGCGGCGTGGACGCAGCAGTAGTCGAACTCAATCCCCTGCCCGATCCGGTTGGGCCCGCCCCCCAGGATGATGATGTTCTTCTTATCGGAGGCCCGGAACTCGTCCTCCTGCTCGTAGGTGAGGTAGTAATACGGGGTGAAGGCCTCAAACTCCGCCGCGCAGGTGTCCACCAGCTTCACCACAGGCGTGACGCCCAGCGCCTTCCGGTGCGCCCGTACCTCCGCGTCCTCCGATTGTGTCAGCACCGCGATCTGCCGGTCCGAGAACCCCGCCTGCTTGAGGCTCCACAGCTCCTCCCGCGTTAGGTCCGTCATGGCCCGCTTGCCCCGCAGCGCGGCCAGCTCATCCTGCATCGCCACTATCTCCGCGATATGCGCCAGGAACCAGGGATCGATTCCCGTGATCCCGAACAGCTCTTCAATACTCAGCCCCGCGCGCAGCGCGCTACGCAGTTGGAACAGCCGGTCCGGGTGCGGGATCTTCAGCAGCGCCGCCAGCTCCTCCCGCGGCATCTCATCGTAGTGCGCCCCCTTCCCATCCGCCCCCAGCCCGAACCGCGCGATCTCCAGCGATCGCAGCCCCTTCTGCAGCGATTCCTTGAAGGTCCGCCCAATCGCCATAACCTCGCCCACCGACTTCATTTGCGTCATCAGCCGCGCGTCCGCCTCCGGGAACTTCTCGAAAGCCCACCGCGGAATCTTCGTCACCACATAGTCAATAGTCGGCTCAAAGCACGCCGGCGTCTCCCGTGTGATGTCGTTGGCGATCTCGTCCAGCGTATACCCCACCGCCAGCTTCGCCGCGATCTTGGCGATGGGGAATCCGGTAGCCTTGGAGGCCAGCGCTGAGGACCGGCTCACCCGCGGGTTCATCTCGATGATGACCATCCGCCCGTCCACCGGGTTGACCGCAAACTGGATATTCGACCCGCCCGTATCCACCCCGATCTCGCGCATCACCCGGATGGACAGGTCCCGCATCTTCTGGTACTCGCGGTCGGTCAGGGTCTGCGCCGGAGCCACGGTGATCGAGTCCCCCGTATGAATCCCCATGGGGTCGAAGTTCTCAATCGAGCAGACGATCACCACGTTGTCCCGCGAATCCCGCATGACCTCCAGCTCGTACTCTTTCCACCCGATCACCGACTCCTCGATTAGCACCTCATTCATCGGCGAGGCATCCAGCCCGTGCGCCACCACCGCCTCCAGCTCGGCCAGGTCATACGCCGTCCCGCCCCCCGTCCCCCCCAGCGTCGCCGAGGGTCGACTGATCAGCGGAAACCCGATCTCCTCCGCTATCCGCCGCGCGTCCGCCAGGCTCATCGCGAAGCCGCTCCGGGGTAGATCCAACCCCGCCGCCAGCATGGCGTCCTTGAACAGTTCCCGGTCCTCCGCCTTCCTAATGGCCTTCCGCTTGGCCCCAATCAGCTCCACGTTATTCCGCGACAGCACGCCGGTCTCGGCCAGTTCCAGCGCCAGGTTCAGCCCCGTCTGGCCTCCCAGCGTAGGCAGCAGCGCATCGGGCTTCTCCTCGGCAATAATACGGGCCACCGACTGGGGGTTCAAGGGCTCGATGTAGGTCCGGTCGGCCATCTCGGGGTCGGTCATGATGGTAGCCGGGTTGGAGTTGATGAGGACGACCTCATAGCCCTCTTCGCGGAGGGCCTTGCAGGCCTGGGCGCCGGAGTAGTCAAACTCACAGGCTTGGCCGATGACAATCGGGCCCGAGCCGATGATCATGATCTTGCGCAGGTCGGTACGCTTAGGCATGGGAACTCCTTAGCAGGCGCGCGCAGGCGGATAGGGGACAATCCAGGGGAGGCGCCTTCGGGAGGGTATTGTACCGGGTAAGCGCACCGCGGGCAAGAGCCTCAGAGGGGCGCCGTTTCCCGCGGTGTCCCGGACCCCCGATTCCCCTTCTCTTCTGCCCTCCCAGCAGGATTCTCCTCCCCTCCCGTCGAACCCCTGCTCCCATACACCCTCATCCCAAGGAGGCCCTTCATGTCTCATCGCCCCGCTAACGCTATCACGCTCTTTGACGGCACCTCGCTTGACGGCTGGCGCCAGGTTGACGGCCAGGCCGCTATCTGGGAGATCGCTGACGGCTGCATGACCGTTACCTCCGGCAACATCGTCAGCGCCGAGCAGTTCACCGACGCCTGGGTGCATGTGGAGTGGCGCGAGCCGGATATGCCCGATAAGACCGGCCAGGCTAAGGGCAACAGCGGCGTGTTCCTGCAGGGCCGCTACGAGATCCAGGTGCTAGACTCCTACGGCTGGGAGGTCCCCGGCCTGGGTGACTGCGGCGCCATCTACAACCAGTTCGCCCCGCTGGTCAACGTCTGCAAGCCCGCCCGGGAGTGGCAGACCTACGACCTCATCTTCCGCGCCGCCCGCGTGGACGATTCCGGCCAGGTCCTCAGCCAGGCCCGGGTGACCGTCTTGCAGAACGACCAGGTCATCCACAACAACGTGGAGCTCCTCGGTCCCACCGGCGGTGCCTTGGACGAGGACTTGGGCCAACCCGGCCCCCTGCTCCTGCAGGACCATGGTGACCTGGTCAGCTACCGCAACATCTGGCTAGTCCACCTGCCCCAGCAGGGCTCCGACACGTACGATCCGCACTGAGGCCGTTCCATATACTGGTGTTCCCCAGGAGTGTCTTACCTATGGCCGATGTCGTCTGTCTCGGAATTGTGGTCGCGGATGTCTGGGCCCGGCCGGTGGATGACTGGCCGGAGCGGGGGCGGCTGGGGGTGGTAGGGGAGACAGGGATCGGCCTCGGCGGTTGCGCCTCCAATACGGCGACCAGCCTGGCCCGGCTGGGGGTATCGGTAGAGGTGCAGGGCTGCGTGGGGCAGGACGGATTCGGGGACCTGGTGCTGGATTGGCTGCGCCAGGACGGGATCGAGGTCGGCGGGATTCAACGCACCGCCACCGCCGGGACCTCCACTACGCTTATCCTCATCGATAGCGAGGGCGAGCGGACCTACATCCATTGCTTCGGCGCCGACGGCCACATCGATCCCGCCGCGCTGGACATGGCGGCGATCAAGTCGGCCCGGCTGCTGCACCTGGCCGGGGTGCTGCTCATGCCCGGCTTCGACGGCGAGCCGCAGGCCCGGATCCTCGCCGAGGCCCAGGCCGCCGGCGTGACCACGTGCGTGGACACTGCCTGGGACGACACCGGCCGCTGGATGACCGCCGTGGGCCCGCTGCTGCCGCACACGGACCTCTTCCTCCCCAGCCTCCCCGAGGCCGAGAAGCTCACCGGCCTGTCTCGCCCGGAGGACATTGCGCAAGCCCTGCTGGACGCCGGCGCGAAGCTGGTGGGCCTGAAGATGGGACCGGAGGGGAGCTACGTTCGCACGGCGCAGGAGGAACTGCGCCTGCCGGCCTATCCGGTGGAGGTGGTCGACGGCAGCGGGGCGGGGGATGCCTTCGTGGCGGGCTTCCTGTACGGACACTTACAGGGCTGGGACCTGGAGCGGACCACACGCTTCGCTAACGCCCTGGGCGGGATCGCCACCACCGCGCCGGGGACCACCGCCGGGGTTCGCGGGTATACCCAGGTAATCGAGCTGCTGGAGCGGCAGGAGCCGGGGAAGTGGTAGGGAGGGGGGCACCCTCTTGCGCGCTTGAGGAGGGGCCGGGATGAGCGCAGCGAATCCGGCCCCTCCCCCGCAACCGGCGGGCCGGATTCCCGGCGCGGACGCCGCTCATCCGGCCCCTACTCGCTCGCGAAGCGAGGCTGGAAGCCTGCCCTACCGTCATGCCTGCGGATACTCCGTACACAGTAAGTGGAGCGGCGACTCGTCTTCCTCTATCTCCGGGAAGCGCCCCACCTGCCCCAAGAAGTGGTTGTCCACGTTGTCATCGTTCACCGCGGAGACCTCCCCGCACAGGACCATCTCCCCCTCCGCCCAGAACTGATGGTACATGTGCGTCGGGAGGGTAATGCTCGCGCCCGGTGCCAGGCGCAGTCGGGCGCCCGCGTCCACGGTGGCGACGCAACCGTCCAGGTTGACTTGCACGGGGGTGTCGGCGAGCTGATAGTCCTCGGTGGCGTTGTATACCTGCAGGACCAGCTCGCCGCCGCCGCGGTTGATGATGTCCTCCATCTTGCTGTAGTGGAAGTGCAGCGGCGTGACCTGCCGCTCGCGAATGATGAGCAGCTTCTCCGCGTAGGGCTTGAGGTACTGCGGGAGCTGGGCGTTGCCGTTGCGGATAGTGAAGACCAATAGGCCATGCCGCGAGAAATCCCCCAGGCCGAAATCCGTGACATCCCAGCCGAGCATGTTGTCGCGGATCTCGTCGCACTCATGCCCGCGCGCGGCCCAGTCCTCCGGCGTCCACAGGGCAAAGGGCGGCAAGTGGAAGCTCATCCGCCGGCAGAAATCGAGTCCCTCGCGGATGATCTGGTTGACTTCGGAGCGGGTCATTCATGTCACCTCGATGCCGGCCGTACGCCTACGCCTTCCCCGCAGACCCTAGCAGGGCGCACTTTTCCTCCACCAAGGCGCTGACCGCCTCGTAGCCGGGGCGCAGGAGATCATCGGGGAGGCCGGTGCCGAGCAGCTCATGAGGGTCCAGAGCGCGCCAGTCGCGGGCCAGGGAAGCGCTCAGACGCTCCAGGAAGGCCAGGCGCTGGGCGGTGCCGTAGCTGACCTGGCGGACGCCCCGCGCCACCGCCTCGCGTAGCTCGTCGTCCGCGGCCCCGCTCCCGCCGTGTAGCACTAGCGGGATCGGCACGGCCTCGGCCAGGCGGGCGATCAGGCCTAGGTCCAGGTGGTAGGTTCCGCTCGCCAGGTGTCGGTTGCCCACGGTGACCCCCAGGGCATGGACGCCGGTGCGCAAAACGAACGCCGCGGCGGCCTCCGGGTCGGTGTTGTCTCCGGCTTCGTCGAACAGAGAGCCCAGCTCAGACTCCACCTCTACCCCGCGCGCCGCTGCGGTACGGACCAGTTCGGCGGTTCGCACCGCGTGGGTCTCCGGGTCGTCGTCGGGGTTGCTGTACATAACAACGTTGAAGCCGAGGTCCACAGAGGCTACGGCCCAGTCCCAGTAAGGAGTCTCGTTGAACAGGAAGGAAACGGGGACGCGGGCCTGCTCGGCGGCCAGTCGCCCGGCCGCGGCGAGGGCGGGGAAGTAGCGGCGGTCCCCGTGGAGGAAGGACGGCAGGTAGATGCCGCTCAGGCCCACCATGAGGGGTGAGTCGGCCTGCTCGGCGCCGCGGATAACGGCCAGCAGGCTAGCCTCGTCCCACGGCTCGAAGTAGGCCACGGCGTAGCGGCCCCGAGCGGCGGCGGACATCAGTTGGGAGAAGGGCATAAGGGGCATGGACTCAGCACCTCGGTCGGGATGGGATTGCAGTGATAATTCAACCCGATGGGATGGTTCTCCTGCCTGGCGAGTGAGGGAAGCGGACGCGCCGCGTCCGTTGGCGCAAGGAATTCTCGGCCCGGCGTCGAAATCCTTCGGCAGCCATGCACCATTCACTCCCTGCCCGTCACTCTTACTCCACGATCGCGGCGGCGATGCCGCGCCAGTCAACCGGACAGGACCGGGACGCCGGATGACTAGCCTGCCCACCCAACGCCTCGCCCTGGCCCAGCAGGCCTGGCCTTTCGCCGACTCTGCGCTGGCGGAGCTGTACGACTACTGCGAGTACAAGCGCCTCCCCGCTCCCGACGATCCGCCCTGCCCGCAGCCGGCGCTGATGCACCTGCAATACCACCACGTGGCCGGCGAGGACACTATCCTGAACTTGGGAAGTCTGGGCTTCCCAGAGATACTGTCTGACGGGCGCATCTCCCGCGCGGTGGACCGACTGCAGCCGCACTGGGTCTCCCTGCACCTGGGTTTCAGCGCGGACCGCCTAGTAGTCCTCGGCCAGGGCCGCCCCACCCTCGCCGACGGCCCCACGCTCTCCCGCACCGAGACGCGCGGCCGGATTCTCGACAATCTCACCCACTTGCGCTCCCTGTTCCCCGGACTGCCGTTGCTGCTGGAGAACCTGGATTACATGCCGCCCGAGATCAGCGGGGCCTACGAACACGTCTGCGAGCCTGAGTTCATCACCGACCTGCTTGCCGCCGCCGGCTGCCCGCTGCTGCTCGATCTCGCGCACGCTCGGGTTAGCGCCGGAAATCTGGGAATTCCCTGGGCAGACTATCTTGCCGCCTTGCCCCTGGAGGCCGTCCGCCAAGTGCACCTCTCGCGGGCCCGGCAGGAGCAGGGCATGTGGATAGATGCGCACCTGCGGATCACGGCCGAGGAGGTAGACGAGTTCGCAGCGCTGCTCCCCTCGTTCCCGCGCTGCGAGGTCCTCACGCTCGAGACCTTCGGCGCGCCTGAGGATCTCGCTCCCCAACTGGCGCTGCTCCAACACCTCCGTTAGCCCCCTGTCGGGAGGGTTTCACCTCCTTCCCGCCGAATCCCGTCTCAAGCGACAACCTGTCGAGCTCGCCTTCGTGGCGCGGTGAGCGTCTGCTTCTGTTTTCCGGACCCTACAAGCAGTCGCTAACCCAGGAGGAGATCAATGAGCAAGCTTAGCCGTGTTTGTGGGATTATAGTACTGGCCCTGGTGGGGGCGCGGGTGCTGGGGGCGCCGGTGTTTGAGGACGGGAAGGCGCGGGCGGGGCAGGAGGAGTTCCTCCTGAAGGAGTACCTCGACCGCAGCTACTCGGACGAGCTGCTCAGCTACCGCGTGAGCTTCCCGGAAGGGGCCAGCGTGGAGAGTCTGCGGCTGTATGATGCGGACCGGGACCGGCTCGTGGCGTTTCAGCTTTCCGAGACGGAAGGGACGGTAACGCGGCTGAGTAAGGGTACGGTGTCGTTCTGGCTCGACGAGCTGCCGGCGGGGGGGACTCGAAGGTTGGTGCTGTACCATGATCCGGGGGCTGGGTTTGCGGCCGCGGAGTTCCCGGCGCTGGGGGTGAGCCATACGGACTTGGAGCAAGCGGTGGTGGAGGTGGAGAATGGGGCGCTAGGACTGCGGCTGTGGGGAGGGAGCGAGACGTACGATTCACCGCGGGCGGCGGGGGAGCTGCCGGGGATACTGCAAGGGTACCGTGGTGTGGATGGGGTGTGGCGGGGGAGCGGGGCGATGCCAGCGGAGGTGAAGGTCATGAGCCACTCGCTGACGGTCAGCGAGGAGGGGCCTCTGTGGCGAACGTACCGGGAGGCGCTGACCTTTGCCGGAGGCGGCACGTATGAGATGCGGATTCGCGTCTTCCCGGGCCGGGACTTCTGCGAAGTGTCGGAGTACGGGCAGAACGGGCTGGGGTGGGACCGTGAGGTCCGGCAGAACATGCAGATTCTGAACTTGGGCGATCTGCTGCCTGATCGGCACTTGGAGTACGGGGTGTTTGCGCGGAGCATTAGGTCGCGGCCGGTGATTGCTCATGCAACGTATGCGACCGTGGTGGGGAAGAGGGCGGGATCGTGCTGGTCGGGGGGCGGGTGGGGAGGGATGTACTCCACCGACGTCGGTAAGAACGATGTGGTGGGGGTGGTGCCAGTGCGCACCGGGCGGTGGCGAGGGGGGTACGTGACCTTCGGCAGCGACCCGGTGATGAAGCAGGAGATGCAGCTCAACATGTCGGTGGGGGAGAGGCACTGGTTGCTGGTGCTGACCAGCAAGGCCAAGGCGGTGCTGACGCCGGAGCAGGTGCAGGCTACCACCAAGCCCAGCTACCTCATTTGGTGGGGCGGGAAGACGGGATGGGCGCCGCGGATCACGCCGGAGTCGTGCTACCTGTGGGCGCTGCGGAACAAGTGGTGCGACTTCCCGCTGAACAAGGTGAAGGACTGGGTGTTGGACTACGACGCGAATACGGAGGAGCATCCGCGGATGTTCTTCGGGCCGGAGGCGAAGCAACGGTTCGAGACCGACCCGAAGTACGAGAGCTTCCGGGTGTCGCTGATGGATACGCAGGCGCTGGAGTGGCTGCGGACGGGACAGGTAAAGGACCTGTTCCGCTTCAACAACCCGCAGGGAATCCGGTCGGACTGGGACTTGGGGGACGCGACGAATACCGTAAAAGAGCAGATGGCGCTGGGGTATCCGTCGTCGGTGTACGTGCTGACGACCGGGCAGCACATGCGGGTGGCGCTGCTGTACGCCGATGTGCTGTGGGGGGCGCTGCCGCCGGAGGAGAGGGAGCGCTGGACGCACTATGCTCTGGCACTGGGCTACATCCTGCGGGATGAGGACAACTGGTACAGCGACTACGCGCCGGGGAAGCTAGCGGCGTTCGGCAACTTCAACTCCTGCCGGTGGAGCGGGCTGGGGCTAGCGGGAGTGTTCTTCGCGGGGCATCCGGCAGCGGAGGAGTGGCGGAAGTTCGCCCAGTCGGAGATGGACGAGGAGGTAGCGACTACCGTTAGCCCGGATGGGGTGTACCTGGAAAACCTGTCCAACTACTACCCGTTCTGGTGGCAGAACACGATGCTGTTGACCACGGCCCTGCAGCGGAATGGCTATGCCGACTACACCAAGGAGTCACAGCGGCAGAAGGCGGCGCGGTTCCTGATCGAGATACTCACGCCGCCCGATGCCACTTTCCACGGCAACCGGATGATCCCGCCGATCGGGCACCATCCGGGGGCGGGGTACCGCTACTTCGGGCACTTCGCGTGGAACCAGGCCCTCTACGAGAAGTCTGATCCCCAGCTCAGCCGCTGGTCGCAATGGGCGTGGTTGCAGAACGGGCAGGCTACGGCGTACCATAACCGGCTGCCGCTCAACCTGTTCCTGTCCGACCCGGCGGCCCCGGCGGAGGCGCCAGTGCTGACCAGCCAGGCGTGGGACGACTACGGGTTTGTCTTCCGCAATCACTGGGAGACGGGGAAGGAGACCTACTTCCTGCTCAAGAATGGGCGGGTGGAGTGGCACCATGAGGCGGATGAGGGATCGTTCCACATGTTCGCGAAAGGGGTGCTGCTGGCCGGGGATGGGCTGAACCTGTACAGCCGGGACCCGGCGTGCACCTTCTGCGATCCCGAGAAGACGGACGCGGCGGACCGGATCAGCCAGCGCACGGCGCGGCACCACAACCTGATTACTTTCCGTGGCCCGACCAACGATGGGGCGGTCCGGGGAAAGTGGCAGGCGTTCCAGTCACTGGAGACGGTGGACTATGGCCACGCGCGGGTTCCGCGGGTGTCAACCGGGGCGCAGGCCGGGGGGATGGAGAACAGCTACGACCGCCTGTGCCTGCTGATGAAAGCGAAGGACCCGGCGGGACCGGAATACTTCGTCATCCAGGAGACGACGGTGGGGCCGCATTGTCCCGAGTGGAACCTGGACGTGCATTCGCCGCTGCCGACGCTGAACCCGCAGGGGAAGGCGGGGTATGTGAGCTTTCCGGGGTTCCCGGACCCGGGATTGGGGGTGGCCATGGAGGTGATCTTCGTGGCGCCGACCGACCTGGACATGTGGGTGGAGGAGGGGATGGTAGAGAAGGCGTACACGGGAGTATGGGGGGTGAAGGGGCACTCGCTACTGCATGCGGCGCCGAAGTCCTGGCCGGGAGGAGTGGAGCGCACGGTGGATAAGCCGCATGAGGCGCCAATTTACTCGATGGGCTTCTCGGCCGACTCGAAGTACTTGGTGACGGGGGGGGGGGCGCCAACGGGCCGGACGGGAAGGTGATAGCTACCGATTACACGGTGAAGCTGTGGGAGCGAGCCACGGGGAAGCTGGTGGGGACGTGGGGACCGACGACAGACCTGCTGTTCTCGGTGGCGGTGTCGCCGGACGGGAGCCTGGTGGCGGGTGGGCATCGGGGGAAGGTGCTGGTGTGGAAGGTGGCGACCGGGGAGAAGCTGTGGGAGGCGCCGGTGGGGTGGGCGATGGGGCTGGTCTTCTCCGCGGACGGCAGCAAGCTGGCCGAGGCGGACTCGGGCGACGGGATGGTGCGGGTATGGGCGGCGGAGATAGGGGATGAATTGCTTGCGCAGGAGGCAGGGTCAGGGAAGTTGACGGGAGTGGCCTTTTCGCCGGACGGAAGACGGGTGGCAGCAGCGGGGCAGACACGGGCGACGGTGTGGGATATCGCCGAGGGTAAGCTGCTGCTGGGTCTGGGGGCGGGGAAGGACTGGGAGGACGGGTGATACTCGGTGGATTTCTCGCCGGATGGGAGCCGACTGGCGGTGGGCGGACTGCCGAACGCCACCTGGAATGATGCGAAGGTGACGGTGTGGGACGCCACCGTTCCAGCCGGAGCGGTCGGGACGATCGACCGGGTGCAGTACCTGTGGCGCGCCGATCGAGCGCATGGGAATATGGTGCGGGTGGCGTTCTCGCCTGATGGACGGCATTTGGCGTCAGTGGGGCGGGATAGCGTGGCCCATGTGTGGGCGGCGGTGGACGGCCAGGAGGTGCGGAACCTGGGGGGTCAGATGAACGGCATCTACGCGGCGGCCTGGACCCCGAATAGCCTGGAGCTATGGCTGGCCCTACCGACGGCCGACGGATACCGTATGGTATCGCATGCAGGTGGGGCGCTCACCACACGTTTTCTGACCGTCCTGTACCCGCGCTATCCCGACCAAGCGATGCCGACGGTCACGGCCCTGGCCGGGGGGAAGGGCCTGCGCCTGGAGCACCAGCGGGGAGTGGACCTGGTGTTCATGTCGGAGGAGCCCTTCACCTACGAGGCCCAGGGGACGAAGTTCGTCGGGCGCGTGGGGGCGGTGCGGTACATGGAGGGAGAGACGTGGATGACGCTGGTGGAGGGCACGAGCTTCACCTGGCAAGGCCGGACGCTGACCAAGGCTGGGACGTTGACGTTGGAGTGAGGAGAGTGACGCACTGGTTAGCTGAGGAAAAGGCTAGGGTGCGGGCCCCAGGTCGCGGCGCCGGTAGTGAAGGGTGTCCTCGGGGGCCAGGGAGACTACGGCGTAGGAATCCGTGCCGGCTACGCCAGCGGCCCAGCAGGGACCGTCCGTGGGGTGGGTGAGGCGCTCGGGAGCCTCCCAGGTGAGGCCGCAGTCGGGAGAGGTCATGTAGTAGGCGCTGTGCGGTTGGTCGCTGCCCTCGGGAGAGTCAGCCCAGGCCAGGTGCACGCGGGAGCCGTAGGCGTAGGTCTTGCAGTGGGTGGCCCAACTGTGAGGGGCGTTAATGAAGGTGAGGCGTCGGGTCTCGCCCCAGGTGGCGCCGTGGTCCTCGGAGACGGCGGCGTAGAGGGCGGCGTCCCCGGCCCAGGTTCGGCCGTCGAAGAGCTGTCCGTCTTCCCAGAGGCAGCAGACGCGGCCGTGGGGGTCGGCGACGACGGCGGGGTGGCGGAGGTGAGTGGGGGTGTGGGTGACACGCAACTCGGGCTCCCAGGTCCGGCCGCCGTCGAGTGAGCGGCGGTAGTAAAGGTCCCAGTCCCAGTCGAGGTGGGAGTCGCGACGGTCGAAGTAAGTGACGTGGACGAGGTCGCCGACAGCGGCGACGGCGGGGCGCATGGCGGTGGCGTCGGGGGCGGTGAGGCGGAGGGTCGGTTCCCAAGATTCGCCGGCGTCAAGGGAACACTTGTGGTAGATCTCCCCCCAGGTGTGGTTGCCGCTGGGGGTGGGGTTGAGCAGGCGATTGCTGCCCCAGACTATGTGTAGGTTGTTGCCGGAGAGAGCGGTCCCCGGACGGAAGAGGTGCACGCCGGGAGTGAGCCGCGTGTCCTCCCCCCAGGTTTGTCCCCTATCCTCCGAACGTCGGTAGTAGACCTCCCAGCTATCATGGCGCCGGTCAGGCCAGATCAAGTGCAGCAGTGAGTCATGCAACTCCAGGGAGCAAGGGTACTCGGCGGCGCCGCTGGTGACAAGGGGCGAAGGGTCCGCCCAGGTCCTTCCGGCGTCGGAGGAGCAGCGGTAGTGCAGGTTACCCGCCCAGGCCCAAACCGCGTGAACGAGGTCGCCATCTGCTGCCAGAGGGTGCGTACCGCCCGGCGAACCGATGGCGGGGCCCAGGCTGAGGGGGGCGGCGGGAGTCCAGAGGTGGGAGGGCATAGAGCAAATCACCAGCAATGAATTCGCGGGGGGAGCGACGGAGACTTCCTCTGGAGATTCCCAAGTGAGCCGGATGTTCCGCCGGGCGGCGCGGGCCCCTAGGCGGCGCCTCCGGGCGGACGCTAGAACATCACGCCCTTGAAGTTGTGGACCATCATGACGATGCCGGGGCCGAGCATGACTACGAAGAGGCAGGGGAAGATGAAGAAGATCATGGGGAAGAGCATCTTGACAGGGATCTTGGCGGCCAGCTCGCGGGCGTAGAGGCTTCGGCGGATCCGCATGGCGTCGGCGTGAGTCTGGAGGATGTAGGCGATGCTAGCACCCAGGCGTTCGCCCTGGCAGACAGCGGAGACGAAGGTGGCCAACTCGCTGACGCCGGTCCGGTCAGCCATGTCGTGCCAGGCCGCATCGCGGCTGCGACCGGCGCGAATCTCGGCCTGGGCGCGGGATAGCTCATCCGCCAGCGCCCCCCCCCCACGGTCCACCAGCTCCAGCACCGCGCCGTCCAGGCTGAGCCCGGCCTGCACGCTGACTACGAGGATGTCCAGGGCGTCGGGGAGGGCGCATTGGATGGCCCTACGGCGCGTGGCCGCCAGGCGATCGAGGAAGGAGTTGGGGATCATCACCGCCAACAGTGGGGCACCGACGAGCAAGGCGGTGGATAGGCGGGGTGGGAGGGGGTGGACCCGCAGCAACAGCATGACCGCGGCGAGGCCGAGCAGGGCGAGGAGGCCCTGAAGGACGAGATAGCCGCGGGCGCCGTCGCGGGGCCGTCCGGCCTGCTCCAGACGCTGCTGGGTGCGCTCGAGCGCGTTACCGGGGAGGAGCCGGGCCATCAGTTCCATCATCCGGGTCCAGAGGGGGAGCAGGACGCGCTCCCAGAGGGAGCGGGCCATCTCTTGGGGCAGAGTGGCGTCTGTGCCGGCGGTCTCGCGGTAGGGCAGCACCGCCCCGAGCGCGGCCAGCCGGGAGGCGTAGGTCATCAGCGCCGACATGGCGGCGAAGGAGATCGCGAGGAAGACCAGGGTGGCGATGGCGATTATCATGGTTGATGGTTGCGGGGCTATGGTCTCTAGGGGAGAGGTGAGTGGGGGAGCGGATCGGCTTGGTACCCCCCCCGACCATAGACCCTCCCTAGATGGTCACGTCGAGCATCTTTCTGATGATGATTACGCCGAGGCTGAGCATGGTGGCGGCCAGGCCCAGCATGATACGGCCCAGCGGGTCAGTCCAGAGCGGGTCCAGGTAGCCGGGGCTGAGGACGTTGATGATCAGCCCCAGGCCAATGGGCAGGCCCACCAGGACGGCGGTGGACATACGGCCCTCGGCTGTGAGGGCCGAAACCTCCGAAGCCAACTGGAAACGGTCGCGGATCAGGGCGGCAGTCTTGTCGAGAATCTCGGCGAGGTTGCCGCCTACGCGCAACTGGATCTGAATGGCGGTGACCACCAACTTAACATCGGCGCTCTGAGTGCGCTGGACGAGGTTGGTCAGCGCCTGCTCCAAGGAGAAGCCGACGGCCGTCTCATCCAGGACGCGGCGGACCTCCTCCGAGAGGGGGGGTTGCATCTCGTCGGCGAGGACCTGCAGGGCACGGAGGAAGGAGTAGCCGGAGCGCAGGGAGGAGGCGACCATGGTCAGAGCAGAGGGGAGCTGCCGGGTAAGGCGCTTGAGGCGCTGGGCACGGCGAGCGCCGACGGCCAGCCAGGGGGCAGCCAGTCCGGCGGCGGCCAGTAGCAGGCCGAGCAGGCTCTGATGGAGCATCACGCCGCCCAATACCCAACCTAGAGCGGCCAGGCCACCGGAGAGGGCGAGAAGTTCAGAGGGCCAGAGCATGACCCCAGCGCGAACCACCTCCCAGCGCAAGCGGGACTGGAAGCCCGTGAGGCGCAGCAGGTGGCTGAGGACGGGAGCAGGGTCATGCTGAAGTACGGGGGTACGGGGCTCCGGAGCGGGCGCCACAGCCGAAGCGGCCGGCTCCTCCGCGGGGGCAAAGCGCCAGGCCAGAGCCAGGCCGGCCCCGGCGACTGCCAGGAAAACAACGCCCATCAGGAGCAGATTCATGGCGTTACCCCCCCGAAGCCCGGTCCGGAGGCCGACCACATTTCCCGCAGGGCGGGGGGCAGCTCAATGCCCTGGGCTATAAGCTTCTCCAGGAACTGCGGGCGTAGGCCGGTGCAAAGATGCTGGCCAACCACGTGGCCATCGGCGTCCATGCCGCGGGCCTGGAACTTGTACAGGTCCTGGAGGGTGATGGTGTCGCCCTCGATGCGCTGGACCTCGGTGATGTCGGTAATGCGGCGGGTGCCATCGCGCAGGCGGGCCTGCTGGACGATGAGGTCCACAGCCGAGGAGACCTGCTCGCGAATGGCGCGAGCGGGCAGTTCCATGCCGGCCATGAGTACCATGGTTTCTAGGCGGCTGAGGCTGTCGCGAGGGGAATTGGAGTGCAGGGTGGACAGGGAACCGTCATGGCCAGTGTTCATGGCCTGCAACATGTCCAGGGCCTCGGCGCCGCGGACCTCGCCAACGACAATACGGTCGGGGCGCATGCGCAGGGCGTTGCGGACGAGCTGGCGGATGGGGATCTCGCCGCGGCCCTCCAGGTTGGCGGGGCGGGCCTCCAGGGGCACGACGTTCTCCTGGCGCATTTGCACCTCGGCGGCATCCTCGATGGTGACAATACGTTCGTCATTGGGGATGAAGGAGGACAGGACGTTGAGGGTGGTGGTCTTGCCGCTGCCGGTGCCGCCAGCAACGATGATGTTCAGGCGACCGCGCACGCAGGCCTGGAGGAAGAGCATGATCTCCTCGGTCCAGGTGGCGTTGGCCACGAGGTCTTCCGGGGTGAGGGGGACCTTGGAGAACTTGCGGATGGTGACAGTGGGGCCGCACAGGGCGATGGGCGGAATGACGGCGTTGACACGGGAGCCATCCGGGAGGCGGGCGTCCACCATGGGCATGGCCTCGTCCAGGCGGCGTCCCAGGGGGGAGATGATCTTGTCGATGATGCGCATCAGATGGCCATCATCGGTGAAGGAGACGTCGGTAGACTCCAGCCGTCCGCTGCGTTCGGCGAAGACGTGGGAGGCGCCGTTGACCATGATCTCGGTGACGGTGGCGTCGTCGAGCAAGGCCTGTAGGGGGCCGAAGCCGCGCAATTCGGCGAAGACGTCACTCAGGACGCGCTCGAGCATGCCGGCGGTGAGCACGAGGCCGCGGATTTGGGCGGTCTCGCGAGTCAGGGCGCGGATGCGTTCGAACAGTTCGAACTCGGAGAGGTTCTGCAATTCGCGCAAGTCGCCGGTGCCGAGCAGAGCGCTATGGACCTCGCCGCGCAGGGCCTTGAAGAGGTCGGCGGGTGAGTCGGCGAAGACGTGGAGTTCGTCATCGCTCCAGGAGAGGTTTTCCGTTGCAGCCATAGAGTACCACCGTGTAGGTATCTCGGAGGTTCTGGCGAGAGACTAAAGGGGTTAGGCCTACCCCCGCCCGCGACAAGTCGCGGGCCCGCCTGTCCGGCGGGGAGGGGCGGTGGAGAAATCGGGTCCAGAGACTGGAAACGAGGTTTCGCGAAGGGGATAGGGGGGGCGTAAGGCTGGGGAGAACGCGGTCGTGCGGCGCCACCGATACACTGCACAGTCATCTCTGGGGCGAAAGCCACAGGTTCACTGCGCGGTCAAAGGAGCTGGGGCAGGCGAGGAGAGGGGATGAGTGATGAGGGTGGAGGCGAGGTCCTGGAGGGCCGCGGCGGCGGGGCCGCGGCGACTGGCCGCGGATTCGCCGTTGCGGAGGGAGCGCGGGAGGGAGGGGTCCTCGGGGATGGCGGCGGTGACCGGCAAGTGGACGAGGTTGGAGAGGTCTTCGCTGCTAAAGGGATTGGACCGATCCTGGCGGGTCACGACCACACGCAGGCGCTCGTCGGAGAAGTCTTGCGCGCGGAGCAGGTCGGTTAGAGTCGCGACGCTGCGCATGGCACCGGCATCGGTCAGGCTGGTGATCAGCAGCACCGCCTGAGCGTGGCGGGCGAGGTACAGCTCGGCCGGGCCCAGGACCGTGGGCAGGTCGCAGAAGACAAAGCGAAAGCGCCGCCGGAGCACGCCGAGCAACTGGGCGGCGAAGTCGCGAGTCAGGGGCCGCAGCCAAACGTGGTCGGGCTGAAGCATGCCGGGAAGCACCCAGAGGCCCGAGTCGTGGCGGACCAGGCAGGCGCTGATGGCCTCCGGGTCCAAGTCGGCCCCGTGGGGCGCCAGGTCCACCAGGGAGTAGCGGGGGCGGAGGCCGAGGAGAGTGGAGAGGTCGCTGAGTTGCGGGCGCCAGTCGAGCAGCACCGTCTCGCCCTCATGCTCGCGGGCGACTTGTAGCGCCAGGGCTGCAAGGAGCGTGGTAGCGCCCTGGCCGTCCTTGGCGGAGATGCCCACGAAGGCGAGGGGCATGCGGGTCGGATCGGCGAGGCGCTGGAAATCCGGAGAGCCGGTGGCCTGGACCTGGGTGACGAGCTGTTGGAGGGAGGCCACCGCGGAACTGAGGTCCTCGTCCTCAGCCCAGAGGACCCGGGCGCCGGCGCGCATAGCGGCGCGGGCCGTGGGCAGGTCGGCCCGCTGGGCAAGCAGGACGCAGGGGACCTGCGGGGCGGTGCGGCTGACCAGGCTGCAGACCTCCGCTCCAGAGAGGCCGGCGGTGCCCTCCTCCACCACGAGGGCGTCCGGCAGGAGGGCCAGCGCCATCTGCGCCGCCTCGACGCCGTCGTAAGCAGCGCCGATTACCTGTACGCGGTTGTGGCGCGACAGGTGGCGGTACAGGCGCAGGGCACCCTCGGACTTGGGTTCGGACATCACGATTCGGACCATAGGAATGCAACCTGAATGACGGCTGAATGACGAACTCGACAGCAGAGACGGCGGACGCCGTGATTACGGCGGGTAAGACGTGCCATAGACGCAGGCGACCACGGGTCGCGGCGCGCAGCGGGGCTTCCGGGTCGAGTCCCTAGTACCTCAACATGACGGACGCGGTCCTGAGAGTTATGGTGCCGTCCTGGTTGGCGGCTTGCAGGATCAGGCCGGTAACCAGAGAGTGCTGATAGGTGAGAGTCACGCGGATCTGGTTGCCGGTGGCGGCGTCGTTGAGCGTCGTTTCTCCCGAGACGGTATCACCCAAGGTAGTCCAGGCGCTCCAGACGCCGCTGGAGAGGCTGCGGCGCTCCAGGGTGAAGTTCTGGGCGTCCAGCTGGAAGGACGGCGGCAACGCGGAGATGGCTACGAACCGGATTTCGGTGGTGCTCTTGCCCAGGGCGGCGGCGCGGGTGCCCTCCCGGCAGGCATTGCCCACCGCCAGTGAGTCGACAACGATCATGCCGATCTCGGCGATGGCCAGAAGCAGGAGCAGCAAGAGGGGCAGAACCAGGGCCAGTTCGACACTGACTACGCCGCGGCCGCGCGCCTGCCGGTGCCACCCCGCCGCACGCAGATGGCGCACGCGTCGGCCCTCCTGGGCATGCATGCATGCGCTCGCGGGAGGGCGGGAGGAGTGGGAAGACGGTATGAGAGATAGAAAAGGGGTTGAGACAGACAATTGCTTGACTGGTCGCGCCGGGGCGCCGGAGACGGCACCGGCCTGGCGAATCACTGTACTAGTTATGCGGAGACGGCGCAGCACGGGAAGTGCCTCCGTGGGGTCAGGGCTGCCACCAGAAGGCGGCGAGGGCGCCGCCGGCCAGGGCGAGGGCATAGGGAAACTTGAGCGAAGAAGCGGTGTCCGGTTGCCCTGCTTCGCCCAGCACGAAGCGTCCGTAGAGCGACCAGCCCAGGCGGCGGACGCTGTCTCTGAGCGCGCCGCGGGATAGGGCCAGACCCAGAGCCATGAGACCGCCGAGCGGTATGGCTACGGCGAGGGTGGCAAGGACGAAGCTGGGCCCCCGCAAGGCACCGAGGGCGGCGAGGAGCTTCACGTCACCGCCACCTAGGTACTGGCCGAAAAGCAGGGTAGTGAGCAGGAGGGCCAGGCCGACGCCGATCCCCTGCAAACTGAGGGAGAGACCGGCCCAGCCGGCGGCGAGGGTGTTGAGCGTGAGGCCGGCGGCGAGAGCGGGAACGGTCACGAGGTTGTAGATCTTGCCCCAGCGTAGATCTGTCACGCTGGCGGCGGTGACCGCGAAAAGTACCCACAGGTTGCACAGTCCCTGCCAATCGGGAGCCATCAGTCGTTTCCTTGAAAGGCCGGCGGCTGTCGCGACGTGACCCTAGCCAGGTCTGATGCGGGCGACAGCCGCTGGCTGGTTGGTGCTTCGACGAGGAGAAGCAGTCGTCCGAAGCGTCCCCCGTGGTCGGCGCTCACTGGGAGGAGAGGCGCCGGAGCGAAGAAGGCCGGGCAAGGTCGGCGAGACGAGGACGGGGGGTTCCCCGACCCCCGACCCTGCCCGGCAAGGCGGTCAGCCGCCAGGGTCGCCGAGCGTCTTAGCCGGCTACCGTATTGGCGACGCTGTTGACCTTGTCCTTCACGTTAGTGCCCAGCGTCTGCCAGGCGGTGACCGCCACCACGACGATCAGGACGAGCAGCAGGGCATATTCCACGGTGGTCAGCCCCTCCTCGTCCTTCCACAGCCGCTTGAGATAGTCGAACATGGGTTTGCCTCCTTTGGATCGGGTGCACCCGGCGCGAATCGGTGCTGAAGTAGACCTCGGCAGGTAGGGGGGCTGACTTTAGAGGTGACCTGCCTCTGGCGGCATGTGGTGGGCGCCGGCGCCCCCGCCCGGCGCAGGCACGCGGGCGCCGGGCAGAGGGGCGAGGAAGAAATGGGGCGGGGAGATGGGGAATCAGGCAGGGGAATCGGGGCGTGTTTCCGGGATGAATCGGTGGAGTCCGGATACAAGACTTGCTTGCTGCCGCCCTCGCCTGAACGCCTGCCCCTCTCCCGCGCTTCGCTCGGGCGAGGGGGAGGGCAGGTAGAGGCCGGGCGCGGGTGGCAGTCAGATTCGGGCGGGCGTCAGTTGCCTAGGGTAGGGAGTCGGCGCGGGTGCCGGTGTGCTTGGTCAAGGTGAACCGCACCACCGCGGTCTCTCCGGGGCCGGGCATGACCTCCCAACAGGCGCGACCGCCGTTGGTCGTGGCCGGGCGGGGGGTGGCCTCCAGCTCCCATTGGGCCATCAGGGTTTCCCAGAGGCGCACATGGGCCGGCACCGCAGTGTAGTTGGTGACCTCCAGGCAGCAGTCCTCCACCAGATCGAAGCCGCTCAGCCTCCCCAGTTTGTCGAACTCCAGGGCCTCCTTGCGCTGGGCCAGGAGGGTGCGCCGGACGACGAGGTCGCGAGTGTCGCCGAGGGGGAGGACGAGCTGGCTATTGGCCGGAGCGGGGAGGGCGCCGACCGCTAGAGGTTGGCGCTGGGCGTCGTTGGGGAACTCCACCGTCACGTCGCCCGGGGGAAGGGAGACGAGGGCAGTAATCTGGTCGTGGGTGGGAAAGAGCTCCAGGTACTCGCGGACGGGGCCGCCGTCGTACTCGTAGACGGTCTCGCCAAAGAGGCCAGGCAGAGCGGCGATCTGCCGACGATGCTCAGTGCCGGGCAGCAGAAGGAGGGGGCCGGCCATGGTGAGCGGCGGCGGGGGCGCGGCGCCGGGCTCGGCGGCGTTGGCAACCGGCTGGTAGGCGACAATCTGCAGGGCCAGGGACTGCGGTAGGGCGTTGGTCACCGCGAGACGGAGGCGCAGCTCGGCCTGGTCGCCCTGCCAGGCGAGGCGGTAGGAGAACTTGCCGGTCAGTTGCGCCAGGTCGGAGCTGACAGTGAGGCGATAATCGCCCTCGCGCGGGGCCCGGACCGTCCAACGGCGGCCGCCGAGGGCAGGCTCGTCCTGCCAGTGCAGCACGCGCAGGTCAGTCGGGACCGCCAGGCGAAGCGTGTCGGCCTTGACCGGAAGGTGTGGGCCCCAGCAGATGATCTCATTGGCGCCTGCGGTTAAATGGCCGGTGAAGGTCTCGCTGTAGACGGTGGCGCCGGCGGGACTGAGTGTGGCGGTGCACTCCTGTCCGGAGAGGGTTTGCAAGAGCAAGGGCTGAGGGTCGGCGAGGACGGGGAGGGTGAGGAGGGCGAGGAGGGCCGCCCAGAGGGCGGGCTGGAAGCCCGCCCCACGCGGACGGGGAGCAGGCTTGGAAGCCTGCACTACCCCGAGGGGACACCCCGCCGCCACCCCACACCGGCGAGACGCCGGTGCCACCGGGAGAGGCCTACTCCGTACCCGCGACTGGCGACTGGCGATTCGCGACCTCTTTACGGCAGCGAGAATTCGCATGTCTGCGTGCTCCCTTGCTGGCCTGGGACATACAGGCGCGCTTCGTAGTGCCCGGCGGTTAGTTGCGCGGGGGTGAGGCTGACCCGCCACGACACATCTACAGGCGTGCCGGGCGGGAGGGTGACGGTGCGGCGAGGCAAGGCGAGGCCCAGGCCCATCAGGTAGCCGGTCACCGGGACCTGTATGGTCTGGGGGCCGGTGTTGACCAACTGCCCGGTGAGGGCAACCAGGGTGGTGTCCAGGGGATGCGCGGCCCGCAGGTTGCGGAGGTGGACGCTCCCGGAAGCTCCGCCGATCTCGGCGAGGAGCCGGCGCTCGAGGGTGGCGGCACCATCGGTGACCTGGGCGGTGAGGTTGTAACGGCCGGGGGGCAGATCGTGCGGATGCCACCAGAAGGAGGCGGTCGCGGTCTGGCCGGGGCGGAGGTAGATCTGCTGCTTCTTCGGCTGTAGACGCCCACCAGGGACGAGGAGCGAGACAGTGACCGGGTGGGCCTTGGAAGAGAGATTGGCTACGTCGAGGGCCAACTCGCATGCCTCGCCTGCTTCGAGAAGTGTGACCAGTTGGCGGGGACGGGCGCCGAGGCGGCCGGGCAAGGTCCAGGCGCTGTGGGCGAGCGTGTCGAGGCGCCAGTCGTAGACCGCGCCGGTAGCCATGACGTTGAGAACGGTGAAGTCCGAGGCGCCGCCGAGGGGGAAGGTGGCCCAGCCGTCGTCGTCGGTAGGGGCGGAGAGGGTGCGCGGGAGTGGGCCAGATACTTCACCCCGCTCGTTCCGAGGGGGGCTCGTATTCGGTCCCTCCGGGAGGAGGGTGACCGTAACCCGGGCGGCGCGCTGAGGGCCCCCGAGTTCGTCGGTGACGCGGACGCGGGCCTGGTCGCCGGCGAGGCTGGCAATGCCTACGCGGACGCGGCGCACGCCGGAGGGCAACTGATACTCGAAGCGCTCCAGGTTCAGGAGTGGGTTCACGCGCCATTGCTCGTCGAAGAAGCCCGCCTCCACGAAGTAGCCGGCCTCGTAGCAGGTCACGGAGGGCTTGTTGTTGATATTGTCGACCCGGGGGAGTTGGGACTGGTCGGTGTTGAAGATGACGTAGTCGGGATAGGCCCAGTTGAGCTTCTCCAGGTCGTAGCCCAGGCCGCGGAGCTGGGTGCCGTCGGCTTCGGTGGCCCACTCGCCGCTGCAGACGACGAGGTAGTTGCGGAAGCCGGTGAGGGGGTTGGGGTAGGCGAAGAAGACGCCGAACTGGCGGCCCTGGTAGTGGCGGTCGCCACGGAGAGAGTCGCGGACGGTGACGCCGCGCTCGTGGACCTCCACGGGTAGCGGCTGCTGGGCCTGGGCGGCCTGAAGCAGACGGCTGGTCTCCAGGGAGCCGAAGATGACGAGCGACCGGCGCTCCATCTCGGCGGGGGAGATTTCCGCCTCGGGGCGAGGCTCGAGGGCGGCGGCGCGGACGTTGAAGTCGTTCCAGGCCTGGCAGAAGTTCTCGGCCTCCTGGCGATGGCGGCTAACGGCCTCGGCGGGGCCGTCGTTGCCGTAGGTGACGAGGAAGGGCTGGTTGAGGGCCTCGCCGATAGGGCCCTCGAGGCCGGCACGCTTGCGCAGGGGGGCGTCGGGGCGGGCGCTGGGGGCCCAGCCGGCAAGTTCGCCCTTGAGGGTGCGGCGCGCGGCGAGGGAGAGGGTATCCGGGAGGCCGGTAAAGGCGGGGAAGCCGTCCACCACGACAGAGACTTGCTCGCTACCGGCCAGAGGGGAGGAGGGCAGCAGGAGGGTGAAGCGGTCGACGTTGCGGGTGAGTACCTCTACCTGGTTCTCGCGGGAGATGACCCGCAGGCGGGCGCCGACCCCGAGCAAGTGCAACTTGTCCACCCGGGCCCAGTAGAGCGCGCCGTAGCTCAGGCCGAGGGTGCTGATGGTGAAGCGGGGGGGGCGGGGCACGCGGCGGCGGCTCTTGAAGAAACGGTAGATACGCTCCAGATCGTTGGAGCCGCCATGGCCGGCCTGGTCGTTGACGACGACCTGCATGTCGAACTGCCAACTCTCGTCGTCGCTGAGGGCGCGGGCCATGCGCAGGCCCTCCTCGGGCCACACGACGGTATCGCGGCCGCTGATCATCAACAGCAGCGCGCCCCACTGCAGGCGATCGTAAAGGAAGAGGGGGGACATGGACTCGAGCAAGGGGCGGCGGAATTCCTCGATGGCCTCCTGGTTATCGGTGCGGGAATACCACTTCTTGTGCCAAAGGCGGTAGTCGGTCCAACCGTCGACGGGGGCGGCGGCGGCGAAGACGTCCGGGTGGAGGATGGCCTGGCGGTAGGCGCCGGTGCCGCCCATGGAGACGCCGGTGAAGTAGAGACGGTCGGGGTCGAGGTTGAAGCGGGCGGAGGCGTCGCGCACGACCTCCTGAACGGCTACGTCGCCGATGCCACCGTAGAAGTTGGGGCCGCGGGCGTTGATGTTGATGAGCACCCAGCCGTGGCCGTTGGCCCACTCCTGCTGCCAGTCGGAGAAGCTGGCGCTGACGCCCCAGCCGTAGCCGTGGCCGTGGAAGACGGCAGGGTAGCCCTGAGGGCCGGGAGCGGGGGTGTCAGGGAGATAAACGCCATAGGCATGCTGGGAGTCGTCCACCTGGGAGGTGTACCAGACCAACTGGCCCGCGGCGGAGACGGGCGCGGCGCAAGGGGCAAGCAGCGCGAGTAGAACAGCCGTATTGAGGAGTGACCGTCTTGAGGAGAGCATAGCTTGGTTTCAGGGGTATTCCCGGCACGGTGGGTGGAATCCTGCCCGCAGGAGAAGTAGGAAATGCTGTCATGTTTGGCGAACAACCGGGGCGGAGGGTTCCCGACCCCAACTTGACACTTGCCACTTGCGCCTCCGAGGAGCCACTATGGCCGACAGTGAGATGTACAAGCTGCGGATTCTCAGTCAGGACATGGCGGGGATGGAGTTCCCGCTGGTGCCCCCCGAGGTGCATCTGGGGCGGTTGTCCAGCAATGAAGTATGCCTGCCGCTGGACCTGCGGGCGTCGCGGCGTCATGCGCGGCTGCGGAAACTGCCGGAAGGGTGGACGCTGGAGGACCTGGGGAGCGCGAACGGGACGTACATCGGACAGCGGCGGGTGCACGCGCCGACGGTGGTGGCGCCGGGGGACCAGATCCGGGTGGGCCGGACGTGGCTGGAGCTGGTGGCGGAACGGCCGGAGGCGGAGGCGCCGCCGGCAGTGGAGTTCATCGGAGGGTATCAAGTCGCGGAGAACGGAGAGACGCCGGGGAACGTGGTGTACTCGGTGGACCTGGGCGCGCCGGAGACGGGACTGGCGGAGGACGCCGGGGCCTGCAACGAGCGCCTAGCCGTGCTGACTAAGGTCAGTCAGGCCCTGAGCGAGACTCTGGACCTGAGCGCCCTGCTGGAGCGGATCACGGACTTGCTGATGCAGGTGATCCCGGCCGAGAGAGCCTTCCTTCTCCTGGCGGAGCGCGGTGAGTTTGTCCCGCGGGTGGTGCGCCACCGTGAGCCGGTGCCTCGCTCAGGCGAGCCGGTGACCCTGAGTCGGTCCATTGTGGACCGGGCTACCCAGGAACGGCAGGTGATCTTGACTAGCGATGCCAGCACCGATGAGCGATTTGCCGCCATGGCCTCAGTACGCGATTTCCAGATCCGGTCCGCTATCTGCGCTCCGCTTATCCGCCGGGATGATGTTCTGGGCGTGCTGTTCTTCGACACGACCTCCGGCACGGCGCTCTTCACTGAGAATGATGTGGATCTGGTGCGCACCATCGCCGCACAGGCGGCCGCCGCTATCGAGAACGCTCGCCTGTATACGCATCTCAAGCAGGCATACCAGGAGCTGGAAGAGGCCCAGGACCAACTGATCCGGTCGGAGAAGCTAGGGACGATCGGGACACTGGCGGCGTCGCTGGCGCACGACATGAGCAATATCATCTCGCCGCTGGCGCCGCTGATCCATATGCTGGCGGCGGGGGAGAAGTTGCCGGAGGAGGCCAACGAGATTCTGCGGCGGGAGATACGGCGGCTGGGGGCGTTGGTGCAGCGGCTGTACTCCTTTGCCGGGGTGGGGACGGGGGAGCTGAGGCCGGTGGAGGTCAATGCGGTGTTGGAGGAGGGCATTGCGCTGCTCACCACCGAAGCCGCGCACCGCAAGATCGGACTGGAGACCTCGCTGGAGGAAGGGTTGCCGCAGGTGATGGCAGATCCCGATCAGCTCTACCGGGCGGTGCTGAACCTGGTAGTGAATGCGCTGGACGCGGTGGAGGGGCGGCCGGAGGCGCAGATTACGGTGAGCACGAGCCTGGACGAGGACGAAGTGGTCATCGGGGTCGCTGACAACGGGCCGGGCATCCCCGAGGAGCTACAGAGAAAGCTCTTCCAGCCCTTCTTCACCACCAAGCCGCACGGGACGGGGCTGGGGCTGTACTCGTGCCGGCGGATCATCGAGGAGGAGCTGAAGGGAACGGTGCAGCTAGACAGCCGGCCGGGGGAGGGCACGAAGTTGTGGTTGAGGCTGGGGGCCGTGAGGGGGTAGGACGGGCGTGAGGCTTGGGGCGGGCTTACGAGAGGACCACCTTCTCCATCTCGCCCGCGGCTTGCCCGACTTCTCCTACGACATACACCTTCTCGCCCTCCGCCTCCAGCCAGGCTTGCCATTGGTCGGCTTCCTCGGCCGCGACGACGGCGACCATGCCCAGCCCCATGTTGAAGGTACGGTACATTTCCTCGTCGGCGAGGTTGCCGAGCGTCTGGATTAGCGAGAAAATGGGGAGGATCGGCCAGGTGGCGAGTTTGACCCGGGCCTGGAGGCCGGCAGGGATGACGCGACAGAGGTTGCCAGGCAGGCCGCCGCCGGTGATGTGCGAAAGGGCGTGCGGGTAACGGCCCTGCGCGAAGAGACGGCCCAGGGAGCCGGCGTAGACCCGGGTGGGCTTCAGGAGTTCCTCGCCGAGGGTGCGGTCCAGCTGGGGCGGGCTCTGGTCCAGCGCCAGGCCAGCCTGATCCAGCAGCACCGCGCGGGCCAGGGAGTAGCCGTTGCTGTGCAGGCCGGAGGCGCCCAGTCCGAGTAGGACATCCCCCGCGCCGACCGCCGAGCCGTCGATGAGTTTCGAACGCTCTACCACTCCCACTGCGAAGCCGGCCATGTCGTACTCGCCCTGGGCGTAAAAGCCGGGCAGCTCCGCCGTCTCGCCCCCGATGAGTGCGCAAGGCACCTGCCGGCAGGCTTCCGCAATTCCCCGCACGATATCCGCCGCCACCTCCGGCCGGAGCTTCCCCACCGCCAGGTAGTCCAGCATGAACAACGGCCGGGCACCCTGGACGATCACGTCGTCTACGCACATCCCCACCAAGTCGTGTCCGACCGTATCGTGCTTGTCGAGGGCGAAGGCGATCTTGAGCTTTGTCCCCACGCCGTCGGTGGAGGAAACCAGGACCGGCTCACGCAGGGAAGGGTCGAGGGCGTACATACCGCCGAAGTCGGAGAGGCCAGTCAGGACGCCGGGGTCGTACGTGGCGAGCAAAGAGTCCTTCATCAGGGCGACGGCGCGCTCTCCGGCTTCGATGTCGACGCCGGCAGATTTGTAGGTAAGGGGTCGCTTGGTCATGGTTGCGGCCTTGGGGAGCGGAAACGGGCAAGCCCACGCCACGCGGAGCAGCGGCGAAATACCGGTGCCACCAGCAAGGGACGCAGGCTTGGCGGCCCGCGCTAGCCCTTCTTCTGCTCCTCCAACTCGAACTTTGTTGCCTTCACCTGCTCGGGAATGGGGATGGGGTACTTGTTGTCGAAGCAGGCGGTGCAGAAGTTGCCCCGGGGGAGACCAACGGCCTTGTAGAGGTTGGGAAGATTCAGATACTCCAGGCTGTCGGCGCCCAGGAAATCGCGAATCTCGGGTACGCTCATACGGGCAGCGATGAGCTCCTTGCGGCCGGCGGAGGTGTCTATCCCGTAGAAGCAGGGGTACCTGATGGGCGGGCAGGAAATGCGCAGGTGAATCTCCCGGACCCCGGCGTCGCGGAGGAGTTCCAGCTCCGGGCGGGTGGTGGTGCCGCGGACGATGGAGTCGTCCACCACCACGACGCGCTTGCCGGCCAGGGCCTCGCGCAGAGGGGTGAGCTTCATGCGCACGCCCAGGTCCCGCATACGCTGCTCGGGCTGAATGAAGGTACGGTGGATGTAGCGGTTCTTGATGAAGCCCTCGCCAAAGGGGATGTGGGAGTTCTGCGCGAAACCGATGGCGTGCGGGATGCCGGTCTCGGGGACGGGGATGACCAGATCGGCGTCGGCCGGGGCCTGCAAGGCCAGCATGTTGCCCATGCGCATGCGTGAGGCGTAGATGTTCTTGCCGTAGATGTCCGAGTCGGGGCGGGCGAAGTAGATGAACTCGAAGATGCAGCAGGCCTTGCGGTGCGGCTCGACCACCTGGCGGGACTCCAGGCCGTCGCCGTTGAGAGTGACGATCTCGCCGGGCTGTACCTCGCGAACGAAACGGGCGTTGATGACGTTGAGGGCGCAGGACTCGGAGGCCACGACCCAGCCGTCATCGTCAAGGCGGCCGATGCACAGCGGGCGAACGCCATGGGGATCGCGGACGGCGATGAGGCGGTCGGGGGTGATGATCCCCAAGGAGTAGGCGCCCTGCATCAGCGGAATGGTCTCGGCGATGGCCTCCTCCAGAGTGTCAGCGGAGGAGTCGGTGATTTGGTTGACGATGACCTGAGTGTCGGACGTGGAGGTGAAGATGTGTCCGCGAGCCTCCAGGCGTTCGCGGAGGACCAAAGCGTTGACTAGGTTCCCGTTGTGCGCCAGAGCGAAGGGGACGCCGCGATGCTCGCCGGTCATGGGCTGGACGTTGGCGAGGGAGTTGGTGCCGGTGGTGGAGTAGCGTACGTGGCCCAGGCCGACATGGCCGGTCAGGGAGTGGATGATGTCCTCGGAGAAGACCTGTGCGACCAGGCCGAGGTCGTTATGCAGGCGTACCTCGTGACCGTCGCCGGTGGCGATGCCGGCGCTCTCCTGGCCGCGATGCTGGAGGGCATAGAGGCCAAAGTAGGCGAGACGGGCGGCCTCCACGTTGGGCCCCCAGACGCCGAAGACGCCACAGGCGTCGCGCCAGTGGGGGCGGAAGGTCCCGCCGCCGACATAGGGCAGCAGGCCGGCGGAGGGACATGAACGATAGCGGGCGGGGCAAGGTATTGAGATGCGGCACCTCTTACCGACAGGTTGAGGGACAGGCGCAACGGCAGGCTCAGAGACAGGGAGAGTAGCAGTTGGGACGACAACTGAACGGCAGCGGGAGCGCCGCCAGAAGGCCCGCGCTATACGGAAGGGCTACCTTGGTTCGACGATGCTGCGGCGGACTTGTTCGCGCTGCTCTGATAGGGCGCGAGCTACCGGGGCGTCGGTCAAGGCGATGATGCGGGCGGCCAAGTAGGCGGCGTTGCGGGCGGTGTCGATTCCCACCGTGGCCACAGGCACGCCCGGCGGCATCTGGATCATGGAATAGAGGGCGTCCTTGCCGGCCAGCGGCGAGCTGGACAAGGGCACGCCGATGACGGGTAGGAGGCTGTGGGCGGCCAGGACTCCGGGCAGGGCCGCCGACCAGCCGGCGCCACCGATGAGGACCATGATCCCCCGCTCCGCTGCGGTGCGGGCATACTCGCCGCACTCCTCAGGTGTGCGGTGTGCGGAGAGCACTACGGACTCATTGGGGATTCCGAGTTTATCGAGCAGCTCGACCGCGCTTTGCATCTTGTCGCGGTCGGAGACGCTCCCCAGGACGATACCGACCAGGGGCTTGTTGGGTTTGGGCATAGTTGGGTGACCTCGACGGTCTTCGACTGATTATCAGTCACCACCAGGCGGCAAGCCCGCCCTACGCGGTAGAGGGCTACCGGCTCTCTGCTTGCTCGGCCCGGAGGGCGATGTCAGTGCGCCAGTAGGCGCCCTCGAAATGCAGGTGGTCGAGGGCGCGATAGACAGTGCGGCGGGACTCGGCGAAGGAGTCGCCCAGGGCGGTAACGCCCAGAATCCGGCCCCCGGCAGTGACGACTTGGCCGTCGGCGGACTTGGTGCCAGCGTGGAAGACCAGGGCGCCCGCCGCCTCGGCCTCCTCCAGACCGACAATCGGGTGCCCCTTCTCATAGTCGCCGGGGTAACCACCGGCCGCGACCACCACGCAGACAGCGCGGCGGTCAGTCCAGCGCGGGGTGACCTCGGAGAGGCGGCCTTCGGCGCAGGCCTGGAGGACCTCCAGCAGGTCACTCTCCAGGCGCGGGATGACTACCTGGGTTTCCGGATCGCCGAAGCGGCAGTTGTACTCCAGGAGCTCCGGGCCGTGGTCGGTAAGAATGGCGCCTGCGTAGAGGGTGCCGGTAACTGGCGATCCCTCCTCGGCCATCTTGGTGACGGTGGTACGGATCACTTGCTGCAAGATGTAATCGAGCGTCTCCGGGTCCAAAGCAGGGACAGGAGAGTAGCAACCCATGCCGCCGGTGTTGGGGCCGGTGTCGTTGTCGCCGATGCGCTTGTAGTCCTGCGCGGGGGCCATGGGGAGGATGGTCTCGCCGTCGGTGAAGACCTGCACGGAGCACTCCGGCCCGACGAGGCACTCCTCGACCACGATGCGCTCGCCGGCCGCGCCGAATTCCTTCTGCACCAGACAACGGTCGATCCAGTCCTCGGCCTCGGCGAGGGTGACGCAGACCTTGACGCCCTTGCCGAAGGCATCGCCGTCGGCCTTGATGACGAGGGGGACGCCTTTCTGGCGGACGTAGTCGCGGGCCGGGCTGGGACTGTCGAAGACGTCGAACCATTTCCGGCTAAGACCGTGGCGAGCGAGGAACTCGTCGGTGAAGGACTTGCTGCCCTCCAGGCGTGCGGCGGCGGCGGTAGGGCCGTAGACGCGTTGCGCGGCGGCGCGGAAACGGCTCACTATGGCGTCGTGAATGAGCGGGCGCTCCGGCCCGATGACGGTAAGGCCGACGCCCTCGCGCTGGACGAAGGCGAGGAGGTCGTCCACCTGATTGACGGCGAGAGGCACGTTCTCACCGACCAGGGCGGTACCGGCGTTGCCAGGGGCGGTGTCGACGCGCGTGACAGCGGGGGAGCGGGACAGGGCCCAGGCGAGGGTATGCTCCCGCCCGCCGCTGCCCACGATCAGCACTCTCATTACATGCCCTCCCGATAGCGGTCGACGTTGAAGAAGGTGCGGTACTGCGGGTGGAAGATGACGTCCGCGACGCCGACCGGGCCGCTGCGGTGCTTGGCGATGATGATCTCAGCCTTGGAGGGCTGATCGTAGCTGCGTCGCTCCCCGGTGGACTGGCCGCCGGACTCGGCCTCCTGCGTGGGCTTCTTGCGCTCGTAGTAGGCGGGGCGGAAGAGGAAGCAGACCAGGTCGGCCTCGGCCTCGATCGAGCCGCTTTCGGCGAGGTCGGAGAGGACGGGGCGCTTATCTTCGCGCTGCTCCACCCGGCGGCTAAGTTGGGAGAGCGCCACCACGGGTATCTCCAACTCGCGGGCGAGGCTCTTGAGCGCGCGGGCGATGATAGAGATCTCCTGGTGGCGGTTGTCGGTGCCGAAGTTGCCGCCGGCGGAGGCCAGTTGAAGGTAGTCCACGATGAGCAGCCCGACGTCGTGCTGGGCCTTGAGGCGGCGGGCCTTGGAGCGCAGCTCCATGACGGGGATGGCTGGGGTGTCGTCGATGAAGATGGGGGCGTTGGGCAGGTCCGACAGGGCCTGGCCAATCTTGGCCCATTCCTCGTGCGGGAGAGTGCCGCCCTGGCGCAGGTGCCAGGAGTTGACGCGGGCGTGGGCGCACAGGAGCATCTCGGCCAGTTGGTAGCGGGACATCTCCAGGCTGAAGATGCCCACGCCGACGTTCTGTTGGACCGCCGCGTGCAGGGCGAAGTTGGCGACCGCTAGGGAGGTCTTACCCATGGAGGGTCGACCCGCGACGATGATCAGCTCACCAGGTTGGAGGCCAGAGGTGAGCTTGTCGAACTGGGTCAGGCCGGTGGGGACGCCGGTGAAGAAGCCGGGATTGCGGTCGAGCTGCTCGAACTTGTGGAAGGTCTCCTGCACCAAGGGGCCGAGGGGAGCGAAGTCGGAGACAGTGCGGCGTTGGGCGATCTCAAAGATGCGCTGCTCGGCGGCGTCCAGGACTTCGCCGATGTCGGCGGGGTTGTCGTAAGCCAGGGCCTGGATATCGGCGCCGGTACGGATGAGCTTGCGCAGGACGGACTTCTCGGCTACCAGGGTGGAATAGCGGCCGATGTGAGCCGCGGTGGGGACGGTACTGATGAGGCTGTCGAGGTACTCAGCCCCGCCGACGCGGTCGAGCAAGTCCTGGCGGCGTAGCTCGGCGCTAACGGTGATGAGGTCCACGGGCTCACTGCGGAGGTGGACGGCCTGCATGGCGCGGAAGATGGTCTGGTGGGCCTCGCGGTAAAAGTCGGTGGACTCGAGCACGCCCATGGCAATGGTAGCGGCCCCCGGCTCCACCAGGATGGCGCCGAGGGACGCTTGCTCTGCTTCGAGGTCCTGCGGAGGCAGGACCGTCGCGCCGACTTGGGTATCGCGAGTGTCAGCCACGCGGGTCCTCTGCTGCTAACATATTGGCGTCCCCACGAAGGGGCCGGGAAAGTTGCGTTCGCAACGCGAAGGCAAGGAGGCCAGTGTCTCGGTGGGGACGCCCAGGATAGTCGTGCTACTGAGTGGGCTCGACCTCGGCTTCGACCTCGGCTTCGACCTCGGCTTCGACCTCGGCTTCGACCTCGGCCGGTTCCGGCTCGACGGGCTCTTCCTCCGGCGACTCCTCCGGCGGGTTGGCGGAGACGACGTGGATAGGGATGTCTATCTTGACGTCCTTGTACAAGCGCGCGGAGATGGTGAAATCGCCCAACTCACGGATGGGGGAGGGCACCTCGATGTCGCGTCGGTCCACCTGGGCGCCCAGTTGGGAACCGAGGGCCTGGGCAATCTGCTGGGTGGTCACCTGCCCATGCAGACGCCCGCTTTCCCCGACAGCGGCGGTGATGACGACGCCGGTGCCAGAGATGCGCTCGGCGACGGACTTGGCGGCCTGGCGTTTCTCCTCTTGGCGCCGTTCGATGGCGCGTCGGCGTTGCTCGAGCGCCGCCTTGGCCGCAGGAGTGCACTTCTCGGCAAGTTTCCGCGGGAATAGGTAATTGCGCGCATAGCCATCGCTGACCTTGACCAGGTCGCCCTCATGGCCGACGCGCTCGATATCGTGTAGTAGGATAACCTCCATCAAACAACCTCCCCGTCGTTGGGTACGCCGGGCATCCCGGCGTTCGTTTCGTGATGAGATACGGAACCGACGGCTTTGGGACCTCACCCCCTGCCCCCCTCTGGGCGCGGGTGCCCTGAGCAAGAGAGGAGGCAGCGGAACAGCCAGAAAGGGTCTCGACCTCGATCCCGTCCTGCGCAGGTTCCGTGCGCTAGGCGAGAGAGGGGGTGTCCAGGGAACCAACCGTCGCCAGTCCGGACGGCTGGCGCCGATCTCGCGACGGGTCCTTTATTCTCCCGCCTTGGGTGCGGGTTTGGGTCCCGTGTAGATAGCCCTCTGCAGTCCTATGAAAGGATCATTGTCCATCAGGAATCTCTCGATACCCGCGGTGACCGTGTAATGGGAGTCCAATTTCCAGTAAGTTCGCAGATCGAGTTGGTTCCTGCCAGGATGCCAGGCCTCCAGTTCGACCACCCCAGAGGGGGAAAGGCGATAGTCCACCGCCACCCCCGGCCTATTGCCAAAGATACCGGCGCGCATCCAGGCATCCTTGCCCAGGCCCATGCCGCGCTGCAGGTTGAGCGTCTCGTTGGCCCCCAGGCCGCGGACACCCACGCGCCAGAAGGAGTAGGGATCGGGGCCATAGCGCAGATCGAAGTTCAGATCGGCTCGCAGGGACTCGCCCCGCACTGCCTCCAACCGCACCGTGCCTATCGTCTGATCGGGAGTGAGGCTGGAGGTGACCTGGCCGAGCTCGGTCATGGTGCGATCCACGCGGTCCAGCGCCTCATCGGCCTTCTGGGTTACCGCCACGCCCTGAGCACTCATGGTCTGCAGGTTGGCGATGGTGGCGTTGATCGCCTCCAGGTTCTCCTTGGAGGTCATGATCTGCCTAGTGGCTTCGGTGACCTCGCGCAGATTGTCGGTAGTGATCTTCAGGTTCTCCAAGGTCGCCTTGACGTTGGACTGGACCTGCTCGTCCGTCGTCAGCTCCTTCATACTGGCGGCGATCTCGGAGACGTCCTTGGCAGTCTTGGCCATGTCGGCCAGCAGGGACTGGGCGCGTTCCTGGTTCTGCGTGTCGCAGATCATCCCCCGGATGGCTTCGGTTGAGGCGCGCACGTCCTCGGAGGTCTTGCGAAGATTGGCTACCATCAGCAGCAACTGGGTCGGGATGGGTCCGGCGGCGATACTGTTGATGGCCTCGCGGACCTGTTGGACGGTGGCCTTGATCTCCCCGGAGGCCGTCTCGATGTTGCCCACGGTGCGGGTGACGGAGGCCTGGTTGACCTCGACCACACGATTGAGCGTGGCGATGAGGTTCAAGGTATTGGTGCTGATAGCGTGGAACTGCCCGGAGGCCTGGGTTACATTGCTCAGGAACAGGGCGATACTCTCGCGAATCTCCGGACTGGCGTAGGTCAGTCTGACCGCCGTAATCGATTCTCGGGCCTCGGCGATGAGGTTGGCCATCTCCTCCGACAGGTCGGCGAAACCGGCGGCAGAGCCACCCGCAAGGTGAGTGTTGGCGGCGATGCGCTGCCCGCGTCTGATCCCCTGCGACGCCATCTCCCGCTGGCTGGGGCGCTTGACCGCGACGTACTTGTCGCCCAACAAGGTGCCCTGGTCCACCACCAGCTTGTCCGATTCGAATAGAGCGGCGTTCTTCCTGAGCGCCAGGGTGACCGCTACGGGGTGGTCCGGGAACTTGGGGTCAGGAGACAACTCGACGCTGATCACCTTGCCGATGCTGACCCCGGCTAGGAGCACATCCGCGGCGGTTGCCAGGCCTTTGGTGTCCTTGAAGTGAACAACCAGTTGATAGGTTCCCAGGCGGCCAGTGATCTCGGTGAGGAACAGACCGGCCGCCACCGCTAGGATGGCGATCAGGAAGAAGAGAATGCCTACTTTGACCTCTACGGACACGTTGGCTCCTCCCCCGGGGAGTCCCTGTTTACACTTTGATGGGCCCGACGGGGGCCCCCTCCACAAACTGCTTGACGACGGGCGTGGTGCAACACCGGAGGTTCTTCGGCGTGTCTTCGGCCACAACGCGGCCGCCGTAGAGCATGATGATGCGGTCCGCCACGGAGAACAACTCGTCCACTTCGTGCGTGACCACTACGGAGGTCATGCCGAACTGAGAGCGCAGGTCCCCAATGAGCTTCAGGATTACGCCTGACATGATGGGGTCCAGTCCCGCGGTGGGCTCGTCGTAGAGCATAATCCGCGGGGTCGTGATGATGGCGCGGGCGATGCCGATGCGTTTGCGCATACCCCCGGAGAGCTCCGAGGGGAGCTTGCTCTCGTGGCCCTCCATGCCCACGATCTCCAGGTACTGAGCGACGCGTTTGTCTATCTCCTCCTCGGAGAGCATCTGACGCGGATGCCGCAGGCCGAAGGCCACGTTCTCGGCTACCGTCATCGAATCAAAGAGCGCAGCGCCCTGGAAGGAAATGCCCATTGTTGCGCGCAACTGGTTGAGCGCATGCTCGCCTAGGTCATTGACGACGGTTCCCAGCACCTCGACCTCGCCGGCCTGGGGCTTGATCAGGCCCATGATGAGGCGCAGCAAGGTGCTCTTGCCGACCCCGCTCATGCCCATCATGCCGAAGATTTCGCCGGGGTAGATCTCGCACCAGGCGTTGTCAAGGATGACGGTGTCGGCCACCGAGTAATAGACGCCGCGCAGGGCTATGACCGGGTCCTGGTCGGTGATCATACCGGGTACAGGATGGCGGTGAGCGCCATGTCCACAGCGTAGACCAGCATAATGGCGTAGACCACCGACCGGGTGGTCGCCCGGCCGACCTCCTCCGAGGCCATGCGGCAAGAGAGGCCCTGGTGGCAGCCCACAATGGCAATGACGACGCCGAAGGCTACGGCCTTGAGCAGGCCGGCGGTAACCGTCCACGGCTCGGTGTTACCGGGAATCGACGAAAAGTATTGTGTCTCGTTGATGTAAGGGCTCATCACGGCCATGATGTAGCCGCCAACCACCCCTACCACATCCCCGATGAAGGCCAGGGCCGGCACCAGGATGACAGCCGCGACATAGCGGGGCAATACAAGATAGTTCACCGGCGAGACGGCCATGGAGCGCAGGGCGTCAATCTGCTCGGTGACTTTCATGGTACCCAGTTCCGCCGCCATCGCCGAGCCGGAACGAGCAGCCACCACTACCGCTACCAGCACCGGCCCCAACTCCCGGACTATCGACTCGGCAACCCCGTAGCCTACGAGGTTGCTCACCCCGTAGCGTTGGGCGGTGTGGGCGATGTGATAAGCCAGCGTCATGCCCGCAAAGGCCAGCGTCAGCGCGGCAATCGGCAGCGAACCGATGCCGATAGAGGCCATCTGCTTGATGGTCTCGTGGACGTTCAGGCGCCCCCTCAGCAGCCCGCGCCAGGTATCCCAGTGGAGAAGGGTGAGCTCGCCGAAGTACTGGAAAAACGCCAAGACCTGACGACCGAGAGCGGCGAACAAGAAGATTTCACCTGCCACGCACGCGGCCAGAGTGCCCCTCGCGGGTGAGTGCATTATAGGGGGGGAGGAGGGAGGCGTCAAGGTGACTGCGGACGCGGAGGGGGGCGCAGCGGCAGGGGGAGGGGAGGGGTTCTGGGCTACGGCGGAAGGTGGCGGTTGGGGACGGGCGCAACCTCCATCTGTCGGCAATGGGCCAGGGGGCGCCAGGAGGGGCCGTGATTAGCTGCGCACGAACTGCGCGGGGATCCCGGCCCCCTCCGCGGGGAGGGGGAGGTGTGCCGTGCCTCGCGTCGAATCATCCCTGGTTGCGGGCCCTCGGGGTGCGCCAGACTTGGAGGCTCCCGAAGACGCCGGTAGGCCAAAGGTATCGTCGGGAAGGAGATCGTCACCTATGAGTTCCCCCTCGGTTAGTTCGCTGTTGGCCGGGAAGGCCGCGCGGGAGAAAGAGTACTTCGCGGCGGCCGCGGCGGCCGCGGAGACGTGGTTCGATGAGACGGGCGCCTGGGTCCGGGATCATACCCCCCTAGGCAATCGAGAGCGGCTGTGGGTCTGCTTTGCCCTGTACGCGGGTACCGAGCAGCAGCAGCGTTTGGCCGATGCGGTGGTACTGGGCACGGAGGTGGAGGAGTACGACGGGAAGCGCTTCAACATCTTTGCCTCCAATATCGCGCCCATCCTGTACCTGCTGCATCACGAGCGGATGTCGCACGAGGCCTGGCACGCTCTGCTGGACCTGACCGCCGAAGGGCATGGTGACTTCCCCGGTAACCGGCAGTGTGACTACCAGTTCCACGGGTACAACGACAATATGCCCGCCAAGGGCACCATGAGTCTGGTCCTGGGTGGGGAGATCCTCAAGGATCACGGGGCGATAGCGCACGGGCAGTTCCAGTTGCGCCAGTTCCAGGAGCAGCTTTATCGGGGTGGGCTGAGCGCGGAGTACAACTCGCCAACCTACTCGCCGCTTACGCTGCACGCTATGGCGGAGATCGCCGAGTACTCCAAGGCCGAGCGTGATCGGGAGATCGCGCGACTGCTGGAGCGGCGGCTGTGGGCCGATCTGGCCTGCCACTGGCACCCGGAGGCGCACCAGCAGGCGGGGCCGCACAGCCGCGCTTACACCACCGACGCCGTCGGCCATCTGAGCAACGTGCGCACCTTGGTTTGGACGGTCCTGGGCGAGGCCGCCTCGGGGCTCTCGCCGATGGTTCTTTTCGACCCGACGCCGGACCTGGTCTATCACCACTGCGGCAATATCCCCTTCAACATCGCGCAGATGTGTTGGTACGTGGCCGGGCACTACCATCTCGACGAGGACTTGGCGGAGCTGTTCCTGCACAAGCCCTGCCCCTTCGAGTTGGAGGCTACGGCGGAGTACGGGGATTCCGGGGAGATGCCCTCCCGGCGGACGGTGTGCACGACCTACATCACGCCGGACTACTCGTTGGGCACCTCCAGCACCGGGTATGGGGATAATGGGCAGCCCAATGCTTTCTTTGTCACCTACCCGCGCCAAGGCCAGAAGCCGGTGGGGAGCACCGTGCACCTGCGCTATACCATTAACGACGAGGTGCCCAGCATGACCGGGGAGGATGGCGAGTGGCGGGGGGAGGCCGACCTGGTGCGCAATCGCGCTCACTACGTGACTGTCCAGCAGGGACCGAGCGCCCTGGTCTCCTGCCATCCCGCGCAGAATCTGTCCGAGCTGGAGGTTTCGCGACTGTCGCTGATGACGATCTTTGCGGAGCACCTGGGGGAGGTGGAGGAGGTCCGAGTGGGGGAGAGGGCCTATGCCTCCTGGGAGGGAGAGTTCGAGCCGAAGCAGTGGTTTGGGGTGCGGGCGGGGCGGTGCCTGCTGGCGCTGCGGCCGTTGGCGTTCTCGGCGGTGGGCCTGGAGGCCAAGGTGCGGCTGGAGTCGTATCCTAAGTACAAGACGATCACCATCGACAACTACCGTGGGGAGGCTCGCAAGTTCCCCGCGGTGGACCTGCTGCACATTTTCAACGGCTTCGCGGCGGAGGTGGCGAGCGTGGACGAGTTCCCCAGCCTGGGAGACTTCCTGGGGGCGCTGCAGGAGGCGAGCCTCGAGGACTACGCGCTGTTCCACACGCGGCGGATACGGTACCTGCGGCCGGAGATGCCGGAGCGGGACTTGGTCGAACTGGCGACCTCGTACACGGTTCGCGACTGCTCGATGCGCTTCCGCACCGTCAACGGGCGGGAGTTCGCGGGGCCGCCGTGGCGCGCGACCGGCCTGACGGAGGAGGCGGTCAGCGTCATGCCCGGCGGCTGGCAGCCGCGCAAGGGCGGGATCCCCTGGGAGTCACTCGAGGTGTTATGGTATCCGGGGAATCCGTGGGGGATCAACGAGAACGGGCGGTGAACTGCGCCCTCGGACCGGCGTCCGCGGAACAGCTGCTGTGCGGGACGGGGGCCCGTACCCCGCCCCGCCCTGTCGCTAGCGGCGCCCCTCCGCAAGCCCGTCCCATCGCGGGAGGGTGGCGGGCGCTACCTAAAGCTCGGTACCATGACGGCCTCGCCCTGCCTTAGCGCCGATTCGTGGGCGCAGAGGCCCGCCGCGCACCAGTCCGCGGCCCGGTAGGCGTCTATCCAGGGGGCGCGGCCCTCGACGATGCTCTGCACGAACTCATTCACCAAGTGCGGGTGCGACCCGCCGTGCCCGCCTCCTTGGAGGAAAGAGAGGTGCGGGTGCGACTCGTCGTAGACACCATAGTGAGTGAAGCGGCGGATCGGCTCCGGGAGGCGGTGGGCGTAGTCAGGAGGCTGTACGCGCTCCACACTGTCAGGCCGCCCGCGGTTCTGGGTGCCCTCGTCCAAGGGCGCCATGTGGAAGAGCACCGGGCGCTCCCCCGCTACCTGCTCCCATTCAAAGACCGCCTTCTCGCCATAGACGTTGAAGCTCTCCTGATACTGCCGCGCCAGGTGGAACAGGGAGCGGGTGGCCTCGGCGCAGATATCGCTGCCGGCCAGCTTGAAGATAGCGGTCTCTATCGGGAAGGGGTTGCCGTACGGCCTTACCAGGTCTTCCCGCATGGTCCCGCTGCCGAAGCAGTGCACCATGGTGGCAGCCTCGCGGCACAGCTTCTCCTGGGCGTCCAGGGAGAGGCCCTCCTGGGCTTGCTTGGTGGTGCTGACCCGCAGGTACAGGGCGGCGGTCATCGCGCCCAGTCGTCGGCGAGGTGGCGTCGGAAAAACAAGGAGACAGACAGCACAGCGTACGTCACGAGGACCAGACCAAGGATGGTGATAAGCGCGTGCGCCCAAGTCGGCAAGTCCACCAGTAGGTCCAATATCCACCAGAACACGAGTGGCACCGCAATGATGAGGGCTTCATAGGCGCCGCACTCCTGCCCCATCACATAGGCCCGTTCCATCTGTCCCTCAGTGAAGCGTGGTGTCTGCATGTCAACGACCTCAAAACCCTCGCTGCGCCACACGCTCACCCGCTTGTCCCAGCTGGTCGCCGGATTCATCGGCGTCCGAGCTGGAGTGCGGTCATGCTCTAGCTTATAGCACCAGATTGCGAATCGATCCAGCCAACTCACTTCAATCATCCCCTCTGTTGATTTCCCCTCCCCTTAGTAGTATGGTGCGTATCTCCCCCCCCAGAAAGCGTGAAGGCTCGCTATGAAAGTCGCATCTCCTCTCCCGGCAGGGGTTCGTTGTGTGCTGTACCCCACCAGTCCGCTCCTCCGACTTATTGATCCGGTCGCCAGCGCCGCAGCAGGAGCAATAACTCCAAGACCCCCTCCTTCTCCGCGCGCGCGTCGGCGAGCGCGAACAGCGGCGCCAGCGCGTGCGTGCCGTACCAGAAGGGCGGCAGCCCGGCCCAGTACGGCGGCCAGCCCTCCATATCCTGGTAGTGGGCGCCCCGTAAGAACTGGAGCTTGCCGATGACGCCCTGCTCGACCAACTCCTTGGCGAAGAGAAACTCCCGGCAGTAGACCGCCGTCTCCATCATCATGTAGTTCTTGCCCGAACGCTGCTGTGCGGCGATGATGGCGCGCAGACCGTCTAAGCTGGTCGCCATCGGCACCGTGCAGGTGCAATGCTTGCCTGCCGCCAGCACGGCCAGCGTCTGCTCCACGTGCAGCGGGATCGGGGTCACCAGGTGGACGGCGTCGATGCTCTCATCCGCCAGTATCTCTTCGAGATGCGGGCAGCGCCGGTGGACCTCGTAGCGGTCCCCCTGCATCGCCAGTTTGTCCTCATTGGAATCGCAAAGGGTAAGCGATGCCACCTCCGGGTGATGCAGGTAGAGGGGGATGAATTCGGCCCCAAAACCGAGTCCTACCAGGGCAACGTTGAGGGCGGTTTCCGGTTTCATAGGGGCCGGTAGTCAGTCAGGAACGAATGTGGGGCGAGGCCGGGCGAGCCCCTTCCTCACCGTGGCGCGTAGTTCCCTGGCTTTGGTGACCGGTGTCATCAACTCGCTTTCAGCTACCTCGCCGACCTTGTCGTGTTCCACGATGGCATCTATCGCGGACCAGGGGGTGAGGTCACTCCCCCTTCAGATACTTGTCCATTGCCGCCGCCGCCTTCCGGCCGGCGCCCATGGCCTCGATTACCGTGGCGGAGCCGGTGACTATGTCGCCGCCAGCGTAGACGCCGGGGAGGTTGGTGGCGCCGGTCTCCTCTGGTGGCGCCGGTCTCCTCGTCGGTGACGATGTAACCTTTGCGATTGACCTCCAGGCCGGGGGTGGTGCTGCTGATGAGGGGGTTGGCGCCGGCACCGACGGCGATGACCACCACGTCGATGGGCTCCTCGTACTCCGACCCCTCGATAGGCACCGGGCGGCGGCGGCCGCTGTCGTCGGGGGCGCCCAGTTCCATCTTCTGCAGCAGCGCCGCGCGCAGGCGGCTGTTCTCGTCGCCCCGAAACTCCACGGGGGCCGTGAGCAGGTGGAACTCGATGCCCTCTTCCTCGGCGTGGTGGGTCTCCTCAGCGCGGGCTGGCATCTCCTCCCGGGAGCGGCGGTAGGAGAGGATGATTTTCTGCGCGCCCAACCGGCGGGCGGTGCGCGCCGAATCCATGGCGACGTTGCCCCCGCCCACGACCATGGCCCGTTGGCCGTGGGCGATGGGGGTGTCGGTTCGGCCGAAGTCGTAGGCGCGCATGAGGTTGGAACGGGTGAGGAATTCGTTAGCCGAGTAGACGCCCAGCAGATTCTCACCAGGGATGCCCATGAAGGTGGGCAGGCCGGCGCCGGTACCGACGAAGACGGCGTCGAAGCCCTCCTCGGTCATGAGGTCCTCGATGGTGTCGAGCTTGCCGATGACGGTACTGGTGTGGAGAGTGACCCCGAGGTCCTGGAGAGCTTCCACCTCGGACTTAAGTATGCGCTTGGGAAGACGGAACTCGGGGATGCCGTAGACCAGGACGCCGCCCATTTCGTGGAGCGCCTCAAAGATGTGGGCCTCGTGGCCGAGGCGGGCGAGGTCGGCGGCGGCAGTGAGGCCGGCGGGGCCAGAGCCGACGATGGCGACGCGCCGGCCGGTGGGCACGGACACAGTGGGCTTCTCGGCCAGGTTGCCTTCGCGCTCGAAGTCGGCCACGAAGCGCTCCAAACGGCCGATAGCCACCGACTCGCCTTTCTTCCCCAGCACGCACAGGGCCTCGCACTGCGACTCCTGAGGGCAGACCCGGCCGCAGACGGCGGGGAGGCAATTGGTTTCCTTTATCTTGCGGGCGGCGGCAGCGAAGTCGCCGGCTTTGACCAGGGCGATGAAGCCGGGGATGTCCACGGCTACCGGGCAGCCGGCGACGCAGGGCATCTTCTTGCACTGCAAGCAGCGGGAGGCCTCGGTGAGGGCCTGCCCGGTGCTATAGCCGAGGGGGACCTCATTGAAATTGGTGATGCGGTCGGCGGGCGCCTGCTCGGGCATGGACTGGCGCGAGGCGCGAGTGGGGGCTTCGGGCATGGTGTTGTCTCCGGTGACACGGGACCTCGTCCCGAGTGGATGGCGCAGGCACTCCGCCGGCGCGAGTTAGGCAATACTGGCGCGGGACGGACAGGATAGGAAGCCTGTGCGGGGAGCGTCTCGGTTAGCGAACGGGCGCGTGTCGCTGCGCGAAACGCCCCTAGTCGTCAAGGCCGATCTTGCAGTGCGAACCTACCGACAGGGCCATGTTCTCCTCGTGCTTGTAGGCGCCCTGGCGCTTCATGAGCAGATGGTAGTTGACCAGGTGGCCGTCGAATTCGGGGCCGTCTACGCAGGCGAATTTGGTCTGGCCGTCTACCTCGACACGGCAGCCGCCGCACATGCCGGTGCCGTCAATCATCAGCGGGTTGAGGCTGACCATGCAGGGAATGCCCTCTTCCTTGGTCAGCACGGAAACGGCGCGCATCATGGGCGTAGGGCCCACGGCGAGCACGAAGTCGATCTTATTGCCCTCGGCCAGGAGTTGGGCCAGGACGTCGGTGACAAAGCCCTTGACGCCGTAGCTGCCGTCGTCCGTGGCCACGCGCAGATCGTCGCAGATCTCGCCCAACTCCTTTTCTAGGATGACGAGGTCCCTGGTACGGGCGCCGATGATGCCGAACATGCGGTTGCCGGCCTGTTTGAAGACGGTCGCGATGGGCAGGACCGGGGCAGTGCCATAGCCGCCACCGATGACGCAGACGGTGCCGTAGTTCTCGATGTGAGTAGGCTTGCCCAGGGGGCCGGCGAGGTCCAGAAGCTTGTCGCCGACGCCCAACTCGGCCAGCTCCTGCGTGGAGTGGCCGACGGCCTGGAAGATGAGGGTGACGGTGCCGGCCTCGGGATCGGAGTCCACGATGGTCAGCGGCACCCGCTCGCCGCCCTCGTGCATGCGCAGGATGACGAACTGGCCGGCCTGGCGCTTGCGGGCAAGCTTGGGGTGACGGATGACGTAGCGGTAGGTTTGAGGGGCGATTTCTTCTTTGGCGACGATCGTTTTCATCTAAGCACCTGGCGCGCCAGCGCGGGACAGACGCGGTAAAGCCTGGCGAACCACGCCAGGCAAGTTCGGGTCTGCATGGGGGAATCCGAAAACAGCCCTGACAGCGGCATTGTAGCAGTGGCAGATGAGGGCGTCAACGACCGGGTATCTCCGCGTTGCCGACCCTCAACACCACCGGGGCCTCCGGGCCTGCCCAGGGCACCGGATACGGGAGGCCGGGGAGCAGGTCGAAGCAGTTGTCGACTAGCGGGGCCTCGCCGTCCAGGTCGAGGCAGACGCCCCAGGCGAAGGTGTCGGAGCGGAAGGTGGCTACGCCGGTCTCTACGGTGACGGTGATCTCCGGCGAGGCGAGGACCAGGTCCTTGAAGCGCTCCACGAAGAGGCGGTACTGGGCGTGATGGCAGCCGTCCTGCAGCAACACGGCGAAGGCGCCGGTGGTGGTGGTGCCGGCGGATTCCCATGCGCTGCGGGGGAACTCGGCCAGGACGGTGGAAGTGTTGGCCGGGAGGGTGACCGACAGGCTCTCGTCCTGGGGCAACCCGCCGGCTAGGGCGAAGAGGCCGTAGCGGAGGTCGCCGGACCAGTCCTGGGGGGTGTCGTTGACGCCGAAGACGCGGACTGCGCCGTCCTCCTCGGCGACCACTACCGTCACCGGCTGGAAGGCGCGGCGGACGGGGTGGTAGGAGAGCTTCTTGCGCAGGTAGTAGTCCACGGTGGTCCAGCCGTTGGTGACCGGCCACGAGTCGTTGAAGGACCAGAAGATGGCCGAGGCGCTGCTGAACATGCGGCGGCGGTAGTTGGAGACGTACTCGGCGAGGCCCTCGCCCTGCAAGAGGCCGCTGAGGTAAGCGTAGTCCTCCAGATTCATCTCGCGGGCGTCGCGGCCGGCCCAGAGGTCTAGCGTCCGGTAGCCGCGGCCCAGCGACCCAGGAGGACTGTCCATGGAGGCGAAGGGATTGTCGTGATGGCACCAGGTGGGGGAGAAGAGCTTCCGGTCCGCCTCGGGCAGGAATTGCAGGAGCGTGGCGCGGGGGCTAGCGCCGAGGACGCCGCCCTCATTGGGGAAGCGATCCACGTTATCGCGGTAGATCCACCAGTCGGCGCCACCGGAGTTCATGGAGACGCTCCAGGGATGCTGGTCGCCGGCGGTGGGGTCGTTGGGGTGTAGGTAGTCCGGCGAGGAGGGGCTGCTGACCCAATGAAGCGTGGAAGGGTCCTCGCGATGGACAATCTGGGGGATGTCGTGGTGGAACATGGCGTAGTGGGGATGGGTGCGGGGTTGGTCATCGTAGCCCCAGGCCCAGTCGCCCCACTCAATCTCGTTGTTGCCGCACCAGACGACTAGCGAGGGGTGATGGGCCAGCTCGCGCACGCCCCAAGTCACCTCGCGGCGGACCTCGGCGGCGAACTCGGGGAAGTCGCCTGGGTACTTGGCGCAGGCGAAGAGCAGGTCGTGCCAGACCAGCAGACCGAGTTCGTCGCAGACCTCCAGCAGCGGGGCCTCGAAGATGCCGCCGCCCCAGACCCGCATCATGTTGAAGTTCTCCTCCACCGCCAGCTCGGCCAGCCGACGGTAGCGCTCGGGCTCGACGCGGCTGTACATCAGGTCGGCGGGCGCCCAGTTGCCGCCCTTGCAGAAGACGGGGCGGTTGTTGATCTTGAGGGTGCAGTAGCGACCAGTGACTGGGTGAGGCGATTGGTCCATCTCCACGCGGCGGACGCCGGTCTTGCGTAGCGCCGTCTGGGTCTCGCCACCGGCCTCCAGGGACACCTCAACCGTGTAGCGGAAGGGCTCGCCTTGCCCGATCGGCCACCAGAGGCGAGGCTCGGCGAGTTCCAGGATGGCCTCCGGGCGGCTCTCGCCGGGGGGAAGCGTAACGGGGACGGCGACTTCCTGGCCGGTCTCGGCGAGGCGGAGGCGGAGTGTGCCCACCACCTCGGTCTCAGAGGGGTTATCCACCGTTACGCGGGCGCTGAAGGTGGCGGTGGAGAGGTCCTCGCTGGGTACGGCGAAGACAGTGACCTGGTCCAGGCGGGGGCCGGAACTCCATTCGAGCCGCACGTCGCCGAGGATGCCGAGGTTCATCAGGCGCGGGTTCCAGTCCCAGCCGCACTGGTACTGGGGCTTGCGCAGCCAGGGGCGACGGGTGAGCAGGGAGACCTCGTCGGGCATGTAGTCACGGACAGGCCGGTCGCAGACCTCGTGCATGCCGGCGGTGAGCAGCACGGCGAGGGTGTTCTCGCCGGGGCGGAGCTTGCCGGTGACCTCGAACCGGGCGGGGCGGTGCACGTTGGCGTGCTTACCGATCTCTTCGCCGTTGAGCCAGACGGAGGCCATCATCTCCAGGCGGTCAAAGACCAGCCAGGCCGGAGCCTCGGTGGCTTCCGACGGGGCGGTGAAGGTGCGACGGCAGGTCCAGTACTGCTCCTCCACCCAGCGGGCGGCCAGGGAGTTGAGGCCGTAGTTGGGGTCGGGCAGGAGGCCGTGGTCCATCAGCGCTTCGTGGATGGGCGCGGGCAAGTCGGCGGGCACGAGTTGCCGCATCTCGCACTTCTCCCCGGTGAAGTAGGTAGAACCCATCACCGGTATTCCCTCCGCCCAGGCCAGTCCCCAGGTTCCGTTGAGTGACAAGCTGCCGCGCATAGTCAATTCCTCCTCCTAACTGTTATACCAAGGCAAGTGCATCAGCCGGTGCGAAGCCCATCCCGTGGCCCCTCCCCGGGCGGGGGAGGGGCTGGACAAGGGGAGCTGCGTCGCCGGCCCGTGGGGACAGGCCTACACCTCTTCGAGCTTCACGTCATCGAACCAGGCCACACCGGGGCCGTAGAGGCGCAGGAAGGGCATGAGGTAGACCTCTTCGCCGCTGTCGAGGACCGCCTCGACGCGGGTCCAGCCCTTGGTGCCGGCTACGTTGGACGAGGCGGAGAGGTCGATGAGGTTGGTGTAGCTGTACTCGAAGGAGGCCAACTCCAGGCGGGCGAAGCGCTCCACGCCTTTGGTCTTGATCCAGCCGCTCAGACGGTACTTGGTGTACGCCTTGACGTTGCAGACCGCGCCGACGGGGAACATCTCGTTGCGGTCGTTGATGACGTTGTTGGTCAGGCGGATGGAGCGTTTGCCACTGCGGGCGGCATCATCGGCCCAGACTACGGGGCCGTCCTGGGCCAGCCGGAGCACGAAAATGGGGCAGTCCTCCGGCTGCCAGGGGTCCACTGGCTCCTCGAAATCATTCTCCACGCCCATGTGGAAGGCCAAGGCGACCATTTGCTTGCGCCACTGCCGGGGCTTCATCGGGTCCTGGGCCTTCTTTAGTAGCCGCTTTGCGAGGGGGTCGCCGAGGTTCACGAACTCGCAGACCATGTGGAAGTGGAACATGCCGTCCTCGTCGATATTCTCAGTGCCTGCATCGTTCCAGATCACATGCTCATCGAAGAGCTGGCTGCAGAGGGCTATCTTCATGGGGACGTTGTTGTCGCGGATGAGAACGCCCGGGTTGAAGGAGTCATGTGCGGCGTAGGCGACCCAGCCGCCGCGGTAGGGGATGTTGCGGGTGCGCCAGCAGCCCTTGTCGTCGCCGTAGTCGGTGACATTGAACAGCGCGTTGGAGTGAACAAATCGCTGGAGGTGGCCCTCGCAGTCCTCCCAGAGGGAGTGGGTCCAGCGGCGGTCCTCGCAACAGGAACAGAGGGCCCCGGCGAGCATCATGTTGAAGGGCTCAAAGCCGAAGGGCTCGATCATCCAGGCGTCGATAGTCACCTCGTAGCGGTAGCGGGCCCAGGAGGGGTCGTAGAAGACGCGCAGGATCCAGCGGATGCGCTCCTCCCCGAAGACGCCGGTGATCTCCGCCTCCAACTCAGCGCCGGTCTTCTTGATCCACTTCCAGGAGACCATGTCGTTGACGTGTACTCCGTCGCAGAACCAGTGGCGGGGCCAGCCGTGCGCCGCGAGGTTCACCATCGTGTTGTGGACCGTGTACAGGTCCACCACCGCGCCGGGGTCTTCCTCGTTGTAGAGGACGGGCTCTTCGAAGGGCGAGAAGGACCAGATGTCCAGGAAGGTGGGATAGAAGAAGGCGAGGGCGGTGTTGCCGTCAAGAAGGCGCCAGCCGCGTTTCTCTTTCTTGATGCGAAACTCGGCCTTGTGGGGCCGCTTCTTGTCCTGCTCGAAACTCTTGACGATGCGCTCTGCGTACATGGGGTCTCCTTATGCACCCGAATTTGCAGGGACGGTTTCCGCGGCGTCCGCACTGCGACAGCCGTCCGTCCCGTCACTGTTGCTTGCGACTGTCCCTTGGCGACTAGCCGTCCGGGCATTCACGTGCCGCTGGAAGCCGTCCGCCGGTCGCACGTTAGGCCTTGAGCTTGTCAATGATGTACTTCTCAGGGTCCTCCAGGATGCCATCGTACTCAGTCTTGTGCACTCGCTTCCCCTCGAAGTCGATTCTCACATCTTGCAGGAACAGCCTGAAGCCCTCGTTTTGCTCGGGCAGCTTGTTGATGGTCTCCCAGTCCAATTCGCTCCGTACCCGTGCCGGGTAGATGGTTGATGATCCCCCGAAGTCCGTCAGGTCGAGATGCAGTATCCCGATCCCGAAGGACGATGCCAGCCGCTCCAGTTCAGAGAGTAACTCGTCGTCCTGGACGATGCGGGCAGCGACCAGATACCCCTCGTGTGCCCACGACGAGTTGGATACCGCTTGGAAGTAAGCCTCTCTGTAGTTGGCTCGCGTTAGTTCTCTCTTGAGCTCGAAGGAGAAGAGGCGTAGCGAGTTGTTGTCGGAAAGCCTGTTCAGCCCGATGACCTCCGTGGTCCAATCGTCGACAGGCAGATAGAACCCCACCATGTCAGGGTAGAGCCATTCACTGTAGCCCGTCTTCCGCGACTTCTGATGGCGAATCGTCTTCGTATGGATGGATTTGCCCCGGTTGAATGAAGGGTTGGCGTAGGCGTGATATGCGAGCAACGGGTGCAGGTCCCGCTCGAGATAGTGCGCGCCCTTGTCAGGCTCGCTGGCCTCACTGGCATCGAGCAGCTTCGCGACGTCCGGTGACAGCGACGACTTCTTCTCGGCAAGGAAGAACCGGGCGGGTCTCCTTCCGACCTTGATGAACCTGGAGGAGTCGTTGTCTCGCACGTCCACGTACAGCAGCGCCCCGAGACTCGCCGAAGGGGTCTTGCCTTTTGTATTGACCCTGGCGGCCGACCTTGAGCTACTAGCCACATCCCATATCTCCTGGTGGGTCAGGGGCTTCTCCGACTCCTTGAGAACGTCGTATGCTAGGTCGAGGAATGTGTACGCCACTGCCGTACCCTCCTTCTCTGGTCTTGTTGTATCCCTTGCCAGACCGTCGCCGCTGTTTGGGCGGGCCAGGGAGGCCCGCGCCACGCGGAATCAGAACTGCGGCATCCACTGCCGGTTGGCCTCGAACAACTCGTCGAACATGGCCTTGATCTCGCCGGGGGCGAGCATGGCCGAGGTGAGCGGGTCGGCGAAGACGGCGTGGAACGCCATCTCCCGATCGCCGGTGAGGGCGGCCTCGACGGCCATGCCCTGGGCGCTGAGGTTGGACTGATTCAGTGCCGCGCAGAGGGGCGGCAGCGCCCCGACGGGAGTGGGATGGATGCCCAGGTTATCCACGAAGCACGGGACCTCGACGCAGGCGCCCTCGGGGAGGTTGCTGATTAGGCCGTGGTTCATGACGTTGCCGTTGAAGCAGTATAGCTCGCCGGTCGCCAGCGCGTTAACGATGTTCGAGGCGTATTCGGCGCTGCGGGCGCCAAAGGGAATGGGTTCCTCGCCGCGGATCTGCTTGAAGGTGCGCTCGGCGTGGGGTTTCCAGTGCGAGCGGTAGGCTTCCAGAACGACCCCGTGCTCGCCGGCGAACATACCCGGCGAGTCGAACTGTGCCAGGAGGTCGGGGCGCTTACGATAGTACGGGACGTACTCGGAGAGGTGGCCGGAAGACTCGGTCATGTAGTAACCGACGTATTTCGCCAGGTCCCAGCGGAGCTTGTCGCCCTCTGGAGGACCCTCACGCTCCAGGCGCTCCCAGAGCTGGGGGTAGAGGCTGTTGCCGGCGAGGTCCTCGATCCGCAGGAACCAAGCCATGTGGTTGATACCGGCGGCCCAGTACTTGGTCTGCTCGGGCTCATAGCCGGCCAGGCGGGCCAGCTCGCTGGCGGTGCCCTGCACGCCGTGGCACAGGCCGACGAACTTCACCTTGGTCGCTACATTGCAGGCCCAGGTGAGCATGGTCATGGGGTTGGTGTAGTTCAGCATCCAGGCGTCGGGGCAGAGGCGCTCGACATCGCGGCAGATGTCCACCAGGATGGGGATGGTGCGCAAGGCGCGGAAGATACCCCCGACGCACATGGTGTCGCCCACCGGCTGGGTGATGCCGTATTTGAAGGGGATGTTGATTTCGTTCGCGAAGGGCTCGATCCCGTTGGCCAAGATGGCGCACATGACGTAGTCGGCGCCGTCGAGGGCCTCGCTCCGGTCGAGGGTCTTGCTGATCGTGGCCGGCAGTTTCTCCTGCTCCAAGAGCTTTTGGGTCACCTGGTAGGTAACGTCGAGGCGCTCCTCGTCGATATCCATCAGGTTGAAGTGGGAGTCGCGCAGGGACTCGAAGGAGAGCACGTCCTTGATGAGGGTCTGGGCGAAGCCAATGGAACCGGCGCCGATGATGGCGATCTTGGGCATGGTGTCCTTTCTGTGTTCGCGTGGGAGGCAAACGCGGGGGTATTCAACGAGGGAGGGAGGGTTTCCTTCCCTAGTTCCAGGGGTGTGACCGGTACTTGCCGGCGAACGGCGGGCGGCGCAGGCGCCGCCCAGGGTTGCCGCTGGCGCCGAGGGCGCGGTACGAGCCCGCGCCCTGCAGGGGACGGCGCACAGCACCGCCACCCCCACCGGCGAGACGCCGGTGCCACCGGGAGGGGCGGCCTACAGGCAGCGGTACCACCACAGCCTCGACCCCGGCTGCTCGGCGATGTCCGCTGACATGCCTTCCTCCGTCAGTTGCTTCCCCGTCCTTTCCTCAATTGCTCCCGTGTCCGCGTCTCGCACCTCGTACCTGGCCTCCGGGTCCAGCCCCTGCAGCTTGACCTCCATCCGCGGGAAGGGGCTATGCTGGCGGCGGAAGAGAAGGGCCAGGCCTGCCCCCAGGTCGGGCCGGTCCCACTGCCAGGCGCACCAGGCGTCGTCGGCCAGGCTGTACGAGAGCAGCGGGTAGAAGTCGCCGTAGAAGAAGGGCCGCGCCTGGGCTTGCTCCTCCAGGCCCTGCCGCATGATGTCGAGGGGCACGGGAGGTGGGGGCGCGGTCTCGAACTGATTGGTGGTCAGGCAGGCCGCCGGTCCCATCGCGCTGCGCGCCCCGTAGAGGCTAGTCCCCTCCCAGACCGCGGCACTGAGCGGCACCCAGAGGCCCAGCCCTTGCGTCTGCGCCTGCATCCCGAGGGGGTCAAAACCGGGGGTACACTGGTAGTCACTTCGCCAGAGCGGAATGCTGCGGGAGATCGTCTCCAGGTCAATCCGGTGTCCGCCGCCCGCGCAGTTGTCGATGTAGAGCCCGGGGTGGCGCTCCAGCAGGTCATCCCAGAACTTGTATAACCCCTCGATATGCCGGATTTCGCTCATGCCGATCCGGTCAGGCGCGTCGGCCAGCTCCCAGAAGGGCGCCGGGCTCATGTTGAAGTCCTGGCGGTAGACGCCGAGGTGGCCCTGGGTGATCAGCTCCGAGATGAGGTCGGTAATCCCCTCTCGCGCCTCCGGCAGCCCCAGGTTGACCAGGCAGTTGTCATGGAGGGGGCCGAGCATCCACTCGGGGTGTTCCTTGGCTAGGCGGGTCCAGACACAGGCGCGTTCGGTTTCCACCCACAGCAGGAACTTCATTCCTGCCTCCTGCACCGCCTCCCCCAGGGGAGCCAGCCCATGCGGGTACATGGCGGCATGAGGCTGCCAGTTGCCGGCTTGACGGGCCCACTGGCTGTTGAAGACGGTGGAGTCCTCCTGGTAGGGCGCGTCACCATACCAGCCGGCGTCCACCCAGAAGACGTCGCA
>JALGSV010000113.1 GCA_029821755.1 Candidatus Zipacnadum vermilionense | reverse complement strand
GCCAACCTGGCACAGACCGCCGCCAGCTTTTCCCGGCAATCATCGCACACGCCCATCCGCCCCTCCAAATCGAGCACCGTACGTACGGGCCACGTATACGGTTCCTGGCAAACCTCAATCACTTCACACGGAAGTGATGCAATGTGGCCTGACGATCCTGCGGCGGTTTCTTCCTGCCCCCTGGCGGCGTCTCAAGCTTCATGGCAAGCTTACCATCAGTGGCGCAGCACTCCGCTCTTTGGGCGGACGCTGGAACCAGTTAGGCTCGTCACCCCCGGTTCCAACGTTCCCCTTGGCATTTCAGCCTCAGTGTCTTCTCCCCACTGCCACCAGGTGCTTCGAGCGGTGAAAAGCAAGCAAAAGAAAACACATGGATATGTTTCCGAATCAAACAAATTCGAAGCCCTACAATACAGAGAAGTATTCCCACCTATTCTCGCCGCCCCCAAAATTCATAAGATGGCACAAAATCTCGGTAAGAAGGGTAACCAGGGTACCTACCCCCTTTCTTCCATTTCTGGGGCTGGTATCCGCAGGAACCGTGGCGTCGTAGGCGTCGGCCACACTGATAATGCGCGCCAGGCGGGGTATCTCCTCCCCTGCCAGGCCGCCCGGGTAGCCGCCCCCGCTCCAGTTCTCGTGGTGGTGCCGCACGGCCGCGACCACCTCCGCCGGAAACCTGGCCGGCTCCAGGATCCTGGCCCCCACCACAGGGTGGCTCTTAACCTCATCCCACTCCGCCGGATCAAGGCGTCCGGGCTTTAAAAGAATGCTGTCGGACATGCCGATTTTGCCTATGTCGTGCAGGAGCGCGGCCAGATAGATCTGTCCCTGCTCCCCGGCCTCGAGCCCGAGGACGCGGGCGCACGCCTGCGCCAGCCGGGCCACCCGCACGGAGTGCCCCCGCGTGTAGGCGTCCTTGGCCTCCAGGGCCGCCGCCAGCGCCTGCAGGGCGCTCAGGTAGTACTCGCGCAGGGACGCATAGAGGCGGGCATTTTCCAGCATCAGGCCCACCTGCATCGCCACAACGGCCAGATACCCAAGCTCCTCCTCCGACCAGCGCCGCGGTTCCAGAGAGTAGACCTTCAAGGTGCCCAGCATCTTCTCTCTCGCTTTTATGGGCGCCACAACCATTGCCCGCATCTCGGGCACGTAATAGGGTAGCCGCAGGCCGGACCCAGCGGCTGCCGTATCCTCCACCGCCACCGGCTCCCCCCTTCGGAGCACCTCGCCCAACAGGCTGCCCTCCGGCCGGACACGGCCCGCCTTTTCCTGCAGCTCCGCGCTCATGCCCAGGCTGGCCTTGAGCACCAGTTCGCCCGTCTCCTCGTCAAGCAGGCGTAGCGCACACCACTGCGCGCCGAGAACCTCCCTCGCGCCCGCCAGGGCTGTCTCGAGCACCTTGTCCTCATCGAGATGACCGGCCAGCGCCTGTCCCAGGTCAATCAGGCGCTCCAGCAGGGACGCCTTCGCCTGGAGCTGGCGAAAAAGGCGGGCGTTTTCCAGCGCCAGCCCCAAGCCCGTGCCCAGGGTGGTCAAGAAAGCGGCCTCGTCCTCGCTAAAGGACGCGCCTTCAGGCCGGCCCGCTACGGTCAGCACACCCGTCACCTTGCCCCCTACCATGATGGGCACGGCTATCGCCGGCCTCTTTTCTGCGGCCGTACCGCCTCCGGGGCGGCTGTCGAAGTGCACGGCGCGCGCTTCCCGCTCGACTTTGGCCACGACTTCGCCGGCCGGCACGACCCGAAACTGGTAGCCGGGCTCCAGGGTCGCCGCCGTCTCGGCAGCCAAAGCCCCCGGCAACTCCTCGCTCAGCATCTCCACAGACCCGCTGGTGGCGCCCGTCACCTTCAGCACCGCCTCCAGGGCCCGCTGCGCCACCTCGCTTACCTCGAGGCTGCCGGACACCGTCCGGGAAAAGTCGTAGAGAAAGGCGTTCTGGTCCGTTTTCTTTCGGGCCTCCCGCGCCGCGTGCACCAGCCGTAAAACGGTCTCCGTTACCACCCCCACCAGCGCGCCGACAGCCCGGAGCCGCTCTTCCGACAAGACAGGGAGCGCGCCGGCAGCCGCCCCAAGTTCCTCGGGGTCAAGGCCGGTTTCGCAGGCCAGCCGCGCCAGCGCTTCCTCCCCAAGAGGGCGGAGGGCCGCGTAGCCCGCCAGTACCACCGCCACCGTCTCGCCGGCCACCCGCAGGGGAACCGCCAGGTAGATCAGGCCAGCGTGGCAGGTGTGGAGAACCTCCCCGCCCGCAGCCGCTGCGGCCCTGGCGGAAACTACGCGCGAGGCTTTGCACCGGCTTCTTCCCTCCGGACTGGCATTGAGGAGAGCACAAAAAGGCCTCAGGTTGGCCGGCGCGGTCAGCAGGCGCCCATACGGGTAGGTTATGAGGATAACCAGCCCCAGA
>JALGSV010000012.1 GCA_029821755.1 Candidatus Zipacnadum vermilionense | reverse complement strand
GGTGGAAACGGATCAGATAGACGGCGGGGCGCTGTACGAGCTGGCGGTGGCACTGGATCGGCTGCGGGTAGCCGGGACGCCGCCGGCCTTCTACCTGCTGGCGAAGACGCTGGCGTCAAGGACGTTCCTCGACCATCCCATGTGGGCGGATCGAATGATGAGCCAGCCCTTGGGGTTCCTGGACTTGCTTGCGGTGGAGGTGTGAGAGATGCCGGCGGACAGCCGCCTGGCCCCGCGTAGGGGCGGAGCCGCGAGCACCACTACCAATCCCGACTTCACACCGTTCCCCACCAGCAGCGCCCCTCCTCGTCCCAGATTCCACCCACCGGAATCGCCCCGCGTACCGAGTTGCCGAGGAGGATCTCCTCCGCCTGGACGAGATCCTCCGGCGACAGCGGCTGCTGATGCGCGCCGGTCTGGCTGAGGAATACCTCCCGCCAGATGCCCGGTAGCAGCCCCTCCCCTACCGGCGGCGTAACCCAGCCCCGCGGCGTGCGCACGAAGAGACTGGTGATGGCGCCCTCAGTCAGGTTTCCCCGATCGTTGCGGAAGAGCACCTCGGAGAAGCCGCGAGCGAGGGCGCTGCTGCGCTCCTCGTCGTACAGGGCGCGGCTGGTGGTCTTGTGGTAGAGGAAGCGGTCGGAGGAATCGGTGCAACGGGAGGAGAGCAGCAGGCGAACCGGCTCGGCGGGCGGCGGGGTGAGGTTGCGGGTGGCGAAGCGCAACGCGCCCTGTTGGTCCAGTTCCAGGCGCACCACGATAGGCACATGGCCAGCGTGAGCGAGGCGGGCCAGGGCGCGGCGGCACCAGTCGGGGTCGCAGGGGAAGCCCCAGTACTCCGCCGAGGCTACCAGCCGGGCCAGATGCTCCTCCAGGAAGGCGTAGCGGCGGTTTCGCTCCAGCAGCAGGGTCTCGAAGAGGCACAGGTCGGGCAGCAGGCGGAAGGCAAAAGACGATTTCAAGAGGGTCTCCTCGTACTCGGCTTGCGGGTCGGAATCCCAGACGATGCCGGCGCCAATCCCCAGGTCCCACTCCCCCTCATGATGGACCAGCGTGCGGATGGGCAGGTTGAGGGTGAAGTCGCCAGTCGGCTCGACCAGGCCCAGGGCCCCGCAGTAGACGCCCCGCGGCTCCGGCTCCAGCTCCCGGATGATCTCCATGGTGCGGCGCTTGGGCGCGCCGGTGACCGAGGCGCCGGGGAAGTTGGCGGCCAGGACCTCGGCCAGACCTGCCCCCGCCGCCTGACCAGTGACGGTGCTGGTCATCTGCCAGACGGTGCGGTAGCGCTCGGCAGTGAACAGACGCGGCGTCTGCACGCTGCCCGCCACGCAGACCTGGCCCAGATCGTTGCGGACCATGTCCACGATCATCAGGTTCTCGGCGCGGTCCTTCTCGCTAGCCAGCAATTCCTCCCGCATGGCTTCATCCTCGGACAACGTACGCCCGCGGGGACGCGTGCCCTTCATGGGGCGGCTCTCCAGGAGGTCTCCGCGACGTTGGAGGAACAGTTCCGGCGAGAGGGACAGCACCTGCTGGTCGCCGAGATTGAGGTACGCGGCGTAGGGCACGGGATGGGAGCGGATCAGGGCGAGGAAGTAGGCGAGCGGGGCGACCGGCAGCGCGAAGCGGGCATGGCAGGTATAGTTGACTTGGTAGGTATCGCCAGCAGCGAGGTAGTCCTTGATCCGGGCGATCGCGGCGCGGTAGTCCGTCTCGCTGACGTTGAGGGCGGCCTGGACAGGCGGAAGGGTCTCCAAGCAGGGCAGCGCGGCGAGGTCCGCGGCGGCGAGCGTCGCCACGTGCTCGGCCGGATAGGAGGCCAGCCAGGTCAGCGGCGCCCAAGCGGCCGGGGGATGGACCGACAGGCCGAAGGCCTCCCCGGCCTCAAAGGAGAGGTACCCGGCCAGCCAACGGCCGAGGGCCAGTTCCTGCTCGACCGTCTCCAGCAGAGCCGGAACTTCGGCAGGCTCGGTAGCGGTGAGGACTCGCGCCGGTTCGTGCAGGAGCAGGCCTCCGGGCGACGGCCAACCAGCCCCACAGAAGAGCGTGCAGGCGGGGGAGTTGAGGAGGGTGAGGAGGTCGTTCATCACTGTCACAGGAACAGGTGCGCCGACCTCGGGGTTGTCTCCTCCAAGTACTTGCGGAAGCCCTCCGCATCGCCCCAGATCTTGGGCCCGCCGTGGCTCATGTCGGGGGCCAGGCAGCAGACCTCGCCGAAGGTCTGCACGAAGCGCGGCCAGTCGATCTCCGGCGGCGCAGGGTTGATCCCCCTCAGGTTCTTCATCTTCAGGAAGTTGCCCCAGTTGTGCTCGAAAGCCCCGCAACAGTGGATGAACACGCCGCCGCAGGCCTCGGAGAGGCGGTTGACGTAAGGCAGGGAGAACTCCTCGTACAACCGTGGGGAGAGCAGGGGAGCGTAGTCCTCGCTCAGGGCGGTGCCGTACTCCGGCGGCATCCACTGGTTGGCCGGACAGTGCAGACCGATGAACTCGGTGACCACGGCCTCCTGCGCCTGGTGGAAGGCGATGAGCAGATCGGTGCAGAGGCCGATGAGATGGTGGGCGGCGGCGGGGTGCTCGAACATGGCGCGGAAGAGGTTTTCTTCGCCCCAGACCTGGCCGGCGACGTCCACCGGGCCCTGCATGTCCCCGATGCGCACGGGGATCGCCCCGCCGAAGAAGGCCTCCGCCTGCCGGGCCGTCTCCAGGCACTCCCCCTGCAGGCCGGCGTCCACCGACGGCATGGTCATGCCCAGGATGTAGTCGGGGTCGTAGTCATGAATAAGCTGCCGGGCCCAGAGCGTGTCCTCGTCGCGCAGCTGGATGACCTCGCAGCCGAAGGCGGAGGCCTGCTCGATGGCGCCGATGTGCGTGGGGAACACAGGGACGAAGTCCGGGTAGTCGCGCAGCAGTTGCGGGGAGGCCTCCAGGAACTTGTTCAGGCGCGCCTCGAAGGAGCGGATGTCGTTCCAGCCGACATCCACCACGGCGGCGCTGGTGATCCAGTGGTCCGGCGTCCGGGACATATCCCAGAAATCACGCAGGCAAGCCTTGCGCTCGGCGAGGGGCGGATCGGCTTCCTGCCAGAAATCGCGAAGAGAATCCAGATCGGTCATAGGGGCCTCCGTGGGAGGTGGTTGAACGACGGCCGAACGTCCCCCGAGTTCCCGCCCTGCGCCCGCGGGACCTCCCTGGCGGAGGGAATCGCGGAATCCGAGACGAAATGTCCCGCGCAGCGGCGGGCCGGTAGGTTCCGCCGGGCGCGCGTGCCAAGGGCCGCCACCTGGGGGGGCCTCCCAGCTAGCCCTGTCAACTATCGACTGACACTGCCCAAGGAGACTCCTTCATGACTCCACGTGAGCGCGTGCGGCGCGCCTTTGAGCATCGCGAGACCGACCGTGTCCCCTGCTTCTACTCCGGGGAGCGCGAGCCTACCGGGGCGCTGCTACAGTACTTCGGCATCACCGAGCAGGAGGAGCTTTTGCGGATGCTTGGCGTGGACTGCCGCGCTCTGGGACCCAGGTACGTAGGACCGGCGCCTCGCGAGTTTCCTGACGGTAGCAAGGAGGGCCGCCCCGGTGGGCCGCGCCAGAAGGTGGTCATGTCCAAGTACGGGGCGATTAACACACCGGTGTACTGGCCCTGGGCCGAGGTGCGGACGGTGGCCGACCTGGAGACTAGGGAGTCCTGGGCGGGGCGGCCGGAGTGGTGGGACTACTCGGGTATCCCCGACCGAATCGCCCAGTACGACGCTGAGCGCGACTACTGGTTACAGGCCGCCGTCTCCGACCCCGCCAGTCCGCAGCACCTGATGATGTGGCGGGGCGAAGAGCAGTTCATGCTGGACCTGGCGCTCAATCCCGATCTGGCCAAGGCCATGATCAAGAAGCAGAACGAGGGCCTGGTGGAGAAGGCGATCAAGTGCCTGGAGGCAGGCGGGGGGCGATTTGACGAGCTGCAGTGGGGCGGGGACCTGGGCACGCAGGAGAGCCTGTTCATATCAGTGAAAATGTGGCGGGAGTTCTTCCGCGATTACTACCTGGAGTTCTACGCCGAGATCGTGCGCCGCTTCGGCACGAAGCTGGCGATATTCTACCACTCCTGCGGCTCGGTCTACGACATGATCCCGGAGCTGATAGACGTGGGCGTACGCATCCTCAACCCCATCCAGGTGCGTGCGAAAAACATGGATCCGCGGGTGCTGAAGGAGGAGTTCGGCGGGGTGCTGGCCTTCCACGGGGCGATAGACATCCAGCACGTCCTACCCCACTGTACCCCGGACGAGGTCCGCCGGCATACTGAGGAGACGATCGAGATACTAGGGAAGGGTGGGGGGTACATCTGCGGCCCGAACCACGCCATCCAGGCGGACACAACCGTGGAGAATATCCTGGCGGTGTACGAGGTGGTACAGGGGAGGGAGATCGGGTAGGGGTGGGCCTCCAAGCTTGCGTCCGCCCGGAGAGGCCATTCGGAGGACTCGACATCATGACCAACCATCGTTTCCTCGCCTTCGACCTCGGCGCTGAGAGCGGCCGCGCCGTCGTCGGCACGCTCGCCGACGGCCAACTCGGCCTGGAGGAGATCCACCGCTTCCCCAATGAGCCGGTGGAGATCGCCGGGACGCTGCACTGGGACATCCTTTCCCTTTACAGCAACGTTCTCAAGGGGATGCGCGTTTACGCCGAGCGCTTTGGGGCGGAGGTGGAGAGCCTCGGGATCGACTCGTGGAGCGTGGACTTCGGCCTGCTAGCAGCGGACGAGGGGCTGCTGGCCAACCCGGTCCACTACCGCGACTACCGGACCGACGGCATGGTGGAGATCGCGGAGCAGCGGACCTCCCTGTTACGGCTGTACGAGTTGACCGGCATGTCACCCAACCAGATTCACACCGCCTTCCAGATGCTCTCGATGCGCGAGCAGGAGAGCCCGCTCCTGCCGGTGGCGGCGACCTTCCTGATGATCCCCGACCTGCTGGCGTACTTCCTGACCGGGGAGAAGGTCTGCGAGCGCACCAACGCCATCCACACGCAGCTCTACGACCCGCGGACCGGCGAGTGGTGCTCCGAGGTCTTCTCCGCGCTGGACCTGCCGAGGGGGATCATGCCGCCCCCGGTAGACCCCGGCACGCAGGTAGGGACGCTGCGGGAGAGCGTGCAGCGGGCGACGGGGCTGGGGGCGGTGCCAGTGGTGGCGCCGTGCACGCACGACACGGGATCGGCGGTGGCGGCGGTGCCGTTCGGACCTACCCCGCCCGCGCTGCGCGCGGGCACCCCTCCCGGGACGGGAGGGGCTGAGAGGGGAAGCGCGGCGTTTCTCAGCAGCGGCACCTGGTCCGTGCTGGGGGCGCTTACCCCGGAGCCGGTGACCACGCCCGAGGCGTACGCGGCGCGGATGAACAATGAGCTGAGCCTCGACTTCTTCGTCTGCCGCAACATCATGGGGCTGTGGCTGCTGCAGGAGTGCCGCCGCGTGTGGGAGCGCGAGGGGCAAGCCTACAGCTATGAGGAACTGGTGCGTCTGGCTGAGGAGGCGCCCGCCGGGGGGCCGGTGGTCTTTCCCGATGCCCCGGAGTTCCTCGCCCCGTCGGACATGCCCGCGGCGATCCGGGCGTACTGCCAGGCGACCGGCCAGGCTCCGCCAGAGGGCGTCGACGCAACGGTGCGGTGCATCTTGGAGAGCCTGGCCCTATCGTACCGGCAGGGCCTCGAGCAGTTCACGCGGATTCTGGGGCACGACTTCCAGGTGGTGCACGTGGTCGGCGGGGGCTCGCAGAACACGCTGCTGTGTCAACTGACCGCCGACGCCACCGGCCTGCCGGTCACCGCCGGGCCGGTGGAGGCGACGGTGGCCGGGAACCTGCTGGTGCAGGCGCTGGCGGGAGGGTTCCTGGCAGACGTGAGCGAACTGCGCGAGGTGGTCCGCGCGTCCTTCAAGCCGGTGGCGTATGAGCCGAGGAAGAATGAAGCGCTGGAGGGACAGTGGGAGAGGTATGGGGAGTTGGTGGGATAGGTCCCACGTGGGGCGGGCTGGAAGCCCGTCCCCCGCGCAGGCATAGCAGGAGGTCCGCGATGGTCATCGGCGTCCCGCGCGAGGTCAAAGACGGCGAGAACCGCGTGGCCCTCACTCCGGCCGGGGCGGATGCCCTGGCCCGGGCGGAGCACACGGTGCTGGTGGAGGCCTCCGCGGGGGCGGGCAGCGGCTTCCGGGACGGCGAGTACGCCGCCGCCGGGGCGCAGGTCCTCCCCGAGGCCGCCGCCGTCTGGCAGCGCGCGGAGTTGATCGTCAAGGTTAAGGAGCCGCTGCCGGAGGAGTTGCCCTTACTGCGACCAGACCTGATCCTGTTCACCTACCTACACCTGGCCGGGTCGCGGGAGCTGACCGCGGCCCTGCTCGACTCCGGGGTCACCGGCCTGGCCTACGAGACCGTGCAGTTCCCCGACGGCTCCCTGCCGCTGCTGATCCCCATGAGCGAGGTGGCGGGGAAGCTGGCCCCGCAGATCGGGGCGCACTGCCTGGAGAAGCACCAGGGCGGACGGGGGGTGCTGATCAGCGGTGTGCCGGGGGTGCCCCCGGCGGAGGTGGTGATCATCGGCTGCGGCGCGGTGGGGGTCAACGCGGCCAAGGTGGCTCTGGGCATGGGCGCCAGCGTAACCATGCTCGACATCAACCACGACCGGCTCAAGTACCTGGATGATATCCTGCAGGACCGGGTGGTAACGATCTACTCCAACCCCTACAACATCGCGCGGTCGGTGGAGTACGCGGACCTGATAGTCGGCGCGGTACTCATCCCCGGGGCCCGCGCGCCGCACCTGGTGACCGAGGAGATGGTCCAGGGGATGAAGCCCGGCTCGGTGATCGTAGACGTAGCGGTGGACCAGGGCGGTTGTATCGAGACCATCCATCCCACCAGTCACTCGGAGCCCACTTACTTACTGCATGAGGTGGTCCACTACGCCGTCCCCAACATGCCCGGTCTGGTCCCGCGCACCAGCACCTTCGCCCTGACCAACGCCACGCTGCCGCACATCAGCTTCCTGGCGGGGAAGGGGCTGGACGCGGCGTTGACGGAGGACGCGGCGCTATCCGCGGGGCTGAATGTGCGGGGCGGGGAGATTCGGCATGCGGCGGTAGCGGAGGCGTTTGCCTAGCAGAGGTGGAACGTGGAAGGTGGAAGGTGGAACGTGGAAGGTGGGAGACGGAGGCCCTGCGCTACTCCCGCGGACCATCTCTGCCGTCTTCCACGTTCCAGCCAGTGACAACCTGCCGGAGGAGTTAGTCGAATGAGCCAACTCGGCATCGCTATCGTCGGTATGGGGATGGGCGCGGCGCATCTCCAGCACGCCAACGCCCATGAGCAGGCTAAGGTCGTCGCCATCTGCGACCTGGATGAGAAGTACGTGCTCGACCTCCAGCGCGAGCACAGCGTCCCTTTCGCGACCACCAGCTATGAGGACATCCTCGCGCGACCGGACGTGCAGATCGTCTCCATCGCCACCCCCGACTGGCTGCATCACGAGATGACCGTGGCGGCACTGCGGGTGGGGAAGCACGTGCTGGTGGAGAAGCCGATGGCGCTGAATGTGGCCGAGTGCGAGGACATGGTCAACGAGGCGCGCCGCACCGGGCTCAAACTGATGGTCGGGCACATCTGCCGCTTCTACCCCTTCTTCGAGCAGGTCAAGGCCTGGGCGGAGGACGGGACGCTGGGGACGCCGTACTACGTGGAGACCAGCTACCTGCACAACTACGAGACCATCCCCGGCGTAGGCGGCTGGCGCTACGACCCGGAGAAGCGGCATCCCTTCGTGGGCGGGGCCTGCCATGCGGTGGACCTGGCCCGGTGGCTGGTCGGCGATGCCGTGGAGGTCAGCGCCTACGGTAACCACTTCAACCTGCCGGTGCAAAAGTGGGAGGACCACATCATCGCTAACGTGAAGTTCGCCGGCGGGGCGATCGGCCGGATTATGAACTCCTCGGGCTGCCCACGGCCGTACGATATCGAGTGCGAGCTATGGGGGACCAATGGGGTTATCCGGGGCGACAACACCACTGACGAGGCGCTGCTGTCGCTGCGCCAGACCAACCTGCACCGCTGGATGCGTTACCCCAAGGAGCCGATGTCCAAGGCGATCGGCAATGAGTTCGCGCACTTCGTGGACTGCATTCTCAACGACACCACGCCGCTCATCGACGGTGTCGACGGCGCTAAGACGATCGCCACCTGCTGGGCGGTGATCGAGTCGCTGGCGAACGGAGGGCCAGTGAGGGTGAGAAACGATTTCTGAGGAGTGGCCGGCGGCGCCTAACTTGCCGTCTTCCGCGCCATCCCCCTTGCGTACGGAGGGGGGAGTTGCTATAATCTTGGTGTCGGCGCGGGGCCGGCAGTTGTCATTTCGGCCCATGGGTTCCCCGGTAGCTCAATGGTAGAGCAACCGGCTGTTAACCGGTTTGTTGGTGGTTCGAATCCGCCCCGGGGAGCCAGATTTCTTTTTCCGCCCCTACCTCGTCAGAATCCCCATGTTTACGCGCATATTCGCGGTTCGAGTGGGCGATCAGGTCAAAGGGTGGACGGTACACGAACGACAACACGCCGCCTGCCCACGTAGCACTGGCAAACACGCAGTTTACCAGTTTGCGCTGCTCTTCTAGCGGCTGTCGGCAGTACAACTCGTAGGCCCTGTCAGCCAGTTCGAGTAGTTGAATGCCGTCCTCCATGTAATCTTGGTTGGCCCGTTCGTGAGCCTCGATCGTCCGGCGTATGTCCCCTTGCTCCCGGCGCCACTCCCCGCTCTTGGCCTCGAAATACGCGGTCGTTATCCGCCCGTCTAGTTTGTCGACGTACATCGCATCGGTTCGCCGCTGGAGCTGGTCGTACCGTTTCTGTAGTCCAGCGACGATCTCCTCATGATGCCGCTTCTCATCCGCGTGGCTGGAGCGCAGAGCGTCGCGCATCCAGGCTAGTATCTCCTCGTCAAAGTGGAGGTCCCGCAACGCCTCGCCGAACTGCCGCAATATCTCTTCCTCTCGGACCCAAGCTTCGTCGCATTTGCCCCGGTTGCCCGTGCAGTGGTAGTAGACATACGTCCCTCTCTTCTTCTCGGCGACCATGGCGCAGCCGCAGTGCCCACAGGAGATCAGGCCCTGGAAGGCCCACCAGTGCTTCTGGTGGCACGTCCGGCGGCTACCTTTTCGATCCATGACTTGCTGAACCTGATTCCACAACTCCCTAGAGACAATGGCCTCGTGGGTTCCAGAATACCGCTTGCCGCCCCAGAGGAAGTCATCAGCGTATATCGGGTTGGTCAGGATCTTATGGGCCGTGCTCTTCGCGATGCGACTCCCGCCGCCGCGATGGCTCAATCTCTCATCGTTGGCGTGCCTGGTCAGCTCCAGCAGAGAATAAGCGCCCGTCGCGTACAACTCGTATAGCCTTTGGACAGACGGCGAGATCTCGGGGTCAGGGGCGATATTCCGCTTGCCATTCGAATCCACGTTGACGTAGCCGAGGGGAGCAAACGAAGGGTACGTTCCCTGTTCCGTCTTCTCCCGCATGCTCTTTCTCGTCTCCTCGGAGAGATTGTCGATGTAGTTCTTCGCCATCAGGACCTTGATCCCGTGCATGAACTTCTCGGTGGACCGCGAGTCCTCCGACAGCACGAAGTTCTCCTTGACGAAGTGGATCTCCAGGTCCAGGTCGTCGAGGGTAACGTAGTCCCGAAGGTTACGGTACAGCCGGTCTGTCTTCTCTACCAAGACAACGCGGCATGCCGCACGAGGCCGTTTGAGGTACTCCACCATCTCGCCAAAGCCAGCTCGCCCGGCACGCTTCGCCGTCTCCACATCCCCGAACTCCCGCTGGACGACGAGGCCCTTGCCGGCCGCGTAGTCACGTAGGAGCTTCAACTGGGCCGGGATCGAAAAGCCCTCGTCGGCCTGCTCCTTGCTTGAAACCCTAGCATAGATGACGGCTGTAGGCATATGTCCGCGCTCCCTGGATCTTGCTGCTTAGGCGGGAATAGTTTGGGACCAACACCTCTTCTCACCGCCGCTCATCGCGGTCCGTGTCTACGCCACGGCGGCGGCGACCGCTTTTCCCCGGTAGCCCCCTTCGGGGTTCGCGCTCGGGTCCACCCGGTTGATCATGTGGTAGACGGTCACCGGCGCGAATGCGGCGCCACGAGCCGTGCGGTGGCCCTCGGCGTTGAGAGGGATCAAGAACGTCCACGGCCGCGACCACTTCACCGACCCCCGCTTCAAGGAGATGATGGATCACTACGGGATGCTCTTGACGCCGCCGGACAAGCGTTTCCTGACGGAGATTCGCAAGGAGTCGTATCAGCGCACCTCCATGGTTCTGCCCAGTATCGGCGACGGCTTTTCCGGGATAATTACACCGTACAACGGCTGGATGGCGGCCGCCACGGCTAAGACCGACCCCGAATACAGCGCCCGCCAGCAGTGGTGGTGGGAACAGCAGGACTTCACGTTCAACAGTGCCGGCTGCCCGCAGGGGATGCTGCTGCCTATCACCGACATGACCTTGCCGGCCAGGCAGCCGACACAGCTCTCCGGCGCCTTCCCCGGTTTCGGGACGGTTATGCGCAACTCGTGGACCGATCCCAACGTCACTTACCTCACCCACCGCGCCGGCTACTACTTTGCCCACTACCACAATGATTTCAACTCCATTGTACTTTACTCAAAGGGCGCCATGGTCGGCCGTCATCCGGTGGGCGGGCATGGCATCCATAGACGCTCCCTCGGCGGTTCGGCACAGCGCGATGTTGTCCACCAGAAGCGTGCCGAGGGCGGCATGCACCGGGGACATAGGTCCAGCAATGGTCGCCCAACCGCCGTGAACGATGACCACGGCGACGCTTACCGCGGCAGTGTTCGCCGGAGCCGCAACTACCTTGCCGACGATGCTCACCCAGCCCAGCGGGGTGCGCACCGGGCCCATGAGGTAGTCATCACGGCGGTGGCTGGAGTGTAACTGCCAGGAAGCAGTCTCGAAATCCTCGCCGGGCTTGGCCGGCCGTGGGTCGCTGAAGAGGCGGGCCGAGGCTTCTGCTTGCGAGGAGGCGTCAAACATACTGGGCTCGCCGTCGACTACTTAGATGTCTGGGCTCTTGCGCTCGCCGAAGGCGGTCAAGAAGGGGCCACCATCCGCGAGCCGGACAGCGGCGACTGGAATAGGCAGTCAATTTACGAACATCCGCCTCCAGGGAGGGAAGGCCCTGGAGGCGAGTTTCTTCGGGGACTCTGGGCCCTTCGATGACCTCATGCTTGAGGCGTAGCCTCGCGGCTCCGGCGGATGAGCTTGATCGTCTCGGTCGCCGCCGGCGTCTCGGTCGGTTGATGCCTGGGGCGCCATCGGGGCATCTTGCCCGCCCCTTTCCAGTAGGGCCCAGAGCCCCCGTTCCTGGAGAGTCGGACCCGGCAGGGAGGAGCATAGCCTATCCTCGGAGAAGGTTTTTTCGGCCCCTCGAGATGTGCCCCTACAAAATGGGGACCGATGCCTAGACGGTGCTGGGGGCGAGAAGATATGCCCAGCGAAGGAGCTTCCGCATGTGCTTGACCAACCTGTATCTGCCGGTATGCCTACTCATCGCCGCCTGTTTGGCCGTGGCCACGATGTCCGCCCAGGCGGGTGAGCTACTCTACCGGGACGGCTTTGCCGAAGGCGACGTCACCGGTTGGCAACTGCAGCCCCCGATCAACGCCCGCGGGCCGATTGCCGCCAACGGTAGTGGGCAGACCGAGGCAGGCGCGTATGTCGGGACCGGAACCGCCGCGCCCTGGACCATCCAGACCGGCGGGGACGCCAGTTGGACGGACTATACCTTGTCTGCCGAGGTGACGATTCGTCAGCCTGGTCCCAAAGCGGACTACCCGATCTTCGACGGGGAGTACGACCGCTATCTACCGAGAGAGTTCTACCCGCCGCTGTGCCAACATCCCGGCCAGTTCCGCTATCGCTACTACGCCGGCGAGTTCGACTGGGGCTCCGAGGCCGCACTATACTTCCGCTACCAGGATCGCGACGCGTGCTACCGCGTGCAGCTTTCCTCCGAGTACCAGGAGCTGATCCTCTGGCACGGCACCGGAGGCTACCTGCAGGTGGTGCCGTGCCAACTGGAACCGGGCAGAACTTATCGGGTGGAGGTGAAAGCCCAGGGAGCGCATATCCAGGTGGCCCTGGACGGGGCCACCAAGATCGACTACTGGCACACCTGCCTGCCGACCCTGTCCGGTGGCATCGGGCTGGCGGCGTACCACAGCACCGTGGCCTTCAAGCAGGTGCGGGTCACCGCACTACCGACGGCTACGGCGGCCACGGCTTCGCCCTGCATTTTCTGAAGCTGCGCCCGGGCTATCGGCCGAGTTACTACAACCCGATCTTCGTCAACAAGGACAATACGCAGAGCACGGAGATGATTGGCACGGAAGCGGAGATCAAGACGACGGGGGAGGGCACCGACCGCCTCACGTACTCCTTCGACTCTATCACCCCGGACAAGAGCATGTCCGCGCTGGCGACGGATGTGCTCACCTACGACCGCACCCGCGGCACCTATCGCCACGAGATGACGACGAAGGTGACCTTCCACCAAGAGTTGAAGGTCAGCTCTCTGGAGTACTCCGACGCTTTCACCTACAACAACCACCCGCCGGGCCGGGGCGTGCAGTACGGTTGGCAGGCGGCCCGCGAAGACTGGGGTATCTTCACCGGACCGAACGGGAAGATCTACCGCCACCCGATCTCCATTGGCCTGCTGCTGGGGCAGGGCTGGTACTGCTCTCCCTCGCCGTCCGTCTGGATGCTCTACCCCAGTCGCGGCGTGCTGCCGGCCTGGGAGCACCTCGAGCCGGTCGACCCGGCGTGGGTCATCGTCTGCCACTGGGGGCATGACTACCATAACGTCGTGCGCTGGGAGCAGGGACGCAGCTTCAAGGCAGGGGAGCAGTTCGTCATCAGATACGCGATGGCCGGTTACACCACCGAAGAGGGGGAGCGCTACTTCCAGCGTTCGGAGAAGAACCCGCTGCACGCGAAGATTGGGGAATCGAGCGAGTGGCTAGTAGGGACGGTCGTGCCCAGCCTCTATGCCTTCCCCATTTGTGAACCGGCAGGCACCACCTTCGATGAGCTACAGAGCGCGCGGAACCCCTTCAACGGCTGGCACTATATCGGCAACTACTTCTGCGATCGTGAAGTGGGCCGTAGCGACCGCTACTCGCTGCGCCTAGAGGGCCCGGCGAAGGTGAGCGGGCAGTTCTACCACAACATGATCGACAACTATGCCGACCGCTACCTCTGCACCTTCTGGCTGAAGACTAGGGGCGTGCAAGGCAAACTGACAGCGACGTTCAAGTACGCCTATGCTGACAAGCCGTGCGATACCTACGAGTTGCCCATTACCGGTGATACCGACTGGCAGGAGATCTCCTTCGTCACCTCAGTGCCGAAGATGACCGCCGACAACTCGGATTCCTCGGAGCTGATCATTCAGCACGAAGGAGTCGGCACCGTGTGGTTCGACGATTTCTCCGTCAGACCGCTCGGCGACGACGAGCAAGTGGACGAGCACATACCGGGCAGATAGGAGAAAGTGGGCGGCCGCGCCGGCCGCCAGGCGGCTGTCGCACTGGCGCTCGCCCCGGCGCACTGCGACCCCAGTCCGCGCGGGAGGGACTGCCGGACAAGCCTGCCTAGTTGTCGGTGCGGAAGGGGTAGGCTGGCAGACCCTCCTTGTCGTACAGGTTGCACGGGGGAATGATGCTCCAGGCATAGCGGACCGCCACGGGCTTGGCGACTGCGTCGCTCCAGACGACAACGCTATCTCCCTCGATCCTGGCCTTGGCCCACACGAACTGGCGGTCCTCGCCCGCGATGCTGAAGCCCTGAAGCTCCAGGTCCTTGTAGATCATTCCTCCCCAGCTGGTGAAGTTGACCATCAGTCCCGCACCTATCCGGTCGAATCTGACGCGTACTTTGTCGCCCTCGACGGTCATCGACTTGTACATCGGGCCGGACAAGCCATCAGGTGACTTCTTGTTGGCCAGGTCGATGCGTAAAGGACGAAGGGCAGTGGGAGACTGGTACTTCGGTGCATTCGGCCCTCCCAGGGGGTCCGCGACCGGCTTGGTCTCCGGGTCCGGCCAGTCGTGCGTGCGGAAAGGAATTGCCGGGAGCCCTTCCTTGTTCGACAGGTTGCAAATGGGGTCAGGAGTCCAGGCGTAGCGGACAGCTCTGGGGTTGGCAACGCTCTCGCTCCAGACGGAGACAGTGTCTGCACTGTCGACCGCGGCCTGGGCCGCGACAAACTGGCCGTCTTCTCCGGCGATGGTGAAGCCCTGCGGTTCGTCCCCCTGGAAGACCAGTCCGCCAAAGACGTTGAAGAAGCGGACATGGGCCTTGCCGTCCGTGACCTTCATGGATTCGTACAGCGGACCGTAGTATCCGCCCGGGATAAGTCGGACCCTGATAGGTGAGGGCCAGTCATCGGTGCGGAAGGGACTGGCCGGGAGGTCCGCCTTGTTGTATAGGCTGCACGTGGGACAGGGCCCCCAGCCGTAGCGGACGGCGACGGGGTTGGGCACCGCATCGTTCCAGACCAGGACGCTGTTCTCCCCGTCGGGCCAAGCACTGGCCCGGACAAACTTACGGTCCTCGCCGGCGATGGTGAAGCCTTGACACGCCCCGGCCACAAACAGCCCACCAAAGGCGTGGCTGAAATTGACGCGAATCTTCCCATCCTCGATCCGCATCGACTCGTACATGGGGCCGGAGTAGGCGATATCCTGCCCGTAGGCAATCTTAAGTACCGCCAGCATCAGGCGTTGGCCAATGACGTCTTTGCCGCTCTTGGGGTGGACGTCGAAGGGGTTGCCGACGTCGACAGAAACTGCCATCCCGGTGTTGGGCAGCTTAAGCGCCATGGTCTGGGCCTCGCGTATCTCAGGCCATGTCCCCCCATAGGCGACATACTTGGCATCTTCGTTGTCAGACCGGAAGTTGGGGAGCTGAACGAAGAGGAAGGGGAAATCGCCTTGACCCCACTGCCAGCGCCAGTCGCGGATCATGTTGGGAAAGACCTTGCGGCACGTAATTCCTGACCCGTTGGACTCGCCCTGATACCAGATAACGCCCTTTATGGCATAGGGGATCAGCGGCCGAAGTATGCCATTGTAGAGATTGCTGGGGACGCCGCGGTCGGTGAACGGGTTGTGGGGCTGCCCGGGCTTCGACGGAGCTGCTCGGCCGGCTGCTTGAGCGGCGTCCGCATCTTGCTGCCACTTGACAAGGGCGGCCTCATATTTCTTGAGCGTCTCGGGATACTTCTCGGACGCATCCTGGAAGTGCGCGACAGTTTCCCGGGTGGCCGGCTCGGCCGCCACCATTCCCAGCGAGGTCCACGCTTCCGCACTGGTGCTACCCCAGGAGGCGTTGATCATGCCCACGGGGACGCTGAGACGCTGATGCCGGTCGCGTCCGAAGAAGTAACCCACGGCCGCGAAAGGTCCGGCCGTTTCGGGGGAGCAGATGACCCACTTGCCGTCCGGATCGTTCAGGGGCGTTCGGGAGCCTCGTCTGGCGCCGGTGAACAGGCGTAGGAGGGGGTAGTTGGCCGCCGCCATTTCCGTGTTGGCGTTGCGGACGGAGCCAAGGTTGTAAGCCATGTTGGACTGGCCCGAGCAAACCCAGATCTCTCCGACGGCGATGTTCTTTATCGTGATGGTCTCGCCGCCCCCGGTGACGGTCATTTCCAACGGCCCACCAGTTTCCAGAGGGGCGATGGTGGTGCGCCACTGGCCGTCTTGCCCGGCGCGGGCAGAGACCTTCTGATCAGCAACCGCGATCTCGACAGTACTCCCCGGCGGGGCGGCCCCCCAGATGGGGCACCTGGCACCGGCCTGGAGGACCATGTTGTCGCTGAATAGAGACGGCAATCGGACGCTGGCGGCGGGAACGGCCAGACTGGCCGGTCCCGCTTGCGGTATGGGGGGCGTCCAAATGGCATTCCAGCCCACCACCCTGGTCCCAATGCCTGGCCAGTCGTCGGTGCGGAAGGAGCTGGCCGGGAGGCCCTCCTTGTTGTACAAGTTGCAGGTGGGGTAGCCAGCCCAGGCGTAGCGGACGGCCACGGGGACGAACACATCATCGCTCCAGACCACGACGCTGTCGCCCTCGATCTTGGCCTTGGCCCACACGAACTTCTGGGCTTGGCCGGCAATGGCGAAGCCCTGCAACTCGTCGCCCTTGGCGACGAGTCCGCCACCCACGTTCGTGAAGCCGAGGCGAATCGTGTTGCCCTCGACCTTCATTGACTCGTACATCGGCCCCGAGTGGACCAGGTCCTGGCCGTAGGCCACCTTCATCGCCGCCAGTACCAGGCGGTCGCCCACGTCCTTCTTGTTCTTGGGGTGAATGTTCCAGTAGTCGCCCAGGTCAATAGCTACAGCCATGCCCGTGTTGGGCAGCTTCAGGGCCATGGTCTGGGCCTCGCGCAGTTCGGCCCAGCAATCCTCGTCCGGTTCGAAGGGGAAGAACTTTACGGTCATCCAGTTCTCGAGCTGGACGAACAGGAAGGGAAAGTCGCCCTGGCCCCAGTGGGCGCGCCAATCGCGGATCAGCGCGGGGAATATCGTGCGGTACTGGAAGGCGCGGGGAGCGTTCGCCTCGCCTTGGTACCAGATCACCCCCTTGATGGCATAGGGGATCAGAGGGCGGATCATGGCGTTGTAGAGTGTGGAGGGGCCAGGGGTCCGATGGGATCGATCGGGGGCATTGGCCGCCAGGGCACAGGGCGATTAGCGGCCTTGGCCGCGTCGGCCTCTTGCTGCCACCGGGCGATGTCCAGGTTCCAGCTCTCAAGACACAGGGAGTATCCCTTGGCGATCTCCTCCCAGGAGGGGCCCAGGGGGGCAAAGGCGGGCTCGGAGGCCACGGTTTCCGGAGAGGTCCAAGCTTCCGATGGCGTGCCCCCCCACGAGGCATTGATGATCCCGACGGGCACGTTCAGGCGCTGGTGCAATTCACGAGCGAAAAAGAAGCCGGCGGCCGACCATCCATCAACGTGGTTGTTGGGCGCGGAAACCATCCAACCATGCAAGTTGGCGTAGTCGCCGGTCGTCTCGTCAAGGGGCGTCGGGGAAGCTTGCTTGGCGACGGTGAACATGCGGATCATGGGCCAGTCGTCGTCGTCGTTAATGGCCTTAGGGTCGAGGCAGTTGCCCATGTTCAATTCCATGTTGGACTGACCCGAGCCGATCCACACTTCGCCGACGGCGACGTTCTTGATCGTGGTGACTTCCCCGCCTGCCGTAACGGTCATCTCGAACGGTCCGCCGGCCTTGAGCGAGCCGATCGTGGTGCGCCACTGCCCGTCCGGACCGGCTTTGGCGGTGGCTTCCTGGTCGGCGAGGGCGATGCTCACGGTGCTTCCGGGGGGGCGGCACCCCAAAGGGGGCATTTGACACCCGACTGCAGAATCATGTTGTCGCTGAACAACGCCGGTAATTTGACCCCGGCGGCGGGGACCACCAGATGGCCTGGCCCCAAGGGTGAAGCCGCAGGCGTTACGCCCTCCTCAGCACGGGCCGAAGGTACGACGCCCGAAATCATGAGGACGGTCAAGACCGATAGCACAAATGCGAACGGTTTCATGTGCAGCGACCTCCCGTTCTTCTGGACGACGGTATCTCGTTTGAGTTGCCCGATCAAATCGCGAAGAAAGTATCACCACGGCCTTGCTGACTGTTCCGCAGGCCGTCGAGTTCTCCGGCGGGCGGAACGTGCCGGCGAAGCCCACGCCTAAGCTACTAAGTGGCAACGGCAGCGGCTGGATCTCGAATCCCTTCAACGGATACCGGGACCTGCAGAAGATTCCGCATGGCTTCGCCGCCCGGCCTTGTCCGCAGACGGTTGGGAAGACGCGTCTTCTCGGGAAAGGCTTCTTCAGTCTCCCGAGTTACACCTCCCCCAGACGCGGGCCAGTCCCTAAGCACCGCTGAGGGCGAACAGGCCGCTCGGCATCCGTATCTGTCGGTTCCCGAAGGCTCACTCGCTTCTACCTGATTTCCTCCACACTGATGTCGTCGAACCAGGCCTCCCAGGTAGAAGTGAACGTCCTTATCGCTCTCCGCCTTGATCCACACCGATACGCGGTACTTAGTGTCACCCTTGGCGCAACCATGGACCGGGTAGGCGTAGATGTACTGCTCCTCCGGCGTGGGAGGGTCCAGCATCAGGCTGTACTTGCCGCCGTACGCGTCGGTGGAGAGGCGCTTATGCTCGAAAGCCCAAACGTCCTGATTCTTGCGGGCATTCCACCAGTCGGGCTCCATATCGCCCGCGGGCAACACGTATAGACCGTTCTCCTCGGCGAGGCCCCGGTCGCCGCCGAAGACGATCCATTTGGAGTTGGCGGGATTCGCGATCCAGTCCGGTGTGGTTGGCCCGGCACAGCGGGTGTTAGCCGCAGACGAAGAAGCAGTCAGCGACCCGGAAGTCGCCGTTCCGAGCACCCCGCGTAGGAGGGAGTTTTGCCGCGGCGCCTGGGGATCGGTGGGTACGTCGAGCGGATCGCTCAGGCCCTTGGCGTTCGGGTGATAGCGGGAGCCGTAAGCCATCGCCCCCAGCCCAGCCAGCGCAAGGGCGCACATCACGATCACCAGCGCATGCTTCCCCTGCGCTCCCGACGTGCCCTAAACTCCAGGAGCTGGTGCCGCGCTTGACGACAAAGGAAGCCCTCCAACTACTCACGCTGCGCAGTGATCTACACGCTTAAATTTGTCTTCGCCCAGTTCGCACCTGTTACCTCCGTTCGCCCCAACTCGAGAGTCGCCTCCCAGCGCTCAACCTTCTGGCAACACGACAGAGCCACCCGGAGGCGGCTCCGAGTGGCGCTGTGCGGTGCGGTTACTGCTGGCCTTGGGCCCTCCTATTCCCTGTCTGGGGCGAAACGGCGCGTCCTGGGGCTTCCTTTGGGCGCCGTGAAACCTCGTGGCGCAGGAGATAGCGTGCCGGTGGCGAAGGAATCTCTGTGAGCGCGTGCTGACACCGTGCCGGTTGCTGTGGAGAGCAAGTTGCCGTGGTTCCGGGAGCATGGCGCGGCCAGCCGGCCGTTGTGGGTGCTGGAGCGCGAGGGGCAGGCCATTGCCTGGGTCAGGCTGAACTCGTACAAGGACCACCCCGCCGACCGTGCCACTGCCGAAGCCAGCGTATACGTTGCGCCCGAGCACCAGGAGCAGGGGACTGGTACGAGGCTGCTGGCAGCGATGCTTGAGCACTCCCCGCGGATGGGCGTCAGGACGGTCCTGGGCCTCGTCTCTACCCACAATCAGCGGAGCCTCCGCAGGTGCGCGAGGGCCGGCGTCGCTCAGTGGGGGTATCTGCTTGCCGTGCAAGTGAAAGCGCCGGACGGCGTGCAAGTCGTCTGACACACCGACCGTGCGCGACGGGCTCCCGGCGCATGCCGGAAGCGCGCGAGAACCGCAGCACTCAGTGCTGGCGGTAACAGGAGGAAAAACAAATGAGAATACGGGCCAGATGGATAGTAGCAGCGGTGATGATGGGGATGGCGGGATCGGCCTGGGCAGCGGAGTTGCAGACTCCCGCACCGCCGACCGCCACCGTCGTGGGGGCGGCCGGCACGCGCACGGTGTGTTATTGGGTGTTCGCCGAGTCGGCGGAGAGAGCCGACGGGGGCGCCAATTGGTATCTCAAGGACATGCCCGGCAAGGTTACCGACCTATCCGCCCCTTGCGTCGTGGAAAACGCCCCCGATACGCTGGATGCCAATAACAAGGTGGTGCTCACGCTCCAGCCGGTTCCCGGCGCCGTGAAATACCACATATTGCGCACGGAGTTGTTGCCGGCCCCGACTTTGAGATTCGACGCGAACAAGGCGCCGGGCGAGGACACGTTCTACTACTGGGTACAGGGACACAACGGCTGGCGGAATTCGCCGGTCGCGGGACCCTTCAGGGTCGAGATCGACCGCAGTGCTTTTGACTTCGAGATGACCGTGGTCCCCGCAGCGGGGCAGCTTGGCGCACAGCAGTGGGTCCATTCGGTCTGGGTCACTGAGACGCCGGAGCCGCCCCTGGGCCGCAAGGGGCACGTGGTGGCGCACCGGGCCCAGCCGCATCACCCGGTGGGGCCGACCGCCCCCTACACGGGCACCGCCAGCCACACCGCCGCCTGGGGGCAGACCCAGAGCGGCAACGACGCCTATTGGCTGGCGGCCTGGGGCCCGGCGCCGGAGGAGGTTACGCCGGCCATGGCGCCTCCGGTCGGCACGGGTCGCTATCTCATCGCGTCCACCGACCTGCTCACGATCGAGGACACGGGGCTGGAGGCCAAGTCCGTCCAGCCGCCGATGGTCAACGAAACGGTGGCCAAGTCCTTCGCAGAGCAGTTGGCGGGACCGCAGTCCAACCGTAGCGTGCATAACGGCACGGCGATTGAGTGCCAGCCCCCCAGCGAAACCGCAATGGCCGCCGATTACTACGCGGGCTTCTGCCCACTAGAGCTGGACGTCAACATCTACCGCGGCGGAAAGAACTACTACTTCAATCAGCCCGCCGCCCATCCCGGTTACAAGAGTACGCTGGGCCTCGCCCGGTTCTCGCTTCGCTCGTACACCGAGTCGCAGCATACCGTTGGCCGGTACTCCTTGACCCAGTACGGCATGGGCGACGGCATCCCGCTGGGCCTCACCGCCGAGTATGCCGGCGGACAGCGCGATCAGGGCGACGAGAGCGGAGAACTGGTGCGCGCGTCCACCTCCCGTATGCTTCTCACGGGCTCCGCCGTTCTCGACGCGGACGCGCCGGCAGGCAGCCGCCATTTGGCGGTAAGCGACCTCAACGGCGGCAGCGGCACCGGGCGCACGCTGATCAACCTGACGAAGGCCCGCAGCGAGGGCCGCATTGACCGCGTCGTCAACTGCGACATGTTCGGCGCCGGTACGCAGTGGAACCAAGACCTGGTCGGCTGGTTCATGAGCCTGGACATCGAGAACGTGAAGGAGAAGCGGAGCTGGTTCCAGGTGACCGCGGTGCTCGGACCGGAGCATCTCCGGCTCATGCGCTTTTCCAGCTGGCGCGGCGACATCAACCTGGGCTACAGCCGCTTCATCTACAACCCAGCCAAGGGGCAGAGACTGCCGTCGCTCCAGGCCGAGGGCTACACCTACGGCGGGCCCGAACCGGAAAGAGCTCGCGAGACGCTCTACACCAACCCGCTGGCCATTGGCGTGCTCCCCAAGGCGCTGGAGCCGGCCGCGGCGACAGGCCGGTACTTGCTCGCCCCCGGCACCTTCTTCGCCGATTCGTGGAATGAGAACGGGCTACACGTCGAACCGCTGGCGCAGGACTAGAAAAAGGGTGACAAGCTGGAATTGGCCTGCGGCACCAGCCAGTCCATGACCGACTGGTACGGCATTCACTGGGGGGAACTGGGCGGCAATGACCGCCTGGACGGCCTGATCATTTCCTCCTACATCGAGAACCGCGTGGCGAACGGCCGGGGCGTGGCGGTCTCGGGCATGGGTCTCGGCGTGAGCGTCACGCTGCCACCCGACCGCCAGGGCAATGGCGTCATCGTGCTGGGCGAGCCGGTGGACGGCGCCTTCATCGCGGCGCCGGATGTGCCGATGCTGCGCTGCTACAACAACCAGATCCCCTTCGTGCAGGGGTCCAAGGAACGCACGGCGCTGGAGATCGTCGCGCCGACGGGGGAGAAGCCCCTGTCGATCAGCAAGGATACGGTGACGGTCAACGGCGTCCTGCGCGGCTCCGCCCAGACACGCGGCGAGGCGCTGTTCTCCGGCGATGGGGAACGCACTTCGTTCGCGGTGGCCTTCGCGAAGCCGTTCAGCGTGAAGCCGGTAGTCCTGCTCAGCGCCAATCAGTTTGCGCGCAACCGGCTGGCGGCAGTGGCAACGACGGGCTTCACCGTGGAATTTGAGACCGCGCCGGAGGCCGGTAAGGACAACGTGACCATCTGGTGGATGGCGCAGGAGTAACTGGTCCGCTAGGTAGACGAGCCCGGCCGGGGCCCTGCGGGGCGACACCGGTGCGCCGCTCCCTCGGCCTTTGGCCGAGGCCGGGGGAGCGCGCGGTCACGCTGAGTGTAGAAAGCCGGTGAGGCCCAAGGCCGAAGCCGGTCTTTCTTTGCCGACTAAAGGACGGTCTGCCAGAGTCTCGGGCATCAGCGTCTCCAGGCGCTCAAAACGCGCCCGCTCCTCCGGGGTCACGAGGGGCATACAGTCGCCGATAGCCTGCATCCGGGCCAGTAGCTCCTCCCATGCCCCCTCTCCCCCACCCGGGGCCGGGGCCTGTAGCCGTTGCGCCAGACGTGCTATCCGCGTGACCTAGCCCCCAGAAACGAATTCAACTGTTAGGTTACTATAGGGGCAGTTGGAGCACCAAGAAGGAGCAGGCAAGATGCCGAGGAAGCGACCCACGCCGCAGCAGGTCATCCGAATGCTCCTGGACATACAGGTGTGGGTGGAGCGGTGGCGGAAACATTACAGCCAGGCGCGACCGCATAGCGTGCTGGGCTACCGCCGGCCGGCGCCCGAGGCGATCCAGCTGCCGCCCCTGGCACTCGGCCAGGAGCACCCCACAGACTGGGCCACGATGGCCCAGACTCTAACTTGAGAAGTGGTAGCGCAGATGGGGGCAGGTCAAGTACGAGCCGGCCTTCCCGATGAGCAACTGCAAGCCGGACTGGTTCCGCCAGGAAGTGCAGCGGTACGACCCGGCGCTGTACCCGCAAGGGATCATGCTCAACACCCAGACCCCTTGCCTGCAACTGCCCTACACCTATCTCGCCGCCCACTACGCGCGGGGCGGAACTTACGCCACCGAGAACCTGCAGCTATTGGCCCAGCAGTTGATCTCAGGCACGGGCGGGTATCTGACCAGCTTCGGCTGGCGCCACCTGGAGGAGGAGTGGGAGTTCGAGCTACAGCGTCATAACAGCAAGGCGTTGCGGGAAGCGGCGGAGAGCGATCCGCAACCGGGACCGGGGGGCTGCTGATGATGCCGCGGACGCACTTCCTGCAGGACCGGGCTGACAACCTCGACCTGCGCGCTGATTTCATCGAGTTGCGGAACGTGGTGAACGCCAAATGCGACGCCAAGCCGGCGCTCCGCCAGCTGCTCTCCCACCTGAAACCCTATCGCGAGCGTATCGGGCACAACCACGCGACCCAGCGCCCCTTGCAGCAAGGCCTGCTGGATCAGCTCCGCCGGTTGCGGGTCCCGGCATTGACGCAGGCGGTTAATGGCACGGCGCCGGGCCACGACGGGTACTTGGCGAACCCAATTCATGCGGTCGAGCAATACGTCTCGTCCTGGGCGAGCCCGGTCCCGGAGGATTCCCAATGAGACCTGCGCTGATTCCCTGGGTGCTGCTGGCGTTACTCGGCTCGGCGCAGGCCTCGGCCGAGCCGATCTTCAAGCCGGGCGCGCGCTTGGCCATGTGTGGCGATTCCATCACCGACCAGACACTATACACCCGCGATATCGAGATGTACCTGGCGGCCTACATGCCGCAGTTGCCGCTGGTCGCGATGCAGTTCGCCTGGAGCGGGGATAGGGCCGCCAGCTTCGACAGCCGCTTCCAGCACGTCATGATGCCCTTCCAGCCCACCGTCGTCACCACCTGCTACGGCATGAACGACGGCGGGTACAAGCCCTACACACCGGCGATCGGCCAGACCTACGAGGCTCCCATGCGGGGCCTGGTGACCAAGCTGAAGGCCGCCGGGGTCACCGTGGTGGTGGGCGGGCCGGGCGCGGTGGACCCCACTTACTTCCGCAGCGCCTCCGCCTCGGGGCAGGTCTACAACGATAGCCTGAGCCAGCTCAGTGAGACGGCCAGAAAATCGCGACGGAGAATGGGATGCCTTTCGCCGACGCACACAACACCATGATGGACGCCATGACCAAGGCCAAAGCGGTGCTGGGAGACGCCTACCAGGTCGCCGGCGCCGACGGCGTGCACCCGAAGGTCAGTGGACACCTGGTCATGGCCTACGCCTTCCTGAAGGCGATGGGCTTTGACGGGGACCTGGGCACCATTGCCCTGGACATGAAGGGGGCCTCGACGGCCACCGGCGGGCACCAGGTCCTGAACGGCGTCAACGGCAAGGCTGAGGTCGAGTCCAGCCGCTGGCCCTTCTGTTTCTACGGCAAGCCCGACGACGCGGCCGGGACTGTCTCCATCCTCCCCTTTGTGCCCTTCAATCAAGACCTAAACCGCCTAACGCTGGTCGTGAGGAACCTGCACGCCGCGCAAGGCAAGGTCACCTGGGGCGAGCAGACCAAGACCTTCGCGAAGGCGGACCTGGAGCAAGGCATCAACTTGGCCGCTGAGTTCCTGGACAACCCCTTCTCGGCCGCCTTCCGGAAGCTGGACGAGGCTGTGGGCACGAAGGAGCAGTTCGACTGGTTCCTGGTCCAGGAAGTGATCTACCCGTGGTCGTGGGCCGAGACGCGCTTGCAGGCGCCGGACCCGGACCTGCTGGCAGAGGGAGCGGCGGGGCACGGCAAGCTGTGGGCGCGGCAGGGCCGGAAGGCTGAGGACCTGCGGGCCATAGTGACGCCGATCAAGCATACGATCACGGTGGAGGCAGGTTAGCGCCAGACCAGAGGTCACTGCCGCCCGACCGCCAACGGGGGCGGACAGGGCACGCCCCGACGCGGCTGTGCTCCTTTCTGGACAGCGCTTCCCAGGCCCGCGGATGGAGACTTACTCCCGCGTGGTTTGCCCCTTACCCCGGACTCCTGGCTGCCTCGGCCGCGATCTCCTCCGGCGTAGCCACGCGGCTCCACAGGCGCACACCGGTTAGCTCCCCGGCGAAGAGATTGCTCGGCGTCCCGTAGGCGCCGATGGTGATTGTTGGCTCCCAGGCATAGAGCTTGAGCTTGGCGTCCAGAGCCTTCTCGGCGACGGGTTGACCGTCAACGTACAGGCGGACCAGGCCGTCTGCCCCAACGGTGGTGGCCAGGTGCGTCCAGCGCCCGCCGGCAATCGTCGGCTGTGAGATGAGCTGCAGCGACCCGCCGGCCACGTCCAGGCAGCCGAGTATCGCCTGGAACTTGTCCCCGACAGGCTGTAATTGCAGCGTGAGCGCCAGCCCGTAGCACAGCACGCCGCCACCCTTGAGGCCCGGGGTCGGGCAGACCCAGATCTCCATCGTCAGGCTGTCCTGCTTGTACGCGCCTTTGTCTTCGGGCCTCAACTCCGGGGAACCCATCGGGACAAACGCACAGGAGTCCGTCCCATCGAAGTGCAGCGCGGGGCGGTTGCCCGCGTTGATCCAGGTTACGCTGTGCAGCCTGCCGTGGTTGTTGCGCCCGCTGGCATCCCAGAGCGATAGGCCGGCGGCCTCGTTGCACTGGAGGTCCACCAGGTAGAGGGGGGAGACCTCCGCCGAGGGCGGCGTCGCGGCCCCACCCCGCTTCTCTCCCGGCTGCTCATCGTCGCCCAGCGGCCGCACCGACCAGTCGTCCAGCCACACCTTGCCAACCCCCTTGACTATCAGGTCGAACTGGCTGGCGTCGGAGGTCTCCGGGGTGATGACCGGCATGGTGGTGATGAAGGAGAACTCGGTCCAGTGATTGTCGCCGGTCAGGCCGGTGTCGACGACGTCCTTACGGACCTTGTCATCCCAGGGGTAGCGCAGGATGGCGACGGGGGCCGGGCCCTTGTAGCCCTCGGTCTTGAGCCAGAAGGTGCACAGGTAGCGCTTGGCGTTGCCGTCAATCATGTGATGGTAGAACATGCCTTTGGCGCTGGCCGGGCCGTCTATCCGCATGGAATAGCGGTCGGTGTGCCCCACCTGGCGGTCGTTGTCGTAGTCGCCATACCACTGCCAACCGATATACGGCATGCGCACGTCGTACAGCTTATCGAAGCTAGTCCCCGCTGGCTCCACGACCGGGTAAGCCAGCAGGCTAGGGACCTGCAGGAAGCCGAAGTGCTCGCCCGCCGGCTCGGGATCCTCCATCCGCGGGTGCAGCCTTGAGGCGAGGAAGAGCTCCTCCCCCTCCGCGGGGGTGTAGCCGGTCATCACGTAGTGGATGGTGAAGGTCTCCCCCGGCTGAAAGGTCCGCTGCTTGTCCCCGCCCCAGTAGACATACTGGTGCCAGTCATACCCCCAGTGGCACACCCCGATGTTGACCTTCACGCCCGGCGTCAAGTGTTCCCAAGCCGGGCAGACGGCGCGGTCGGGAGTCAACACCCAGTAGCTGTACCCCTCGTTGGTGTACCAGTTGTTCTGGGGGTATATATCGAGGGACTGCGAGATCGGGTGGCGGCGGATGGTGCCGTCCTCGTTGAGGAATACGCCCCACTGGTGCCCCGCCGGTAGCTAGCCGTACTTGTTGCTCAGCCCCGGCTCCTTGTTGTTATAGGTCAGCGGGTCGGCGAACTCTAGAAACGGCATCTTAGCTTCCTTCAGGAAGGTGCACACGTACACCATGTCGTGTCGGTAGGTCCCGCGCACCGGGTCCAAGGTCAGCGTGTCGGTGTTGACCCCCTCCATCGTCCCGCCCGGCTGGGCGGTGTTGAAGGTGAGCACCAGTTGCTCTGTGTTCTCACCCGTGGTCTTGATGTCATTGACGGTGCCGACCAGGGCATTCCCCGCGCTCTCTGGATGGTCCGGCCGCGCCCCTACCCAACACGAGTACATCGGCCGGTAGCCCGGTCGCAGCTTCACGAAGCGGTAGGAGAGCATCCCGGAGCAGTAGCCGGGAGTAATCGGCGGGGCCGGTGCCTGGAGCAGACAGATCGGTTCGTCCCCGTCGAAGACCCACCGTTGCGTGCGCCACATCCGCGTGTTGAAGCGCGCCCGGCGCCTCGGCGTGGCTGGCGCCCGCGGCAGCGCTGCGACCGAGACATCTGAAAACGCCGCGGTGGCCTGGTAGGCCCCCACGCCGATCTTCCCGGTCAACGTCGGCAGGCAGGTGTGCCAGTAGTCGATCTGCTTGGCGCCGTCGAGCAGCACCTGGATATGCCGCCCCTGCGCCAGCACCTCTAGCTTGTAGGTCTTGCCCGGTTCAATCTTGTACGGCACAACCGCGAGATAGCCCCCGACGCCATGCCACAAGATGATCTCCTGGTAGATGCTGGAAAGCTGCACCCGGTAGCAATTCTCCCGGTCCTGATAGCGGAACCACACCGCCGCGTCCGAGCCCCAGTCGAACTCGCCGGCATAGTAGCGGTAACGGAACTGCCCGGGATGGTCGGAGAGTCCCGGGAACGACGCGCGAGGGAGCCAGCGGTCATACTCACCATCGAAGATGGGGAAGTCGGGCTGAGGACCGGGCTTCTGGATGGTCACGGTAGCCGACAGCTTGTAATCGGCCCAGGCGGCGTCCCCCGCGGTACGGATGGTCCACGGCTTAGCTACGCCCGTCGCCACCAGCGCGCCCTGATTCACCTTCCACTCCCCATTAGCCGGGATCGGCCCCAGGGCATCCACCGGCGGCAGCAAGGCCCAGTCTCGCAGGGACCGGGAAGTGGGGAAGTCGTCCTGGGATAGCGGCGGGTCGGCCGCCCCGGCGCCGGCCGCGAGCAAACCTGTCGCGATGCTCAGCAGCGTCGTGATCCGAACACACGATGAAAACACGAAGATCACTCCCTTGTTCTTGCGACCCCGCGGGGCCTGCTGGTTTGCCTGCCATCGGGCCGGACTCCCCCGGCATGCCAGCACCTTGCCCTAGAAGACCACCCGCGTACCGCCCAGCGGAGCAGGAATGCACAACCGGAAGAACGAAGGAATATTCGCTAGCGTTGACCGATCATCCTCCGAACGGGGAACCTCTCGCCCGCCTGCCCTGGGCTCCGGGCTGCACGGAGCGCTTGCTTCTTGCACAGCCCGCTCGAAAGGACACGTTATGTCCCTCAGACTTGCCGGCGTACTGTCGTACCTGCTCCTGATCGCGTCTCCCGCCTTTGCAGCGCCCTCCCAGATGTTCCATCTCAAGGACTACCTAGATCACAGCTGGAGCCAGGAGCTGATCAGCTACCCGTTGGCTGGCGACCTGAAGTCTGCCCCCGTCCTGACCGTTACGGATGATCTCGGCCAGGTCCTGCCCAACCAGATCAGGGGCGGACGGGTCTACCTACTGGTGGACCTGCCAGCGGGCACGGAGCGCAGCTTCACCGTCACCGCCGGGCGCAAGACGGTGCGCCAGACGAACGCGGTCTCGGCGCGGGTCGAGGGTGACTTCCTGCTACTCGACGCCGGGGTCATGTCCCTGCGCTTGCCCGCCGGGGAGATGAGGTTCGCCACGCCCCAGAACCCCGGCCAAGTGACGGGGCCGCTATGCGGGGTGCGCGGAGCCGGGGGCAACTGGATCGGCAAGTCGTGGCTGATGGCGCCGATGAAGGTCACCGGCCACAAGACCACCATCGCCGCCTCCGGGCCGCTCTTCGCCGAGGCCACCGTTGACTACACCTTCGAGGGCAACAAACACTACCGCTGCACCGTCCGGGTCATCGCCAACCAGCCCACGGCGATCATCGACGAGTCGATGGACCTGAACCCCGGCGGCAAGTACTGGATCCCGACCTACAAGAACGACACCGAGCGCGCCACCTGGGATTGGTGGACCCTCGACGGCACCGATCAACTCAGCGTGGACACCACGAAGAACCTTCACCCGGCCAACGCCATCTTCTCCTTCAAGGAGGGCCTGGAGCCCAACCAGTGCCGCTGGCGAGGGGCGCGGGCGTCTCAGCCGTACAAGGGCGTAATGGCCGACGGCAACGCCAATTGGGATTTCTGGAGCAAGGGCGATATCGAAGTCTATGCGCCCTTGAACTACGAGCGAGACGAGCAGTTCAACCGCATCGCCGGCTGGTGGGTCAACTCCTTCCCCGACTACTCCAACTACTTCGCCATCCTCAACGACCAGCAGGCGGACGGCCCCGCCATCTCGTTCACTACGGGACGGCCAAGCCACAACCTTAATCCCAACTACGACTCGGGTAACCCTTCGATCAGGATGATGTGCGGGGTCAACGACCTGCGGCTGTGGACGAAGACCGATCACGACTTCCAGGTCCTGGCGCCGATCGTGCTAGGGACGCGCCAGTGGCTGCTCACCGTGCAGCCGCAGGCGGACCTGCTGCCGAAGGGCTCCAAGGACATGCCGGTGGAGTTCACGGCGATGGTGAAGTACAGCCTGTACCCGCTGGACAAGATCAAGGAGTGGGACTTCGACTTCAAAGAGATGCCCAGCTCCTACCCGCGCATGTTCTGCAAGCCGGGCGACCTGGCCGGGCTCAAGGCCCGGGTAGCCGCCTCCACCCCGGAGATGCAAGCCTTCCACCTGATGCCGCCCATCTACCAAGCTACCGGGACCGCGAAGGCGGAGGCCGAGGACGTGCTCAAGCGGATGGACTACCTTACCCCCACCGTCTGGGGGGCTCACGGCGAGTTTCACAACTGGTTCCGCGTCGCCATCGCGGCAATTCAGTGGATGCCCCTGTGGGACGCGGCGATGGGCACGCCCGACATGGACCCGGCGGCGCGCGCCAGGATCAAGGCGTGGGGCGTATTCTACATCAACCGCATCTGGGACGAGGACTTCTGACCCCCCAAGGAGTACGGCAACGGCTGGGGCTCGATCAACATGGGCACGCTGGCCTGCTGCTCGCGGGTGATGACCACGGCGGCAGCGGGGGATTACCCCGGGGCGGACGCGTGGCGTAAGCGCAGCATTGCCTACCTGGAGGCCAACGTGGAGCCGCTGATCTCCGAGGACGGCTCCCGTATCTCCTGCCCGTCATACCTGGGCGCTAGTATTGAGCAGACCCTCATGATGGCCCTGGTGCTTAAGAACACCGGTACCTACGACGCTTTCCGCCAGGACGAGCGCTTGCGGCATTTCGGCCGGTTCATGCTGGACACCATCCCGCCGCCGGACGTGCGTTACCCCGTCAAGGGGGCACCGGAGGGAACGTACCGACGGGCCCTGTGGCAACTGGGCGACACCAGCATGGGCCTGAGCAACGGGATCATCCCCTACCTGACCATGGCCTACAAGGGCGTGGACGACCAGTTGGCCGGTGAGGCGAGGCAGATGATGGAATGGATGGGGTATCCAGCCGGAGGCGCCTACCCCACAGCGCTGCTTAGTGACATGACACTGAAGCCGATCAACCCCGACCTGCACAGTGTCTGGTATCCCGGCTATTGCGTGATCGCCCGGGACGGCCTGCCGCACGAGACCTGGATCGGCTACCGGCAGACCAAGTATGCCGTGGACCATTTCCACGCCGACCAGGGGTCCTTCACCCTGTACGCTAAGGGGGTGCCTCTGATGCTGGACTGGGGCTCGATGTACAGCCCCTGCGCCTACCAGGGGATCTACCACAACCGGCTGACCTGGGACGTCAAAGAGGGGGACCCGCGGCCCTGCCCCGGGGAGGGGGGACCGGGCTGCTACTACCAGGGACTGCAGCATTTCGCGCACAAGTTCGAGCCTTGGACGGCCAAGTCGGAGATGTTCGGGGACGGCATGGGGCCCCAGGACTCTTTCGGTGAGGTCAAGCAGGTCACCATCCTCCCAACCGCGGACTTCCTGCAGGGCCAGAGCGACATCAAGTACCTGATCAACGATCCCTACTACCCCGACACCCCGCTGTCGCTGGCCCCGGTCACCTCCGGCCATGTTGACAAGTGCGACCCCTTCTCCTGGCAGCGGCGGCTGCTGTTCGCCAAGGCCCAGAACGAGAGCGAGCCGAGCTGGCTGCTGGTGCGCGACGATCTGCTGGGCCCCTGCCCGCCACCCACGGCCAGCTTCTGGGTCATGGCCAAGGACCTGAGCTTCACAGGCAATCAGGCCCACGCTACCGGGCAGTTCGGCGTGGACCTGGACCTTTATGTGGCCCAGCCGGCCCGGGCCGCGTCCGCGCCTACAACTCCCCCAGGGCTTGACCGCATTGGTCACAGAAACGCGCCTTGTCAGGGCTCCTTGCCTCGCAGGCGGGGCAGAGCCGCAAGCAGAAACGGGCTTCGAACGCTCGCAGCGCACGGGCACTCGCCCAGGCGCCAACAAGGGGCACCAGCCAGAGCCAGCGGGGAGGCAACCAGGGGACAGAAAGAAGACCGTTTTCCGCCCAGTATCTGGCGAGTTCCATGGCAGCAAATACCGCGGCAGGTCCCACGATGCGCCACCATCTCTTTCCTCTCACCACTAGCTCCAAAGAACCGACGTGCCCACAGTAGACGATCAGCAAGCTGCCCGCAATGTAAGGAGCAAATGCCAGGAAGAACTGCCCGATCCGGGCCATCAGCTCGAGGGGGGGGGCGAAGCTGTGAGAATCTCCAGATTCTCGGCGTAGCCCCGGCTTAGCTCGGGGTGCACTCCCGGCCAGCTTCCGGGGTGAGCCAGGATGTACCTGTCCATCGCATCGAGGACCGGCAGCACAAACGAGTTAGCAGTCCAGTCCCCAACATGCTGTGTGGTCCAGAATATGAGGGGCGTTGCGCCAACGCACACACACACCCCGACCAACAGCACTAACGTTGCCGAGACGAGAGGTGCCCGCCACGAACGCCAAATGTACTCTTGCCAGTCCCTCTCGGCCATCCGGTCCGAACCCAGTAGGGAACGCGTCTGGGTACCCGCCAGCCAGGCCCCGCAGGCCAATAAGCACGCAATAATGAGCGCAACAGCCCCCATCGCCGTGGCAGAAGACATCACTGCGGGCGCCGCTTCCCGATAGAGGAGCATCTCTGCAACAAACACGGATCCCATCATCACACCGCACAGCAGGATAGCCGAGCGCGCAATCCGCCCATTTGTGAGGTCCTGTACGCGCTCTACCTCACGGAAGGCCGGCTCCCGCGAAGACTCCTTCGTGAGCTTCTGTGACAATGCCCGGTCGACCCTCACGTGGAGCTCGAATAACGCCGCCAGGAGCAGTAGCACACATGCCCCGCAAGTGAACTCCACACTGAGCAGGTGCAGCACGAAGACCGCAACGTAGTTGCGCAGCATCGGCCAGGATTGGCAATATCCGCCAGTCACTAGCAATATCCAGAACACGTACCCGAGGGTCGTGGCCGGCATGATGCGGAACACTATGACCGCCATCACCGCCAGACTCTCCCTATGTAAGCGCCTGAGCTGTTGCGCTTTCTGCTCATAGTACAGCGCCGCGGACATTTCAAGCGTGAGTTCTTCATTCGCCCTCGCGATCCACGTCCGCACGCTTCTCCCGGAAGCCTGCTGGCCTTGTCCTGCAAGCGCCGCAGCCACTGCGTCATTACTAGCGACCGCAAGCGCTACCCAACTTGAGAGGCCGGACGCGACGAGCGCGTTTGCTCTCGCGGCACCCACCCCTCTCAGGGTCTCAGCCAGCTTGACAGTGAACACGGCTCGCGCGAGCCGGCCCTTTTCGATGCCGGCTCGCCGAGCCAACTGGTCACACAGCAAGGCTGCACCGCCGATGCGGCGCAGATCCGATGACGACCGCACGCCGACCAGCCGGAGACGCCGCCGGTCGTCGTCCGTGAGGGATGCAACGTCCGATAGAGTCAGTCGCGCCATGTCCGTCTCTCCAAGTACGCGCAGACACTACCCGGCAACCATCCTCGGTGATGGTGACCGGCGCCAGATGTCCTTCCAGGCGAGATGCACAGATAGGGGATGGCTTTGTGCGAGGGGCCGCCTACGGGCCTTTGACCAGGTTTGCCTGGCCAATCAGAGGAATGCTGGTCGTTCCCCCGGAGGCTTGAAAACCTCGCTTCTGAGTTCCGAGTTCGTCGCAGGGGCCACAAATACCCTCTTCTCCGGCGGCACAACCTTGACGCACTTCATTCCCCCGGCACTCACGCCGCGCCTGGTGCTTGCGGTCAGGACGTTGGACCACCTGTGCCGGCGGCCGCGGCTTTGCTGATAGGCTCCTGGGGCCGAGGCGACTCTTGAGGCTAGCGGCTGGCCAAGGACAAGGCGAGGTCGTCCTTGTCAAGGTCTCCGTACGACTCCACGCCACGCGGGCTGGCGGTCCCGTCCTGCGGTCCCGGCTGCCAAGCCTCGTCACGCTCCTGGCATGCCACCAAATACTGCTCCCGCGACTGTTCGCCCAACGCCTGAGTAACCTGCACCACCTCTCCGTATGTCCTCTGGAAAGTCTGGACGGAACGGCCCTGAGGAACAGGTGTAACGGTACCCGTTGGGTCCTGAGTAATCCGGAGTGTCCTCCGTTAGCGAAGGGTTGCGTCTATCGCCTTGGGGCCACCGAGGAAGCGGGACGCGCAGGGCAAGCGCAAGTTGGGGCGCCAGGGGATGGGCAAGGCCAGATGATTTGGCCACGGAGGAAGAACCTGTGCACTCCGACGCGTAATCAAGAGCTGGCAGCAGTCTGAGAAGCGCTGCCCCGACCGAAGACCGGCCACATAAGCTCCCCTCGGAGTGCGCACTAAAGCCTTGGGTTTAGTCCCCACACGGCCCAAACGGTGGGTACCCAATTCGGCTTCTGTTCGTGCTCTCGTTGACGCATGTCGTAACGCGCTTCCGGACAAGGGTCGTGGAACCCGACAAGAGGGCGATGCGGCAGGCCATCCCCGGAAGGAGGGAGGAACTCCGGTCGTGAAAGCGGCGCTTTACCTCTGAGTCAGTACGGAGCGCCAAGCCAGCAAGTGCCTGTCTCGGACGCGCAGGAGCAAGCCTGCCGCCGGGCCGCGGGGAGCGCCAGCGCCACCCAGATCGACGTGTACCGCGAAGAGGGCGAGAGTGGCAAGTCGCTGCATCGCACCCAACTGCGCCGGCTGCTCGACCGCCTCCCTCAGTACCAAACTCTCCACGTCTGGCGTATCGACCGGCTCACGCGGGGCGACCTGCTGGACTGGGGCCTGCTTCTGCAGGAGTGCGAAGCGGCTAAGTGGCGTCTGGTCGCCGTGGGGGAGAACCTCGCCCTGGACGCCCCGGAGGGTGAGTTCCGGGCCGACCTGTCAGCTATCCTCTCCCGCCGCGAGCGGACGGTGTTGGTGCAGCGGATCACCGCGGCGCAGGATCACCGGGTAACGGACCTAGGGCTGCCGATGGGGCGCGAACCCTTCGGTTGGCACTGAACCGACAAGCGTACCCCGCCCGGAGCCCGACCCCCTCGAGGCCCCGCAGGTGCGTCGCATCTTCCCCGCTATGTCGTTGATGACTGGGTACTCCTGCAGCTCGCCCAAGAGCTGAACGCCGCCGGGGTACTCGGAAAGCACGGCGGTCCCTGGTGGCATACGACGGTTACGAAGGTACTGCGCAACCCCGTTCACATCGGCGCTATACGCCACAAGGGGCGGGTCTACGCTGGCCAGCATGAGGGAATCGTCGAGGAGACCGTCTGGCGCCAGGCCCAGCAGCGGCTTGACCTCAGCCGCAACATACACCCCAAGGCCAGAGGCGGAAGCCTCTCCCCCACTCCTACGGGGCGCGCATGCGGACATCTCCGGCGCTGAGACACGTGCCGATCAGCGTACTAGCCCGCGATCTAGAGGCAGCCCTCTGGGCGCACATCGAGGACCTACTTGACGGAGAGACACTGGAACGTACCCTGGAGGAGAGCCTGCGGAGTCAGAAAGCCACCGACGAGGGAGACCGACTGCGGGCCGAACTGGCGGAGATCGAGGCGGCCCTGGAGCGGTACGCCAACGCTCTGGAGGCGGGAGCGCTCGATGTCGGGGCCCTGGCCCGACGCGCCCGGCCGCTCTTGAAGCGGAAACAACAGGGAGAACGCGAACTCGCCGCGGCGGCCTTGGCGTCGGGGCTGGAGGAGCTGCTTGCGCGAGTGCGCGGCCACTCCGGCAGAGCTTATCGGCCCCTTACGCCTCCAAGCCGCAGATATGCAGCTCCTCTTCCTGACCGCCGTTTTCGACCGAGTAGAACTACACAGGGATGCGGGAACTGTAGTCTACCGCGTCCCTGGTCTCCCCTCCACACTCGTCTCCCTGGCTAGAGCGTCCTGAGCGCCGCCAACACCTCGTCAGCGTGGTCGTCGGCTTTGGAACCCGAGACCTTCACGTCCGGCCAGACTCTGGCAACCTTGGCGTCCTTATCGATCAGGTAAGTGACGCGGTAGTTGCCGGAGTAGGTCCGTCCGTAGCGCGTCTTCTCCCCGTAGGCGCCGTACTGGGTCGCCACCTTCCCGCCCTCGTCCTGCAGCAGTGGGAAATTGAGGTGCTCCTTTTCAGTGAACTTAGCGTGCGATTGCAGCGGGTCGGGGCTGACGCCCAGGATCAGCGCCCCCGCTGCCGCGAACTCCTTCTTCAGGTCCCGGAAGGAACAGGCCTCGGCAGTACAGCCCGAGGTCATGTCCTTGGGGTAGAAGTAGAGGACCACCGCCTGCTTGCCGCGATAGTCGGCGAGGGAGATCTCGTCGCCGGTGCTGGCGGGCAGGCGGAAGTCAGGCGCAGAAGACCCGACGGCTAGGGGCTCAGGCTTGGGCATGCGATCACCTGGAGAGACGGGATGAGCGCACGGAGGTATTGACTGGCGGAGGGGCGGGGAGGTTCAGCCCTGCCCGAGGAGGAGAACACAGCACCCCCACCCCACACCGGCGAGACGCCGGTGCCACCGGGAGGGGAGGCAGGCTGGGGAGCCTGCGCTACCCCGAGATCAGATCACCCCGTCCTCCCCGATCTCTTTGTCGGCGAAGAAGTTGTCCTGGAGGACCGAGGGCATGGAGCACTCCAGGAGCAGGGCCGGGCCTAGCCCGGTGAAAGAGTGCCCCATCCCGGGGGGCATGATTAGCAGATCGCCCTCGGAGAGAATCTTCTCCCCGTCGTCCAGCACCATGCGGACGCTGCCCTTCATCACGAAGAAGGTCTCGTGCTTCATCTCGTGGCGGTGGAAGGGGCAGGTCTGGCCGTCGAAGACGAAGAGGAACTTGCCGCAGTAGCCCAACTCCAACTCGTTGGCTACCCAGTACTCGCTCAGGCCTACCTCGTAGAAGCGGTGCAGGCCGAAGTGGTTGATCAGCGGGGTTACCGGGGGCATGGTCAGGCCCCAGGCGCCAATCTGGTGAGTCATCGCCTGGAGAGCCTCCTCGCGCTCCGCGCCCTGTAGTTCGAGATGGTCGTACTTGCCCATGGAAGGCGGTCCTCCTTGGTCCAGGCGAGTCGGTCTGGTGTTCTCCCCGACGCGGCCAATTTCCTGCCAGCAACGCGCACCGGTGCGCCTCTCGCTGCCAGACGACGGGGCTTGACACTGCCTACCCGGCGGTTATGATACTCCCCGGGTATACTGCCAAGCGCACGCCGAGGCGCAACCCTCCGGGAGGTTCCTGCCATGTCTCTTCCTGCCGATTACTGGACGCGGGTGGATCCCGCCGCTATCCCCCACCTCGTCACCGACACCGTCCCCGGTCCGCTCTCCGAGCAGTACAACGCCCGCGGGATGAAGTACATGATCGGCTACTCCGGCCAGGTCACCCTCTGCCCCGTCGTCTTCGACAGCGGGCACGGCTGCACGCTCAAGGACGTGGATGGCAACGAGTACCTGGACTTTTCCAGCGGCATCTACGTCACCACCCTGGGGCACTGCCATCCCAAGGTCAGCGAGGCCGTGGCGCACTGGGCGCAGCGGCTGATGAACTGCCACGACTTCAACACGCCCGTTAAGGTCGCCCTGCTGGAGAAGATGGCGGAGATCCAGCCCTGGGACCTGACCGGGATGCAGCTATACGACAGCGGCACCACCGCCGTGGAGGCGGGGCTGCGGGTCTGCCGCGTCGCCACCGGGAAGAGCGAGTTCCTCTCCTGCTATATGGACTTCCACGGCAAGACCGGGCACGCGGTGAGCCTGGCCAAGATGAACCCCGCCAGCGGGGCGGGGCGGAGCCAGGGCTTCTACATGGTGCCGCGCCCGTATCCGTACCGGCCGATGTTCAAGCAGAGCGATGGAACCATCGACACCGACGCCTACCTACGCTTCTTCGACGAGTTCATCACCCAGGCCACCACCGGCAACATCGCGGCCTTCGTGCTGGAACCGGTGCAGGGCTGGGCGGGGTCGGTCTTCCCGCCGGAGGACTTCTTCCCCAAGCTGCGCAAGTTCTGCGACGACCGCGGCATCCTGCTCTTCGCCGACGAGGTGCTCACCAGCATGGGCCGCACCGGCAAGTTCTTTGCCATGGAGCACTGGGACACCCGCCCGGACGTGGTGACGGTGGGCAAGGGCTTCGGCAACGGCTTCCCGGTGACGGCGATGATGGTCTCGGAGCGCTACAAGGAAGCCATCAACAAGATCTCGGCGAGCACCAGCTACGGCGGCAACCCCATGGCCTGCGCGGCGGCGCTGGCGAGCATCGAGGTCATGCAGGAGGAGGGGTTGCTGGAGCACGCGCTGGAGCTGGGGGCGTACTTCGACCGGCGGATGGAGCAGATGCAGGCGGCACACCCGATCATCGGGGACGTGCGGGGCAAGGGCTGCCTGCTGGGCGTGGAGCTGGTCAAGGACCGGGAGACGAAGGAGCCCTTCACCGAGGCGGGCAAGGCGGTCTACCAGCGGGCCTTCCAGAAGGGCCTGGCCTGGGTCCCGGCGGGGCATATCCTGCGCATGTCGCCGCCGATAGTGATGACGGAGGAACTGGCGGCGAAGGGGATGGATATCATCGAGGAGAGTATCGCGGAGGTGGAGAAGGAGGAAGGGTACTAGGGGGACCCCAATGAACACAGACGTTCGGACGCGAGATGTCGAAGACCTCGGGATTGTCGTTGATGTCGACGTGCTTGGCGCCAAGGGACGCGAGAAGCCGGGGGCTGAGCGCCTTCTCAAAGCTCTCGGACTGCTGGCACAGCACGCAAGGGAGGAGTACATCCCATGGTCGGAGCGGGTCGCAGCTACCACCCCAGCCGCGGAATTCGACGCGCTCAGGGTCTCGCTGGGCGGTGACTTCATCCAACTGACGTGGAAGACGTGCCTGGCGACCCCCGGGGCGATCACCCGGTGCGCGATGATGGTTCAGGATCTGTTCGTGCACGCTCTGTCCTTGCGCCTCCCGCTACGCGGTGCGATAGGCGTCGGTGACATACTGTACAACGAGGACGAGGGCAATGCCCTGGGCTCCGGGGTCGACGACGCCGCAAACTGGTATGAGCGCGCCGACGCAATGGGCGTGATAGCGACGCCATCCTGCGGTGCGTACGTGGGGTGGCTAGCCGAGGGCCGGGGGGAGGCGCACGAGCGCATGTCGCGCATCTTCATGCGCTACGACGTGCCACTGAAGAGCGGGGGAGGCCAAGTGAAGGCGGTCCAGATGTGGGCATTGGCGTGGCCGAACGCCCACCTGGAGCGGTGCCGAAAGAAGAACCAACCCCCGCGAAAACAGCTAATGGCCCTCCTCACCGGGTTCGACGTTCCCCCAGAGGCTGAGCAAAAGTACAGGCACGCAACGGAATTCTACGATCATTGCGTCAAGGAGTGGGAAGCAGAGGACGCGCGGTCATCGGGCCCACCAGAGTGAGCGATGTCCCATTACCTCACCTTCGACATTGGCACCACGTCGCTCAAGACCGCGCTCGTTTCTGACGAGGGCGTGGTATTGGGGGTGCATGTGGAGGAGTACCACCTCCGCACCCCGCAGCCGGGCTGGGCGGAGATGGAGGCGGAGGCTTATTGGCAAGCGGCGGTCGCCGGGACCCGTGCCGTCCTCTCCGCCTCCCCCCTCGCCAGAGCCGCAGGCGAGGGAGAGGGGGTAGGGGGTGAGGCCATCCGCGGCATCGGCTTCGCTTCCCAGGGCCAGTCCTTCATCCCTCTCGGCCATAATGGCTGCCCCCTGCGCAACGCCATCGTCTGGGTGGACAACCGCTCCGAGGAGATCGCGCGGCGGTGGGAGCGCGAGTGGCTGTCGCGGGAAGAGTACCGGCGGCTGACTGGGTATCCCTGGATTCCCGGGGAGATGACCATCTTCAAGCTGGCGTGGCTGGCCGAGCATGAGCCTGCCGCGCATGGGGCCTGGAGGTTCCTGTGCCTGCCGGACTACCTGATCTGGCGGCTGACCGGGGAGACCGCTACCGACTACAATATCGCGCAGATGAGCGGGATGTACGACGTGCGGGCGCGGGAGTGGGCGGGGCGGCTGCTAGAGGCGGCGGGGGTGACGGCGGAGCAGCTTCCGACTGTCCATGCGCCGGGGACGGTAGTGGGCGAGCTGCGCGGGGAGGCGGCGCGGGAGCTGGGATTGGCGGCGGGCGTGCCGGTGTGCGTGGGGTGCAACGACCAGCTCGCCGGAGCGGTCGGCGCGGGGAATGTCGCGCCGGGGCTGGTGACGGAGACGACGGGGACGGCGCTGGCGGTGGTGACCACTACCGCGGAGTTGGTGGACGACGACCGGCTGTACGCGGGTCGCCACGCCGCGCCGGGGCTGCACTATAGCATGACCTTCGCCCCCACCTCGGCGATCGTGCTCAAGTGGCTGCGCGACCTATGCGCGCCGGGGGAGGACTACGACAGCTTCCTGCAGGGCGTGGCCGAGGTGCCGGTGGGATGTGAGGGGCTGACGATGCTGCCGCATCTGTGCGGCACGGCGACGCCGACCTACAACGCCTCAGCCCGCGGGGCCTTCGCGGGGCTGACGCTGAGCCACACGCGGGCGCACCTGGCGCGAGCGGTGATGGAGGCGTGCGCGTGTTTGCTACAGGAGTGCCTGGAGCCGCTGCAGGAGCGGGGCGTGGAGATCAGTTCGGTGCGGTCCCTGGGGGGTGCGGCGCGGAGCGATCTGTGGCTGCAGATGAAAGCCGACCTGCTGGGGCGGCCGGTGGAACGTCCCGCCTGCGCCGACGCGGCCAACCTCGGCGCGGCCATGCTGGCGGCGACAGGGGTGGGGCAGTTTGCCCAGGTGGAGGAGGCGGCGCGGGCGTGGTATCGGCCGGAGCGGGTGTTCGCGCCGGAGGAGGAGCTGTTCGGAGTGTATCGGGAGGTGTATGGGAGGTACAAGGGGTTGTATGAGAGGATGTATGGGCCCTAGCCCGCGACGCTGACGCCTCACCCCCTGCCCCCTCTCCCTCGCTACGCTCGGGAGGAGGGGGTTCTGAGGAGAACAAGGGCAGCGGCACTGAGTACGAGAGCGTCACACTGTAGGTGGTTAACTATGGAAACACTCGGCGTTGGGATCATCGGTTTTGGCTTCATCGGCAAGGTACACGCATACGGGTACGGGAGCATCCCGCTGTTCTACGACCCGCCAGCGGTGAGGACGCGGCTGGTGGGGGTGGCGGAGTGCGACGAGGCGCGGGCGGCCGCGGCGGCGGAGCAGGGGGGCTTCGAATTCGGCACCGCCGACTGGCGGGAGCTGCTCGACCGCGACGATATTGACATCATCAACATCTGCTCCCCCAATAGCCTCCACGCCGAGCAGGTGCTGGCGGTGCTGGCGACAGGGAAGCACCTGTACTGCGAGAAGCCGCTGGTGGTGGACCCCGCCGACGGGGCGCGGATAGCCGCGGCGCTGGAAGGGTACCGAGGGATCACGCAGATGACGCTGGAGTACCGCTTCTTCCCGGCGACACTCCACGCCAAGCAATTGCTGCAGGAGGGTTTCGTGGGCAACGTGCTGAGCTTCCGGGCAGCCTACATGCACTCGGGCAGCGTGGACGCGAGCAAGCCCATGGGCTGGAAGCAGCTCACGTCGGAAGGGGGCGGGGTGCTGCAGGACCTGGGCTCGCACGTCGTGGACTTGATGGACCACCTCATCGGCCCGATTGCGGAGATTTGCACCGAGACGCGGATTCTCTACCCCCAGCGCCCCAACGCGACGGGGGAGCTGGTGCCGGTGGAGGCTGATGATCAGATGCTGATGCTGGCGCGGTTGGGGAACGGAGCGGCGGGGACGATCGAGGCCACTAAGATCGCCACCGGCGCCGAGGACGAGATGCGCTTTGAGATTCACGGTGACCAGGGGGCGCTGCGCTTCAATTCCATGCAGCCCAACTACCTGGAGGCCTACGACCTGCGCCAACCGGAGGCGCCGCTGGGCGGCACCCGCGGCTGGAACAGCATCGCGACGGTGCAGCGCTATGAAAAGCCCGCTGGCTTCCCCGCGCCGAAGTTCAGCATCGGCTGGATCCGCAGCCACATGCACTGCCTCTACACTTTCCTGGAGGCGGTAGCCACGGGGAAGCAGGGGGAGCCGAGCCTCCACCGGGGTCTGGAGCTGCAGAGGATGCTGGCGGTAGCGGAGAAGTCGGCGAGGGCGAGGGGCTGGCGATCGCTGTAGGGCAGGGGCTACGGGGTTGTGTTAAGAAAGGCCCCCTCCGCGTGGCGCGAGCTTTCTAGCCCGCGTCGGGAGCTTCGTGTGCAGGGGAGGGCGGGCTAGAAAGCCCGCCCCACGCGGCTAGGACTGGTGATCTCGAACCTTCGGGCCCGCGCTTGCAGCGATTTGCTCTCTCCTGGCGCGGGCGGATATTGGGCGCTCGGAAGCGCCCAGCATTCGCCCCTACGAAAAGCGGCGGATGACGGCGCCAGCCACCCCTGCACCAGCGAGACACCGGTGCCACCGGGACCACCGGGACCACCGGGAGGAACCCACGCTACGCAAAGAAAGGTGACTCACATGTCCTTCCTGTTCCGTGACCAATCCTGGCCCCAGATCCAGGAGCATATTGACAAGCACTCGCTGCTGATCCTGCCGGTGGGGACGACCGAGGAGCATGGGCCGCACCTGCCGGTGGATACCGACGCGCGCATCGCCGAGGCCTACGGGCTGGGTCTGGCCGAGGCGCTCGCCCCCGACCTGCCGCTGCTGCTGATGGATGCCATCCGTTATGGGTACTCCATGAAGATCATGAAGCAGTGGCCGGGCACCATCGTGGTCCGCAGCCGCGTCTTTATGGACCTGATCTACGACGTGTGCTTCTCGGCGCTGGAGATGGGCTTCGACAAGCTGGCGATCCTGGATTGCCACGGCCACCACAGCGGCCCGCTCAACACCGTCTCTCGCGAGCTGTGCGACGCCACCGACAAGGCCGTTGCGATCATCAGTCCCGCCGGGTTGTCGCGGGACGAGTTCAACGCGGTGCGCCAGTCGCCGCAGGGCGGGGCGATCCACGCCGGTGAGTGGGAGACCTCCCTGCTGCTGCACCTGAGCCCGGAGGTGGTGGACATGTCTAAAGCCACCGACGAGGACACCATGCGCTACCACTCGGACTTCGTGGCGGGAGACGGCTTCCAGGGGAGACAGCGGGTAACGTGGTCAACGTGGTACCTGCAGGAGAGTCAGAGCGGCTGCTATGGCGCGCCTACCTGTGCCACGGCGGAGACGGGGAAGGTGGTTATGGAGGCGGCCGTGGCGAACGGGGCGAGGTTTCTGCGGGAGTATTGGGAGAAACGATGAGGGGGATGGCCCTCCCTGTGGCCCGGCTGCTGCAGAACCTCACCCCCTGCCCCCTCTCCCGCGCGGCCCACGCGACGTGGGCACGCTGGGGAGAGGGGGTTCCGAGGGTCTCCCCTACTTGTCTATCCTCACCGCCAGGGACGTCTTCTCCGCTGCCGCTCCGTTCGGGCCGGCCTTCTCCAGCGTCACCTTCAGCAGCTTGTCCCCCACTTGCAGCTTATCCACCACGTCCATGCCGAAGAGGACCTTGCCGAAGACCGCGTAGTTCATGTCCAGACACTCTACCGCGCCGGTGTCCAGGCAGATGAAGAACTGGCTGCCGGCGGAGTTGGGGTCGGGGGCGCGGGCCATGGAGAGGTAGCCGCGTTCGTGCTTGAGGGTGGGCTTGACCTCCAGAGGGATGGACCAGCCGGGGCCGCCGGAGCCGGTCCCCGTGGGGTCGCCGCCCTGCACCACGAAGCCCGGAACGACGCGATGCAGCACGATGCCGTCATAGTAGCCCTGCTTCACCAGCAGCAGGAAGTTGCCGGCGGTGATGGGCGCCTCCTGGTCAAAGGTCTCGATCATGATGTCGCCTTTGTTGGTGGAGAACTTGACGAGGGAGTTCTGGATGGCGGTAGGGACAGCCGGAGTAGTAGGCGGCTTCTCGTAGACCCCCATCTGCTCGCCCATGATCGTCTCCATCAGTTTGGGCCAGTCGCGCCACTGCCAGAAGGCTTCACCGAGCGCGGGCTTGCCCAACGGCGCACCCAGCATCACCCCGACTGTGCCTTGGTGCCCAGGGTATCCCACCACCAGGAAGGGCGCGGCTCCGGCCCGCATGGGTATCTGAGCGCCGGGCTTCACCTCGGTCGGCACATGCACGAAGGCCACCGTCGGCTTGGCGGCCGGATCGAAAGGCTCACCGTCCATCGTTAGCACTGCGTTCGGCCCGGCCGGCTTCAGATCGAAGCTCCCCCCGCACTTGATCGGCAGCAGCTCCTCGAACGGAGTCCCCGCATACTCCCCGTGCCCGAAGGCCCAGTCCCCGCCCAGCACCAGCAGGCCGCCGCCGTGCTCGACATAGTACTTGAGGTACGCGGCGAAGTCCTCGCCTATCGCCTCATAGTCGATGTTCCCGATGACGATCAGGTTGTACTGGAACATCTCTTCGATGGAGGAGGGCACGTAGTCCACGCGGTGGCCGTAGACGTTGGCCTCGAAGTACGACTTTTTCAGCGTCGCGCCGAGGAGTTTGGCGGCCGCCTCTACCTGGTAGCGCTCGGCGTGCAGGCCCTTCAGGAACAAGATGGACGGCTTCTCCGGGAGGGCGGGGGCTTGCTCGGGGAAGAAGTACTGCTTCTGCTTGGGCGGCTTGGGGGTGTGGTAGACGACACGCGTGGGGTTGATCTCATACGGCGAGACGCCGGGGGCGAAGAAGGCCTCGAACTGGCTGTCCACACCCTCGCCGGTCACATGCACGCGGGCCAGGAAGCCCGTGGCTAGCGCCGGGTTGAAGGGGATGGTATTGGTTACCGGCGCGAAGCCCAGCGTGGCGTACTTGAAGTTCTGCCCGGTGACCGGCGTCATCTGCGGGTAGGTGAAGAGGTTGACCTGCGCAGTGAGGTCCTTCTGCTCGCCCAGCGCCGCGCCCAGGGTGATGGCGAGGCTGTTGTCCTGCTGGGCAACGTAGCCGATGACCTTCGGGTCGGCGTAGCTGACGCCGGGATACCCCGCCGTGGGGATGAACCACTCCTCGGTCTGCCAGTTCCCGGCCGGCGGGAGGTTCACGCGGTCGTACATGTACTCCTTGGTCCAGCAGGGCACGCAGTCATACAGCCAGCGTAAGTAGTTGTAATCCATCAGGAAGACGGCGCCGTCGCCGGAGGCGGGGCTGACGCAGGCGGTCCAGCCGGCGGTGGGGTCCTTGACCCACTCGTCGCCCAGGCGCCGCGATCCCGGCTGCCTGAAGGCAGCCAGGTTCAGGCCGACGGTGGAGGGGCGGAAGTAGTACTGGTCGCCCTGGGTCCCGCCGGGGTAGAAGCAGTGTTGCCGCCAGAAGCCGGGGCGCTTGAAGTCGGCGGTGGGGTTCTTGAGCGTGATCTCGCTGCGGACGGCGGGAGTGTCCGCTGAGAAGGTCAGCACCTTCTCCAGCATGACGCCAGTGATGGTGGGATCGGTCTGCTGTCGGATGTCACGCCAGGCGCGGATCTTCACCGTCTGCTCGGTCTGCTCCAGCACCTCAAACTCATAGGCGGCGTTTTGCAGCTCACCGGGGTGGGTCTGCTGCCAGAGGTGGTCAATGAACAGCCCGGAGTTGGCCCCGCCGTAGCACCACTCGGTCTGGTCCTGGGTCCACACGAAGGAGGTCATCTGGGCGCCCCGAGAGGCGTCGATGGTGTACTTCGCCCACTGGTTCTCAATGGTGAGGACCGGGCCCTGTTGGGTGAACTGCAGGGGGGCCGAGAAGGCGGCAGTGGCGAAGAGTAGGAGGCTCGCGATGGCGAGCAGTACCTCACCCCTCAACCCTCTCTCCCGCGCCTGCGGCTGGGGAGAGGGGGAGTTGAGGGGACGCGTGCGATAGCTGGCGGTTGTGTAGTGTTGGCGTGTCATGATCGTTTCCTCCTAGCCGAACTGCAGCACCAGCATATCCCAGTATTTCAGGCTCGGAACGGTCACTGCTATGGTCTTGCCTCCCATCCTGTACGCCACCTTCCCCCCATAGTTGGGCAGGTCGGGGGAGAACAGGTAGGCGGCCCGGGGCGTATATCCGTCCGGCAAGGTGAACCTCACCTTCACGTTCCTCTGCTCCGCCGGCTCCTGGGTGGAGGCGATCTCCACCGTCTCGGTAGCGGGCGGGTTGAGTAGGTGCAGGATCACCTGCTTGCCCGCCGGGGTCTCGCGGAGGTACACGTACTTTCGCCACCAGACCTCGCCGGGGCCGACGGTAATCGCCTGCGCCAGGTCCGGGGCGCGGTTGATCTTCAGGTCGTAGAGGAACTCGCTATACCGCGCGGCAAAGCGCAACCAGGAGAGGGGGTTGCGTCCGGGGGCACCGCTGAAATGTGCGCGGGCGGCGTAGGTCATCGCCGACAGGTGGTGGCCGTAGACGTCCTGGGCGTCCCACCAGGGGAACCAGCCAACATTCAGGTAACCGCCCAGGGCGTGCGGGCGCTCGGCCTCGTCGGCGATGGCGTCCGCCGCGTCTTGCCAGCGGTGCCAGGGGCTGGTGGTGTCGTGGATGTGGTTGACCGACTCCCACAGGATCATGCCGCCGTCGCGGCAACACTCGGCGTAGTCCTGCGGCCGGGTGCTGCCCCACTGTTTCCAGGGCAGGCCCCAGTTGTAGCCGAAGACGGCGTGGGGGATTTCCTTGCGGATGGCGTCGGTGCACCTCCGCGTGTTCTCGGCACTCATCCGGTCGGCGGCGGCCTGGTCGGACGCGGCGGGCTTGCCGTCCAGGTCGAACTGGCGCGGCACGCCGATAGCCGCCGGGTCGCTGGGGGCCGCCACCTGGTAGTGCCCGTCCCAGCGCAGGCCGTCGAAGCCGAAGTACTTCATCCCCTTCACCAACTGGTCGATGCTATAGCGCACCGCCTCCTGGTTGGCCAGGTTGACCGCGCAGATCTGCAGCCCTCCGCCGGAGTCGGGCTTGCGGATGGCCTCCAGCAGCGCCGCGTCCTGCAGGCTGGCCGGGTACTGCTGGTAGAATTGCTGCTCCAGCTCCAGCAGCTTGGTCTCCACCCCGCCGGTCACGTGCCCGCGGGCGTCATAAAGCATCCAGTCCGGATGGTCGGCGGCGAACTGAGTGCCATAGACGCCGCTCACCGCCGAGTTGACGTAGGGCACCACGTAGATGCCGTGCCGATGGGCGTCGCTGGTGAGCGCGCGCACGGCCGCGGTGGAGTTCATGTAGGCGGCGGAGCCTTGTCCGGCATACCACTTCTCGGTGTCCGGCACCCACTTGCTGAAGTTGTCCGGCCCGACGGCGAGCAACTCGACGATGGGCAGGTAGTACTGGCGCAGGCGGACCACCTGCTCACGCTGGGTGTGGGTGGTGGCCTCATCCCAGCCGCGCAGGCAGGCGCCGCCCTTCTGGCCGACCTGGTAGGGGTTGTCGGAGATGAAGAAAGTGTCGGACTTGCGGTCCAGGAAGTTATTCCCCTCCCACAACTCCACCACCAGGTCCATCCCGAAGCGCGGCTTGAGGGCAAAGCCTTCGGTCGAGAAGTCCGCTACCTCCCCGGGAGCCAGGCGGAGGTTCAGCTCCATAAGCAGCTCCCGTTGGGCCGCCCCCGACTCCAGCCAGACTTTCGCCTGGACCTGGTGGGCCTCCGGGGTCAGATTGGCGACCGCCATCTCCAGCGCCACCTGCTTTCCCGGCCGGTAGAAGAGCTTGACGGGATACGCCTTAGACACGAACAGCAGCTTACCGAAGGACTTCTCCGGGGCCTCAAACTCCGCGACGATCTCCTCCGCGGTCAGCGTGCGTTGGTAGAGCTTGAGTTCGTCGATCGCCCCCGGCGCCTGCAGGCGCAAGGGCTTGTCGTTGGTCTGCACAGTGGCGGTCTCGTCCCAGGTCTGGGAGAGCGCCCCGTTGATGTACAGCTTCAGCCCGCCTTGCGGCTGGTCGGCGTCGTAGGTCCACACGACATGGGTCCACTGCCCGGGAGTCGCCACCGGCTGGCTGCCGTGGTCGGGGGTGTTGCCGCCACCGATGCGCAGGTTGAGGGTGCCGTGCTTGCCGATCCACATATCCCAAGCGTTGAGGAAGTAGCCCTTGCCCATGATCATCTGGCTATCGGGTCCGCCGGCCTCCGGCTGCAGCCAGAAGCTGAGGGACCATCGCTGGGTGAGATCCAGCGCCGGCGCGGGACCGACTTCCATGAAGCCCTCCGGGCCAAAGGCTAGCGCCCGGCCCAGCCGCCCGGGGACCTGCTTGACGTCGAGGAACAGCGCACCCGGATTGTTCCCGGAACCACGGTCATGCACCGAGAGGCCGCTGACCTCGTCGCCGGTCCAGTAAGCGCTGGGACCCGGCGCGGCCTGGGCCCAGGAGGGCCCGAGGCCCAGCAACAGGACCACCGGCATGAGGTAGAGTGCGTTGCGCATGGTAGGTATCCCCTTTATTTGACCAGGTATGAGACGACGCTCCCGAGCACTTGCGGCCACTGGACCCACGTTCAGAACGCCTGCCCGCCCTCCGACGCCACCCCCAGCGTGGCCCCCATCTCGTCCGTCTCGCCCAACTGCCCCACCAGCGCTCGGTCCGGCTCGATGAGGTCGCCGTCAATCACCGGAGGCTTGGCCATTCGCACCACCAGCGCGGAGGTGTTACTGCCGGTGGGCGCGGTCGCGGTTTCGGCGAGGGATTGAGCGGTACCGACGGTCCACACCGGCTCAGTGACGCGGTCCTGATTAGCGGGCATCAACGGCACAGCCGCTGCCAGCAAGAGGACCAACAGGGGCGATTGCCGCATGCGGTCTCACCTCCGCCAGGGAAGGGAGGAGGGAGACCAGGTGAGATCCGGTGTGGCAGGAAGCGATTCCTGCTCACTTCACGGTACGAGAGCGTCCTCGCCCGTCGCTCCTGGTGGAGCGTTAGCGTCGGCCTGGACGACTGAGGACGCCCGTCCTACCGCGACCACCTATTCCCGGACAACCGGCCCGCCCTCCGGTGCCGCCTGCCACTCGGCCCAGGCCCGGAGCAACTCAGGGACGGTCACGAACTGGAAGCCCGCCGCTCCTAACTCCTCCAGGATCTGCGGCAGCGCCTGCGCCGTGCGGGCATGGCCCGAACCGTCGTGCATCAGCACGATATCGCCCGGATTCGGAGTATGGATGATGTTGCGCGCGATGACCGGCGGCCCGATCTTGGTGGTATCGGCGGAGCTGATCGTCCAGAGGATCACCGCATACCCCTGCTCCCGCGCCAGGCGCGCCAAGGCCCCGTTGGTGAAGCCCCCGGGCGGCCGGAACAGCGTGGGACGGCGTCCGGTACTGCGCTCGATAACGGCGGCCGTCTTCTCCAGGTTCCACTTGGCCACCTCAGTGCTGGCCTTGTAGAGGTGGTGGTAGCTGTGGCTCCCCACGGCATGGCCCGCGTCGGCCATCTGCCGCAGCAGCCCCCGGTGTCCCTCCGCATTCTCCCCCAGTACGAAGAAGGTGGCGTGGGCGTGGTGGGCGGCCAGGGTCTTGAGGACTTGCGGGGTGATCGTGGGGTTCGGTCCATCGTCGAAGGTCAGCGCCAGCAGCTTGCGCGGGAAGTACCGCACCCGCTTAGTGACCAGCTCCCCCCGGTAGCGCTCGGGCACCGTCCAGTCTCCCAGCCCCAGGTCCGCCGGCAGCGCCGCCGAAGCCGCCGCGGGTGGAGCCGCCGGCTTCGGCACCGGCGCGGGGGGCGGAGCCGTCTTGGCACACCCGACCAGGACAATCCCCAGGGCCAGGCCGGCAACCAGCAGCGACCTGCCTCTCCAGCAGGGAGGAACTCCGGCTTTTCTTGCGAAATGGGTCTCAGGCATCGCCTAGTCCACGCTCCCGGTACTCTCGTGTTCGCACCTGATGCTGATTATAGCGCCGGAGGGAGTAGCGGTAAACCAGACCCGCCCCCACAGGAGCCCCCTCATGCCCATCCCCGCCCGCCGCATCACTGCCTTCCAGCGCCGCGAGGACACGACCCTCCGCCTCCCCTTCGAGGGCGACAACTGGCACACCACTTGGGCGGCGGATGATCAGCAGTACACCCTCATGTGTGACGGCCAGGGGTACAACACCCGCCTGTGGCAATTGCAGGGCGTTCCCCCGGATATCCGCTTCGTCGACCTCCCCGGCTACCCGGAGCTGGAGAGCCGCTACCCCCCGGAACCCGAGGGCCCGGTCTTGTTCAGTCGCTACTACGGCTTCGGGATCATCGCCTACGGCGGGGCCATCTACCACTTCCTGAGCACCCCCAACCACAACTTTGGGGGACCCAGCCCGCGTTTCGTCGGCGCCAAGCTCATCTACTCCCCCGACAACGGTCGCACCTGGCGCAACCAGGACGGCGGCCCGGTAGTCTGGGAGCCCTGGGAGGAGCGCAGCCACGAGAACATGGTCTTCTTCGAGGAGCCCGGCGAGTGTTTCTCTCTGCTAAGTATCCTGCAGATGGGCCGGAACTACGAGCTGAACACCGACGGCTATGTCTATACCTACGGCCCCAACGGTAACACTGAGGGGGCCATGAACCAACTGGTGATGTTCCGCGTGCCGAAGGGGCAGATCCTGGACCGGGCTGCCTACGAATACTTCGTCGCCCGCGACAGCGACGGCTCGGCGCGCTGGTCGGCGGACCTCGCTGAGCGAGGCGTGGTCCATACCTTCCCCTCCGGCTGGGTGAACCGGAACACTCATCCCTACTCGTGGCACCCCTGCGTGGTGTATAATCCTGGACTAGAGATGTACATGATGCTCAACTGGGGTATGGGCACCGACGGCGAGGACTGGTTCACCCAGCCCAGCTACCTGGGCGCCTGGACCGCCCCCGCCCCCTGGGGGCCCTGGACGCAGATCCACGAGGAGACCGCCTGGACACCCGGCAACGATCCCGGCGCCCGTGCCTACCAGCCCCAGATTCCGCCCAAGTGGATCGCTCCGGAGGGCCGTTCCTTCTGGCTGGTCTGGACCGACTTCCAGGTAATCGACGAGCGCCGCCCTTACTACGCCTACAACCTGCAGCAGGTCGAGCTGACCGTGGAGTGAAGGCCCGCGGAAGGGACCGCGCGCAAGCCTCCGGCCCCTTCTCCCCCACTTATGCCCAAACCAACCGCCGACGAAGACCGCCAGGACCTCCTCGCCCCCCCCGAGCGTGCCTTGCTGCTCGGGGTTGAGAAGCGCCGCGGCGAGTCCGTGCGCCAGCTGGAGGAACTCGGGCGACTCGTAGCCGCCGCCGGGATGATCCCCGCCGAGACCCTCACCCAGGTGCGCGAGCGTCCACACCCCAATACCTTCCTCGGCAAGGGGAAGGTGCGGGAGGTCAAAGGCTTTCTGGCCGCGGAGGACCTCGACATCGCCGTCTTCAACGCCGAGCTTTCCCCCCGGCAGGTAGCCGCGCTCAGCGACCTGCTGGAGTGCCGGGTGATGGACCGCACCGAGGTCATCCTGGAGATCTTCGCCCGTCATGCCCGCACCTCCGAGGGCCGACGGCAGGTGGAGCTGGCGCGGCTGGAGTACCTCCTGCCGCGCCTGGCGGGCCGGGGCAAGGGGATGTCCCAGATCGCCGGCGGGAGCACGGGAGGCGGTGGCGTCAGCGTGCGGGGCCCCGGTGAGACCGCGCTGGAGATGGATCGGCGCACCCTCCGCCGCCGCATGACTCGCATCCGCCACGGACTGGAGGAGTTCGAGAAACGCCGCGCCCTGGAGCGGACCGAGCGCGAGACCTCCGGCCTGTCTCTGGTTGGCCTGGTCGGCTACACCAATGCGGGCAAGTCCTCCTTGCTCAACGCCCTGGCAGGCTCCGAGGTCGTCTCCGCCCACGACCGCCTCTTCGAAACCCTCGACACCACCATCCGCCGCGTGGACCTGGGCGAGCGCACCGACGCCCTGATCAGCGACACCGTCGGTTTACTTGACGACCTCCCCCACGGCCTCATCGCCGCCTTCCGGGCCACCCTGGAGGAGACCGTCCAGGCCGACCTGCTGGTGGAGGTCCTGGACGCCTCCGACCCTTTCCTGGAGCGACAACACCAAACGGTGGAGCAGATGCTGGAGGAGCTGGAGGTCGCGGACAAGCCGCGCCTGCTCGTGCTGAACAAGTGGGACCTGGTCTCCCCCACCCACGCCAACCAGCTGCAGCGCCTCTTCCCCGGCGCCCTCCCGATCGCCGCGACCACCGGCGCCGGTTTGGACGAACTGCGCGATGAACTGCGCCGCGCTCTGAGCGCGGACCTCATCCCGCTGACTCTACGTCTCCCCTACAACCGCATGGACCTGCTCCAGTTCGCCCCCGGCCAGGGGCGCGTGCTGCACGCCGACTACGGCTTCGAGCATGTCCAAGCCAAGGTCCGCATCGACCCCCGCTTGCTCTACCGCTTCGAGCCGTATGTGGTGGCGGAGTGACTCCTACACCCCGCAGCGCCCAACTGCCGTTCTCGCTGTTGTTGCGGCTCTTCCAGGAACTTCCTCCCCTCTCCCCTCGTCATCCCTTACAGCCAATTCTCTCCCAGAAGTGATCGCTTTGCCTCACCAGAGGACTCGCCTCGAAATCTCGGGCATGCACTGCGCGAACTGCGCCCAGACCATTGAACGCGCTCTGGAGCGCGTGCCCGACGTCTTCGCCGCCGCCGTCAACTTCGCCGCCGAGACCGCCGCGGTGGAGTATGACGCCGAGCGGGTGACGCCGGAGGACCTTCTACAGGCCGTCAGCGAGGCCGGGTACGAGGCGCGAGTGGCCACGGGGGGGCGCCGCGTGCGACTGCTGCTGAGCGGGATGCATTGCGCCAACTGCGCCGGGGGGATCGAGGGCACGCTCCGTAGCACCGCCGGCGTGCTCAGTGCCAGCGTCAACTTCGGCGCGGAGTCGGCCGAGGTGGAGTACGACCCGAACCTGGTCTCCCTGGAGGAGATAACGAGCCTGATCGGTGAGCTGGGCTACCAGGCCCGCCTGGCCTCCGCGGGGTCCGCCCAGGAGCACCACGAGCGCGCCATCCAGGAGCAGGTCCGCTACCAGCGCAACATGTTCCTGCTCGGAGTGGTCCTGGGCGCGCCGATCATGGTGCTGTCCATGGTCCATGGTTTTCCCGGGCGCAACTGGATCATCCTGGCCTTGGCCACGCCGGTGCAGTTCATCGTCGGCTGGCAGTATCTGCGCAACTCCGCCGCCTCGGTCAGGTCGCTCAACCTTAACATGGATGTGCTCGTGGCCCTGGGGTCCCTGGCAGCATACCTGTACAGCACGGTGGTGGTAGTGGCGGCGGGTGGCGCGGGCCTCCACCCGACGCAGCACGTCTACTTCGAGACCGGCGCGATGATCCTGACCCTCATCACCCTCGGCCGCTGGCTGGAGATGCGCGCCCGCAGCGCCGCCTCCCGGGCCTTGCGGGGCCTGCTGGAGCTGGCCGCCCCGGTGGCGCGGGTGCTCCGCGACGGGGAGGAAGTCGAGATACCTGCCGAGGATCTGCACCCCGGCGACCGCTTCGTGGTGCGCCCGGGCGAGAAGATCGCGACCGACGGGGTCGTGGAGTCAGGCGAGGGCGCGGTGGACGAGTCCATGCTGACCGGCGAATCCGTCCCGCGCTACAAGCACGCCGGCGACGAGGTCTACGGCGCCACCCTCAACCAGCAGGGCGCGCTCACCGTCCGCGCTACCCGCGTCGGCTCCGAGACCGTCCTGCAGCAGATCGTCAACCTGATGGAGGAGGCCCAGGGCAAGCGCCCGCCCATTCAGCGCCTCGCCGACCTGGTCGCCGCCTACTTCGTTCCCGCTATCATCGTGCTGGCCTCGCTGGACTTCATGGCCTGGTACTTCTACGACCCGCTACACTGGACCACCCGCGCCCTGGTCAACGCCGTGGCCGTGCTGGTCATCGCCTGCCCCTGCGCCCTGGGCCTGGCCACGCCCACCGCGGTCATGGTGGGCAGCGGGCTGGGCTCCCGCCACGGCATCCTGCTGCGCGATGCCGCCGCCCTGGAGCGCGCCGGCGCCCTCACCGTCATTGTCTGGGACAAGACGGGGACCCTCACCGCGGGCAAGCCCCGCGTCACCGACCTAGTTCCCCTCGCGGACCTGTCGGAGGAAGACCTCCTGCGCCTGGCCGCCTCCGCCGAATCGGGCTCTGAGCACCCGCTCGCCGCCGCGGTCGTGGCTGCCGCGCAAGAACGGGGCCTGGAGCTGCTGCCGGTGGTGGCCTTCTCCGCTCTGGTGGGCCGCGGGGTAGTGGGCCAGCTAGAGGGGGCCGAGGTCCTGGTCGGCAGCCCCGGCTTGCTGGAGGAACGCGGCCTGGGTCTGGACGCTTCCGCGGAGGAGCGGCTGGTCGCGCTCCAGCGGGAGGGGAAGACCGTCTCCGCACTGACCCGCGACGGAGAGCTGCTGGGTCTCCTGGCCCTCGCCGACCAACCGAAGGAGGGCGCCGCCGAAGCCGCCTCGCGCGTGCGCGACCTAGGCCTGCGCAATGTGCTGCTCACCGGCGACAACCTCCGCACGGCCGAGGCCATCGCCCAGGAGCTAGGCATCTCCGAGATCCATGCTGAGGTTCTCCCCGCCGACAAGGTCGGGGTGGTCCGCCACCTGCAGGAGCAGGGCCAGGTGGTAGCGATGGTCGGCGACGGCATCAACGACGCTCCGGCCCTGGCCCAGGCGGACCTGGGCATGGCCCTGGGCACCGGCGCCGACGTGGCCATCGAGGCCGGCCAGATCACGCTGGTCAGCGGCGACCCTCGCGGGGTGGTCCGCGCCATTGTTCTCTCCCGCCGTACCCTCGCGCACATCAAGCAGAACCTCTTCTGGGCCTTCTTCTACAACGTGGTGGCGATCCCCCTGGCCGCCTTCGGCTTGCTCAACCCCATGATAGCCGCCGCCGCGATGGCCGCCTCGTCTGTGACCGTGGTAGGCAACTCGCTGAGGCTGAACCGGTTGAAACTGTAGGAGGGTTTCCCGGAGGGGCCGTGGGGCGACCCCTGCGTCGGCAAGTGCACCGCCAGCCGCCGCGCCTCACCCCCTACCCCCTCTCCTGGCAGGAGAGGGGGTGCCAGAGCGCCGTCCCCGATGTTCAGCCTCCGCAAGAAGGGACTTCCCCTCCCCCTAGCGAATACCCCCCGGTCTCACTACCATCTCACGGAGGATGTGCTCATGCCCAAGACTCTCCGCCTCGGATTCATCGGTGCCGGCGGGATGACCAAAGCCCACACCGACGCCATGGCCGGTTTCACTGACGTAACCTTCGCTGCCTTCTGCGACGTAAAGAAAGCCAGGGCCAAGGCCATGGCCGACAGCTTTGGCGCGGAGGCCTTCTCCGACCCCGCCAAGATGTTCGCCGCCATCGACCTGGACGCCGTCTGGATTAACCTCCCGCCCTTCGCCCACGGCGAGGCCGAGTTCGCCGCGCTCGCGGCCCAGGTGCCCTTCTTCGTCGAGAAGCCGATCAACAAGGACGTCAAGCAGGCGGCCAAGATCGCCGCGGCTGTGGAGAAGGCCGACCTGATCACCTGCGCCGGCTACATGAACCGTTACCGCAAGAGCGCTGACGCGGCCAAGAAGCTGCTGGCAGCCGACCCCGTTGCTTACGCCTCCGGCGGCTGGCTGGGCGGCCCGCCTCGCTCCGGCGACCCCCAGGGCATCTGGAGTTGGTGGATTCAGAAGGACAAGAGCGGCGGCCAGTTCGTCGAGCAAGTCACCCATACCATCGACCTGGCCCGCTACCTGATGGGCGACGCCGAGAGCGTCAGCGCCTTCGCGGCCACCGGCTTTGTCACCGGTATCAAGAAGTACACCATGGACGACGCCTTGGCCGTGTCGGTCAAGTTCAAGTCGGGCGCGGTCGCTAACTTCTGTGCCTCGGTAGCCTGCGAGGCGCGCGGCGGGGTCTTCCTGGACCTCTACGCCAGCCAGCATGCGGTATGCATGACGGGCTGGGGCCACGACGCCCTCATCTATGAGGCCGGCAAGAAGAAGCCGAAGGCGGTCTCCGGCGAGGCGCCGGGCGGCGCGCATATCTTCGGCGTGGAGGATCGGGCCTTCCTCAAGGCCGTCCGCAGCGGTAACCCGGCGGCCATCCGCACCACCTACGCCGACGCGGTCAAGACCCTGGAGCTAACCGTAGCCGCCACCGTATCCGCCGAGAAGGGCGGCAAGCCGGTGACGCTGAAGTACTAAGGCGCGGCCACTCCCGGGGCGGCGCCTGCGCCGCCCAGTTTCGGAGGTATGCCTATGGCTGACATGCTGGTCCGTCTCTACAACCTTCCTCCCCTTGAGCCCGCCCTCGCCCGCGCCGAACAGGAGGGCATCGTCGTCCGCAGGGGCGAGCCCTGGGAGCGCCGCAAGGTCCTCACCTTCGTGAACGAGCAGTTCTCCGAGAGCTGGGCTGACGAGGTCCGCCTGGGCTACGCTCGCAACCCCATCTCCGTCTTCGTCGCCGCCGAGGCCGGAGAGATAGTGGGATTTGCCGCCTACCACACCACACGGTTGGACTTCTTCGGACCGGAAGGAGTACGCGAGGACTACCGGGGCAAGGGTCTGGGGGCGGCGCTGCTACTTTCCTGCCTGTGGGCGCTGCACTGGGAGGGCTACGGCTACGCGGTGATCGGCTGGGCGGGGCCGGTGGACTTCTACAAGAAGTGCTGTGGCGCCACCGTCATCGAGGACTCCGAACCGGGGGTCTACTGGTCGCTGAAACGGGGCTAGGGCTCCTTGCTCAAGGGCAGCGCCCGCCGCCGAGCCTCACCCCCTGCCCCCTCCCCTTGCAGGGGAGGGGGTTCCGCCGGAGGCCCGGGCAACGAGGCGCGCCAGGGGGCCGGGGGCGACCACGTAGGATAGCCCCTACCAGGCCCTGGCGGCTTGTGGCAACGCGTCGTCTGTCCTGGCGAAGTACTTGGTCAAGGGCCATCAGGGGCGCCGGGGGGCGTCGGGGTAGACCCGGCTTGCTTCCCTTTCACCAGGAACGTACACAGCACCGCCCCCATTGCCAGCAGCGCGCCTCCCGTATAGAACGGTGCCGTGGGCCCCACCCGCTCATAGAGCAACGCCCCCAGTACTGAGGCCACCACGAACCCGATTCCTTGCGCTGTGTTCATTGCCCCCAGCGCCAGCCCCTGCCGCCCCGCCGGCGCCAGCTCACTGGTCAGCGCCATCCACGCGGGCATTACCAACACGTACGAGATGCCCAGCAGCGTCATCAGCCCCGCCACCAGCCAGGCCTGCGCCTGTACTACCGCCATCAGGCACAGCCCTACCGCCCCCAGTACCAGCCCCACACGGATCGCACGCGGCCGCCCCGTTTTGTCTGCCAGCCTGCCCAACGGGATGGCGGCCAGCGCCGTCAGCAGACCCGGCACCACGAACAGCTTCACCATCTCCGCCTGCGACAGGTGCAGCCAGTCGCGCGCATACAGCGTGAGAATCGGCACCAGCAGGCTGGCTGCCATTTGCACGAAGACGAAGATCCACAGCATGTGCAGCAGCGTCGCCTGCCGCCGCCGCAGTTCCACCAATTTGTGCCACCACGTTCGGCTCAGCAGGTCCCCGGTTTCGCCCTCCGGCAGCGCCACCGGCGCCGGCCGCGCTGCCGGACCCCACTTGCCGCCCCGTCGCACATCCCACACCGCCATTCCGACCATACACAGCGCCGCACACACCAGCAACACGCTGCTGGTGTAGAAAGCGTAGCGGTTATCGCCGGTCATATGCCCGATCTGCAGGCCGCCCGACATCCCCAGCACCAACCCGCCCAGGTACGGCAGGTTGAACGCCGACATGGCCTGCGCCCGGTCCCGGGCCGGCACTTTCTCCCCGATCAGCGCCATCACGGTCGGCCACACCAACGCCACGCCCAACCCATCCACCGCCCGCAGGGGCAGGAAGAACTCCCAGCGCCAGGCCATGGTCATCAGGATCGGCGACACCGTCCCCAGCAGCAGCCCGAGCACGGCAATCCGTGTCCGCCCCCACTTGTCCCCCGCCGCCCCGGCCGGGGCCTTGAACAGCGTCTCGGTGATGGCGTAGGCGGCGAAGATCAGACCGATAGCGGAGATGGGGGTGTCGAGGCGCCCGCTGCGGAGGAAGAGCGGGAGGGTGGGGGTAATGATGGCGTAAGCCATCTGCGCGAGCAGCGTCCCGGCCAGCAGCAACACCAGCGGCGGCCAGTGCCGGAACACTACGCTGTATGTGTTGACGAGAGACAGTAGACTACGCTTCATGGCAGAAGGCGCCACCAGGCGCGAAAGAACCGACTGGAAACAACGCCTTGAGTAACTGGGGGCCGGCCTGCGACCGCGGCGAACGGAAGGGTCTGGCCTGGTTCGTGCCGAGGTAGCGCCTAAGGCTGCGGGCGTGTAGCCACACACACTGTCTGCCCGGTATTGGCCGACTCATAGGCCGCTTCCACTACGCGCACCGTCCGCAGGTAGTCCTCCCCGGACGACTCGAACTCTTCGCCACTTAGCATGCGCCCCATGAAGTGCCGCTGCAGGGCATAGACGCAATCCCCGCCAAACCCGCGGCGCACGTGCGGGTAGTCGTGTACGCGGGTGGGCTGGCCGAGTGGCTTGAGGCGCATCGTGCCGTCCACCTCCAACGTTAGGTGGCCGTGGGCGGCGTCGAGCCGCAGTTCACCGAAGGTGTAGCGCGAGTCAACCGCCTCGTTCTCGTGGTAGCGGCTGGCGTCCCAGATAGCGGTAGCCCCGCTCGCGAAGGTCAGCAGCAGCACCCCGCAGTCCTCGCCCCGGATCGCTGGGTTCAACCGCCGCAGCCGCGCGGTTACGGTTTGCACCTCCCCCAGCAGGTACCGGAAGGTGTCGATGAAGTGCACTCCCGTCTCGTAGACCAGCAACCGGGGATACTCCCGAAAGAAGGGCTGTCGCGCCTGGTACGCCTCCGGCCCCCGCCCGTCCCCGGTGCGCATGCGGAAGTAGAGCGAGATCGCCTCCCCCAGCGTCCCCGTCTCCAACAGCCGCTTGATCTCCCGGTACCACGGCTGCCACCGCCAGTTCTCGTGGACCATGAACCGCACCCCCGCCTCCCGGGCCCAGGCCACGATGCGCTGGGCCTCCTCTTCGGTCGGGGCCAGCGGCTTCTGGCAGATGAGGTGGATTCCCCTGTTAGCCGCGTACTCGCAGATCTCCCGATGCGTCGCGGGTGGGGTGATGATGTCCACGAAATCCGGACGCTCGGCCTCCAGCATCTCGCGCCAGTCCCCGTGCCGCCCGCGAATCCCGTACTCCTCCCCCCGCGCCTGCGCGCGCGCTTGGTCCGGGTCCGCGAGAGCCGTGATGGTAACCTCGGGCAAGCGGCTCCACGCCTCGTAGTGGTAGCCGCTGAAGTATCCCGCGCCAATCGCCACGCCCCGCAAGGTCCCTGCCGTCGCCATGTCATCTACCGATCCTTCGCTCACCGGACCGTCGCCCTCGCTCGCCCGTAATCTCCTTCAACAGCCCGAAGAACCCCCGCTTGCGCGCCGAGGAGATCCCCCAGTTGACCGGCGGGCACTGGTACCCCTCATCCCACCCCTCCCCGGGCAGGCGCCAGTCGAACAGTCCCCAACCTGCACGGCTCTGCACCGCCGCCACCATGTTGTTGTCGGGCTGGTCGAAGGCGAAGTGATCGTCCTCGTTGAAGAGGACCGGCTGCCCGCGGTACTCCGGCATGGCTCGGCACAGAGCCACCATCTCGCGGATGCGCTCCGGGGCCTCCACCCCATTGCCATGCAGCAGCACGAAGTCGCCGGCCTCCATCAGGTTGCCCGGCGGAAGCGCGTTGCCGGACATGCTGGCGCTCACCAGCAGCCGCCCCGCCGGGGAATCTACCCGCCCCGCCGACCGCTCCTGCACCAGGCGGATTAGCTCGTGGCAACGGTGCGGCTTCACGAGGTCATGACGGTAGACCGAGACATCGACCTCGTTGGCGATCTCCACCAGCACATGCCGGTAGCCACCCGCCAGCAGCCAGTCCGTCGCCTCCGTTACCGCGCGGTGCACCGCGCCTTCTCCCTGTAGACGGGGCTCCTGGCCGAAGTACAGCAGGCCCAGAATCGGCGCCATCCCCAGTTCATCGGCCCGCTCCAGGATCCGCGCCAGGCGCTGCAGATATTCCTCCCGCAAGGCCCCCTCCGGCGTGAAGGCGGAGTTCACCCAGGGCTGCTCCGCCGCGTACCCGGTCGGGCTGCCGCCCTGCAGGTTGATGGTGAAGCCCAGCAGCCCGTGGGCCCGCCAGGCAGGCATGGCCGCCAGGAACTCTTGCGTGTTGCGCTCTGGGTCCCAGGGCCCGTCGGGGTAGTCCCACCGCGATCGCGTCTCGGGGTTGAGATCGTCGAAGATGCCCTGCACCAGCCGGGCATTCATAAGCAGCCCTGCGAGGCGCTGCCCGCGCCACCAGCGCCCCGCATAGGTGAGGCGGCCATTGATCAGGAAGGAGTCTCCTTCAAGGGAGACGACCGTTCGTCCGGCCATTTTCTCTTCACCTCCGCCAGGGCCGTCGATACCGAATCAGGCCCTCGCGGACTCCGCGCCGCACGCGGCGCGACAGGTAGGTCAGGTATGCAGCCCGCCGTCCACGCACAACGTCTGCCCCGTCACATATCCGGCCCCTTCCCCGCATAGCCAGGCCACTACCTCGGCGACCTCCTCCGGCTTGCCAAAGCGCCCCAGCGGAATCCTCCCGGTCAGCGCCTCCCGCCGTGGGGTGGGCATGTCCGTGGTGAGGGCCGTCTCGATCATCCCCGGCGCCACCGCGTTGACGGTAATCCCATACCGCGCCAACTCCCGGGCCGTGGCCCGCGTCAGCCCCAGCAGCCCGGCCTTGGCGGCGGCGTAGTTGGTCCGCATGATATCCCCGGTCAGCGCCGCCACCGAAGAGATGTTGACAATCCGGCCCCACTTGGACCGCACCATCAGCTTCGCCGCCTGCTTGCTGCAGCGCCAGGCGCCATCCAGCGAGACCTCCAACACCCGCCGCCACTGCTCTTCCTTCATGAAGGCCAGGTACTGGTCCTCCACCACACCCGCGTTGTTGACCAGAATCCCCAGCCCGCCCCAGGTCGCAGCGACCTCGCCGAACATCGCTTCCACCGCCGCCGGGTCGGTGACGTCGGCGCAGATGACCAGCGCCTCCCCGCCGGCGGCGCGGATCTCCGCGGCGGTTTCTTCCGCGCCTTCCTGGCTGTGCGAGTAGTTGACGGCCACCCGCGCCCCCGCTCGGGCCAACCGCAGGGCGAGGGCTCGCCCGATCCCCCGCCCAGCGCCGGTCACCAGGGCGGGTCTGCCGCTGAGGGGTAGGCCAGAGGCACTCATTTCCCTTGCGCCTCCCGATACGCTCGGACATCCGCCTCGCTGAGCCGCTCCGCCCCTCCCCGCCAGGCCAGTACGTCGGCTAGCGACACCCCGGCCTCGCGGGCCAGCCGCCGCGCCACGGGACTGGCCGCCACGGCTCCCGTTGCCGCTACCGGCTCCGGCGCGGCACATTCTCGCCCCTCCTCCGCTCCCTCGTTGAAGTCGATCTTCAGCCGATCCCGATATTCCACCACCAGCCCAGCGTTCTCTTCCAGGATATGCCGCGGCGGGGCCTCCCCCTGCTCGCCGAGCCAGGCGATGACATACCCCACGGGCACGGTGCTGCCCTCAGACGCATACTGCTTGCACAGGTGCCCGGCGGTCTGCGCCTCGTACTCGAAAGTCACCTTCTCGGTGATGATCTCGCAGAGGCTTTCCCCCACCGCCACTGCCTCCCCCTCCTGCTTGAGCCACAGGTTGAGGGTGACCTCCTCCAGGTTCTCCGCCCATTTCTCGATGATGATCGGCTCGCCCATTTGTATCTCCCCGGCCACACAGGGCCACCGTAAGTATAGGGGGCCGCCGCCGGCAGCGTCAACGGGGTCCGGGGGCCGGATACTTCGCCCGCTACGCGGGCTCGTATGCGGCCCCTCCGGAACAGCCGACTACTTCTTCTGCACGGTAAACACGTGCGCCCCCGCCGGTAGCTCCAGCGTCAGCTCTCGCCCCTGCCGGGTAGCGGTTGCCTGCTTGCCGTCCAGCGTGAGCAGGGCCTCGCCGTAGTCATCGGGCAAGGTCAACAGCAGCTGCTGGGCCGCCTCGCCGGCGGACTCCCCGCGCACGTCGGTGCCGTTGATCTCCACCGCCGCCGGCCCCGGCGCGTTCAGGACCCAGGCTCCGGCCGAGGCCAGCCCGGCCTTGATCGAGGCCAGACGCAACTTCCCGTCGTTGTACCTGCGGCCCAGGGCCATCTCCCCGCTCAACCAGAAGTCGCCGCTGGTCACGTCGAACGGCTTGCCCGGCGACAGCAGGACCACGTCGGTACCCTCCATGTGCGCAACTGAGAAGGCCGCCCCGTCGGCCAGCGTGGTCACCTGTGCGGCCGCCTGGCCTGCCGCCCGCGGATACAGCACGCACAGATAGTCGACCGGATTGCCTCGCTTGACCACCCGCATCGCCCACTGGTCCTCCTTGAACTGCCCCCAGACGTAGATCTGGTTGTCAAAGGACCAGTTGTCTTTGTCTATCTGCGGGTTCGACGGGGAGAGTACGTGTACGTCCAGGTCCACGCCCTGCTGGCCGGAGAAGTGGACGATACTCCCGTTGATCTCCGGTTCGGTAGCCAAGCACCACAGGTTCCAGTAGTAGGTCCAGTCGGTCCGGGTCGTCGAGCACGTATCCCGCACCACGGCGTAGTTGGCGCCCAGCGGGTCGGCCGACTTGACCAGCAGCAGGTGCCGCAGGTCCTTGCCGTTGCCGCCCCAGTTGGACTCCCCGCAGGAGTAGTCCACGGTACGGGGCAGGAAGCGCGTCTCCTTGAGTTCGCCGGAGGTGCCCGACTTGACCTCAGAGGAGGCGATCTGGAAGCTGACCCGGTTGTGGTACCACGACTCCGCCCGCTGCACCGGGGCGTAGCAGTTGCCGAAGTCGGTGACCAGCGTGGCGCCCTTGGCCGCGTAGATGATCTCCCCGTGGTCGTCGTGGTAGTGGTGCACGGTCGGTCCCGTCCGGTGGCCCAGGTAGGAGGCCAGCGGGTCAGTCCAGGAGGTGCGCATGACGCTGCCGAAGCCGGGGAAGGGAGCGCTGAGCTCCGCCGGCGGGGTGGCCGGAAGCTCCGGATCGGTCAGGGCCAGAGTCAGCCCTTTGGCTCGTCCGGCCATACCCAGGTAGTGATTCTGCATCTTCCAGTAGAACTGCTGCCGCGCGCTATACTCCGGGTCGGTCTGGGCGGTGGCGTTGGCCATCCAGCCGTTGTAGCAGGTGATCCAGCCGGAAAACATGTCCCCAATGCTGGGGATGACCATCGGCGCGGGCAGGAGACCGTCAGGGTTATTGGGCGGGAAGCGTTTGTCGGGTGGCGTAAGTAGGAAGCCGTAATACTCCAGTGTGGCCTGGAACTTTGGATCCCGGAAGTAGTCGCGCCCCAGCACGTTCTTGAGCGCTTGCGCCAGCAGGAACTCGCCGTCCAGCGAAGCCGCCTGATAGCCGGGGCACTCAATCCACGCCCCGCCGGGGTAGATCCAGTCCTTCAACTCGCCTTTGAACTGATTCTCCGCTCCCTCCAGCCACTCGGCACAGCGCGGGTGGCCGTCCAGGATCAGCGCGCACAGCCCCTGCGGCAGCAGGATGGAGGAGGTCATGTTGGGGTTGGCGCTGCACAGACCCTTGTCAGTGTTCCAGTAGTCTGGGTGCGAAAGGACGTAGGCTCCAAAGACGATCGCCGCCCGCGCCCGCGCTTCTTCCTCGGGCTTGAGCAGGTCCTTCCCCGCGATCATATCGTAGTTGGCGATCAGCGCGGTGACCTTCTCGGAGAACCATGGCCCGTACGCACCGATGGCCGGCCGACTGGGATGCTCCAGGAAAGTGTCAAAGAGCCCCTGGGTGATGCCGCTCACCGCCGCCGCCAGCAGCTTGCCGAAGAGCGGATTGTCGCTGCCCAGATAGGCCTCCGGCAACTTCTCTATCTGGTAGTTGCCGATGTAGTTCTTGGTGTAGTAAGCCTCCGGCCCTTCGTTCTCATAGGTGCGCTGGGAGCCGCAGGCGTTGAGGATGTAGTTGACACTCGCGTCTACAGTCTGCTTGACGCTGGGGACCTCCTGGGCTTGCCGCCGCACGCGGTCCACGTCGTCCTGGGTGAAGAAGAGGAAGGGATGCTGGCGGTCGGCCTGGGCGGGCTCGAAGTCGAAGTGATAGTCCTTCACCTCATCCAGCGGGAACTCGCTGTATTTGATGATCTGTCGGCGCAGGCGGGGTACCGCGTTCTGGTCTTGGGGCAGGTTGTCCGCGGTGGTGCCGGCGCTGATCGCCCACTCGCGGTGCAGAGGGGTCAAAGTTTCCTGGCCGTCCTCGTCCTTTTGCGTCCAGGCCAGCAGGGCAAAGGTCACGTCGAGCCGGGGCCCCGGGCCGGAAGTGACCGGCATCTCCGTGCGGTCAAAGCCTCCCCAGCCCGCCGGGGACCAGCGCGAGGGCCGGGTGGCGATGATCCCCACCCACGGTCCGGCGCCCTCCTGGTAGAACCCCGCCCACTCGGTAAGGTCCCCGAACCACCAGTAGCTCCAGGGACGGAATTTGCACAGCGTCTCCTCCCTGTCGAAAGTCACCAGCGTGTCCGTCTGCGCCCAGGACTTGGCGCGTGGGGTCTCCTTCCACTGGTTGTTCCAGAAGACGTGGTTGGCCTTCAGACCCGGGATCATCGAGTAGCGCAGCCCGGACTGGGGGGACTCGAGGTCGGTGTCCTCGACGATCAGCGCCGCATCCTGCTTGGCGGCGAGGGTAATGGTCATGGTGTACTGGCGACCGTCGGTGAGCACCAGGGTCTGCTGGACCGTAGCACGCACCGGCCCGCGCTCGACGACCGTCGTGGTGGCCGACTTGACCCCCAGCGCGTCGCCCTCGCTGAACCAGCGCATCTGCCCCAGCGGTTGCCCCTGAGGTAGGCTGACCGCGCTGAGGGGGGCGGGGAGGGCGGTCAGGGGCAGGGGGTCCTGCAGAGCGCCAGGCCACTGCGCGAGGTAGACGGCCATGCGGTCGTTGCTCAGGATTAGTTGCTGCCCGGCCTTCTGAACCTCCACGCCAGAGACGGCGGGGGCTTTGGCAGCGAGAAGCTGGAAGGAGACGCTGGAGTCCGGCGGGATAGTCACCACGGTCCAAACCTGGCCGGTCACCTTGCCCCCGGCGCGCTCGAGGTCCGTGAACTGGCAGGACACGGGCTTGCCGGTGTCGTCGGCGAGGGTGAGGTCCGAGGCCGAGGTGGTGGCGGAGAAGTCAAAGTGGATCAGCTCGTCCGCCCAGGTATGGCCGAGGTAGTCCTTGACCTCAAAGGTCTGGAGGGGTGCAGCTGCCAGAGCCAGAGGCAGAGCCAGCAGGAAGAGGCAGGCAGAGAGGCGGGTCATGATGGGACCTCCTGAATAGCGTCAGCAAATCTTCCCCCAACGGTCAGTGCCCGGAAGGGCACACCCTACCGGGCAGGCTCAGCGGCGGTTCATTTCCAGGGAGAGGCGGAGGATACCTCTGCGGAGCGGGGACGCCTCACCCCCCAACCCCCTCTCCCCGCGCCACTCGCGTTGCTGGTGGCTGGGGAGAGGGGGAGAGTGGAGAAGGGACACAGGTCTGCCCCTCGGCTGCGCTCGGGGTGCTGAGCCTGTCGAAGCAGAGACCTGTGCCAATAGAGGCACGCGGCGATGAGGTTGCGGCAGGTGGGGACGGACACCCGGCGTCCGCCCCCACCTGCGGCGCAGGGATACCGGGCGGGATTAGTGGCGCCGCTCTCAGAGCGGTGTCGGGGAGGGGAGCACAGGTGTTTTTCCCCGGCCGGGAACAACCTGGCCGAATCTTCTGTCCAAGGCGCGTGAAGTATGCTGACACGGATTGCCACGTCCTATGCACCGTTCAGGAGGATGAGTCCTATGCTTCGGTACCTCTCACTCGCGCTGGTTGTCACGGTCTTCCTCGCCTCAGTAGTGTTGCTGGTCCCCCACTTACAGGCGGAGGTCGCTCCTCCCGGACCGGTGCTCGATACACCAGAGACGCCCGGGGCCCTGAACGTCCTGGGTAAGGAAGGCGTGGTCGGGCGCTGCCCACTCAAGCACACCGATGTGAAAGCCTCCCTCGCCGGGTTTGTGGCGCAGGTGGAGGTTACCCAGCAGTTCCACAACCCCTACCCGGACAAGATCGAGGCCGTCTACACTTTCCCCCTGTCGCAGAACGCGGCGGTGGATGACATGCTGATGACGGTGGGCACGCGGACGATCCGCGGGACGATCAAGACCCGCGAGGCCGCGCGCCGCGTGTACCAGGAAGCCCGGGAGGCCGGGTATGTGGCCAGCCTGCTGGAGCAGGAGCGGCCCAACATTTTCACCCAGTCCGTGGCCAACATCATGCCCGGCGAGGAAGTCACCATCACCATCCGCTACTCCGAGACGCTCAAGTATGAGGACGGCTGGTTCAGCTTCATCTTCCCCACGGTGGTCGGGCCGCGGTACATACCGGGCGCGCCGACCTCGGCCCAGCCGCCGCAGCCGCCGGGGACGGTGCAGCCGGAGGTCCCGGCGGGGACGGGCCAGCCCAGCGGGACCGGCTGGGCGCCGGATACTGACCAGGTGCCGGATGCCTCCCGCATCACGCCGCCGGTAACGCTGCCGGGGACGCGGGCGGGGCACGATATCTCGATCGCGGTAGAGATTGACGCCGGGCAACCGCTGCAGAAGGTGGAATCGGTGCTGCACCAGGTGGACACCACTACCGAGGGCGAGGTGACGCTGGTGCGCCTGCGGGACCAGGCCACCATCCCCAACAAGGACTTCATTCTACGCTACACCACGGCCGGGCCGGAGGTGGGAGACGCGGTTCTGACCCACGCCTCCTCCGAGCTGGGGCGGTTCGTGACCTTGGTCCTACAGCCCCCGACGCGCCTGCGCCCGGAGCAAATCACGCCCAAGGAGATGGTGTTCGTCATGGACACCTCGGGCTCCATGAGCGGCGACCCTATCGAGAAGTCCAAGCAGACCATGCTGCACTGCCTGGCCAACCTGAATGACCAGGACACCTTCAATGTGATCACCTTCGCCGGGGACACACACATCCTCTTCCCGCAGCCGGTGCCGGCGACCGATGAGAATCGGGGGAAGGCCACGGCCTTCCTGGCCTCGCGGGCCGGCAGCGGCGGGACGGAGATGATGAAGGCCATCAAGGCGGCGCTAGCCCCCTCGGACGCCGCGGGCCATGTCCGCATCGTGGTGTTCATGACCGACGGCTACGTGGGTAACGACCGGGAGATCATCGGCGAGATTCAGCGCCACACCAACGCGCGGGTGTTCTCCTTCGGGATCGGGCAGTCCGTCAACCGCTTCCTGCTGGAGGGCATGGCCCGGGCGGGGCGGGGGATCGCGGACTTCGTGACCCTGGGCGAGGACGGGACCAAGGTGGCTGACCGCTTCTACGAGCGCCTGCGTAACCCGGTGCTGACCGACATCACGGTGGACTGGGGCCGCCTGCCGGTGCAGGACACCTACCCGCAGCGCATCCCGGACCTGTTCAGCGCGCAGCCGGTGGTCGTCTACGGGCGCTACACGGGCAGCGGGCGCGGACCGGTCACACTAAAGGGCATGACGGCGCAGGGCCCCTTCGAGCGGACCCTCATGGTGGACCTGCCGCCGGAGGAGCCGAGCCATGCGGTGCTGGCGCCGCAGTGGGCGCGAGCGCGGGTGGATCATCTGATGAACGCGAGCTACGTGGGGCGTCTGAATCGTGAGCAGCCCGCGGCGGAGATTGAGGAGGCTATCACCGACCTGGGCCTGCGCTACAACCTGGTGACGCAGTACACCTCCTTCGTGGCCGTGGAGGAGATGACCATCACGGAGGGCGGGGAGGCGCGGACGGTGGCGGTACCGGTGGAGATGCCGGAGGGGGTGTCGTATGAGGGGGTGTTTGGGGTCAACCGGGAAATGGGGAAGAGCCTTGCCCTCGGCGGCTACGGCGGTGCTGGGATGGGTCGCATGATGGGGGCGCCAGGGGCGCCGGGCCCGGCGGGGGTGGCCGGGCCGAGCGGCACCTTCGCGGGGAGCCGCCTCGAAGAAGGACTGGCGGGCGAGGGATACAGCCTGACCGACCGGATAACCGCGTTGGAGAAGGACACGAAGCTGTCGCCGGAGGACAAGCGCAAGGCACTGCTGCAGTTGAAGCTGGCGACGGAGTTGACCGGGCTGGCGGCGAAGCTGGATGCGGACGGGAACTACAGCAGCGACGCGGTGACGGTGAAGGACGGGAAGGTGGAGGTCGCGGTGTGGATGTTTGATGACTCGGACGCGAATATCGCCAAGCTGAAGGAGCTGGGCTTCACGGTGCTGCTCAAGCCGGGGTCGGCGAAGCTGGCCATCGGCAAGGCGGACGTGGAGAAGCTGGAGGAGCTAGCGCTCCTGGAGTTCGTGAAGAGGGTGGACCTGCCGCCGATGTGAAGAGGGAGGCCTCACCCCCCCCGCTGCCCCCCTCCCCTCGCAGGGGGGGGGGAGAGAAGGGGATACAGGTCTGGAGACCTGTGCCACTGGAGGTGAGGTGGGAGGAGGAAGTTGCAGAGGGGGCGGACGCGGAGCGTCCGCCCCCTCTGCATTTCCGGGGCGACCACAAGCGGCTAGTGGCGCCGCTCTCCAGAGCGGTGTCGGGAGGGGCACCCGGCGGTGGCAAAGCGCAGTGGCGCCGACAGCCGCGGGCGGATGTTGGGCACTGGGAAGCGCCCAACATTCGCCCCTACGCGACTTGTTCCGAGCAGCCCGCGAGACTGGTGGCTGCGGCGTTGCGGCGGCGCGCGCCCTCGGGCGGGGGCCGGCCTCCCTGAGATCACCTGCGGCGATCTCAACTCGACGCGGCCCCTCCGGGAGGGGGGCTTACACGCAGTATGCCGCCAGGGCTTTCAGCTTTGGCTTGCCGTCCGACTGGCGAAAGTGCACCCGGACCGCCTCCGCCGCGATGGTCGGGAACTGGTCTATCTTCTTGTGGCCGATGGCGGTGCCGACGTAGACCCCCTCCCAGCGGTCGTGGGGGAGGACCTGGACGATGTACTCCCGCACCCGCTCGCCTTGGATGAGGTCCTCCTGGAGGATCACATGGTTGATGGGGGTGGGCGCCGGGAAGGTAAGCTCCAGGCTCTCGGTGTTAGCCTGCTCGGCGGCGGCGAAGCCGGATTGTAGGGCGGGGGCTACGTCCCCCGCCCTCTCGGACGGCGCGCCACGTAGGGCGCGCCCTACAGGGGTCCCGAACCTCCTCCTAATCTCCGCCCCCATCTCGCTCAGGCACGCCAGGTCCGGGTCGGGGATCAGGCCGCGGGTGTCGGGTCCGATGTTGAGCAGCAGATTGCACCCACGCCCCACCGACTTGTAGTACAGATCCACCAGGCGCTCGGTGGACTTGAGGGTGGGCAGGTCGTAGGTGTTCCAGAACCAGTTGGCGCGGATCCGGGCGTCGCACTCGGCGGGCATCCAGTGGGGAAAGGACTCCAGGAAGGGACGCGTGAAGAACTGGTCGTGGTTCAGGTAGTCCTGGGGGCGCGGGACGACGTTCCAGGTGGGATCGGGGGCCAGGCCGTCCTCGTTGCCGACCCAGCGGTAATCCGGCTCGCCCATGGAAAAGACGCAGGCGTCGGGTTGCAGTTCGCGGATCTGGGCGATGATGCGCGGCCAGGCGTAGACGCGGCCCTCGGAGCCGGCGCCGTCCAGCCAGCAACAGCAGAGCGGGCCGTAGCGGGTGAGCAGCTCGCGCCACTGGGCCAGATAGACCTCGTCGTAGGCGGCGGGGTCGGGGTAGCGGGGGTCGTGGCGGTCCCAGGGGGAGAGATAGAGGCCGAGGGCCAGTCCCTCGGCACGGGCCGCCTCGGCAACTTGCTCCACGAGGTCGCCCTTACCGCCTTGGTAGGGGCTCGACTTGAGGCAGTGGTCGGTGGTGTCGGTGGGCCAGTTGCAGAAGCCGTCGTGGTGCTTGGCCGTGAAGACGAGGTAGCGCATGCCGGTCTCGCGGGCGGCGCGAGCCCACTGGCGGGGGTCGAAGTCGGTGGGGTTGACGATGGCCGGGTCCTCGGCGCCGGTCCCCCATTCCTGGTCGAGGAACGTGTTGGGACCGAAGTGGCAGAAAAGGCCGAATTCGAGATCCTGGAAGGTGAGTTGGCGAGGGAGGGGTGCGGCCATAGATTGCATACCTCGGGATGGGTTGTGGTCGGGTTGCCTTACGAGTTCTGCTCCAGCCACCTGCAGAAGGCGTCGATCTCCTGTGGGGTCTGGAGGCCCTGGAGGTTGTAGAAGACCAAGTTGGGCTGGAGTTGCTTGTGGAGGGTCTTGAGGGCCTCGGCGGGGCCGTAGGCGTAGACCGATTTGCCAGCGGCCTGCATCTGCTGGAGCTGGTCCACCCAGGTGTACATGGGGCGGCCCTCGGCCTCCTCGCCGACGCCGGGGACCCACTGGATGCCATGCAGGTCGGGCAGGCTGAGCAGGGAGGGCAGGTGCGGGAGGGCGTCAGGGCCGTCCCAGTGGTAGATCGCGTGGTCCAGGAAGGCGGTCTCCGCCTCCAGGCAGGGCATGACCCAGCGGTCGAACATGCGCGGGGACATGAGGGCGGCGAAGTCACACTGCACGCAGGTGCCTTTGCCCGGGCCCACGGCGCCTAGCCAGGAGGTAGTCCAGCCGACCTGGTCCATGGCGGCAGCTTGGTAGACGGCGTCATAGATCGGCACGTAGAAGTCGCGGACCTGGGCGACGGCCTCGTCAATGGCCTCGGGGCGGTCGAGCATGTCCAGGCAGAGGTCCTCATAGCCGCGCATGGCCCCCAGGGCGTCCATGTTGCTGTGAGCGTCGAGGGTGGCGATGAGGAACTTGCCGGCGGCGGCCCGCCCGGCGTAGTCCATATAGGCCAGGATGTGCTTCCAGTAGCGATTATCGGGGTCCAGGCGCAAGGGAAGGACGTCGGTCCAGTCGTCAACGAAGCGTTCAACCCAAGAGGTCTCCTGGCTCTCGGGGGAGACGACTATCTCCCCGCCGAAGAAGGCGGCGAACTGGTCGGGGCCAAGGCAGGGCCCCATGGTGGGGAAGGCCTCGGCGCCCCAGTAGACAGCCGCGGCCATGGCCTCGAACTGGGCGAGGGCACCGGCGTAATCGCCGTCAAACCCGGCGAGTTGGCCGGGGCCGGGAGGGACGGTCTGGCCCGGCTGGGGGCAGGTAGCCATGACCGGGGGCCGGTCGAGCAGGTCGTTATGCCAGAAAGCCTCCAAGCGGCGGAGAGCGTCGTCGGCATCGGGTTTGTAGAGGAGGTTCATGGGATCATCCTTTGTGAGCGGCGGGTCCAACGGAAAGCAGTATACCGTCGCTGGGGCGCCGGTAAGCCGGAAGTGCGCACGGCGGGAATTCGCCCTGCGCCCTGAACCTCCTCCCCCCAAATGCAGGAGGATTGGCAGGGCTTCCAGTTGCGGCGGATGTGAGGTATGATAGGTAGGGCGCACTGAGGGTCAGGAGGAATATCCCATGACGCTTTCCGCACGCATTCTTACACCCATACAACTGCCGGAGAAGGTGCAGGTCGAGATTAAGGACACGGTCCGGGGCACGTCGCAGAAGCTTACCATCGACTTCCACAAGGCGATGCAGGAACTGGGGGCGCTGGGGTCGGTGGACCTGCATGAGATGGACCCGGTGGAGCTGATCGACATGGCCTGTGCCGTCGCAAAGCACCGGGCCATTGATGAGTACCTTATGTCCATCGGGGTGGACCCGCACGCGAAGTTGAAGACGGAGGAAGGCTAGGAGATAGGCGGCGCCGTCAGTGGGGGGCTGAGGAGCTTCTCGAAGGTCTTCACCGTTTTCTCCGCTTGCCGGCGGAGGGTGAACACTGCCGAGACGCGGCGGCGGGCGGCCTCCCCTAGCTGCCGGCGCAGATCGGCATCGGAGAGGAGGCGGTCCAGGGCCTCGGCCAAGGCCGGGGCGTCGCCGGGCGCAGAGAGCAGGCCGGTGACGCCGGTCTGCACCACCTCGTTCATGCCGGGGGCGTCGCTGCCGGCAGCCGGTATCCCCAGGAAGCCCGCCTCGATCAAGCACAGCCCCAGGCCCTCCTTCTGCACCGAGGGGAGCACCGCCACGTCGAAAACCTGGGTAACCTCCAGCGCGTCGTGGCGGTATCCGAGGAATCTGACCCGGTCGCCCAGCCCCAGCTTCCGGGCGAGCTGCTCCAGGCTGTCCTTCAAGGGTCCCCGGCCCAGGCAGAGGCAGTACAGGTCGGGATGGCGCGGGGCGAGCCGGGCCAGAGCCTCCAGCAGGACGCGGTGACCCTTCTTCGCGGCCAGATGCGCGACTACCCCGATCACGAGCGCGGCCAGCGGCAGCTCCAGTTCCGCCCGGACCTGCTCGGCGGGGCGCAGACCGACGAAGCTCGCCGGGTCCAGGCCGTTGTAGATGACCTCCGTTTTCCCCACCGGCACTCCGTGGCTAACCAGATAATCCCGCACGCCACGCGAGGGCCCGATCAGCAGATCGGCGCGGCGATACCAAAAGGTGTGAGTCATGCCGTGGACATGAGCGGCACAGGGCAGGCCCTCGCGGTGGGCGGCCCAGGCGCCCCACCAGGCGGCGGTGGAGAGGTGGGCGTGAACCACGTCCGGGCGGAAGGTGCGGATCAACTCCCGCAGGCGCTCGCCCACCCGGCGGTTGAGCTTGCCGGAGAAGGGCCCGGGCTCGCAGGGAACGCCCCGGCGAGCTAGCTCCTGCTCCAGCAGCGGCAAGGGCTTGGTGGCCACCAGCACCTCATGGCCCAGGCGCTGCAACTCGCCCGAGAGGTAGGTGACCACGCGCTCCGCGCCGGAGTAGTGGGAGGGAGTTATGACTTCGAGGATGCGCATGCGAGAAGGCCCTTTTCTGGGATAACCGAACGGCCGCCAAACGGTGGCTCGGGAGGGACCACGCAATGTCGGTCCCAGCGCTAGTTCCACGCAAAGGGGCTGTCTTCCTCGCCAGCTCGCAGGAAATGCGCGAGGGAGTGTGGAATGACTCCGCAATGCTCTACGGTCTGCGCTCCAAAATATACTACCTTACGCCGGCGGTCCTGCCCGATCGCGCCAGCTTGGTATCGCTGGTTGAGGCCGTGGTGACCGCCGGGGTGGGGCTGGTCCAGTACCGGGTGAAAGAGGCCCCCATCCGGCGAATGTATGACGATGTGGTCGCGCTGCTGCGGATCACCCGGCCGGCGGCCGTGCCGCTGCTTGTCAACGACCGGCTGGATGTGGCCCTGGCGGCGGGAGCCGATGGGGTGCATGTGGGCGAGGAGGACCTCCCCACCAACGTGGTGCGGCGGATGCTGGGCCCGGCAGCGATTGTGGGCGTGAGCGCCGATACGGCGGCCGCGGCCCGGCAGGCCGAGCAACTGGGAGCCAGCTACGTGGCGTGCGGCGCGCTCTTCCCCTCCCCCACCAAGCAAGACAAGCCGGTCATTGGTCCCGCGGGGCTGGCGGCGGTGCAACGGGCGACTAGCCTGCCGGTGTGCGCCATCGGCGGGATCAGCCGGGAGAACCTCCCGGATCTGGAGGAGACCAATCCGGCTTTGGTTGCCGTGATCGCAGCGATCAATGACGCACCAGACCCGGCGCAGGCAGCAAGGGAGCTGGTGGAGGCCGCGCGCAAGCTGTTGCCGCGGAGGATTATCGGTCCGTAGGAGAGGCCTCACCCGGCGCGCGAAGCGCGCCGACCTCTCCCCGCGCCCTCGCTACGCTCGGGCTGGGGAGAGGTGGGGAGGGCAGCCCGAAGGCGACCTGTCTACTCGTCCCCCTCGCCCCGCAGTAGTTCCTGGCCCCGCTCGTGCAGGTAGTCCTCCGCCTCTTGTTTGGTCTGCAGTTTCCCCTCCAGTTGCAGCTCCCGCAAGGCGTTCTTCACCTGGCCTACCTCCGGGCCGGCGCGTAGTTCCAGTAGAGCCATGATCTCGTCGCCGCTGAGCAGGGGCGGGAGGCGGCGCTCTGCTTGGTGCGTGTGGATGGCGCCGGCTACCTGGCGCAAACGCTCCAAGAGTCTCCGGTAGGGGGCGAAGTCCGGCTGCCCCGAAGCGGGGATAGTGGCAGCTAGGTCGGCGTACAGCACGGCGAGCAGTTCCCCGCCGCGGGTCTCGGGGGAGAAGAAAAGGCGCTCGAGAGTGGACAGCTTGGCGCACTGCGCATCCATTCCCGGGCAGATCATGTGGCGGCCGATCAGGAAGGCGAGGCGGTCGCGCTCGACGTGCAAGGGGTCGTCGCGGGGGAAGAGGGACAGCCGCAGGCGGTCGACCAGGGCGGCGGTTAGCTTCGCGCCGACCCCGGCGTGGTTCAAGAACCGAATCCGGTCCCCAGGGGTCTGGGGGTACTGGAGGGTGGGCGGCTTGCCGACGTCGTGCAGCAGGACCGCCAGACGAGTGTGGAGAGAGGCGGGCTGGAAGGGAATGGGGCTGGCCCAGCGCTGCTGCGCGGTAGGCTCCTCCAGGTCCCGGAGGCGCTTCAGGGCCAGTAGCGTGTGGGCGAGGACCGCACCCTCGGTGTGGAAGATCTCGGGCTGGGGCGTGTCGCGCATGGCCGCGATCTCGGGCAGGAGCAGGTCGAGCAGGCCGGTCTGGTCCCAGAGACGGATCAGCCGCTCAGGGCAGGCGGCAAACCCCCGGAGGAATTCGGCGCCGGCCACCTCAGGCGCCACGCGGGTCTCGCCGCGGTCAGTGAGGCGGGTGACCTCTGGGGCCAGCTCGCACATGGCGCGGAGGGTCTCCGGCTCGATCTCGAAGTCCAGTTGGCAGGCCAGTCGCAGACCCCGCAGGATACGAGAGGGATCCTCGGAGAAGCGCTGTCGGGGATCGCCGACGGCGCGGAGCAGGCGCGCCTGCAGGTCGGCCTGGCCGCCGTAAGGGTCCACAAGGTCGCCGTCTAGCGACAGGGCCAGAGCGTTAATGCTGAAGTCGCGACGGGCCAGGTCCTCCTCCAGGGAGACGCCCAGTTCCGCGGCCATGTCCTTGTAGGCCAGGCCGGTCCAGCGGTCGCGGCGGGGGAGGGCAACGTCGTAGGTGTCGGCGCCGCCGGTGGGGGTGAACTTGTAGACGCCGAAGGCGCGGGACTCGACCGGCTCGACATGGCCGAAGCGGGCCAGGGAGGTGGCGAGGGTCTCCGGGGCAAGGCCGAGCACGACGAAGTCGAGGTCCTTGGTCTCGCGATGCAGCAGGGCATCGCGGACCGCGCCGCCGACGAGGTAGCCGCGGCCGGGCGCGAGGCCTTGAAGGAAGCCCAGGCGGGGGTCGGTACGCAAGAGTTGGAGGAGCGAGGATAGGGGCATCGGGGGCAGTATAACGGAGGACAGGGGCGGGGGGAAGGGGAGGGCGGGCATCAAGTCGGCACGGGCCTCGGAGCCTCAGTGGCTGTCCCATAATTGAAAAATGGGCGGAAATAAGCGGTTTTGCGTATAACTTCAGGGCCGCAAACCTGTACATTTCGGTTGCGGAAATATACATTTTTCGCTTTGTGGGACAGCCACCTCACCCCCTGCCCCCTCTCCTTGCAGGCGAGGGGGACGGAGAGCGGCCACGGAGGGCAGCCGCACGCGGCGGGTGGGTCAGACCAGCCCCTGGCGCACCAACGCTACCGCGTGGGCGGCGAGGGCGAGGGTTTCTCCTATGGGGCCTAAGCCCTCCATCGTCGTGGCCTTGACGCTCACGCGAGACAGGTCCAGGGCCAGGGCCTCGGCTAGGCGGGCGCGCATGGCGTCCACGTGGGGTCGGAGTCTGGGCGCCTGGGCCTGGATGGTTATGTCACAGTTCGCTACACAGAAGCCGGCGGCGGACAGTAGCCGGGCTACCTGGGCGAGCAGGAGGAGGCTGTCGGCGCCGGCGTACTGGGGGTCGGTGTCGGGGAAGTGAGCGCCGATGTCACCAAGAGCCGCGGCGCCGAGCAGCGCGTCGGCCAGGGCGTGGCAGACCGCGTCGCCGTCGGAGTGGCCGAGTAGGCCGCGCTCGTAGGGGACATGCACTCCGCCCAAGATCAGCGGGCGGCCCTCCACCAGGCGGTGCAGGTCGTAGCCGTGGCCGACCCGCAACTCCCCGCTGCCGCTCAGCAGATGCTCGGCTACGGCGAGGTCCTCCGGAGTGGTGACCTTGATGTTGTAGGCGCTGCTGGGGCAGATCCGGACGGAGTGGCCGAGGGCCTCCACCAACATGGCGTCGTCAGTGGCGGGGAGGCCGTGCTGCTGGGCGTGCTGGTGCGCCGCGCGGATCAGGTCGTAGCGGAAGGCCTGGGGTGTCTGGGCACGCCAGAGCCCGGCGCGGGGCGGAGTGTCCCGGACGAGCAGGTCATCGCCGGCGCGTTTGAGGGTGTCGGTGAGAGGTGTGGCGGCTAGAGCAGCGCCGTCCTGGCGGGCGGCGGCGAAGGTCTGCGCGATCAGGGCGAGGGTGACCAGGGGCCGGGCGGCGTCGTGGATGGCGACCAGCTCCGGCGGGTCGGCGGCCAAGGCCTCGAGACCGGCGCGCACGGACTCGGCGCGCTCCGCCCCACCGGGGACAATCAGGGGCGGGTGCGGCAGGGCGGCGCAAAGGTCGGCCGCCTGCTGCTCCCAGCCGGGCGGGGCGACCAGTACCAGGCGCGGGGTAGGCTCCAGACGGGCAAAGGTGGCGAGAGAATAGAGGAAGAGCGGGCGGCCGGCTAGGGGGAGGAAGCACTTGGCCCGGTCCGCTCCCATCCGTTCGCCCCGACCGGCAGCCATCAGTAAAGCGGCGACGGGCATCAGGTCAGAATCGATGATTGATGATTGATGAGTTGGGGGAAAGAGCCCCTCCCCTGACTCCCAAGTTCATCATTCATCATCTATCGATTCCTCTCCTCACTCCTCGTCGAGGCCGTTGACTACGGCGAAGATCATCTTACCGGCGCTGGTCTGGAGGACTGTTTCTACCTCAGCAAGGACATTCTTGCCGATCAGGTCGGCGGCCCGCTTGACTACCACCATGGTGCCATCCTCCAGGTAGCCGACGGCCTGGTCGGGCTCCTTGCCCTCCTTGATGAGCGCGACGCTAAAGGCCTCGCCGGGGAGGTAGACGGGCTTGAGGGTGGTGGCCAGCTCGTTCATGTTGAGGACAGGGACGCCGTGGAGCTTGGCAATCTCGGCGACGCCAAAATCATTGGTGAGGACCTTGGCGTCGCGGGACTTAGCCAGGCGTACCAGGCGGGTGTCGACCTCGTCGAAGGGGGCCTCCTCCTCCGTGTAGTCGTCCACGATGCTGACCTCGACGCCCTCCATCTGTTTGAGGCGGTTGAGCATGTCCAGGCCCCGGCGACCGCGGGCGCGCTTGAGGTTGTCCTCGGAATCGGCGATGTGATGCAGCTCGCCCAGGACGAAGTCGGGGATGCAGATGGGGCCCTCGATGAAGCCGGTGCCTACCACGTTACAGATGCGGCCGTCGATGATGATGTTGGTATCGACCATCTTGGGAATGCCGCCGCCGGGACCATAGGTCGCCGCGCCGCTGCTGGCACGGGAGAGGGAGGGGAATACGTAGGCCATCTGCTCCTTGGCGCTCATGACAAAGCCGACGCCCAGCACCATGCCGGCGACACTGGCGAAGATGGCGATGGGCAGGCCGTAGCCGGGAATGGAGGCGAAGGGGAAGGTGACCAGGATCGCCACCACCAGCCCGAGGACGGTGCCGATGAGCGCAGCCATCTTATCGAGCAGGGGCACGGTCTCGAAATACGAGATCCAGGTGACAATCTTGCGGAAGAAAACCAAGGCAAAGAGGAAACCGAGTAGGCCGCCGACTACGGCCACACCGGCGTTGAACAAGTATATGTGGAGGTCGGAGACCCCCGGGCCGCTGGCGGGATTTTCGAAGAAACGTGCGTCGAGAGCTTTGGCGACCAGATTACCGATGATGACGCCGACAAGGACGACAGCCGTGACGAATAAGGACCAGAGACTGCGCAGCAGGACCATGATGGATAACTCCTTTTGCGCCGCAAGGCGACGATTTGTGGAGAAAATGACACGACGGATTGTAGATAGGCGGATATTAGCACTTTTGGGGGAGGCAGTGCAAGGGTATGTCAGTCAACAGTCAACAATGTCAGTGGGGAGGGGAGAGAGGCAGGCAGCTGCCGAGGGGAGCGGGCCGGATTCTCCGCGCAAACGCTGCTCATCCGACCCCTCCTGGGGACGACCTTGCCCCACGATGCGCAACACGGTAGACTGTCGGCAGGGGAAGGCCGAACCGGTCGCTTGCCCGGCTTGTTTTGCGTTGTAAGGGTGATAACTATGAAGAAACACGCCTTGACCATGATGAGTTTTCTGGTGTTGGGGCTGGTGTTGGGGGCGGGAGCTTGGGGGCAGGAGGCCAAGCGACCGGCGGTGTTGTTTGCGGGGGATTCCGGCGGGGGGTGTGCGTTTGAGGTAGCTAACCGGCTGCACCAGGCGGGGCTGAACCTGAAGGGGACGGGGTATCCGGGGCTGGAGGAGACCCCGCTGACCTGGGACCAGGCCCAGCAGTACAACGTCATCGTCGTGGCCGGACTGGGGCGATGTAACGCCGACATGACACTGACCAAGAACAACCTCACCACTATCGAGACGCTCAACCGGTTCCTGCAGGCGGGCGGGGGAGTGTTTGTCTTCCCGGTGTTTGGGCAGATGGTCACCGGCAAGCCGGCGCAGGACGTTTTTCTCAATCCGCTGGGGATTACGCCGCTCTTTGACGAGCTGGCGTTCGATGCGGCGGGGGTTATCGCGACCTCCTGGCGGCTGACCTATGGGTATACGACGAACATCGCCGCGGCGCCGGTGACGGCGGGCGTGACCGGACTGTGGTACCCAAACCCGCCGGGACGGCCGGGAGCGCAGAACCACGCCATCCCGCTGCAGACCGACAATAACTGGCAAGTAGTAGTCACCGAAGCGCCGACCTCGTACACCAAGCGGGGGCCGCTGCAGGCGGATCCGACCGAGCCGGGGACGTACGCGAAGGACGTGCCCATCGGCGCCATCCGGCAGGTGGGCAAGGGGCGGATGGTCTGCCTGGGGATTACCCCGGAGTACCTGACCGGGGCCCACGCAACCACGACCTTGGAGGGCATTGTGCTTGACCAGGGGATAGAGGGGAAGGCCTCCGGCGGGTACCGGCTGCTGGAGAACTCGCTGAAGTGGCTGGCGGAGCCATCCATGGCGGCGGGGGAGCTGGGCGGGGCCAAGATGGACATGGCCATGTTGGACAACCCCTACAAGACGAAGTTCGGCAAGCCCTATGACTGGTCGCAGAAGCTGGAGTTCCCGGCGGTGGAGCCGGCGTGGCCCGGAGTTATCGGGGCGCGAACGGCGTACTCGAGCGGCCAGGGCACGGTGGACGAGTGGGTGGCAGCAGCGAAGGCGCAGAAGCTGTCGTTCCTCGTCTTCCTGGAGGAGTTCGGCCGACTGTCAGCGGCCAACTTCAACAGGCTGAAGGCGGACTGCAAGCGGGTATCCAACCGAGACTTCGCAGCGATCCCGGGCTTCACCATCGACGACGAGGTAGGCAATCACTACTTCTACTTCGGCGACACCTTCCCGTACGTGGACAAGAAGTTCCTGGACCCCAGCGGCAAGTTCTTCGTGTCGCGAGACACCGGCCTGGGCGGGGACCCCTACGTCAAGGGCCAACTGGCGATGACGGTGTTGGACTATGCCTACTCCATCTCCAGCTTCAAGCTGACGGCGGGGAACTACCTGTTCAGTCAAAGCGCCGCGCCCTTCGCCAACTGGTTCTCGGACTGGAGTGCAGTGGCCGTGGTGACGGCCCAGGACGGACAGGTGCTAGAAGACTTCACCAAGGGGTACCTCAACCTGGCGGCCTTCGGCAACGGGCCGACACCGCTGGCGCTGAACCTCATAGACAACCCGGCCAAGCTGGCGCAGACCAAGTGGAAGACGATCCTGCGCATGCCGGAGCAGGGCGGGTACACGGTCAGCGGGCGGCTGGACCCGGAGACCAAGTTCATCCAGTACTTCAACAACTGGAACTACTACCCGGACAGCCCGAACAAGATCTACGTGAGCAGCGGCCCGGCGATTGAGTCGTGGTGCTTCATCGGGCCGCGGGATTACGGCGGAGACAACCAGGGCGACTTCGTCTGGCAGAACAACCGCTGGGTGCTGCGTGGGAGGGTCTCCTCCGAGGTGGGATTGGAGGAGATTCTGGTCTACGACGGGGAACGCATCTTCCGGCGCTACCTGCCGGGCGGGACGAAGGAATACGAGTTCGTGCTGGACCTGGAGCACGACCGGCAGCACAACCTGGTCATGGTGGCCACCGACGTGCAGGGCGGGAAGGCCGTGGGCGGGGAGCAGTGGGACCGCAACCATCGCTCCGAGGAGTTCATGTGCTCGGACCGCAACAACCAATTGTCCTACGGCTATCTGACCCGGTCGGACGGAACGGGGATCATGATCGGGGGCAACCAGCCGCTGGCCACGCCAAACAAGCGGCTGACGCCGAATGTCTCGCCGGCAGGGACCTTCAAGAACGATCCGCTACTCGGGGCGCCGGCCTTTGACGGGGCCGCCGGGGGTGAGCCGGATGTGATTGAGCACACCATCGCGCTGCTGCCGGACGGCGAGCAAGTACTCTCGCCGCAGGTGACCGACGCGCGGCGGGTGATGCACAACGGCGATGTCAACATCGGGGAGGGCCTGCGCGCGTGGGACTTCGCCGACGGCGTGGGCGTGTATAACGTCTGGCACACGCTGTGGCGCACCAACCCGCGCGAAGATTTCACCGTCAACCGGCGCAACCATTTCTTCAACATCGACCCGGATAGCCCGCTGCCGGTGTTCCTGTGGTCCACTGAGATCAAGTTGCTCAAGGACATGGCGAACAACGGGTTCAACGTGGCCTTCCTACGGACGCAGCGGGAGAACGAGTGGGCCGTGTGCGGGAGCGACGGGAAGGCGCAGGCGGGCAAGTGGGACGACCAGTCCGCGACGCCGGGAGCCGGCCAGTCGACGCCGTTCGGTCTGAACGCCTACTCAGCGCTGATGGACTCGCCGCTGGGCAGCGTAGCCTGGTTCCCGCTGAGCGAGGGTCTGAAACTGACCTGGTACACCCCCAAGCGCAGCCACATGTACGCGATCCTGTCCCCGGAGGCCTCGCCGCAGAAGGAGGGCGAGAGCGCGACGGTGGACCTGCTGCTGCTGGGCATCCCGCGAGTGACCGACTACACCAGGCAGTTCGCCGACACCAAGGCGACCGTGGAGAGGTTCTGGAAGGACTTTGGCCTGGATGGCGGACCGGCGGGTTATACGGTGACGCCGGAGAGCGGGAAGGTGACCGGGCGACGGTACATCCTGGACCTGGACGGCGCGGTGACCAAGTGCTTTTCCGGCAAGCTGAGCGGCCAGCTCATCTCCACGCTCCCGTTGCGAGTGGCGGGGATGAACGACCGCTGGTCCGCGTACCTCTACGACCGCGGCAAGCGGGCCGCGCGCCCGGTGGGTGTCCTGGAGGGCCGGGCCTGGGCCGTGGTGCCGATGGCGGGCGAGACGGACCTGTTCGTCGGACACCCGCTGGTGGCCGATAACCCGGAGGTGTGGATTCAGGTGACGCAGGTGGCGGAGCAGGGCTGGAAGGCGGAGATCCATAACCCAACCGACCAGGCCATCAAGGTGGCGGTCAGGAAGAACCCGTACTTCGACCCGCTGCAAGAGAGCACATTCACGGTCGAAACGTTAGACGTACCGGCCGGGGCAAGCGTGTGGCGGGAGATGTAGAGGGGAGGGGAAATGTCAGTCGCCAGTCGACAGTGTCAGAGGGGGAGGCTACGTTGAGGAGTTAGCGGCAGACGAGGCCCAGGGGCCGGCCTCCTCGCGCCCGTCGACGAGCTCAGGGCGCAACTCGACCGGCCCCTCCGTCAGAGGGGCTCGATACGATAGGTCGCACCAGCCTGGGTGGAGAATACGAGCAGGTCCCCGTCCCTTGTGGCGGGGACCTCTTTGTTGGTCTGGTCGTTTACCACTCGCGCCCGGGGCCAAGGCAAGACCATCCGCACCTGGGCCCCGGCTTCGCTGTGGATCGTGACCTCGCCCACCCGGCCCTCGGTGCACTCCGCGGAGACGAGAAAGGCGCCCTTGGCCCGCAGCTTCTCGAACTTCGCCGTCTTCTCTAACGGCCAGGCCGGGAACAGCCGTATGACGCCGTCCCAGCTCGACAGCAGCAACTCGCCGACGTGGAGCATGCCGCGGGCGTGGGACCAGGTGACGTTGGCATCTTCCTGGCGGCGGTGGGGCTGCCCGCCACCGGCCAGGCGGTAGGCCGTCGCCCCGTCGCCCAGGCGGGCGTAGGCCATGACCTCAAAGTCCGCCCACTTCTGCCAGCGCAGAGTGTTCTCCGCGATCTCCCGCCACTTCCCCACTCCATAGCACTCCGGGTCCTCGCCCGGGAAGAGCGGGGCGATACCCACCGGGTGGTTGTAGGGGGGGACCTCCGGGTTGCCGGTCACGTCTTGCAGAACCGTCTTCCCCTCCACCTCCAGGGTCTCGTAGGGCGGCAGGTGATCCAGCAGGTCCTGCCAGGAGGCGCGCCGCTCAGCATCGGCGTCCAGCAGTCGGGAGGCCTCCAGCGTGCCACTCAGGAGGAACTTCACCAGCGCCAGATCGAGGAGGCAGTTGCGGCTGAGGGCCAGGTCCTTGAGGAAACCGCGGTACTCGCAAGGAACGGTGGGCCACAGGTCGTAGTTGCCGGGCTCGTTCTTGCTGACCAGGGAGACGTAGAAGTCGGCGCACTCGCGCATCACCGGGTAAGCCCAGCGTGCTAGGTAGTCGCGGTCCTGGGAGTACTGGTAATGCCACCAGAGGTTCTGGGCGTTGATCGCGGTGAGGTAGAGCGAGCGGGACCAGGAGTTGTCGAAGTAGTACCGGCGGGAGTAGTCGATGAAGAGGTGCGCGAAGGCGGCGCCCTCACACTCGTAGATCTCCCGGGCGATCCGGCGGGCAGTGGGGAGGAAAGCGGCGGTGTGCTCGGCGTAGTTAAGCGCCAGGTCGAGGTGGTTGGAGACGAAGGCGCCCCAGAAGAGGGAGGAGTACTCGGGCCAGTTGTTGTGGCGGTCGCCGCGCCAGGGCGGGGCGTCGTAGGGCGTGGCCACGCCGAAGAGGCCGGGGGCGGGGCCGCCGGACTTGGCGTTGCAGGCCAGCATGTAGGTGGAGCGGTACCACTCCTGCTCCAGGTTGCGGTCGGCCAGCTCAACGCGGTTGGCGGACCAGAGGCGCTCCCAGGCGGCGGCGTGTTCGCGGTGGAGGGAGTCCCAGCCCTGCTCGCCGGCGGCGCGGGCCAGGGCGACGGCGCGGGCAGCGGGGTCGGGGCCCTCGCGCTCGGTGCAGACGGCGGTGAAGCAGACCAGGCGGTCGTCGACCTCGGCCGCGTCCAACACCGGCTCCCCACCCGGGCCGAGGTGGAAGGAGATGTCCAAGGGACAGTAGGCGGCGACGGCGTAGGTGAAGGGGTCTACATTGTCGTCGCCGGGGATGGTCTGGAGCAGCAGGGCGAGGCCGCCGTCCAACTCGTAGCGCGGGGGCGGAAGCATGCCGTGGCGGGGATCGCGCCAGGCACGCAGGCCCCACTCCCCGTGACGGAGCATGTCGTCGTCGCGGCCGCCGCAGGGCTCCCGGCGCAGCACCAGGGCCATGTGGCGCTGGGAGCGGGCGTCAGTGGCCACGCGCAGGGCGAGCACGTTGTGGTGGTAGGCGACGAAGGCCTCCGCCTGGGCCGTGTGCTTGTCCCACATCTTCATGGCCCAGTCGCACTGATAAGTGGCGTCCCGCAGGCGCAGGCGCTGGGTGGGCTCGTTGCGACTATGGAAGGGGCTGACGCACAGCACCAAGTCGGCGGCAGTCCTGAGGCAGGGGAAGGGATCGTCCTCCGGGCCCCAGGGAAAGGTATCGAAACAGGTAAGGCGCTCGCCGTCGGCCAGGTGGCGCGACTCCTCGGCGGCGACACGCTTGAATTCGGAGAGCGGCAGCGGCTTACCGGCGGGGTCGGCGGCCCAGCGAGAGTCCCACAAGTCGAGCTTGTTGAGGCGAAAGCGCAGGGCGTGCTCGGGTCCCCAGACTGCGGCGCCGACATCGCCGTTGCCCAGCAGAAGGCCCTGCCAGGGACTGGCGGCAGGGGCAGTGCGGCGCAGGTCGTGGCGGGCCAGGAGACGGGAGTAGCGGGAGCGGAAGGAGGGGGTAGTTCGCATGGTGAGAGGGGATTCGACGAGAGGAGGCGGAGGGCCTGCTCCGGGAGCCTGCCGTGCCCTACAGCACCGGCGAGGGGGCCTACTCCGGGGTCACTTGCCACAGGTCATGCTGCTCGCCGGTTAGGTTGCGGGCGGCTAGCAGGCCGGTCATGGTGGCGTGGGACATGTTGCTGTAGACGTGGACACCGTTGCGACCGATTACCTGGAGGTTGGTGAAGGCGGCGAGGTACTCCCGGCAGGTGGTGAGGGCCGCCTCGTAGCCTTGGTCGTAGATGGGGTAGGCGTAGGCCTCGCGGACCACCTTGCCCGCCGCCACGGGGAGGCCATTGAGCAGGCCGAGGGTGTCCAGTTCACGGGTGCCCAAGGCGATCAGTTCGTCGTCAGGGGCGCTCCATAGTTCGTCGCCCTCCCAGCAGAAATACTCCAGCCCCAGGACCGTGAAGTTGGGATCAGGAACCAGGGCGGGGCTCCAATTGGCGGCGTTCTGAATGCGGCCAACTTGGACCTCCGGGGCGTGGATGTAGAGCCAGTTGTCGGGGAAGGGGTTGGACTCCGGGAGGAGCAGGGCGACGGTGAGGAAGCCCCGGTAGCGCAGGCGGCGGGCGGCGGCGAGGACCTCGGCGGGGGGCGCGGGATCGAGGGCGGCGATCAGGTTGCGCAGAGGCATGGAGGAAACCACGGGGGAGTCCGCGACCGGCCGGCGCTCGGCAGGGGTGCAGAGGGCAGTGAGGCGGTGGGCGTCGTGCTCCATCCGCTGGACCGGGGTCTGCAGACGGACCTCGCTACCGCGCTCGCGGAGGCGCTCTACCATGCGATCCCAGACCATGTTGGGGCCCTGCGGCGGGTAGAGGAAGTCTTCATAGAGCCCGGCTTTCTGGGCGCGGTTGAGGCCCAGGGCGGCCAGGAAAACCTCGCGCAGCGAGAGGCCCTTGATCCGCGCGCCGGCCCAGTCGGGGCTCATCTCGGTGCAGGGCATACCCCAGACTTTCTCGCTGTAGGAGCGGAAGAACATCTCGAAGAGGCGACGGCCGAAGGCGTTGACTACCCACTCCTCGAAGCTGGCGGGGTGGGGGTACGGGTGCAGGTGGGCGCGCAGGTAGCTGCCCATGACCGCCAGGGAAGTGCCGAGGCCGAGCTTGCGTAGGGTGGGCATGAGGCGGAGGGGGTAGTCGAAGAACTGGCGGCGGTAGTAGATGCGGGAGATGCGGGGACGCACTACGAACTCGTCGTCCATGACGTCGCGCCAGAGGGCCTCGACCTCCGGGCGGCTAGTGTAGAAACGGTGGCCGCCCAGGTCGAAGGCGAAGCGGTCGAGAGGGATGGTTCGGGCGATGCCGCCGACTTGGTCCCGAGACTCGAGGACAAGACAGGATCGTCCCCGGCGGGCGAGGTCGTAGGCGCAAGCCAAGCCGGCGGGTCCGGCGCCGATGATGGTGGGGGCAGTGGTAGGCATGATGAAGGAGGAAGGCCAAGGGGACATTCGACGGGGAGGGGGGAGATTCCTACCCCACGGGACCGGCGCGCCGCGATCCTCCCTAGAGGGAGGGTACAGTGGTCCTTCCGCCGAATCTACTGCTCATGGTTTCCTCCGCTACCGATACTTCCCGCCGTCTGCCTACCGCGCTCGTGGTACTGGTGGCGCTGGTGTTGGGGTTGGTTTCGGCGCTGGTGCAGATCCAGATACGGGGAGCTTATCCGTTGCGGGAGGTGGATTCCATGCAGCGGGCCGGGAGTGCGCGGGTGCTGGTGGAGACCGGGCAGTGGGCGACGCGGGTGCTGCGGTCGTGGGAGCTGGTGGGGCATGAGCATACGGCGGAGGGGCGGCCGTGGCCGGTGCAGAACTGGTCGTTGGGGTATCCGCTGGTGCTGGCCGGGGCGTTTGCGGTGTGGAGGGATTGCGACGCAGCTATCCTGGCGTGCTCGGTGGCAGCGTATCTGGGGTGCGTGCTGCTGACCTTCCTGCTGGCGCGGCGGCTGTGGGACGAACGGGTGGCGGTGTGGGCGACGGCCCTGTTCCTGGCCTACGGGGCGCTGCCGCTATGGTCGGCGCTGGGGCATGTTGATGCGGCCTACACGCTGTGTCTCTTGACGATGACCGTGCTGCTCCTGCCGAAGGGGAAGGCAGGCGCAGGGAGGTACCTCGCGGCGGGGGTGATGCTGGGGTTGGCGTATTCTGTCCGGCCCACGGCGCTGGCCTGGGTGCCGCTGCTGCTGGTGGCGGGGGTAGGCCAGCTGCCGCGGGCGCGCAGAGGAGCACGAGGGACAGCGCTAGTGGGGCTGGTGGCGGTGATGGTGCTGAGCGCCGGATTGACACACCTGTTGTCAGCGGAGAGGCTGCCCGCCACCGGGCCGACCATCAGCTACATGCAGATGAGCCTGCGGGAGACTACCGACCTGGAGGCGACGACGGTACGGACAGTCACGCCGGAGGCGCTGTCGTGGGGGGAGTTACTGGGGGCCTGGCCGGAGCTGGCGAAGAAGATGGTGCGGGGGGCAGTGGAAGCGCTGGGGGACCTCGACATATTGCTGCCGCCGGCGCTGCTCATACTCGCGCCGCTGGGGCTCCTGCTGAGCCTGCCGGACCTGCGGCGACGCGTGGTGGGAGGAGTGGTGCTGGCGGCGATAGGGCTGACGGCGCTCGGGGTGACACTAACCGTTTACTTTGGGCTGTCGCGCTACGCGGCCACTTGGGCGCCATTTCTGGCAGTCTACGCGGGAGCAGGGCTGGTGTGGATGTGGGATCGGGCGCGGCAGTCGAGGGTGCGTACCGCCCCGACGTTGGTGGCGCTGCTGGCGATAGTGGTAGCGGGCGGAGGATATGTCGCGGTGGCGCTACCGCTGACCAGCATTTCGCATCCGCCGGAGGGGTACCTGCTGGCCACGAGGGTGGCGCAGCTATTCCCACCCGATGCGATAGTCGCCAGCCCCAAGGGGTATGAACTGTCCTGGCATGGGCGACTGCGAGCTATTCAGACAGAGGCCATCTCCCCAGGGCAGATGCTGGAGTTGGACCAACGCCTGATCCGGCTGGAGGGGTTTGTGCTGGAGAAGGGGGCTTTCGGCGGGCACCCGCCGGAGAGGGTGGGCGAATTCCGGAGGCTAGCGGAGGTGGCGGCGCCGTATGAGGTGCGGAAGGGGGAGGAGAAGGTGAGGGAGTGGGAGGTGTATGGGAGGTGATCCTCCGCGTGGGGCGGGTTTTCTAGCCCGCGCTGACCTACTTGGGCCGGTTAGAAAACCCGCGCCACGCGGAGGGCACTTCAGACCACCTCGTGGGTGGTCCGCTCGATGATCTCCTGTTGGACGTGGGCAGCCAGGGGGACGAAGAGGGCGCTGAAGCCGGCGACGCGGACTAGCAGGTCCCGGTAGCGCTCGGGGTGCCGCTGGGCCTGGCGCAGGATCTCCGGGGATATCACGTTGATCTGAGCCTGGGCGCCGCCGCGGGCAAAGAGGGTGCGCAGGAACTGGAGGAAGCGGGGGCGGCCCGCCCCGGAGAGGACGAGCGGCTCGAAGCGGAAGTTGTGCACTACCCCGGCCAGGGCGTCGCGCAAGTCCAGCTTACTCAGCGAGCCGACTATCGCAGTGGGGCCGTGGCGATCGCGGCCCTGGGCGGGGCCGATACAGTCGGCCAGCGGCAGGCGCGCCCGGCGGCCGTCGGGGAGGGCGCCGGTGTGCTCGCCGAGGGCGGCGTGCATCATCCAGGCGAGATAGCCGGGGAGGTAGTTGCCGCGCAGCACCGAGCGATGCGCAAGCACCAACTGGTGCCAGAGGTCGGTTAGCTCCGTCATGAAGTGGTCCACGTCGTCGTCGTCGTTGCCAAACTTGGGGGCGTCGTTGAGCAGCATCAGGCGGAGCTGCTCGTGCCCCTCGAAGTCGGCGGCGAGCGCCTCGCGCAGTTCCCCCAGAGTCAGCCGCTGTTCCTCGTAGACCAGCTTTTCGATCGCCGCCAGGCCGTCAGCGAGGTTGGTCATGCCGACTGCCTCGGGCTCGGTGAAGACGTAGCGGGCGGCGGTGTCGCCGTCGCCGATATTGCGGCCGCGCTCCAGGCAGTCGCGGATGACGCAGGAGAGCAGGGGGAAGGGGCGGGCCTTCTGCGCCTCCTGGAGCTTCTCGTATAGGGACAGATGGGCCATGACGACGTAGCGCATCTGGGCCTGGACGGCGTCGTAGAGCTTCTCGAAGGTGTTGAGCTGCTCCAGGGGCGGGGTGCGCAGGCCAGCCTGTATCCCCGTCACCGGGTCGGTGCCCTCGTGCAGAACCAGCTCTAGGAGCTTGGCCATGTTGACGTAGCCGGAGGCGACCCAGGCATTGGTCTTGCCGCCGACGGTGATCTCCACGCAAGAGCAAGGGACGTACTCGACGGCGTCCTCGCGGGCGACGCCAGCCCGGTCGAGGCCCTCCAGGATCAGCTCGTCATTGAACATCGCCGGGTAGCCATCACCGCGCAGAAGGGTGTCGCAGGCGGCCTCCAGGACCTCGTCGGAGGTCTTCTCGCTGACGGCCAGGTGCACGGAGGGGTTGACCATGTGGACCTCGCGGGAGGCCTCCAGGCACAGGTAGGTGAGGTCGTTGGTGAACTCGCGGCCCGCGGCGTCCTGCCCGCCGAGGATGATATTGGAGGGCGCGTCGTTGACGTTCCAGTCGTTCATCTTGACGAAGAAGGCTTCGATCAACTCCAGGGCCTGCTCGCGGGTGAGGCGGCCGGCGGCGAGGTCGCGCTCGTAGCTGGGCCACCAGAAGCGGTCGACGCGGCCAGGGCAGAAGCAGCCGTGGCCAGCGCTGGTCTCAGCAGCGACCAGCAGGTGCATGGACCAGGTGGCCTGGAGCGCCTCGCGGAAGGTCTCGGCGGGCTGGGCGGGGACCTTCCGGCAAATCCGGGCAACCTCCAGGAGGTCGTCGCGGTGAGCAGGGTCCAGTTCCGCCAGGGACTCAGCGAACTCAGCGTAGCGCTCGGCGAAACGGATCGCGGCGCGCAAGGAGATGATCGCGGCCGAATAGAAGGCGCGCCGATCGATATCCTCCGCCGGAGTCTCGTCCAAGTAGTGCTGGGCGGCGGCGAGCAGGCCGGTGAGGCCCTCGGTGAGGACGCGCTCGTTGTCGATCTGCATGTGGCCGGTCATGATGCCGGCGATGTGGGTGTGAGCGTCGAGGGTGGCACGCTCCCAGGACTGGAGACGAGCTTCGGCAGCCAGATGCACTGGAAGGTTGGCAAGGGGGGCGCAGGACTCCAGGGGGAGGGGCTCGTCGCGGCGGGGGACCTCGCCGACGATCAGTTCTTCCGGGCGCAGGTTAACGGTGACGTGCTCACAGAAGTGGGCGAAAGCCAGGGCGGTCTGCAGGGGCTCGGGCTGGTCGGCGTGGCGCAGGCGACCGAGGGAGAAGTGGTAGTCGCGCTCGTAGAAGGCCCCCGTGCGGCTCCAGGTGTAGTCGCGGAGCTTGGCGATGCGGTCGGACAGGGGCATGAGAAGGGCGCCTCCCAGGAACACAGGCTCTCCAGCCTGTACAATTCGCGACGGAGGCACAGGCTGGAAATCCTGTGCTCCTGTCAATGCTACCACAAAAGTGACGGCCCGGCCAGTGGATACTGGCCGGGCCGACTAGGGAGGGATGGTTCGTGTCCGGTCAGATCAGGTCTGTCCGGCAATGCATGTCGCTTAGTGAGTTCTTCCTGTCCTGTCAGCCAGTCCGTAACTCAGCGACTTAGGTTTTGAGAGAGGAGAGGAGACGCCCGGTACGTGTGAAGGAGGGAGGGTGGAACCTTCTCATGACCTTACTGTCCCGCCGCCGCGGGCTGGCGTCTCCCCTTTTGTCCTCTCACAGGTATAGACGCGAATATGCCGTGAGAAGTTCCCTACTGTCAGCCAATTATTCTTTTTGGTTGCGGAGGAGGCAGGAGGTTTCCGCCGTGTGGGGAGGGAATGGTTTTTATCCCGCGCTGGGAGGGGTCGGAAATGTCGATGTTGGTGCGCATTCTGGGGTGGTCCGGTAGGGCGGTGTTGGAGAAGTACAGGTGCAGGGCAGAGTTGAGGGGGTTTCCTATGGCTGAGCAAACTGACAATACCTACGGCTTTGCCGTGGTCGGCTGTGGGGTAATCAGCGACACGCATATCGAGGCGATCCGGTCGTTACCCAACGCGCGGCTGCTGGCGGTGTGCGATACGGTGCCCGAGCGGGCGCAGGCCAAAGCGACGCAGTATGGCGTGGAGGCGTGTACCGACTATGCCGCGCTCCTGCAGCGGGAGGACGTAGACGTCGTCAATATCGTGGTGCCCAGCGGGCTGCACGCGGAACTGGGGATCAAGGCGGCGCAGGCGGGCAAGCATGTCATCACCACGAAGCCGATAGATGTGACGCTGGAGAAGATAGACGCGCTGATCGCCGCCTGTGCGGACAACGGAGTGAAGCTGGCGGCGGTACATCAGCTCCGCTCCTATCCGGTCTTCCGGCGGGCCTGGGAGGCGATTCGGGAGGGCCGGCTAGGGCGGCTGTTGTGGGGGACGGCTACCGTGCCGTGGTTCCGCAGCCATGCCTACTACGACCGGGGTTGGCAGGGCACGAAGGCGCTGGACGGCGGCGGGGCGCTGATGAACCAGTCAATCCACTACATTGACCTGCTGATCTGGATGATGGGCCAGGTGGCGGAGGTCGGCGGCTTTGCCGACAACCTGGCGCATGACATCGAGGTGGAGGACATCGGCACGGCGGCCCTTAAGTTCACCAGCGGGGCGCACGGGGTCGTGCAGGGGACGACGCTGACCTATGAGGGCCACCCGGCGCGGCTGGAGATCCACGGCAGCCAGGGGAACATCGTCTTCATGGGCGAGGACCTGGGGCTATGGCAGGTGGAGGGGGAGGAGAGCTTCCGCGACCCAGCGGCGGGGCGGCTGAAGGGTGGAGCCTCGGAGCCGGCGGCGGGGATGCTGGGCCTGGCGGTGGACGCGCATGCGGATCAGATCGGGGATGTGCTGGCGGCCATCGAGCAGAAGCGGGAGCCACGGATGAAGGGGCAGGAGGCGCGGCGGGCGGTAGAGCTGATCCTGGCGATCTACGAGTCCTCGCAGGAACGGAAAGTCGTCAGCCTAGCCTGAAAAGCGCAGCCGACCAAACAAATATTCCCATTCCCTGGTTAGCACTATCGATATGCTAACTAGTCTGGACTATGCCGGGTTTTCCACTGGTTGCTGTCTGGGGCCGATGATTTTCTACATAGTTGTCCACGGTTTTCCCCATTCCCCACTGCGGAGGCTCTGATAGGAGTGTGGCGTGTCGGCGCCGACTATGTGCCGCGCCCTTCCCTGGCGGTGGGGACGATTGCCCGACACCGGTCTGGAGACCGGTGCGGCGGGGATAGACACTTTCGCTGCGCGGGAGCGTCAGTCTCTAGGAGGCGGCGGGTCACTCGGGCAGGGGCATGACGGAGTAGACGTCGAAGTCGAGGGGGTCGGGGCCGCGGCGGGTGGCCTGGAGGTGACCGGCGGCGGCGATCATGGCGGCATTGTCGGTGCAGAGGGAGAGGGGTGGGACGGCGCCGGCAAGGCCGAGGTCCTCGGCCAGGGAAAGGAAGGCGCGGCGGAGGACCTGGTTGGCAGAGACGCCCCCGCCGAGGACTAGCTGCTTAACGTGGTAGTTCTTTGCCGCCCGGCGCAAGCCGCGGAGGAGGGTGTCTACTACCGCCTGCTGGTAGGAGGCGGCCACGTCGGCGCGGGCCTGGTCGTCGGCCGGTTCACCATGTTTCTCCAGATGGCGGACCAGGGAGGTCTTGAGGCCGCTGAAGCTGTAGTCGAAGTGGCCGGCCTCGGGGCGGGGGAAGGCGACGGCGGCGGGGTTACCGCCCTGGGCGGCTTTCTCCAGGGCGGGGCCCCCGGGGAAGCCGAGGCCCAGCCGGCGCGCCGCCTTGTCGAGAGCCTCGCCCCCCGCGTCGTCTTTCGTCTGGCCCACCGTCTGGTACTCCCCCGGAGCTTTCATCAGCACCAGGTCACTGTGCCCACCGGAGGCGATCAGACCCAGGGTGGGATAGAGGTCCTGCGCCGCCGGCGGCTCGCCGGGGTAGTGCAGGAAGGCGGCCATGAGGTGACCCTCCAGGTGGTTGACGGCAGCCAGGGGGAGGCCAGTGACGAGGGCATAGCCCTTGGCGGCGCTGACACCCACCAGCAGCGAACCGATCAAGCCGGGGCCCTGGGTCACGGCGAGGAGCCTCAGGTCGGGAAAACCGACGCCGGCAGCCTCCAGGCAGTCCTGCACTAGGCGGGTGATGACCTCCACATGACGGCGGGAGGCGACCTCGGGGACTACGCCCCCGAAGACGCGATGGAGGTCGTCCTGGGTAGCGGTGAGGAGCGCGACGATCTCTCGCCCGCCGCGCAGGATAGCGGCGGAGGTCTCGTCACAGGAAGTCTCCAGGCCCAAGGTGAGGGCGTCAGGTTGTAATAACAGGGCGGGTGGGGTCATGGGAACCGGCTTGGAGGCACACACCACAACAGGCGAGAGGCAAGCGCAACGAAAGCAACGGTGGTAAGGGACGGTTGGCGTCGGACCCGAGAGGGCGGCCTGAACGCGTCCCAAGGCGCAGCCCGCCCTGCGCGGAGGTCTATAGCTCGGCCAGCTGTAGTTCGTGGCCACGCTGGGCTTGCCAGGCTTGTAGCTTCTCCTCCAGCATAGTTAGCGTCTCGGGGGCTTGTAGGTCCCCCATCTTGGCCTCGATGGCGTCCTCCAGGTTGTCCGCGTAGTAGTGCTTGCGGAGGCGCAGCTTCTGGAAGCCAATCTTGTTGTACAGGGCAGCCGCGGCCAGGTTGCTGACCCGGTACTCCAGGATGGTCCGCTCGAGGCCGGTCTGGGCCGCGTGGCGCAGAGCGGCCAACACCAAGATCTCGGCGAGGCCCTGGCCGCGATGCGCAGCGTCGGTGGCTACGCTCCCCAGGTGGAACTCTACGTCGTAGACCCAGCCGCCCAGGTAGGCGGCGGGTTTCCCGTCGAATTCAGCCAGCAGGTAGAGGGCCGCCTGAGGATGACGCAGATCCCCGGAGATGGTGCCGGGCGGCCAGGGGGAGGGGAAACAGGCGCGTTCAATGGCCATGATGGGGCCCACATCTCCCGGGCCGGCCCGCCGCACAAACACGGTAGAGCGAGTGCCGGTTTCGCCGCTCATAGTCCGAGGTTCACTCCCCAGTTGCGCTCCGCCTGTGAGGGACTCACATACTCGGGACGCAGAGCGTAATAGGAATCCTCCGCGGTCTTCCCCAACGCCCACTCCGCCAACCAGGCTACCGTCGCCGCCGAGGGACTCGCCCCTCGCTCGGCGTCCAGGGAAAAACTCGTCTGCTGCGCCGACCATTCATCGAGGTCCGCCCAATCCCCGGTCAGAACCGGCGTGGCCGGAATCTCCGACAGGACCGGCCCCAAGCTCTCGATTGCCACGACTTCCGGCCCGTACAGGACCGGGGGGGGCCCCTCTCCCCCGCTCTCCACTTGCCACTTGCCACTTGCCACCACCGTCAGGTACACATGCCCGCGCCGGGAGGGCTGCAGCACCGCCACCGGGTGGCCGGGGAAGCGCGCCGCGGTCTCCGC